>JAZDIQ010000001.1:0-7698 GCA_043804825.1 Pseudomonadota bacterium
CGAGATGGTGATGCCCGGTGACAACGTGTCCATCGAAGTTAACCTGATCACGCCCATCGCCATGGAAAAAGAAATTCGCTTCGCCATCCGCGAAGGCGGCCGCACCGTGGGCGCCGGCGTCGTTAGCGACATCATCGAATAAGGCGGTCTTACGATGCCTAGAGATATCATCCACTTGGTGTGCCAGGATTGCAAACGCAAGAACTACAGCACCACAAAGAACAAGCGCCGGACTCCCGACAAGCTGGAGTTCAAGAAGTTTTGCAGTAGTTGCCGCGCGCACACCGTGCACCGCGAAGGCAAATAGTTTGCTAGAGGACCCTCGCACGCCTGTAGCTCAACTAGGCTAGAGCGTCGGACTCCAAATCCGAAGGCTGGGGGTTCGATTCCCTCCAGGCGTGCCAGACCTCGCTGGCCTTTAAATCCCGAGGACGGCGGCAAAGGCCCCGGTGGGCCGCGGGGGCGGGCACCAGGGGCGAGGCCGGTTTTTACCATTGGTGTCCGTGACCTTTTGCTGGTGGGGGCGTATGGCCGACAAGAAGAATAATCCAGCGCCCGCCAAGGCCGCCGGCAAGCCAGTGGCCGCCTCCGGCAAGGCCGCCAAGGGCGCCGTCAAGGATGAGCCGAGCAAGAGTCTGTCCGCCCGTGTGGAACAGGCCGTGCAGTTTTTGCGGGAGGTCAAGACCGAGCTGAAGAAGGTCACTTGGCCCAGCCGCAAGCAGACCATGTCCAGCACCGGCGTGGTGGTGGGCCTGGTCATCGTGATTTCCCTGTTCCTGGGCCTGGTGGATTACGTGCTAACCCACGTGGTGCGCTTCTTGATCAGCTAGGCGAGGGGAGCAACTAAAATCGTGGGCAAACGCTGGTACATCGTTCATACCTACTCGGGGTTCGAGAACAAGGTCCGCGAGGCCTTGGCCGAAAGGGTCAAGTCCCACGGCCTGACCGACTACGTGGGCCGCATCCTGGTGCCCATGGAGAAGGTCGTGGAGATGGTCAAGGGGCAGCGGCGCGAGTCCTCGCGCAAATTCTACCCCGGCTATATCCTGGTCGAGATGGAGATGAACGACGATACCTGGCACCTGGTCAAGGCCACCGCCAAGGTAACCGGTTTTGTGGGCGGCACCGAGACGGCGCCCCAGCCCATCACCGAGGAGGAGGCCGAGCGCATTATCGCCCAGATGGCCGAGGGCGCCAAGCAGCCCCGGCCCAAGTACAGCTTCCGCGAGGGCGACGAGGTGCGGGTCATCGACGGTCCCTTTAACAACTTCAACGGTACGGTCGAAGAGGTTTACCCGGACAAGGGCAAACTCAGGGTGCTCATCAGCATCTTCGGACGGGCCACCCCCGTGGAACTGGAGTTCGTCCAGGTTACCAAGATATAGCGCGCCCTCAAGATAGGGGCCCGGACGGCGCGGGCGGCTCGATGGGGCCGCGCGGGCCGCTTGTGCACGTTGGGCGCCGGCAATACAACGCGGCAGCAGAATAAGCCGGGATATACGGCCGGGCAAGGCCGAAGAGCCCCCGCCGGGCAGCAGGAGACATCATGGCCAAGAAAGTCGTCGCCAATATCAAATTGCAGATTCCGGCCGGCAAGGCCAACCCCAGCCCGCCGGTGGGTCCGGCCTTGAGCCCCCACGGGGCCAACATCATGGAGTTCTGCAAGGCCTTCAACGCCCGCACCCAGGGCATCGGCGACACCATCATCCCGGTGGTGATCACCGTCTACGCCGACCGCAGCTTCACCTTCATCACCAAGACCCCGCCGGCGGCGGTGTTGTTGCGCAAGGCCGCGGGCGTGGCCAAGGGCTCCGGCGTGCCCAACCGCGACAAGGTGGGCAAGATCAGCCTGGCCCAGATCAGGGAGATCGCCCAGGAGAAGATGAACGACATGAACACCCGCAACCTGGACCAGGCCATGCGCACCATCGCTGGCACCGCCCGGTCCATGGGGCTGGAAGTAGTTTAGCAGGCGCTTTCCTTAAGCTGCGCCGCCCCGGGGGGCGTGGACGACGGGAAGCCATAAATCAAAGAGGCCCGTGGAGGCCTGGCCTGGCCGCTCGCACACGGGGCTCCGAACAACACGGAGACATGGATCATGGCCAAGCATGGCAAAAAGTTTTTCGAGGCCCGCCAGAAATTCGACCGCACCCAGCGCTACTCCTTCGAGGATGGCCTGACCGCGGCGGTGGGCGCGGCCTACGCCAAGTTCGACGAGACGCTGGACGTGGCCGTGCGCCTGGGTGTCGACCCTCGCCACGCCGACCAGATGGTGCGCGGCACCGTGGTGCTGCCCCACGGCACCGGCAAGACGGTGCGCGTGGCCGTCTTCGCCAAGGGTGAGAAGGAGAAGGAGGCCCTGGACGCCGGCGCCGACTTCGTGGGCTCCGACGACCTGGTGGAAAAGATCCAGGGCGGCTGGACCGACTTCGACCGCGCCGTGGCCACGCCCGACATGATGGGCACCGTGGGCAAGCTGGGCCGCATCCTGGGACCGCGCGGGCTCATGCCCAACACCAAGAGCGGCACGGTCACTTTTGATCTGGCCAGGGCCGTCAAGGAGATCAAGGCCGGCAAGATCGAGTTCCGCGTGGACAAGGGCGGCGTGGTGCACGCGCCGGTGGGCAAAATGAGCTTCGGCGTGGCCAAGCTCAAGGAGAACCTGGACGCCCTGGTGGAGACCCTGGTGCGCCTGAAGCCGACCACGGCCAAGGGCACCTACGTCAAGGGCATCAACGTCTCCACCACCATGGGTCCGGGCGTGCGCCTGGACACCGCCGAGATCAAGCAAGTGGCCAAGGCCTAGGCCTTGGCAAGGGGTATTCGCGGGCGAAGGGCAGTATGGCCCGGCGTCCGCTACGTATAAATCTGGAACTGCACTTCGTGTCAGGGACAGCGGGCGGCCCCGGCGGCTGGGGGTCATAATGACCGGGAGACGGTCACCCGCCGAGAGCGAACGAGGCAGGTGTGGCGATTCGGGATCGTGCTCACCTCCTTAGATCTGACAAGGTCAGGATCCAGGCGAGGACATAAGGAGGTAGCCAAACGTGAACCGTAGCGAGAAACAGGCCGTGGTCGATGCCATGGCCGAGCGCCTCGGTCGCGCCAAGGCGTTGGTCTTGACCAACTTCAACGGGCTCAAGGTCGGGCAGATCACCGAGCTGCGCCAGCAGCTTCGTGAGAAGGACCTGGAGTACGTGGTGGTCAAGAACACGCTTCTTAGGCGCGCCAGCGAGGGCTCATCCGCCTCCGTGCTCTCCGAAAAGCTTGTGGGTCCCAACGGGCTGGCCATCAGCTACGGCGACCCGGTGGCCCTGGCCAAGTCCCTGGTGGATTTTGCCAAGACCAATCCCAAGCTGGAGGTGCGGGGCGGTCTGCTGGACGGCAGGCCCATCAGCGCCGAGCAGGTGGCCCAGTTGGCCAAGCTGCCCGGCCGCGAGGCGTTGCTGTCCATGCTCCTGGGCGCCTTGAACGGCGTGCCGCGCAACCTGGTCAGCGTGCTGGCGGCGGTGCCGCGCTCGCTGATGAACGCGCTCAAGGCCATCGAGGAGCAGAAGGCCGGCCAGGCCTAGAGTTCAAACGATCCCATTTCGCCCAAAGGCCGAGCCCCAAAAGTAGTGGCCGGCCCCTTGAAAGGAAGAAGACATCATGGCTATTAGCAAGGCTGACGTGATCGAGTTCATCAAAAGCATGAGCGTGCTGGAGCTGTCGGAGCTGGTCAAGGAGCTGGAGGAGACCTTCGGCGTGACCGCGGCCGCCCCCATGGCCATGGCCGCCATGCCCGCCGGCGGCGAGGCCGCGGTGGTCGAGGAGCAGACCGAGTTCGACGTGATCCTGGAGTCGGCTGGCGACAAGAAGATCCAGGTGATCAAGGTCGTGCGCGCCATCACCGGTCTGGGCCTCAAGGAGGCCAAGGACCTGGTGGACGGCGCCCCCAAGGCGGTCAAGGAAGCCGTGTCCAAGGAAGAGGCCGAGGGCATCAAGAACCAGCTGGAAGAGGCTGGCGGCGTGGTGCTGGTGAAGTAGCCAAGGCCCTGGACCGCACGCGAGAGATATCCGTACAGGAGCGGGCCGGGCGCCGAAAAGCCCGGTCCGCCCCTGGCGCGCAAAAAAATTATCGCCCCCCGGCAGAACCGGGCCGCTCATCCCAAGCTAGCGGGTCCGGTGCGGCCGGGTGCCCGTGTTTGCCGGCGAGGGCGTAGGGGTTGGGTTTCCAGCGCCCCGTCATCCCTTCTCTGAAGGAGAATCCATGAGCCAGGCGACCGAGATCAGGATGCGGGTTCGCAAGAACTTCGGCAAAATCGCCAAGATCATCGAGATCCCCAACCTCATCGACATGCAGAAGCAATCCTACGAGCGCTTCCTGCAGAAGGACGTGCCCCCGGAGGACCGCCAGGACACCGGCCTGCAAGGGGTGTTCAAGAGCGTTTTCCCCATCCGCGATTTCTCGGGCACCTCCTCCCTGGAGTTCGTAAGCTATTCCTTCGGCGAGGTCAAGTACGACGTGGAGGAGTGCCTGGCCCGGGGCATGACCTACGAGGCGCCGGTGAAGCTCACGGTGCGCCTGGTGGTCTACGACCTGGACAAGGAGACCAACATCCAGTCCATCCGCGACATCAAGGAGCAGGAGATATACTTCGGCACCTTGCCCCTGATGACCGCCCGCGGCACCTTCATCGTCAACGGCACCGAGCGCGTGGTGGTCAGCCAGCTCCACCGCTCGCCGGGCATCTTCTTCGATCACGACAAGGGGCGCACCCACAGTAGCGGCAAGCTCCTTTACAGCGCGCGCATCATCCCCCTGCGCGGCTCCTGGATCGACCTGGAGTTCGACCCCAAGGACATTCTCTACGTGCGCATCGACCGCCGGCGCAAGTTCCCCGTGACCTTGCTGCTCAAGGCCCTGGGCTACTCGGCCCAGGCCCTTTTGGACATGATGTACCAGAAGGAGCTGTTCCAGCTCGACGGCGAGAAGATACTGCGCAAGCTGGACGCCGGCCAGCTCATGGGCCGCGAGATCAGCCGCGACCTTTTGGACCCGGAGACCGGCAAGCCCATGGTCAAGGCCGGCAAGAAGATGACCCGCCGGGCACTGAACCGTTTGGCCGAGCTGGGCGTCGAGTATTTCCCGGTGGACCCCGACGACCTCTTGGGCCGCTATGCCGCCAGCGACGTGGCCGACCCGGCCACCGGCGAGGTGCTGCTGGGCCTGAACCAGCCCATCGGCCAAGAGGCCCTGTTGAAGCTGCGCGCCGCCGGCGTCAAGGACATCTCCACGCTGTTCATCGACGGCATGCACGTCTCCAGTTGCTTCCGCGACACCCTGGAGCTGGATAAGGTGGAGAGCGAGGACGACGGCATCGTCGACATCTACCGCAAGCTGCGTCCCAGCAACCCGCCCACCCTGGAGGTGGCCCGCACCTTCTTCCACAACCTGTTCTTCTCCGCCGAGCACTATGACCTCTCGGCGGTGGGCCGCCTGAAGCTCAACCTGCGCCTGGGCCTGGAGGCCCCCGAGGATCTGCGCACCCTGCGCCGCGAGGACATCCTCAAGGCCGTGCGGCTTCTGATCGAGCTCAAGGACAGCGAGGGCCAGGTGGACGACATCGACCACCTGGGCAACCGCCGGGTGCGCGCCGTGGGCGAGCTTTTGGAAAACCAGTACCGCATCGGCCTGGTGCGCATGGAGCGGGCCATCAAGGAGCGCATGAGCCTGCAGGAGATCGAGGCCCTGATGCCCCACGATCTCATCAACTCCAAGCCGGTCAGCGCCGTGGTCAAGGAGTTCTTCGGCACCAGCCAGCTCAGCCAGTTCATGGATCAGACCAACCCGCTCTCCGAGGTGACCCACAAGCGCCGCCTCTCCGCCCTGGGACCCGGCGGTCTGACCCGCGAGCGCGCCGGCTTCGAGGTGCGCGACGTGCACTCCACCCACTACGGCCGCATCTGCCCCATCGAGACGCCGGAGGGCCCCAACATCGGGCTGATCGTCAGCCTGTCCACCTATGCCCGGGTCAATGACTACGGCTTCATCGAGACGCCTTACCGCCTGGCCGGCGAGGGCCGGGTGAGCACCCAGGTCAACTTCCTCTCGGCCCTGGAGGAGGGCGACCACGCCATCGCCCAGGCCAACGCGCCCATCGACGACAAGGGCAAATTCCAGCTGGACATCGTCAGCGTGCGCCGCATGGGCGAGTTCATGATGGTCAGCCCCGAGGAAGTCGAGTTCATGGACGTCAGCCCCAACCAGCTGGTGTCGGTGGCCGCCTCCCTGGTGCCCTTCCTGGAGAACGACGACGCCAACCGCGCGCTGATGGGCTCCAACATGCAGCGCCAGGCCGTGCCCTTGCTGCGCACCGACGCTCCCCTGGTGGGCACCGGCATCGAGAGCGTGGTGGCCCGCGACTCGGGCGTGTGCGTGGTGGCCGAGGCCGACGGCATGATCAACGACGTGGACGCCGGGCGCATCGTGGTGCGCTATGACAAGCCCCTGACCCACGAGGCCCACTCCCAGGTCAAGATATACAAGCTGATCAAGTTCCAGCGCTCCAACCAGAACACCTGCACCAGCCAGAAGCCCATCGTGGTGCGCGGCCAGAAGGTCAAGAAGGACCAGATCCTGGCCGACGGCCCGGCCGTGCACGACGGCGATCTGGCCCTGGGGCGCAACGTGATGGTGGCCTTCATGAGTTGGGGCGGCTACAACTACGAGGACTCCATTCTGGTCAGCGAGCGCATCGCCAAGGACGACGTCTTCACCTCGCTGCACATCGAGGAATTCGAGACCGTGGCCCGGGACACCAAACTGGGCAAGGAAGAGATCACCCGCGACATTCCCAACGTGGGCGAGGAGGCTTTAAGGAACCTGGACGAGGCCGGCATCATCCGCGTGGGCGCCGAGATCAAGGCCGGCGACATCCTGGTGGGCAAGATCACCCCCAAGGGCGAGACCCAGCTCAGCCCCGAGGAAAAACTCTTGCGCGCCATCTTTGGCGAAAAAGCCGGCGACGTCAAGGACACCTCCTTGCGCGTGCCCCCCGGCGTGGAGGGCATCGTCATCGACGCCCGGGTGTTCAGCCGCAAGGGCATCGAAAAGGACGAGCGCGCCCAGTCCATCGAGGACGAGGAGGTGGCCCGTCTCCTGAAGGACCAGAAAGACGAGATCAGCATCATCCGGCGCAACGCCATGGACCAGCTGGAGATGCACCTGGTGGGCAAGAGCCTGGCCCAGCCCCTGAAGGATGATCGCGGCAAGGTGGTGGTGCCCAAGAAGACGCCCATCACTCCCGAGCACCTGAAAGACCTGCCGGTGCGCATCATGCGCGAGATGGAGCTGGCCGGCGGCGACGAGAGCATGCAGATCGAGCTGGAGCGGCTGGTGGACGGCTACCTGGAGCAGGTGGAGATGATCCGCGCCGCCTTCGAGAACAAGATCGGCAAGCTTAAAAAAGGCGACGAGCTGCCTCCGGGCGTGATCAAGATGGTCAAGGTCTACGTGGCCATGAAGCGCAAGCTCTCGGTGGGCGACAAGATGGCCGGCCGCCACGGCAACAAGGGCGTGGTCAGCCGCATTCTGCCCGAGGAGGACATGCCCTATTTCTCCGACGGCACGCCGGTGGACATCGTCCTGAACCCCCTGGGCGTGCCCAGCCGCATGAACGTGGGCCAGGTCTTGGAGACCCACCTGGGCTGGGCCAG
>JAZDIQ010000002.1:0-42041 GCA_043804825.1 Pseudomonadota bacterium
CTTACCCACGCTCCAGGCGATGGATTTTTTGGCTTTTTCCAGGGCCGTGGAGTTGTTGTCGCACAGGGTGACACTCAGACCCGCGCTGGCGCAGACCTGGGCGATCCCGGAACCCATCAACCCCGAACCCACGATGAAGACTTTCTTGATAGCCATGCTTACGGCTCCATATCTCGCTGGTTCGCATGCTCGCCAAGCCCCCTCGCCTTTTAAGAGGGGGTGTGGGGGAACCATTTCTGCGCGGCAAAAAGGGTTCCCCCGTGATTCTTATCCCTAGCCTCTCAGCAACTCGCGGGCGATGACCACGCGCTGAATCTCGCTGGTGCCCTCATAGATGCGGGTCAGCCGCAGGTCGCGGTAGTAGCGCTCCACGGGGAAGTCCTTCATGTAGCCCATGCCGCCGAAGATCTGCACGGCCTGATCGGCCACGCGGTTGGCCATCTCGGTGCAGAACAGCTTGACCATGGAGGCTTCCTTGATGATGGCCGAGCCCTTCTTGTCGCGCAGGCAGGCGGCGTGATAGAGCATCTGGCGGGCGGCGTAGATGTTGGTGGCCATGTCGGCCAGCATGATCTGGATGGCCTGGAACTCGGCGATGGGCTTGCCGAACTGCACGCGCTGCTTGGCGTAGTCCACGCTGAGTTCCAATAGCTTTTGGGCCGAGCCCAGGGCCGAGGCGCCCATGGTCAGCCGGCCCTTGTCCAGGGTCTTCATGGCGGTCTTGAAGCCCTGGCCGATCATCTTGTCGCCGCCGATGACCCGGTCGGCCGGGATGCGGCAGTTGTCGAAGATCAGCTCGCAGGTGTGGGAGCCGCGCATGCCCATCTTGCGCTCGATGGTGCCCACGAAGTAGCCTGGGTCGGTCTTCTCCACCACGAAGGCGGTGATGCCACCCTTGGCCTTCTTGGCCTTGTCGGTCAGGCAGAAGACGCAGGCCATGTCGGCCACGTCGCCGTTGGTGATGAAGTGCTTGCGGCCGTTGAGCACCCACTCGTTGCCCTTTAGCTCGGCGGTGGTCTGCACGTTGCTGGCGTCACTGCCGGCCTCGGGCTCGGTCAGGGCGAAGCAGGCCACCCACTCGCCGCTGGCCAGCTTGGGCAGGTAGTAGTCCTTCTGCTCGGGCGTGCCGTCCAGCACGATGCCCTGGGAGCCGATGCCGTTGTTGGTGCCCACGCGGGTGCGGAAGCAGGCGTTGGTCTTGCTCATCTCCTCGTAGACCAGGCACTCGCCCAGGGTGCCCAGGCCCAGCCCGCCGAAGTCCTCGGGGATGGACAGGCCGAAGAGCCCCAGCTCGCGCATCTTCTCCACGATCTCCTCGGGGATGTGGTCGTCGTCTTCCACCTGGCGGCTGATGGGTTCCAGGTCCTGCTTGACGAAGCGCCGCACGGTATCGGCCATGAGGCGCAGGTTTTCGGGTATGTCAAAATCCATGGTTGGGTGCTCCTAATTTATTAGTACAGGCATGACGGCAAAACGATAGAGTGCCTGCGAGCCTACATAGCAAGCGCCGTGCCCGGCGAGTCCTCGCGGGTATTGCCTTAAATTTACTAGTTAATTAATTTTGGATTCGCGGCGGTTCTGGCTGAAGGCCTTGGCGGAGGGGCAAGCCGTCTAATTATTTATACAGAACTGGCCTCGCCATTGCACAAATTTAGTCCTAATACTTACATTTTAGCTATAAAGAAGCCTTCCAGGATTGCACTGTATAATTTTATATACACTTGTATATTTTTTTATACACATTCCGCCCGGCTATTCATCCGCCTGCTCGGCCAAACCGTGGCGGCGCAGCTTCTGATACAGACCCGTGCGGTGAATACCCAACAATGACGCTGCCTTGGTGCGGTTGCCCCCCGCCAGGCGCAAGGCCCGCTCCACCACCCGGCGCTCAAAGCCAGCCATCTCATCCTTGAGGCTGCCCAGGGTCTCCACCGGCGCTTGCGCCCGCTGGGGGTGTCCGCGCACCTCCGACGGCAGGTGCGCGGCCAATAGCGGCCCCGGCCCGGCCTCCACCGCCGCCCGCTCCAGCACGTTTTGCAGCTCGCGCACGTTGCCCGGCCAGGCATGGGCCATCAGCAATTCCATGGCCGGCGGCGCGATGCGCTGGGGCGCCTGGGGGTGGCGTTCCTTGAGCTGGGTCAGCACGTGATAGGCCAGGCGGGGGATGTCCTCGGGGATGTCGCGCAGGGCCGGGGTGCGCAGGGGAAATATGTTGAGGCGGTAGAAGAGGTCGCCTCGGAACCCCCCGGCGGCGATCATGTCCCGCAGGTTGCGGTTGGTGGCGGCGATGACCCGGAAATCCAGGCGCAGGGTGCGGGTGCCGCCCACGCGCTCCACCTCCCGCTCCTGGATCACCCGCAAAAGCTTGACCTGCATGGCCACCGGCAACTCGCCCACCTCATCCAGAAAGATGGTGCCCCGGTGGGCCAGCTCGAACTTGCCCGGCTTACCCTGGCGGTTGGCCCCGGTGAAGGCACCGCCCTCGTAGCCGAACAGCTCGGACTCGAACAACTCCTGGGGTATGGAGGCGCAGTTGACCTTGACCAGCGATTTATCCCGGCGCGTGGAAAGCTGATGGATGGCGTGGGCCAGGATCTCCTTGCCGGTGCCCGTCTCGCCGGTGATCAAGACCGGCAGGTCGCTGGCCGCCGCCTGGGCGGCCGCCCGGCGCAGGTCCTGCACCTTCTTGGACTCGCCCACGTAGCGATCCAGGGTGTAGCGGCTGCGGTAGAGGTGCCTGAGTTCCTGCTCGTAATAGCTCAGCTTGCTCTCCAAAAGCTCCAACTGCCGCGCCATTTTCTTGATCTTTTGGGGGTGCCAGGACATGAGCTTGCCCACGGCGCCCACGATCTCGCCCTTGTCGTTGCGCAGGGGCAGGCGCGCCACCAGGCGCTCCTTGCCCCGGATGCGCAGCAAGCGCCCGATCTCGGCCCGCCCGCTCTTGAGCACGCGCGGCAACTGGCTCTCGGGGTTGAGGTCGTGCACGTGGCGGCCCAGCACCTCGGCGTGGGTCTTGCCATACATGTCCTCGCTGTGGGAACTCAGAAAGCGCACCACTCCCCCCTTGTCCACCAGGATGTTGGAGTCGTAGGGGTTGTCCAACAGTGCCCGCAAAAGCTCGGGCGGGATGTCATCCAGTTCAAAATCGGCCATGGCTATCTCCCAGAGGGGGTGGCGCCCGCCGCTAACGCGGGCATGGATGAAAAATCCCACGCCTGGCCATAATGTCAAGAGTGATCATACCGCCCGCTGGGGGGGAGGTTGGGTCCACGCCGGCGATGTGCTACCCTTGGCGGCAATCAATCAACACCGGGAGGGCCGATATGGACTTGCAGCAGGTACGGTACGAGATCAACGAGCAGGTGGCCCTGGTGACCCTCAACCGCCCCGAGCACTTGAACGCTTTCACCCCGGTCATGCGCGAGGAGATCAAGCAGGTGATGGCCCTGGCCGACCAGGACGACGGCGTGCGCGCCGTAGTGGTCACCGGCGCGGGTCGGGCCTTCTGCGCCGGCGCCGATCTCTCCGGCGGAGGTACGACCTTTGACCGCAAGCGCGACGACGGCACCCCGCCGCGCCTGGCCGAGCACCGCGACGGCGGCGGCCAGGCGGCCCTGGCCTTCCATCGCTGCCGCAAGCCGGTGATCGGCGCCATCAACGGCCACGCGGTGGGCGTGGGACTCTCCATGACCCTGGCCATGGACATGCGCGTGGCCGCCGCCGACGCCAAGCTGGGCCTGGTCTTCGCTCGGCGGGGAGTGGTTCTGGAGGCCTGCTCGTCATGGTTCCTGCCCCGCCTGGTGGGCATGGCCAAGGCCCAGGAACTGGCCTGCACGGGGCGGGTCTTCACGGCCGCGCAAGAGGCCCACAGCGGGCTGTTCAACTATGTGCTGCCCAAGGAGGAGGTGTTGCCCAAGGCCCTGGAGTTGGCCCGCGAGATCGCCCAGCACACCTCGGCCATGTCCGTAACCCTGAACAAGGCCCTCTTGTGGCGAAACCAGACCGAGCCCGACCCCCAGTCGGCGCACCTCATCGACTCGCGGGTCTTCCTGTGGTCCGGCCGCCAGGCCGATGCCCGCGAGGGCGTGCAGGCCTTTTTGGATAAGCGCCCGCCCCAGTTCACCCTAAGCCCCACCAAGGACCTGCCTGACTTTTATCCCTGGTGGAAGGAGCCTCTGGTTTAGATAAAGCCAACCGTCGCGCGCAGGCCTCGTTGTCCTTGTTGGTTTGGCAGCAGCCTCTAGGGCTAGACGCCACGGATGCGCTGCTTTTTCTTGGAGGGGATTGCCTGCCAATGGCATGTTATCGCCCGACCTTGGGCGTGGCTAGCTATTCTTGAGGTAAAATCTAATTATAGTGTTACCGATTTTTATGTTGTCATTGTGATGCAACGGCTGGGATTTGTTAACCTTAGCGTCATTGACGTAAACACCGTTGGTGGAATTTAAATCCAAGACTGTCCATTGATTATCGACGAATTTAAGCATGGCGTGTTTGCGTGAAACGAATTTATCCTTGATGACTATATCATTGCTGTCTATGCTGCCGATAGCCAAGCTGTCTTTAAACAGCTTAATTTCCTTATTCTCCGATGGTATCTCCAGCAGATAGCTTATCGTTCCTCCCGGGTCGACAATGGTTTCAAAATTGTTGTTGCTCATCCGCCCGCTTACATCAGGCTTATTTTTAAACTGCTCCTTGATTTTTCTGGCTGCATAGTAGGCCTTTATTTGCTTTGCAACGATAGCCAAGGCCACGATGAGCAGCGCCGCTACTAGGAAATAATAGGCATAATTGGCATCTTCTTTCTTAGTCTCTTTATTGTTTCCCTCTGCCTTGGCCGGTTCACTGGCCGGACCCGAGGCCTTTTGAGGTACTTCAGCAGGCTCGTCTCTGCCTGCTATCCCTTTGGGCAGAGCTAGGGCCCCTTCACCCGGAGCTGCCTCTACCACCAGGTCCTTGCAAAATTTACTGTCTGTGTTGGATTTGAAGCAAATCTCTATCTTCACGGGTGTGGATGGATTTTGTTTGCCTAAATTAATGGTCATAACTTGTTGTTTTAAAAAGTTGGCCACATAGGCGGCATAGGTTTGAATCATTTCGTTTTTGTCACGGACAACCGTAAATTCGCCACCTGTCAGATGGGCCAGTTTGGCCAAGGCGCTAAATTTGTTATAGTCATCTTTCTCCGCTAGCCCAATTATAGTAACAGGAATGTTAAACTTCCTAGACAAATTGATCACGTCATCATAGGTATTTTTACTTCCTACGTCCTTACCACCCGACGCCACCACCACATACTTTAGCAGCGATCCTTGTTTGTCCAGGCTGTTTATGCTTTCAACAATGAAGTCATATAACTTGGCGCCATCCTCCTGGGCGACGACACTGTTAACCGTATTAACAATTTTAGCGGTCTCTTTATGCAGAGTTTTTTCGCGGCCTCCGTTGCCGGCGATGCCTGTTACAGAGACCGCGTCGTTCTTCCCCTTTTTACCAGCCAGTTGGGATACAACCCAAACAAAATCATCCAAAACATTTCTTGGTACGCTATTACCGTTGTCGATGCCCAGCATTATCAGAATAGACTCAGATGATTTTTTGAGAGGCGTTATCGACCAGCTATTATTTTTTATTTTTATATCATTTACGTATATTTCCAATTGGCCAGGCTCAACTAATTCAACCAGTGTATTATTGGAATAAAAATTCGCCAGCAAATGAACCTTTGGATACTGATAACCAATTACCTTGCTTACCGCAAAATTAACATAAGCATTCGCCACCACGGACCCAGACAGCCAAAAAGCTAAATAGCAGATAACAATCCACGCCGTTAGCGTGCCGGACTTTTGCCTTGCAACGCTATGTTTGGTATGAGGTTGTATCATACGCAATTTTGATGCCTTTTCCGCATGGGCCACCAAATGCTCACGACTAGGATCGCAACATCTATGTCATCGCCTTGGAACTCCTAGATTTTACAGTAAACATCACTCCCAATACAGCTAGAATGGTCATCATGGACAAGATGCACAAAATTATATTAAAATCAAAACTATTCTTGCCGAACATCACGGGGACCAGCGTTTGGGCTTTAGCGCCGGCACTGGCACGCATTTCGTCATCGACGATATGAACTACCAACTCATAGGCCCATCTGGATGGCATGATGGATGCCGTGGCCACCGACCACTTGTCCATTTTACTTACGTTGATCATCCCGCCACCCAACACCACCATTGGTATCAAAACAAGAGGGATGATTGAAATTGCTCTTTGCTGGTTTTTGCTTGTTGCTGAAATTAGCAGGCCAAGCCCCAAACCAGTCAAGGAAGCAAGATATAAGATTCCGCACAGATAAAACTTGTTCACACTTAAGGCCAAGAAATAATTAACCAACAGGACCATGCAAATACACTGGAATGCACACAGCGCTGACAATATTAGAAACTTAGACAACACATACGCCGAGGCGCTCAACCCATTACGCATTTCATATCGTAGGATGGTGGTTTCGCCAACTATCTCTCTAACAGCGTTGGTTGTTCCGAACCAAAGGGATGCCACCACCATCAGAAACAGCGGCACCAAATGTGGCGACTGGCCGAAATAAAACACCGAAGAAATTAACAAGGCGATTATTGGCGCCTGCGCCACAAGCATAATTGTATTAACTTTATCACGTATTTTGAGTTTGGTGTTGCGCCTAAGCAGTGTTAGCAATTGCGCCATAAAATTAGATGGATTTTTGTCTTTCTCAACGTTGTTGATATTTTCATCAACGACCTCGTCTCTGCATAAATCATTATAGTACGGGCTCGCCTCGAATTGTGCGCCGAAATCAACTCCCCTGGCTTCGTTGCGCACCAAGCCAGACAGAGCGCTATCCGGAGAAGAGATATATTCAGATTCTGCAAGGTCAAAGTTAAAAAATTTTAGTGCATCGGGGAATGCAGAGCCAAAATACACCAACTTACCCTTATGCATAAAGGCAATCTTATCAAATTTTTTAAATAGCTCCAAGTTGGGCTGGTGCAGAGTACATATTATACTGCTACCGTTGACTGCCATACCCTTAAGTATATCCATCACAATGACTGCGTCTTCGGAAGATAAACCAGACGTAGGTTCGTCTACCAAGAGCACACTGGGCATGCCTATTAGTTCCATGGCCAGCTGAACCCGTTTTTTCTGGCCAGTGCTAATGCCGCCTCTCTCTGCGTCGCCGATAAGTTGTTTAGCTATATTGGTGCCGGTCTTCTCGTCGGCCATTTTAAGCTTATTGATTAGCGCAGATATTTCGTCATCTATCTGCTCCTTGCTATAGCCATTGGTTCTGATCAAATAATTATAATACAGGGCTTCATATACAGTGAGATCAGAATGGATAATGTCGTCACAGGGGACAAACCCTAAAGCGCCGTTGGCTATCTTGCCTTTGGAGTTGTGTTGCGCGTCAGCATTTAGCAATGCCACTCGACCGACCGTTGGTTTATATATTCCAGTAATTATCCGCAGTAAAGTTGTTTTCCCCGATCCTGACTGCCCCATGATGCCAATAAGCTCGCCACTATTAATCGCCAGGCAAACATCAAACAGCAATTGTTTGCTGCCCTTGTTGTTGGCTTGCACCACATATGATACATGGTCAACAAAAACCCTGGCCTCCGACTTAGAGGTGTTTATCTGGCTTTTATTGCCCACAAGGTATTTGCCGCCCACGATCGACAGGCTGACCGACCCAATTTTCAATAGATCATTATCGGTAATTTCAGTGCGCCCCTTGATTCTATTACCGTTTACATAGGTACCATTGCGGCTTTGCAGGTCATCGATATTAATGTTGCGGTTATCGACCGTAAGCACCGCGTGACGTCTAGACACCAAATGATCAACCAAGCGTATATCACTTGTAAAATCGCGGCCTAAATAATGGGCTCCTTCTTCCAACAAATGCGCGACTAGCGATATTTTATCTTTCTTGCCGGCGACAATTTTTTTTGATATTTCGGCCAGTAACACGTTATGAATTTCAATATTGTTTTCTCGGCCTAATGCGTATCTTTCTCTCTCGTTATTGGGATCCACGCAATATGTCAATCTCCCGCCATCCGATGGCCTATTGGCCAGACAATGGCCTCCGATGATTACCAGCGAAATGCTTTCCTGCGGGCAACTTGGAATTATCACATCGTTGCTATCATTGGACCCCACCCTTACCACATGAACATTTGCCAGTGGGGATACCAAATGAATTTCATATATTTTATCCACTAGCTGCATAAATGAAAAACGGATATTTTCACCCAGCCTTACCACTGTTTCCCTTGCTAGACGCTCCGAAACATTTGGCGTAAGCTTTTTGTCACCTACAAATGTACCGTTTTTTGATCCCAGGTCTAGTATGTATATTCCCTCACGATTTATTAATATCTTGCAATGATTTCTAGAAACTGTCGTCCCTGAAATACGCCAATGGCAGGCACTATCCCTTCCCAAAAGGATCGTATCAGCCACACCGATTTCAGGGTGAGTGCTCATCATTATCCTGCCAAGTCAATAGCTATGGCGCCCCCTAATTTATAGGGGACGCCATAGTTTATCACTTCCTACCTACCAGGAAGATTCTCCATGGAAGGCGCGGGCATGGCCGCCGCCGCCGCGGCCTTCTTCTTGTAGGCCTTGGCGGCCGGTGCCGGGGCCACGCTGCCCGTGGAGGCTGCCTGGGTCGGCGCGCTCATCTGCTGGGCATCGCTGGAAGACTGGACATAGGGGCTCATGCCGGCGGGCAGGGCCGGGATGGCGTTCTCCAGCTTCATCTTGATGTCCTTCATCGACTGGTTCATCATGGGCACTTCCATGGTCTGGAAGCTGAACTCGTCGTGGGTACCACGGCCCTCGTAGTTGATGATGATCTGACCAAGGTACTTGTTGCCGTCAACGGGCAGGTAAGACCGGAAGGTCAAAACATAGTCCGCGCGGTTAATGGACTGTATCTTGTCACTGATTCTAACAAAGGAGCTGCCCAGGTTCACCGGGAAAAACTTTCCGAAGCTGGCCGTGGAGATGGCGGCCATGTCCACGTGGCCCTGGTGAATCCGGTTGCCCTCGATCAGGCCCATGGTGTAGATCGGGATGGGCGGAGCCATGCTGCCCACCTTGGCCAGGACGGCATCCTTGCCGAACACGCTGTGCTCATCCAGGCAGTCGGTGATGGCCACGATGTTGCTCTGGACGATGTAGCTGGAGCCGGTGGCTCCGGTGGTGCCCGCGGCGCTCTGGCACATGGCAATGGCCCGGGCCACGCCGTCATACAGCGGGGTGCGCGAGCCGGTGGGCTTGATGTCGTTGAGATAGGTCTCGGCGCGCAGTCCGTCCTTGGTGAAGGCGCAGACATCGACCACCTGATCGCCCAGGGCGATGATGGCGATCTCGTCGTTGGCCTTCTTCAGGCGGATATAATTCTGGGCGGCCTGGAGGATTTCAGGGAAATATCCTCTCATGCTGCTGCTGGCGTCGACTACCAGCACTGTCCTGAAGCCCTCGTCCCTGGTGTTCAGGGACTCGATGCCGTACTGCTTCTTGGCCATGTCGTAGGCGCGGCCCTTGATCATCAGGCCCACGTTGAAGGGAGTCAGGTTGACCAAGGGCTCGCCATTGGCGTCCACCGTCTTGAAGTAGACGGAGACAAAGGGGTAGAAGGCCGTATTTACGAAATACGACTTCACGCCAAAGGCCTGGCCGCCGCTCAAGGCCGAGGGATCCAGGGGGCTGGCGTTGCTGCTACTGCTCACCAGGGTCGAATCGGTGGCGCAGCCGATGGCCAACACCAACATCATTAACAGAAAAAATCTACCCAAATGTTTCATCTTCGCCTCCTCGTTTAATTCCCAATACCGGTCAATCTTCTGTCCTCAAAAACCAGTTCTCGCACTTGGTGTTCCCCACCAAACGCCGTGCGGGCGCCATTGGCTGTCAATCCATGAAATCGCCTCGGCAACCAGCTTGGATTCCCCGACCATCCCGCTGAGGGGCAGGGGCACCCAGGCAATCCAAAGGTCGTCGAGCGTTGGGACTCACTGCCTATTAAGACCCTGGGGCGGCATGAATACTTTCAGCTCCGGTTTTTAGCAGGCGCTTTTTCTGCCTGGCGCCACCTCGGTCCGCTGGCCAGAAGCCTGTCGGAGTATTGCCTCGGCAGGCTCCTAGGCGGGCCATGGACGGCCCGCCCGAAATAGCGCCAAAAATATTTTTGGCGCTATTTCGTGAACTTGCCAAAATTAACTTTTGGCAAGTTCCAAGAGGAGAAAGCCATGCATCCACCCCAAGCAAACTTAGTTTGCTTGGGAACCCCGGAGATAGCTTTCTCCGACACACACCTAGTCTCCGCACCTCGGGTGGCCATCCCTCCCGGAGAGCCGGGCAAGCCTCTCCCCGGCGTGGCCTCGCCCAAGGCGGGGCCGGCCAAGACCATGCGGTCAACGATTAATAAAAAGATGGCAGTGACATGCCCAGGGCGCCTGCCGGTGCCGGGGCCTGGTCATAACTATCTTGCAAGAAGCTGTCGCTACTGGGTGGATACTAACTGTCAAAGGGGTGGGCAAGGCAGGGCGGGATCGACTGCTAGTCATCACCAGTGCATTCCTGTGGGGCAGGCATTACCAGTGATTGTGAGGGGTTATTTTTTACTTTTCCATTGCTAAACTTATCGGACTTGGTTGTCAAGGTAATTGTTGGGCCGACCCCGCCTCCTGTGACAACTCCTGTGCCTGGGCGCGCCCAGGTCCCGCCGATCTAGAACCTGAAGTAGATGAAATCCAAGGCATCCTGCTTGGCCAAGGTGAGGACCAGCTAAAGCAGAATGGCGGCCAGGGGCGCCCCGGCCAGGGCCAGGGCCAGCCCCAAGCCCCGCCTGCTGGCCTGGCGCCCAGGGCTGGCACAGGAGGCAGGACGTTCATAGCCGGCCGACCGCCAAGACCCGGGCCCGGCCCAGCGTCTGGTCTTTTGACGCCGCGCCGGAAATCCGTCGGACTTGGCCAGCGCCCGCCAGCGTCATCGCGCTCCCCGCCGCCGAGGCCGGACACCATTGGTCGTGCCCCGCCCAGGTTCTTAACAACCCATGGTGGCCGCGTCCACTACCCAGGCCCCCCAAAAAGGTCTCTCCACGTCAGCCCGCCCCCAGCCTGCCCCGTCGGCGGAGCTTGGCACCGAGATTGCATTTCACAGGCGTGAACAACCTAGCGCCGCCCCCGGCCAGGCAGCCATTCAGCCCCGGCCTGGCCGGCCACAGAGGGAACCGATCGCATACTTGGAGATACCGGCGATGATGGTCATGAACTTTCTGGAGTGGTTTGAAACCTGCCCCGCCTGGCAGGCCCTGTGTCTGAGCCTGGCCGGTATCGCCGTCATCATGGCCGTGGAAAAGCTCCTGTGCCGGCTCTTGCTGCCCGGTCAGGCCTCCCCCGCCCCGCGTCCCGTTGGCCGGTCGGCCTCCGCGCCCCAGTTCGCGCCGGCGGGACCGGAGTTCGACGACACGGTGCCGGCTACATGATCAGGCTGGCCACCTCCTCGATGGGCCGGTCGGTGACGTCGATGACGCGAATCCTCTTGATCTTGGCGAAAATGGCATGGGAATAGGCCAGTTCCTCGGAGATGGAGCGCAGGTCGCTGTAGCCATCCAGTGTCGACTTGAAGCGGCCCCGGCGGATCAGGGCCAGCTTTTCGGGGGCGATGGTCAGGCCGATCATGTGGGGGCGTTGCAACTGGAATATCTTGCTGGGCGGCTTGACGCCCAGAATGATGGGCACGTTGGCCACTTTTTGGTTGTGGTTGCAGGAGATGAACAGGCTGGTGGGGGTCTTGGAGGTGCGCGACACCCCCAGTATGATGATGTCCGCGTTGCCGATGGTCTCCTCGCCCAGGCCGTCGTCGTGGCGCAGGGTAAAGTCGATGGACTCCGCCAGCCGGATGGAGGCGTCGCCCAGCACCCGGTGCAATAGGCGGCGATCCAGGTCCGGCTTCATGTGAAAACGCCGCCCCACCTGCTCCATCACCGGCCCCACCAGGTCCACGATCTCGATGTTCCGCTTGGGACGTTCCTTGTCCAGCCAATCCCGCAGACTCTTGTGCACGATGGAATACACCACCACGCCGTCCTGTGACTCGGCCAGGTCCAGCACCTTGGCCAACTGCTTGGTGGTCTTGACAAAGGCGTGGCGGATGAAGACCGCCTCGTAGCGCTTGTGGAACTGCACCAGGGCCAGGCGGGCGGCCCTCTCGGCGGCGATGCCGGTGGCGTCTGAGATGATGTGGGCGTAGAGGTGCTTGCGCGGTGGGGCCATGGAGTGCCGACCTTCCTTGAACTACTGCGGGCATCAGGGGCCGCGAGCCCCCGCCAAGGGGCACCCCGGGCTGGTGCCCGCGCCGGCCAGGCTGACTGGCGCCCATACTATGCCACCCGCCGAAGGCCAGTCAAACAGTTGCGCGCGGTCCCCGGGGGAGACGGAGGCGGCGGCGGCCAACCTGGCGGTGCCGCCCTTGACCCTCCACGGCCGGGTGCTGGGGGGCTCCCACCGGGTCTATCCGATGCCCATGCATCCGGCACTGCCCCTGGCCCAGGGCTGGTGGCCAATGGGCGGCGGCCCGGCGGGTCTGGGCGCCCCAATGTCCTCAAGTCAGAGGCGGCCGAAGCCCTCGCCGGACCCGACCGCCATCTGTCGCTTTACCGATGGAGCGCCTACTTGCCCGGAGCGTGTCCCACGGTCTGGGCCAGGATGGGTTGCTGCTCGGGTCTGAGCCCCAGGGCCTTGACCAGGCCCGGCTTGTCCATGCCCGCGCGCACCACGGTGTTGAGGCCCTGGGAGGCACAGAACAGATAGACGTTCTGGCTGATGAAGCCCACGTCGGCCCCGGTCAACAGGGCCTTGTCGTCGCCGGCCTCGTGGCCTACGCGGGCCAGGTCGGCCACGAAGACCAGGTTGAGCGGCGCGTGGTTGACAAAGCCCTGACGCCCGGCCAGGGGGCGCAGGTCCCCGGAGGCCACCCACACCAGGGCATGGCCCTTGGGGTCGTAACGATAGACCCCCTCCGCCAGCACCACGTAGATGTCCACCTCCTGCCAGTTCTTGGCCGAGGGCGCCGTGCGCCGACCGGATTCGGGACGGTTGATGCCAAAGGCGGCCCACAGCAAGTCGGAGAGCACCTGGGGCTCCAGCTGGCGAGGATCGAACTCCCGCGAGGTGTGGCGCTGCTTGAGGGCCTGCATCAGAGGCAGGCCGCCCTGGGTCTGGGGGGCGGGCAGGCTGATATTCTGCCCCGGCTGGGCCTGGGCCAACCCCGGCAGGCCCAGGGCCAGGGTCAGCATCAGGGCCACAAGCAGGGTCAGCGAGGCGGCGAAGGGGCGCTGGGACGACATGAAAGACCTCCCCAAAAGTTTGACGTAGTCGTTATGGAACGGCTATTTGATCAGCTTAAGGCCCTGGATGGTGGCGCAGTCGCGCAGCAGCAGGCGGCGGCGCTCGCGCACCGCGAACTCGCCGTATTTCTCCACCCAGGCCCGCACCAGTTCGCGGGCCTTGAGCACGGCGGACAGGCTGCCGCCCAGGGCCCGCACCCCCAGGATGGCGGCGGCGCGCTCGGCGGTCATCTCGTCCAGGCGCACCTTGGTGGCGGTGGTGTCCACCCGCAGTTCCTCGGGCACCGCGAAGACCCGGGGGCCGTCGCTGGGCTCCGGGGGGCGGCCGTGCAGGGGCTGCTTATCCAGGGGCAGGGAGGGCGCGATCTTACCCGCCGGGGCGGACGGAGCCAACGGGGCGGGCGGCGCGGGCGGGGCGGGCTCCGGCTCGGACGCGGCGGGGGCGCCCCAGTTCTCGCCGCCCAGGCGCAACATGGGGGCCAAGACCAGTTGCAGGCGCTCCAGGGTGCGGGTCTGGCCCTCCTCAAAGCGCAGGCCCATGACCACCTCCCCGCCAGTCACCTGGGTGTTGCGAATCTGGGCCGCCACCTCCAGGGCCTGGGGGAAGGTGGGCACCGACACCGTCAGGCGCACCAGGCGCCCCGGCGAGAGATCGGCCGCCGCCAGGTCGCCACGCCGGCCCCGGGCCTGGCAACCCCTGCGCGACAGGTCGGCCAAAAGGGCCTCGCCCTGGACCCCCGGGCTGCCGTCGCGGTTGAGGGGGGCGATCTGCACGGGCACGTTGACCACGCAGCGGGTTTCGGAGCTCAGCGGCACCTTGTCCAACTGCTTGGGCCATTCCAGCACCACCAACAGCGGCGCCTTGAGCACGGTGATGACCCTGGTGGCGAAGCCGTAGAAGCTGCCCAGGGAGATGAAGCGCACCAGGAGGCGGTTCTGGGCGAAGAGCTGCCCCAGGCTCACCCACTGGGCCGGCCCGTCCAGGATCACCGCGCCCTCGGGCAGCCAGCCCACCACTTTGGCCCAAATGCGCTCCTGACCCACTTCCTTCTGCACGATCACCTGTAGGCCCACTTGCAGGACAGCCTCGATCTGGGAGGGCTCGTTCACCGCCAATGATTGTCTTTGCTTCATGCCACCCCCTCGCCTGCCATGGGCTTGTCTCCAGGACCGGGCGCCAGATCCCCCGGGCCGGTTCTGAGCTTGGCTTCTACTATAAACTTTGCGCGGTCATTTAGCCAACTCCCGCCAGGGGCCGCCGGCTGGCGGCCGAGGCGTCCGCGCGCGCCGCCGGAATTTTGACGATCCCGGCATTTTTGGCAGCGCCCAGGCCCGGGCGGCGTTTGATTTTGACCTTCGCGGGGTTGTCGTGATCCTGCCTCAAGGGTTGAATCAGACGAAGGATACGCCGCCGGGCCGGGCCGGGGCCGGGCGGCCCAGACCACCACATATTGTGCTCAATTGCCCCGAGGCTACCCACATGGTGCCCGGGAACGGGCCTGACAATCTGTTTGACTTGCATTTTCAGCAGCCTGGCCCGGTGGACCGCCACGCGGGGCCCCGGGGTTATTCACAATTAGGCATCCAATTTGCATAACATCTGGTCAAACGCGGCGGGGCGCGCCGAAAGCCGGGGGCAACACCCCCACCAAGGCCAAAAAGATGGCCAGCCCCTCCCAGGCACCCTCGAGATTTTAGGGTGTTAACCACCGACCACTTGGTATAAAATAAAATGAATCGTAGTTTACAAACCTATGAAGTCTCCGGTCCGGGCCACGAGCTCGGCCGCTGAGGGCAGGCCTATGGAAACTCCCCCTTCGCCACCTCGCAAGGAACCCGTGCGGCTGGACGCTTGGGTCGCCGCCAGCCAACCTTCCCTGGGACCGGCCCGGCGCAACGTGCTCTACGTGGTCGCCGAGCTGACCATGGACGGCATCTGGGTGCCCAGCAGCCAGATCAAGGAACACTTCGGCGCTCAGCGCCAGCCGGTCAACCGGCACCTGCGGGCCTTGGAGGCCGAGGGCCTGGTGCTCCTGGAGAACCGGGGGCGCGGCCTGCCCTTGTACGTCAAGGCCACCGCCGCCGGCCGCCGCGCCGTGGGTCTGCGTGGTCCCCAGCGCCAGGCCGAGCCCGCCTTCGAGGACGAGCCCGACCAGCCCCTGGCGCCCTCCCCGGAGCAGGCCGCCACGCCGTTGCCGGCCATGATCGCCGCCGACCAGGAAGCCCCCTTGAGCCGGGGGGAACGCTTCGCCATGACCCTGTATGAGGCCCTGCGTCCCTTCCTGCGCGGCCTGGAATACCCGGATTTCCGGCGTCTGCTCATGCAGACCCTGGCCGCGGCCCTGGGACGCATGCCCCTCAGCCAGATCACCGCCCCGCCACCGCCCCGGCCCCTGGTCCAGGAGCCCCAACAGCCGACCCCGGCCCAGGTGGCGGTGGTCCGCCCGGTGCCCGGCCCGCCGGTGTTGCAGGTCTTGTCTCCCTCCCAGGACCCGCCGGCGCTCACCGCCGCCGAGGAGGCCCTGGAGGAGCGTCTGGACGTCAGCTGCCATCCCGAGCGGCGCGAGCAGTTGTGGTGGGAGCGCACCAAGGATTTCAGCGCTCTGTGGGACCAGGTCACCCGCTGGCGGATGGGCTCCCTGGGCACCAGCTTCACCACCTTCGGCCCCCGTTGGCGCCACCCGGAGTGGAACAACTTCAACCGGGCGCGCCGCCAGGCCGATGCCCGCGGGGCGCGCTACCTGGACTGGATACAGGCCCAATTCGACCGCCTGGGCGGTCCGGTGAGCCCCAAGGAGTTGCACGGCGAGGAGGCCCTGGCCTCCTGGCACAAGAGGGTCTCCAGTCAGGGCGGCTTGCAGGGTCCGGCCCCCCTGGGCGAGGCCCCCTACACGGTGGACACCTTCAACGCCGGCAATCCCGAGCATGTGGCCTATGCCGAGGAGTTGCTGGGGCAGATCACCTCCCTGGCCAACCGGGTCTACGGTGATGACGTGGACGGCCCCATCCGGCTCCTGACCCAGGCCGTGGCGGGCGGCAACCTGCCCGAGGCCGCCCTGGAACTCAGGCCCCAATGGCGGGACCGCGTCCTGGCCTCCCTGGGCCGGCCGGCTTCCCAGCCCCAGCCGGTGGCGCCGCCCGCCCCGCGCGCGGTGGTGGTGGAACCGCCCCGCTACACCGCCCGGCAGGCCCTGATCATCTAGCCGGCCCGCCAGGCCGCTGGCACGCAACGCCAAGGCCATCTCCGCCAACCGGGCGGGGATGGCCTTTTGTTAGCAGAGCCCGGCTACTCAAAGGGTATATGGGGGTATCTGGCTGGTGAGCGCGAAATCCTTTTGGCACAGACGCTTGCGGGCCACCTAGTGGCGCTGGGCCAAGGGGCGCAGGTCCTTGATGAAGTTCAGGGGCACGCCCAGGCGTTCCACCGTGTCCACGGTGACGCCGTTGGCGGCCTGGTGGAAATCCCAACGCGTGAAATCCACGTGAAAGCCCGCCGTCAGGGGGTCGCCGGTGCGCTTGAGCACCGGCGGCATGGACGAGGCGATGTACTCCATCACCTCGCCGTTGATGCCCCGGCAAAACACGGTGTATTGGCGCGGTGCAGGCCTTGGGTCTATTTTTCGGCTCGGGCCGAGAGGGCCAGCCGGCGCGGGGCCTCGGCGTGGCTGAAGCTCCAGTAGTCCGTCTCGTGCTTGCCTTGGGCTCCGGGCAGGCCGCCAATCAGGGAGTTGAAAATACATACTGGTAGGGATGCGGCCTGACCATCAGGCTGGCCGGCTAGAGCAGGGCCAGGACCAGGAGGCAGATGGCCGCCAGGACCAGCTTTTTGCCCCACGCCGCCAGCAGGATCAGCCCTCTATCCAGGGCCAGGCCGCCGCAGACCGCCAGCAAGGGCGGCAGGCCGTCGTACAGCGCGCCATGGGCCACGATGATCAGGGACGGCGGCAGGACGAGGCTCAAGAGCAGGCCCAGGCTGGGCACATCCCACCTGATGCCCTGGGCGGGAGCTGGGCGGCCCCAACCGGCCCGCAGGCACAAAATCAGAAAAAGCGCCCACCCCGCCAGCAGCATCTCGGGCAGTTTGGCTAGCAAATACTGGGGGATGTATGACCAGGGCGGGTTCAAGGAGCAATAATTGCGGCCGTCGAACAATTGCGGGTGGTTGTGCCCGAACTTGGTGGAGACGTAGTAGGCGAAGGCCGGATTGTAGAGAGGATTTTGCTGGGCCCAGGGCCAGGACAGCAGCATTATGACGTAGGCGATGACCAGGGAGGGCAGCAGGGTTTTCAGGGCCACATACAGGTCGCCCAGCAGGGCGCCGGGCTGCCTGGCGGGCACCCGCCGGCTGGCCCACACCAGGATGAGCACGGCCAGGTAAAAGACTATTATGGCCCCCTCGACCCTTATGCCCAGGCAGGCCCCCAAGGCCAGGCCCAGCTTGATGGCCAGGCCCCGGGGCACGCGCGGCAGGTGGGCGGCTACCCGCACCAGGTAGTACACGGACCACAGGTAGGCCACCGCGAAGGGGATGTCCCTGCTGTTATTGAATATATGTCCGTAGTACATGGGGGTGAGGGACAACAGCGCCCCCGCCCAAAAGGCGGCGCGCGGCCCGGCCAGGTGCCCCGCCAGGCGCCAGGCGCCGACCACTCCCCACAGCCCCACCAGGGCCATGAGCAAATGCCTGGACTGGTACGGCTCCCAGGGGGCCACCCGGGCGAACAGGTCGGCCAGGGCCTCGAACAACCCGCCGTACAGGTAGAGGTTCTTGATGTGCATCACGGACTTGTCGCTGAAGCCCGACAGGTAATAGTTTACCACCCCCCGGCCGTACTCGGCCTGCACCCTCTCGTCGGAGGCAAAGCCATAATCCTGAAAGGTGGCGCAGATCAGCACCAACAGCGCCAGCCACCAGACCCAGGCCAGCCGCTCATACCCCCGGCCGGGGGCCAGACCCGGGGCCGGCCGTCCCCAGCCCAGGCGGAACCGCCAATAGAAGCCAAGCTGTATGCGCGACAGCTCCCAGAACATCCGCAGGGCGTCGCTAAAGGGCTTGATCTTGCTGCCGTCGATGGCGGTCCATTTTATGGGCAGGGTGCGCACCTGGCAGCCCAGATCCAGGAGCACCTTGGTGATCTCCACGTCGTGGGCCCAGCCCCAGTTGCGCACCAGGGCGAAGCTTTGGTGGGCGATTTCCCTGGTATAGAGCTTGAATCCGCACTGGGTGTCACGCAGGGGCAGGTCGGTGATAAGTTGCACCAGGGTGTTGAAGACCTTGCCCATGAAGCGGCGGTGGGTATGATCATCCACCATGGACAGGCCATGCTCGCGGTCGCCGAAAAAGGCCTGGTGAAGCGCGGGGTTGGCCTCCAGATCCAGAAAACCCTTTTCCCGCCACTCCAGCAGCTGACTGGGCGGGGTGGCCATGTCCGCGTCCAGGGTCAATATCCAGTCGCCCCGGGCCGCCAGCACCCCCTGCCTGAGGGCCTGGCCCTTGCCCTGGTTGCGCTCCAGGGCGATCAGCCGCACTCCCCGCAGGCTGTCGTCCGCGCCGCCCCTGCCGGCCAGCAACCGGGCCCGCAAGCCCTCCAGCAACTCCTGGGTGGCATCCTGGCTGCCGTCGTTGACCAGAACCAATTCATAGTCAAAATTCGGCGCGTTCGCCTGAAAATCGCGCACCGCGCCGTTGAGCCTCTCGAAGCGAGCGGCCTCGTTGTAAAGGGGCACCACGATGCTCAATCTGGGATTGTCGGCCCTGGCTTGCGCGCTCAATACCCCTGTCTCTCCCGCCAGCGGTATCTGAACATGGTCCCAGCCCGCTGGTCCACCGGCCACGACCGCCTCACAAGCGACCTTTGACGGGTCGAAGCCCTGCACAGGCATGCCGCATGCTACTCCAGTTGGCCCTTGGGGTCAAATAGTCGCCAGGTAGGGCTCGGGATACGACTTTTGGGGCCTACCACGGGGCCATAAGCCCGGGGTAGCCGCCGCCGGCGCTAAAAAGTCCGGGGGCGGACCTGGCGGCCCGCCCCCGGGGAAGCGACTTGAATTATCGATCTGGAAAGCTGACCGGCTAGATGGCCACGTAGCCGCGTTCGCCGGTGCGAATCCTGATGACGTCCTCCAAGGAGGAGATAAAGATTTTGCCGTCACCCACGGTATCGGTCTTGGCGGTTTGCTGGATGGCGCTCACGGCCTTGTCCAACAGCTCGTCGGGCAGCACCACCTCCACTTTGACCTTGGCGTTGAATACCACCTGGTAGGTGGCGCCACGGTAGGTCTCCACGTGCCCCTTCTGACGGCCGTAACCCTTTACCTCGGTGACGGTCATCCCCTGCACGCCGATGCCGTTGAGGGCGTCGCGGACCTCCTCCAGCTTGGCGGGCTTGATGATGGCCTCGATCTTCTTCATGTTCCTCTTCCTTTTGCGAACGGGCCGCCTGGGCTCCACCCGACCGCGTGGTGTATTTTGGGCTCAGTTTTTCCTGGCCCGGGCCCCGGAGAGCGGGACCCGGCCAGGCGCTCCCACCTAGTTGGCGGTGTGCTTGATGGCGAAGTCCGGGTAGGCCACCACGGCCACCTCGCTCTGGTCCAAGCCTTCCAACTCCTGCTCCTTCTTTACGCGCATGGGCACGATCATGTCCAGCACCTTGAAGAAGACGAACATCACGATGGAAACGAAGACGAAGTTGGTGATGATGCCGATCACCTGGGCCATGAACTGGGAGAAGTCACCGTAGAACAGGCCGGTGACGCCGCCGGCGATGGTGTTCAACTGATCGCCGTAGGTGCCGTCGGCGAACAGGCCCACGGCCAACAGGCCCCAGGCGCCGTTGACGCCGTGCACGCTGATGGCGCCCACGGGGTCGTCGATCTTCAAGGTGCGCTCCACGAAGAAGACCGAGGCGCACAGGATGACACCGGCCACGGCGCCGATGATCACCGCCGAGACCGAGTTGACAAAGGCGCAAGGCGCGGTGATGGCCACCAGGCCGGCCAACAGGCCGTTGGCGGCCATGGAGACGTCGGGCTTGCCGTAGACCATCCACATGTACATCATGGCGCAGAAGGCGCCGGAAGCCGAGGCCAGCATGGTGTTGACCGCCACCACGCCGATGCGCAGATCGCCACCGGCCAGGGTGGAGCCGGCGTTAAAGCCGAACCAGCCGAAGGCCAGGATGAAGCAGCCGGCCACGGCCATGGGGATGTGGTGGCCGGGCAGGGCGTTGGGCGTGCCGTCGGGCTGGAACTTGCCCAAGCGCGGCCCCAGTACCTTGGCTCCCACCCAGGCGGCCACGCCGCCGGTCATGTGCACCACCGAGGAGCCGGCAAAGTCCACGGTGCCGTGACCAAGGGCGAAGTTCTTGCCCAACTGGGACAGCCAACCGCCGCCCCACACCCAGTTGGCGTAGAGGGGATAGACGAACATGCTGATGAAGAAGCCGTAGACCACGAAGGACTTGAAGGTCCAGCGCTCGGCCATGGAGCCGGTGGGGATGGTGGCGGTGGTGTCCATGAAGACCATCTGGAACAGGAACAGGCTGAAGATCACCGCGTCGTAGGTGGTGCCGCTGAGGAAGAAGCCCTTGGTGCCGAACAGACCGAAGTCCTTGCCCAAGAGGCTGATGACGAATTCGCCGTCCAACTGGGTGGCGCCGCCCAGGCTGGCCACGCCGCCCACGCCGCCCATCTGCAGGGCAAAGCCGCAGATCCAGTAACCCAGCATGCCGATGCCGTAGACCATCATGTTCATGGCCATGGTGTGGCCGGCGTTCTTGGCCCTGGTGAAACCAGTCTCGGCCAGGGCGAAGCCCGCCTGCATGAACATGACCAAAAAGCCGCAGATCAGCGTCCAGACCATGTTGATGGCGATGCGGTTATGCCCCACCACGTCGGCCACCTTGGCCGCCAAGGGCTCGTTCTTGGCCAGCTCGTTGAACTCCTTCTCGTCCTTGGGCGCGTTGGAGGTGGCGCCGTAAATATCGGCCACGCCTCCGATGTTGGCGCCCGAGGGATCGGGGGGGACCGGGGGCTTGGTGGCCTCGGCCGGAGCGGCGGGCGTCGCGGGTTCCTGGTCGGCGGCTAATGCGGCCAACGGCGCCCACGCGCATATGAATAGGGCCAAAATTGTCAATGCCAGAAGTCTTTTCATGATCCCATTCCTCTTATGGATATCGTCTTATTTCTCTTTAAATTCCGTGGGAAGCCGGTACGCCGCCTAACCGCGCCCCGGCTAGGGGCCTTCGCCTTTAGGCATTGATTTATAAGACGTTATAGGATCAGTTGCGATCATGGCATCTCCTAACTTTTCCCCATTTCAGGCTAGTTTCTGCATGGCCTTTCAGCAAGGCCCATGCCAACCATCCTGACACCCCTTCGCGGGGCCTTATTGGCGTTGAGGACGGCCTGGAAGGGGGTAATATCGCCGGCCGCGGGGTTACAATAATGGCCATGTTCCCGCGAAAATGTGCAGTTGCGGACCCCATCGGGCGGGGGCGATTCAGGGGTTACTTGAGTTAGTCGTGGATATCGCGGATGTAATCGGCGGGGACCTCGCCGCTGGCCACCAGGGACAGGGGCGGGGCGGGGGCTACGGGTGGGAAGGTGGCGCGCCAGGGCGCTGGCTGCCACCCCCCGCATGTTTCCTACTCAAGGGAAGTATTCTCGCTTAATTCATACCTGTATGTATCTACTCCGGGGTATTAGTACGGCGCGGACCTGTCCCGGGCCATTAACCGGCCTTAGCCGCCCGGTCCGCCGGCGCCACCTCCACCAGGTTGCAGTGAAAGGCGCATGACCCACCCATGTCGGCCACCCGCTGGGAGGTGAGGTGGTTGGCGCCCCGGCCGCCCGGCGTGTGCTCGCCCCAGTACAGCCCCTCGGCCACCGTCACCCCCGGCCGGGTGTCCTCGCCGACCCGGGCCTGGAGCAGGCACTGGCCCCGATCGTTGAAGACCCGCACCACCTGGCCGCCCACGATGCCCCGGGCGGCGGCGTCGGCCGGGTGCAGCAGCAGGCTGGCCTCTCCGGCCTGGGCCAAGAGGGCCGGCACCTCGTTGAAGGTGGAGTTGAGAAAATGATGGCACGGCGGGGTGATCAGTTGCAGGGGATAGCGTCCCTGGCCCTGGGGGTCCAGACTGGGCTGGCCGTCGGGCAGGGGGTCCAGGCCCTGGGCCGCCAGGGAGGCCGAGAAAAACTCCACCTTGCCCGAGGGGGTGACAAAGCCCTCGGCATAGGGATTGGCGGCGGCGTTGACCCGCAGGGGCCGGCCCTGCCCCAGGGCCTCCAGGCTCAAACCCCGCAGGTAGGGCGAATCAGACTCCAGAAGCCAGGAGATGATCTCCTCCTCCGAGGCCCGGAAGACCTCATCCTCGAGCCCCAGGCGCTGGGCCAACTCCTGGAAGACCCCCAGCAGGGGACGCGATTGCCCCCAAGGCGGGATCACCGGCCGGGCCATCTGCACGTAATAGGTGCCGTAGGCGCGGTAGAGGTCGGTCATCTCCAATGATGAGGCGCTGGGCAGCACCAGGTCGGCCAGGCGGGCGGTCTCGGTCAGAAACATCTCCTGCACCACGGTGAACAGGTCCTCGCGGTGCAGACCGGCCAGCACCTGGCGGGAGTCCGGGGCCACCACCGCCGGGTTGCAGATGTAGACATAGAGCAGCCGCACCGGCGGTTGGGCCTGGGTCAGCACCTGGCCCAGGCGGACCATGTTAAAGCTCCGAACACCCGCCGGGGCCAGGTCGGGCCGGGCCAGGGCCTTGAGGTTGAAGGGCGCGGCCTCGCCGGTGGTGCGGGTGATGCCGCCGCCGGGGCGCTTGAAGGCCCCCACCAGGGCCGGCAACAGGGCCACGGCGCGCATGGCCATGCCGCCCTTCAACTGGCGGGCGAAGCCGAAGCCGGTGCGGATGTAGGGCGCCCGCGCCTGGCCATAGGCCCGGGCCAATTCCTTTATCTGGCCGGCCTCCAGGCCACAGACCTGGGCGGCGCGCTCCGGCGGCCACTCTTTGGCCCGCGCCGCCAGCTCGGCAAAGCCCAGGGTGTGCTGGTCGATGAAGGCGCGGTCGATGAGCCCCTCGCTGATCAAGACCTGCATCAGGCCCAGGGCCAGGGCGGCGTCCGTGCCGGGCTTGAGCATCAGGTGCTGGTCGGCCCGCTGGGCGGTGCGGTTCCTGTAAGGGTCGATGACCACGATGGGCGCCCCCCGGCGGCGGGCCTCCAGGAAGAACGGCCAGGCGTGCAGGTTGGTGGTCAGCGTATTGGAGCCCCAGATGATTATCAGGTCCGAGTCCACCGTGGACTCGATGTCGGTGCTGGGGCCGCGCCCCAGGCTGGCGCTGAAGCCCTGGCCGGCCGTGGAGCCGCAGATGGTGCGTTCCAGGCGGCTGGCCCCCAGCTTGTGGAAAAAGGCGTCCCCGGAGTTGCGCTGCACCAGGCCCATGTGCCCGGCATAGGAATAGGGCAGGATGGCCTGGGCCCCGTGGCGGGCCACGGTTTCAGTGATTTGGCGCTCGATGATGTCCAGGGCTTCCGGCCAGGTGATGGGCCTGAAGTTGCCCGAGCCCTTGGCCCCGTCGCGCAACAAGGGCGTGGTCAGGCGGGCCGGCGAGTGCACCCGCGCCGGGTAATGACGCATTTTCTGGCAGATAAAGCCCCGCGTGAAGGGGTGATCCGGGTCGCCGGCCACGCTGAGCGCCCGGCCATCCCGCACCTTCACCAACAGCCCGCAGGTGTCGGGGCAGTCAAAGGGACACACCGAGGGCAGCAATTGTTCCATGACGCTCTCCCGCCAGGGGTTGACCTGGGATTGATTATGACACAGGCGCGGGCCGGGCGTCGCCCTCGCCGGCGGCGCCTCGGTTGACAGGCCGGGGGCCATCAATTATAAGTTGGTGTGAGCTTTGACATATTCTCTCGGCAGGCAAGGAGCTTGGTCCCCATGTACCAGCACAAGACCATGGACCCCCAAGAGGCAGCCCGGCTGCACGACCTACGCCACACCTTCAGCCATTTGTTGGCCGCCGCGGTGCTGCAATTGCGCCCCGAGGTCAAGCTGGGCATCGGCCCGGCCATTGACGACGGCTTTTACTACGACTTCCTGACTGACCAGCCCTTCAGCCAAAACGACCTGAAGGACATCGAGAAGCGCATGCGCAAGCTGGCCCAGGCCAAGCACGACCTCTTGCGCTCCAGCCTGCCCGTGGCCGAGGCCAAGGCCCTCTTGGCCGGCAAGGGCGAGGTGCTCAAGGTGGAGCTGGTGGAGGAGCTGGCCGCCCAGGGCGAGACCGAGGTCTCCTTCTACGCCCTGGGCGAGTTTTTGGACATGTGCAAGGGTCCCCACGTGGCCAACACCAAGGACCTGCCCCTGAAGGCCTTCAAGCTGGACCGCGTGGCCGGAGCCTACTGGCGCGGCGACGAGAAGCGCCCCATGCTCAGCCGCATCTACGGCCTGGCCTTCCTCACCGCCGAGGACCTGGCCGCCTACGTGCATCAGCGCGAGGAGGCCGAGCGCCGCGACCACCGCAAGCTGGGGCGCGAGATGGACCTCTTCGTCATCTCCCCCGACGTGGGCAAGGGCCTGCCCATGTTCACCGAAAAGGGCGCCGCCATCCGCCGCGCCCTGGAGCGCTTCATCGTCGACGAGGAGCTGAAACGCGGCTACCTGCACGTGCAGACCCCCATCCTGGGGCGCAAGCACCTCTACGAGATATCGGGCCACTGGGAGCACTACCAGGACTCCATGTATCCGCCCATCAACGTGGACGGCGAGGACTATGTCTTAAGGCCCATGACCTGTCCCCACCACTTCATGCTCTACGCCGCCCGGCCGCGCTCCTACCGCGACCTGCCCATGCGCTACGCCGAGATATCGCCCATGTACCGCAAGGAGCGCAGCGGCGAACTCTCGGGCCTGATCCGGGTCATGGGCTTCCACCTGGCCGACGCCCACATCTTCTGCCAGCCCGAGGACGTCAAGAAAATCTTCGCCGAGGTGGTGGACCTGATCGTCTACGTCATGGAGACCCTGGGTCTGTCCGATCGCTGCTGGTACCGGCTGTCCCTGCGCGACGACAGCCAGGAAAAGTACATCGACGCTCCCGAGAGCTGGGCCCTGGCCGAGAAGGCCATGCACGAGATCTGCCAGGAGATGAACCTTCAGGCCCAGGTGGAGCCCGGCCACGCCGCCTTCTACGGCCCCAAGCTGGACGTGCAGATGCTCACCGTGGGCGGCCGCGAGGAGACCCTGTTCACCAACCAGATCGACATCGCCCTGGCCGAGCGCTTCCAACTGGAGTACATCGCCGAGGACGGCACCCGGCGCATGCCCTGGGTGGTGCACCGCTCCTCCATCGGTTGTCTGGAGCGCACCATAGCCTTTTTGGTGGAGCACTATGCCGGGGCCCTGCCCCTGTGGCTGATGCCGGTGCAGGTCAAGGTGCTGCCCATCACCGACGAGCAGTTGGCCTACGCCGCCCAGGTCAAGGCCCAGTTGGAGCAGGTGGGCCTGCGCGTGGAGTTGGACGACCGCAAGGAAACGCTCAACCGCAAGGTGCGCGAGGCCAAGATGCAGAAGATCCCCTACCTGTGCGTGGTGGGGCAGCGCGAGCTGGAGGAAGGCACCGTCACGGCCACCAACCGCGACACGGACCGCAAATCCACCCTGCCCGTCGGCCAGTTCGTGGACCTGGTGCTCAAGGAGAGCGTCACGCGCTCCCGGGTGCTGGCCGCCGCCGGCGCCGCCCAGGACTAGACAAGACATCAACGCCGGCGCGGTCCCCCGGGGCCGCGCCGGCTCCTCGCCCGCCGTGGCGGCCCCCACCCCCGCCGAAAAGCCCTTTCCTTCCCCCGCCGGCCCTGGCCTATACTATTTGTAGAGGCTTGAGACAAAACATCGATGCCAGGCACACACGGCCAACGGATAGCCCATGAACGACTGGAACGTGGTGATCACCATCGCCGCCGGCCCCCACCAGGAGGCCAGCCGGTTTCTGGCCACCCTGGGCCAGGTTTCGCGCAGCGACTTTTTCAACGTGCTGACCATGAAGGTCGAGGACATCCCGGCCTTCCTGGAGCGCATGCGCCAGCTCCTGGCCAACGACCCCCGGGCCGCCGTCCTGATCGGCAGGGCCATCCCCGCCAGCCAGGTCTTTGCCTTCCACGGCCCCGAGGAATTCCTGGCCCAGGCCCGGGAGCTGGTGGCCGGCCTGGCGCCCCGGGTGGCGGGGCAAAGCTTCCACGTGCGCCTGCGCCGCCGGGGCTTCAAGGGCCGCATCTCCAGCATGCAGGTGGAGCAGGACCTGGACGAGGCGCTGCTGCAAGCCACCACCACCCTGGGGCAGCCCGCCCAGGTGAGCTTCAGCGATCCCCAGGTCATCGTGGCCCTGGAGACCGTGGGCAACCGCGCGGGGCTTTCCCTCTGGGAGCGGAAGCAGAGGCTTAAATACCCCTTTTTGCGCCTGGATTAAAGGCGGGCGCGACTGGCTTCTGGACGACGAAGCAACCATTCGCCCAACTCAGGGAGGTTCGCCTATGCAATCGCCAATGCAGCTCAGCGTGCGCAACTGTAGCCTGACCAACCGCGTGGAGGAGGCCATCCGCGAGCGGGCCCACAAGCTGGACCGCTACTACGACAAGATCATCGCCTGCCGGGTGACGATCGAGTGCCCCCACCGCAGCCAGCAGAAGGGCTCTTCCTACAACGTTAAGATCAACCTGAGCGTGCCGGGCGAGGAACTGGTGGTGGGGCGCGAACCCCACGCCGACATGGAGGTGGCCATGCGGGAGGCCTTTGACGCCGCCCGCCGCCAGTTGCAGGATTACGCCAAGCGCCAGCGCGGCGAGGTCAAGCACCGCGAGGTCCGGCCGCCGGAGATGGAAGAAGAGCTCGGCTAGGCAGGACCAGCCTGGCCTGTGGCCTGGCCTGGCGGTAACTACCAGCTTGGAGCGGGGCGGGGGTCATCCCCGCCCTGGCTTTTGCCGGCAGGCCTGGCGTGGGCACGGGGAGGCAAAGATTTAAGCCAACTCCCGGCCTGGCCGATAAAATAGAGGAATGGCGCCGACCCCGCCCGGCCCGGAACAAAAGCCTGGTCACAAATGATATGAATTATGGTACAGTTAATTCGGCAGGTTGCCACCAGGGCGGGACGGGAGCCCCGCCGGCGTGACCGGCGCGACGCCGGGCAAGCTGGTTGGTTCTGGTTGCCCGGGGTGCTCGGTGGGCGACCGCGTAGCAAATCCTTACGTTAACGGTCATATTCCCTCGGGCCGTGGTGGCAGGGGAGAATAGGGGCCACGCTGGCGCTAAGGGAACAAAGGTGCAAAATTGGGCCTGCTGAGTGACATTTTCGGTGGCAAGAAAAAGCCGGCTGTGCCGGCACGCAAGCGCAGGCGCGACGACAAGGTGGGCCTGAGCCAGGTCATCACCCTGGAGGAGATGACCAAGAAACGCGTCTGCGAAATCCTGAGCATCGAGGACCTCCGGGGGCCCCTGGTCTCGGTGGTCAAGGCGCGCAAGCTCATGTGCGACTGGACCTCCCGGGTCGGCGAAAAGGGAGCCTACGAAAAGCGCAAGTTCCTGCTCAAGCAGATGCAACAGATGGAAGGCGTGGTCATCGTGGAGGAGGAAGATCAAAAATAACCGCTCATCCACCCCGGCCTTTGTCCTCTGCTCTCCGCCCTTTCTGGTCATTTTTTCTTCCACTGCCCTCGCCCCGGCTGATAGGCTGACTTGACCATCTAGTCAAGACCCTGGGGCGCGTCCTAGCCTGGCCAGGTTTGCCCCCCACGTCCGCGGCGGTTGGCACCCATGCCTGGGAGCACCCATGCTCAACAAGCTTCTGACCCTGGCCGAGGCCGTAAAACGCTATACCTGGGACGGCATGACCTACTCCCATGGCGCGGCCTTCCCCGTGGGGGCGGACTCCGTGGTCTTCGGCCGCGAGATGGCCCGCCAGGGGCGCCGCGATCTGGACATGATCTCCCACTGCGGCTCCCAACAGCTCAACCTCTTGGCGGCCCTGGGGGCGGTGCGCCGGGTGGAGGTGGGGTTCTCGGGCCTGGAGGTCTACGGCTTCGCCAAGGGACTGAACCGCGCCGTGACCAGCGGGCACACGGTCATAGAGGACTACTCCAACGGCGCCATGGCCTTGCGTTTCCTGGGCGGAGCCCTGAATTGGCCCTTCGTGCCCGCCACGGTCTGCCTGCACAACGACCAGCAATGGTGCAGTGGCGACCACCCCCAGGACTATCCCAGCCGGCACAAGATACCCGAGATAACCGACCCCTTCAGCGGCCGCAAGCTGGGGGCCTTTCGCGTGCTCAGACCGCAGGTGGCGGCCATCCACGTCACCATGGCCGATGTGGAGGGCAACGCCATCATGCTGGGTTCGGAGTGGAGCCGCTTCGAGATGTCCCGCGCCGCCGAGAAGGTGGTGCTGGTGGCCGAACGCATCGTGGAGCAAGGCTGTATGCGCCAGTACCCCAACCTGGTGCGCATCATCTCCGAGGTGGTGGAGGCCGTGGTCTACTGGCCCTGGGCGGCCTGGCCCCAGTCGGTGGTGGGGCTCTACGACAGCGACGAGGAGCACATGCTCCTGATGAACGACATGCTGGCCACTCCGGAAGGCACCGCCGCCTACGTGGAGGGCTATGTGCGCGCCTATCAAACCCGCCAGGAATACCAGGCCTTGATCGGCCCCCAGAGGCTGGAGCGCCTGGCCGCCACCCCCACGGCCTTTCTCATGGACCCCTACCGCCAATGGATAATGGGCGAAGACCAGATCAGCGCCCTGGAGCAGGGAGGCCGGCCATGAGCGACTGCACCCGCCAGGAATTCATGGCCATCGCCACCGGCCGCGAACTAAAGGACGGCGAGTTGGCCATCTTCGGGGTGGGCTTGAGCATGCTGGCCGGCTACTTCGCCAAGCTCAACCACGCCCCCCACCTGCGGGCCTTCACCGAGGGCGGGATCTTCGGCTCCACCCCCGTGGGCGGCCTGCCCTGGGGCATCGAGTGCACCAGGCTCAGCGCCAACGCCACCAGCTTCACCGGGGCACTGGACGCCTTGGGCTTTCTGGTGGCCAGCGGCCGCTGCGACGTGGCCATCATCGGCGCCGCCCAGATCGACAAATTCGGCAACGTCAACACCACGGGCATCTGGCAAAACCCGCCCTGGCGGGCGGGGCGTTACGACCCGCCCCGGGTGCGACTCAACGGCAGCGGCGGGGCCAACGACATCGCCGTGGGCGCCAAGCGCTTCATCATAATGGCCGCCCACGAAAAGAAACGCTTCGCCGAGCGCGTGGATTACATCTCATCGCCGGGTTATCTGGACGGCGGCGACGCCAGAACCCGCGCCGGCTTCATCGGTGGCGGGCCCAGCGCCATCATCACCACCCTGGGCATCCTGCGCCCCGACCCCCTGAGCAAGGAGTTCTACCTGGACGCCTATTTCCCCTTCTCCTCGGTGGAGGAGATAAGGGATCACACCGGCTGGCAGTTGAGGGTGGCGCCGCAAGTGGGCGTGGTGCCCGAACCCAGCGACCAGGAACTTGAGAACCTGCGAGCCGTGGACAGCACCGGTTCGCTGCGCAAGAAATAAACAGGCCCCTAGCTGAAAGGGAGCGCCATGGCCTTTGCGACCATCCTGTATGAAGAGCTGGACGAGATCGGCATCCTGACCCTCAACCGCCCGGCCAAGCGCAACGCCCTGTCGCGGGCCTGCGAGGAGGAGATCATCGCCTGCCTGGAGGACGCCGCCGCCCGCCACCAAGCCAAGGTGATTATCCTGCGGGGCGCCGGCGAGCTGTTCTGCGCCGGCCACGACCGCGGCGAGATACTGGACCAGCCGGCCGGCGAGATCAGGCGCCTGTTCCACACCTCGGTCAAGATGATGACCGCCATCCGTTCGGCGCCCCAGTGTGTCATCGCCCAGGTGCAGGGCATCGCCATGGCGGCGGGCTGTCACCTGGCCGCCGGCTGCGACCTGATCACCGCCGGGGCCGACAAGGCCCGCTTCGGCATGACCGGGCTCATCTACTCCTACAACTGCTCCACCCCCACGGTGGCCGTCAGCCGGGCGGTGCCCCAGAAGAAATGCCTGGAGATGCTAATGACCGCCAGGCTCTATACGGCTGAAGAAGCCGAGCGCTTCGGCCTGGTCAACAAGATATTCCCCGACGCCACCCTGGCCCAGGACACCTTTGCCTGGGCTCGTGAGATCGCCCAGTCCAGCAAGTACGCCATCGCCATGTCCAAGCAGGTCTTCTATTCCCAGGCCGAGATGACCGAGTGGCAGGCCTATCAGTACGCCAAGGAGATGATGGCCCTGGCCGGGGTGAGCCCCAACGCCACCGAGGGCTTCAGCGCCTTCTTGGACAAGCGCCAGCCCACCTGGAACGAAGATAGCTATTGAGCGGGTGGTTGCTGCGCCTCTTTGCACTTAAGCGCAACACCAGAGTGTCATGGCTGCGCGAGGAAAGAAGACGGGCGGGGATAAACCCCGCCCCAACGTCAAGAAGGCCCACTTAATGTAGGGGCGGGGTTTATCCCCGCCCGGTATTCATGCCCCAATGTCAAGGCCGGCGCGAGAGGGCTCCCCCGCGCCGGCCTTGACATTGCGATGGTCCGGAGCTTAGGTGCCCATGGTCCAGGTGTTGAGGTAGGCCTCCTGCTCGGCGGTCAGCGTGTCGATGCCCACGCCCAGGGCGGCCAATTTCAGCCGGGCTACTTCCTTGTCGATCTCCTGGGGCACCTCGTAGACCTGCTTGCCCAGCTTGGCGGCGTTGGCCTTCATGTAGGCCGCGCACAGGGCCTGGTTGGCGAAGCTCATGTCCATGACGCTGCTCGGGTGGCCCTCGGCGGCGGCCAGGTTGACCAGACGACCCTCGCCCAGCACATAGACCCGCCGGCCGCTGGCCAGGGTGAACTCCTCCACGAAGTCGCGGATGGCGCGCCGGGCCTTGGTGATGCCCGCCAGGCTCTCCAGGTCCAGCTCCACGTTGAAGTGGCCGCTGTTGGCCACGATGGCCCCGTCGCGCATCACCGCGAAGTGCTCCTTGCGGATGACGTGGATGTCGCCGGTGACCGTGCAGAAGAAGTCGCCCAGGGGCGCGGCCTGCTCGATGGTCATCACCCGGTAGCCGTCCATGACCGCCTCCAGGGCGCGCAGGGGGTCCACCTCGGTGATGATCACGTTGGCGCCCATGCCGTGGGCGCGCATGGCCACGCCGCGGCCGCACCAGCCGTAGCCGCAGACCACGAAGTTGGAGCCGGCCAGGAGGCGGTTGGTGGCGCGGATGATGCCGTCCACCGTGGATTGGCCGGTGCCGTAGCGGTTGTCGAACAGGTGCTTGGTGCCGGCGTCGTTGACCGCCACGATGGGGTAGGCCAGCACGCCGTCCTTGGCCATGGCGCGCAAACGGATCACGCCGGTGGTGGTTTCCTCGGTGCCGCCGATTATGGTGGCGATGAGGTCCTTGCGCTCGGAGTGGATGCAGGAGACCAGGTCCGCGCCGTCGTCCATGGTGATCTGGGGCTTGAAGTCCAGGGCGGCGTTGAGGTGCTGATAGTAGGTCTGGTTGTCCTCGCCCTTGATGGCGAACACGGGGATGTCGTGGTGCACCACCAGGGAGGCGGCCACGTCATCCTGGGTGGACAGCGGGTTGGAGGCGCAGACCACCACGTTGGCCCCGCCGGCCTTCAGGGTGGCGGCCAGGGAGGCGGTCTCGGTGGTGACGTGCAGGCAGGCGGCCAGGGTCACGCCCTTCAAGGGCTGCTCCTTTTCGAAGCGCTCCCGAATCTGCTTGAGCACCGGCATGGAGTGAGCCGCCCATTCGATGCGCAGCTTGCCCTTTTCGGCCAGGCCCTTGTCCTTAATGTCAAAATTCATATAAAAAATCTCCGGTCTTGCTACTTGCAGCTAGAGGGTTTGATGCCCAGGGCATCCTGCAGGGCGGGCACGCGGTCAATGTTCTCCCAGGTGAAGCCCTCGCCCTCGCGGCCGAAGTGGCCGTAGGCCGCCGTGCGGCGGTAGATGGGGCGCTTCAGGTCCAACTGGGCGATCATGGCCGCCGGGCGGAAGTCAAAGACCTTCTTCACCACCTCTGCTATCTCGCTGTCGCGCTTGATGCCGGTGCCGTAGGTGTCCACCATCACCGAGACCGGCTCGGCCACGCCGATGGCGTAGGCCACCTGGACTTCGCACTTTTTGGCCAGGCCGGCGGCCACGATGTTCTTGGCGGCGTAGCGGGCGTAGTAGGAGCCGGAGCGGTCCACCTTGCTGGGGTCTTTGCCGCTGAAGCAGCCGCCGCCGTGGTGGCCACGGCCGCCGTAGGTGTCCACGATGATCTTGCGGCCGGTGAGCCCGCAGTCGCCATGGGGTCCGCCCACCACGAAGCGGCCGGTGGTGTTGACGAAGAACTTGGTGTCGCCGTCGAGCATGGCCTCGGGGATGGTCTTCCTGATGACCTCCTCGATGATGGCCTCCTTGAGGCGCTCATACTTGACGTCCGGGCTGTGCTGGGAGGCGATGACCACGGCGTCCACGCGCTTGGGCTTGCCGTCCTCGTACTGGATGGTCACCTGGGTCTTGCCATCGGGGCGCAGGTAGCCCAGGGCGCCGTTCTTGCGCACCTGGGACAGGCGGCGGGCCAGCTTGTGGGCGAAGTGGATGGGCATGGGCATGAGTTCGGGCGTCTCGTCGCAGGCATGCCCGAACATGATGCCCTGGTCGCCGGCGCCCTGCTCGCCGAACAGCGAGGTGGTGGCGGTGACGCCCTGGCTGATGTCCGGGGACTGCTTGTCGATGCTGGTGATAACCGCGCAGGTTTCCCAGTCAAAGCCCATGGAGGAGTTGGAGTAGCCTATCTCGCGGATGGTGTTGCGCACCACCTCGGGGATATCCACGTAGGTCTGGGTGGTGATCTCGCCGGCCACCATGGCCAGGCCGGTGGTGACCAGGGTCTCGCAGGCCACGCGGCTCTCGGCGTCGTCCTTGAGCATGGCGTCCAGGATGGCGTCGCTGATCTGGTCCGCGATTTTATCCGGATGCCCCTCGGTTACCGACTCGCTGGTAAAAAGATAATTGGCGCCCATGCCTTTTTTCTCCTTGGTTGTGCTGAGAAACAGAACGTTGAATTTAACCATCCGAGGCCAATTATGTCAAGACATGGGGCAGTTGCCCTGCATGAAGCCTTGCCGCCGCCTGGGCGGGGGCGGAGCGTGCCATCTCTGGAAGCAGATGTGATTTCAGGTACCCCGGTCTGGTTAACTTGAGTGGCGCTAACGGGGCTTGCGAGCGCTGTAGAGCATGCCCTTGGTCACTGGCGAGCTGTTGAAGCCGCTGGGTCCGTGCTCCCGGGCCTCCACAAACCCCGCCTGGCCTAGCATGTCCAGGAAAACCTTTCCCGGAACCGCCCCGCCCTGTCAGGTGAACCAGCAGGCGATCATGGCCGCGCGGTCGGGGAAGTCGGGGCCGCTGAGCACCTGGTCGGCCACCTGCAAGCGCCCGCCGGGCCTGAGCACCCGCCAGACCTCAGCCAGGGCGCGGGCCTTGCCGGGCACCAGGTTCAAGGCCCCGTTGCTGATCACCAGATCAAAGGACTGGGCGGGCAGGGGCAGGTCCTCGGCCCAGGCTTGGAGAAACTCCAGGTTGCCCAGGCCGGTCAGGGCCAGGTTGGCGCGGGCCCGGGCTAGCATCTCGGGCACCGGCTCCAGGCCCACGGCCCGGCCGCCAGGGCCCACCAGCCGGGCCGCCAGCAGGGTGTCCACGCCGGCGCCGCAGCCGATGTCCAGCACCGCCTGGCCGGGCCGGGGCTCCCCCAGGGAAAGAGGGTTGCCCACCCCGCAGTAGCACTCGGCCACTTGCCTGGGCAGGGCGGTGATCAGGGCCGGGTCGTAGCCCAGACACTCCAGGCCGGTGCGCCCGGTGGGGAAGCGGAACAGGCCCCGGGGACTGGTGGCCACGTGGCGGTATTTGCCACGGATACCCTCGTCCACCGCGCGCCGTTCCATTTCCGAGAGGATACCGTCCACGTTGGCCATCCCAATATAACGTGCCTCATGCCATAGATATATTCTATAGCATGAGGCCCGGGAAAGCCAACAGGCCTGGACCGACCCTCTGAAGAGGGATTACCGGCTAGTGTGCGACCTTCAGGAAGGCCTTTTCGCCGTCGGATTGCTTCTTGATGCGGTTGTGCTCGTCCACCAGCACCACCACCGGCTTGTGGGCGGCCACCTCGGCCTCGTCCAACACGCAGGAGGTGACCACGATCAACAGATCGCCCACCTGACCCTTGCGGGCGGCGGCGCCGTTGAGGCACATCACCCCGCTGCCGGCCGGACCGGGAATGACGTAGGTTTCGAAACGGTCGCCGGAGTTGACGTTGTAGACCTTGACCATCTCGTAGGGGACCATCTGGGCGGCGTCCAATAACTCCTGGTCCACGGTGAGGCTGCCCTCGTAGTTCAGGTCGGCCTGGGTTACCGTGGCGCGGTGAATTTTGGACTTCATCATGAAGCGCTGCATGGCTTTTCCTTTGCTCCTGGCTGCTCTTGCCTAGTTAAGGGCCATGTTGTCAATAAGACGGGTACCCCCCACCCAGACGGCCATGACCAGGCGAGCCCGGCGCTCGTCCAGGCTGGTCACGGTCTCCAGGGTGGTGGAGTCCACGATTTCCACATATTCCACCCGGGTGCCCGGGATGGCTGTTATCTCGGCCAGGGCCGCGTCGATCAGCGCCTGGCATGCGCGTTCGCCGGCCCGGGCCAGGCTGCGCGCCCGGTTGAGCCCCCGCCACAGGCACAAGGCCTGCTGGCGCTCGGCCGGCGACAGGCGCGCGTTGCGGCTGCTCATGGCCAAGCCGTCGCTCTCGCGCACCGTGGGGCGCCCCACCACCTCCAGGCCCAGGTCCAGGTCGGTGGCCATGCGCTTGATCACCTGGAGCTGCTGGAAGTCTTTTTCGCCAAAGACGGCCAGGTGGGGCAGCACGGCGTTGAAGAGCTTCAGCACCACCGTGGTCACGCCGTCGAAGTGCCCGGGCCGGAAGGCGCCGCACAGGCCCTGGCTGACCTTGGCCACGCTGACCGTGGTCTGAAAGCCCTGGGGATACATGGCCGCCACCGTGGGGGCGTAGACCACATGCGCCCCCTGGGAGGCGCAAAGCTCCAGGTCGCGTTCAAAGGTGCGGGGGTATTTGTCCAGGTCTTCCTGCTGGTTGAATTGCAGGGGATTGACGAAGATGCTCACCGCCAGGCGCTGGCAATGCTGGCCGGTGTACTCCAACAAGGATAGATGCCCCTCATGCAGGGCACCCATGGTGGGCACCAGGCCCACGCGCTGGCCGGCGGCGCGGGCCGCGGCGCTGTATTGGCGCATGTCGTGGGGGTTGTCTATGACCAGCGGGGTCTGGCTCATATGCCCACCGTCCCGGTCGCCTGGGGGCTTCCCCGGTCGATCCCGGCGGATATCGGCGACCGCGGCCGCCTGGTGGCTGTCCCTGGGGCCTGGCGGTTGGCGCGGCCTGCCCGGGAGCTTGCTCCTCGCGCGGCCGCCCGCCTCGATAAGGCCCTGCGGTATTCCATCCCTATATAGTAACCCGCCCCGCCGAAACCGCCAGGCCCCGTCAGGGGGTTGGCCAATTTTTTTGGGACGGCCCAAGGGTAACAAGGGCACTTAATAGCACCGCCGCAAGCGCCTGTCAACCGTGAACTAAATTGTCTAGCTCTCCGCTGGGGGCACCAGGGATGCCGCCACCAGGCCCAGTTCCTGGGGCGTGAGGGTCTCGGCCCGGCGGCCGGGGTCCAGGCCCGCCGCCTCCAGGGCCGCCACCACCTCGGCCCGGGGCCGGGCCAGGCCCCCGGCCAGGCTGTTGGCCAGGGTCTTGCGCCGCTGGCTGTAGGCCGCCTTGACCACCTGGGCGAACCAGGCCTCCTGGCCGGGTCCGTCCAGGGGCACCAGGGGCGCCACCAGGGGCTTTAGGTGCAGCACCTGGCTGTCCACCGCCGGCCGGGGGAAAAACTGGTCCGGCCCCACCACCATGCCGGCCCGGATATCCAGCCAGGTCTGCATCAGCACCGAGAGCCGGCCATAGTCCTTGCCGCCGGGCCGGGCCAAGAGCCGGGTGGCCACCTCGCGCTGCACCATGAGGGTGGCCGAGCGCCAATAGGCGCGGTTTTCCAATAGCTTGAACAACAAGGGCGAGCTGATGGCATAGGGCAGGTTGCCCACCACCTTGAGCGGCCCGCCGGCCTGGGCCGCCACCGCCGGCCAATCCAGGTCCAGGGCGTCCACCAGGCGCAGGTCCACGTTGGCCACGCCCTCCTGCTCCAGGATGGCGGGCAGGGCCTGGAACAGGCCCCGATCCACCTCCAGGGCGATGACTCGCCCGGCCAGGGAGGCCGCCGCGCAGGTCAGGGCCCCCAGGCCGGCCCCGATCTCCAGGGCCACGTCGCCGGGCTTTAGCCCCGCCCCACAGGCGATGGCCAGGGCCGTGGCCGGCTGGCAAAGGAAGTTCTGGCCGCGACGCTTGCTGGCGCGCAGTTCGAGGGTGTGCAGCAGCACGCCGGGATGGGTCATGGTCGCTCCTTGGGGCCGGGCCGGTCGGTCGCGGCGGGCGGCTCGGCATGGCTGGCCCCCAAAGGGTACCCCAAGCAGGCCCCTGGAGAAAGCCCCCCCCGCCGGCGGCGTCTGGGCTGGCGGGGCATGGCGTATAATCCATCATATAAAGCAGCCAAACAGGGTACCAAGGGAGGGGCCGGGGTTAACGCCTCGCCCCGCCGGCCGACGGGCTGCGCTAAACACTCCAACGGGGATACCCGCATGGCGAACATCGTCTCCATGACCGAGCGCCTTTTGCTTGAGGCGGGCGTGGGCCCTGGCATGCGCGTGCTCGACTTGGGCTGCGGCGGCGGGGAGGTCTCATTTTTGCTCGCCAAGCTGGTGGGCGCCGAGGGGCAGGTGGTCGGCCTGGATCAAAACGCCCAGGCCCTGGCCCTGGCCCGGGAGCGGGCGCGCGAGCAAAACCTGGCCAACGTCACCTTCATACAGGGCGATGTCCACGACCCCCTGCCCGATCCGGGTCCATTCGACGCCGTGGCCGGCCGGCGGGTGCTGATGTACCTGCGGGAGCCCGTTGAAGCGCTCCGGCGCATCAGCGCGTTCTTGCAACCAGGTGGCCTGGCGGTATTCCAGGAGTCTGATTCAACCATGTTTCCAGGCCGCTTGGCGCCCTTTCCCCTGCACGAACGAGTGCATGATTGGATGTGGCGAACCGTGGCGCTGGAGGGCGCCGACGTTCACATGGGCTTCAAGCTCGCCTCTGTCCTCGCAAAGGCCGGTTTCAGCGTGGAGCACGTGCGCGCCGAGGCCGTAGTGCAAGGCAAGGACACCCAACCCGCCCTGGCCGATATCGTCCGCATGATGCTAGCGCGCATCGTGGGGCAGGGCGTGGCCAGCGAAAGGGAAATCGACATCGCCACGCTACATGAACGCCTTGACGCCGAGCTTAGGGGGGCCGAATCGACCTATATCAGCGACCTGGCCTTCGGGGTGTGGGCGCGCAAGCCCTAGGCGCCGGCCCGGCGGCGACCGGCTGGGGGCGGGGCTCAGGCCCCCGCCGGCTCGGGCAGGCTGCCGCCCCGGGGCAGGCGCGAGATGGCGTCGGCCTCCAGGGCCAAACGCTTGCCGGCGCGCAGGCTTATGCAGCCGGCGGCGGCGATCATGGCCGCGTTGTCGGTGCACAACTCCAGGGCCGGCAGGGTCACGCCCAGACCGGCGGCGCCGGCCGACTCTTGCAAGAGCTGGCGCAGGCGGCGGTTGGCCGCCACCCCGCCGGCCAGGGCCAGGTGCCCCACGCCGTGGCGCTTGGCGGCCATGAGGGCCTTCTTGACCAGCACCTCGGCCACCGCCTCCTGGAAGCCGGCGCACAGGTCCTCCATGCGGTAGGGCTCGCCCTGGTGCTGCTTGCGGAAGTTGAGCACCGCCGTCTTGAGCCCGGCGAAGGAGAAATCCAGGGTGCCGTCGTGCAGGCGGGGCCGGGGCAGGCGAATGACCGACGGGTCGCCGGCGGCGGCCAGGCGGTCGATGATCACCCCGCCGGGGTAGCCCAGGCCGTAGAGCTTGGCCACCTTGTCGTAGGCCTCGCCGGCGGCGTCGTCCACGGTCTGGCCCAGTTCCTCCTGCTCTCCTGGGCCGCGCACCAGATAGAGGCTGGTGTGCCCGCCGCTGACCAACAGCGCCACATGGGGATAGGGCGGCGGATCGTCCCCCAGGCTCAAGGCCGCCAGATGCCCCTCCAGGTGGCTGACGCCCACGATGGGCTTACCCAGGCCCCAGGCCAGGGCCTTGGCCAGGTTGAGCCCCACCAGCAAGGCCCCGATCAGCCCCGGCCCCTGGGTCACGGCGATGCCGCTGATCTCGGCCAGGCTCACACCGGCCTCTTGGCAGGCGGCGCGCACCACCGGCACGATGTTCTCCAGATGGCGGCGGCTGGCCAGCTCGGGCACCACCCCGCCAAAGGGCGCGTGGTCCTTGACCTGGCTGGCGATTACGCTGCTGAGCACGCGACGGCCATCGGCCACCACGGCGGCGGCGGTCTCGTCGCAAGAGGACTCGATGCCCAACACCAACGCGCCGGCATCCTCTGGGGGGCTCTGCGGCGGCACGGGGCTAGGGCAGGCGGCCGTCGTAGAACTGCTCGGCCAGGTAGACCTCCTCGGGGCTGCCGATGATCAGGGGCACCCGCTGGTGCAGCTCGTGGGGCACCACCTCCATGATGCGCTCGCGGCCGGTGGTGGCCGCCCCGCCGGCCTGCTCGCAGACAAAGGCCAGGGGCGAGCACTCGTAGAGCAGGCGCAGCTTGCCGTGGGGCTTCTTGGGGTCCTTGCTGTCGGCCGGGTAGAGGAACACGCCGCCGTAGAGCAGGGTGCGGTGGAAGTCGGCCACCAGGGAGCCGATGTAGCGGCAGGAGTAGACCGGCTTGTTCTCGTCGGGCCGGCGCAGGTAGTCGATATAGTCCTTGGTCTCCTGGCTCCAGTAGTCCCAATAGCCCACGTTGGCCGAGAATATCTTGCCCCGGGAGGGTATCTCGATATTGGGATGGCTGAGCAGAAACTCGCCCACCGAGGGGTCCAGGGTGAAACCGCTGACCCCGGCGCCGGTGGTGTAGACCATCATGGTGGAGGAGCCGTAGAGGAAATAGCCGGCCGCCACCTGCTGGAAGCCCGGCTGCAGCAGATCGCTGGTCTGGTAGCCCACGCCGGGGCTCTTTTTGCGCAGGATGCTGAAGATGGTGCCGATGCTCACGTTGGCGTCGATGTTGGAGGAGCCGTCCAGGGGGTCGAACAACAGCACGTAGTTGCCCACCTGGAAGCCGCGGGGAATCTCGATGGGGTCGGCGTCCTCCTCCGAGGCCATGACGCACAGGTGTCCGCTGTGGCACAGGCGGCGGATGATGATGTCGTGGGCGTAGACGTCCAGCTTGCGCACCTGCTCGTCCTGCACGTTGCGCGTGCCGGTGAAGCCCAATATCTCCACCAGCCCGGCCTTGGTCACCTCGCGGCTGATGATTTTGGCCGAGATGATAAGCTCGTTGATCAGCCTGGTGAAGGCGCCGGTGGCGCCGCCGTGCTCGGCCTGCTGGCTCAAGAGGTGCTGGGTTACGGTGATGCCTATCTCGGACATGGGGGCCTCCGGGCGCCTCGCGGTGCGTTGGGGTTGCTTGCCTGCGGCCGCCGGCCGGGCGGCGGGCTAACTATTTATTATCACCTGAATGGCCAGGCTGGCAAGGGCGCTGGGTACTGGCCGGCGAGTAGGCCCAACCCGGCCCGACCGGCCTGGTCTGGGGCCGACCAGTGCGGACCAAGGGCCAAGGTCTCGCAATCGTTGCCAACAATACATGCTACTGTAACCTTGTCATGTTAAATTGTCCGCGCCGTCCCCTCCTGGCGGGCGGAGCCTGGATAACCAATTCGACAGGGAGTTCGGCATGCGCAGTTCAAAGGCACCCGCCACCCGGCGGCTGACGGCCCTGGTCCTATCCCTGCCCCTGGCCCTGTCCCTGGTGCTGGGTCTGTTCTCCCCGGGCCTGGCGGCCACGCCGCCGGCCAAGAACGTCATCCTGCTCATCCCCGACGGCTGCTCCGCCGAGCAATACACCCTGGCCCGTTGGGCCAAGGGCCAACCCCTGGCCCAGGACGCCATCCTGGCGGGGGGTGTGCGCACCTACATCGCCGACTCGGTGGTGGCCGACTCGGCCCCGGCGGCCACGGCCTATGCCACGGGCCTGCGCACCGCCGACAAGCTCATCGGCCTGGCCCCGCCGGACCAGGGCATGCTGCCCGGCCAGGCCTCCCCGGCCGGCCAGGCCTATCGCCCCCTGGCCACGGTGCTGGAGGCCGCGCGCCTCTCGGGCCGCTCCACGGGCCTGGTGGCCACCTCGCGCATCACCCACGCCACCCCGGCCGGCTTTGCCGCCCACGTCAGCCACCGCAATCAGGAGGACGCCGTAGCCAAGCAGATGGCCCACCAGGGTCTCACGGTCTTCCTGGGCGGCGGGCTGGACCATTTCCTGCCCCAGGAAAAAGGTGGCAAGCGTCCCGACGGCCTGGACCTGTGGGCCGAGCTGGGCCAGAGGGGCTATAAGACAGTGCAAAACCGCAAGGATCTCCTGGAGTTCAAGGCCGTCAGGGGCGGCAAGCTGGCGGGACTGTTTGCCTCCTCGCACCTGAAGGCCGACCGCGAGCGCGCCGAGCTGGCCCCGGAGGAGCCCTCCCTGGCCGAGATGACCGCCAAGGCCCTGGAGGTGTTGTCCCAGAACCCCAAGGGCTTCTTCCTGATGGTGGAGGGCAGCCAGATCGACTGGGCCTGTCACGCCAACGACCCCGGCCATCTGGTCGGCGACCTGCTGGCCTATGACCAGGCCGTGGCGGTGGCCCTGGATTTCGCCAGGAAGAATCCCCGCACCCTCTTGATCGCCGTCAGCGACCACAACACCGGCGGCATGAGCATCGGCAACTACGCCACCAGCAAGACCTATTCCCAGATGAAGCCCGAGGCGCTCCTGGCCCCCTTGAGCAAGATGAAGGTCACGGCCAAGACCCTGTGGGACGGCCTGGGCAAGGACATCAGCCCCGAGCGCCTCCAGGAGGCCGTGGGCCGCCTGTGGGGGATGGAGATCGGCCCCGAGGAGGCCCAGCGCATCCTGGCCGTGGCCGCCAAGCGCCCCAAGAGCCCCGAGGACGGCCTGGGCGAGGTCTTGAGCGCCAAGCACACCCTGGTGGGCTGGGCCACCCATGGCCACAGCGGCGGTGACGTGCCTTTGTTCGCCTATGGCCCCGGCCATCCCACGGGCCTGTTGGAGGCCCCCCAGGTGGGCCTGACCATGGCCAAGGCCCTGGGCGCGAACCTGCGCCAACTGGATCAGCGGCTGCACGCCCCGGCGGCTCAGGCCCTGGCCGGGCTGCCCCGGGCCGAGGAAAAGACCGCCCAGGGCTGGCGGCTCAAGGTGCGCACCGCCCGTGGCGAGATAATCCTGGAGGACGGCGGCGACACCCTGGAGCTAGCCGGCCGGCGGATGCAGTTGGAGGCGCCGGTGCTGCGCGTGGAAGAAACCGGGCAGTGGTA
>JAZDIQ010000003.1:0-10897 GCA_043804825.1 Pseudomonadota bacterium
GCCCAGGTCACATGCAGGGAGCTGGAAAGAACGCCCAGGAAGTAGGCATCGTCCAGGGCGATGTTTACAAGCATGTTGTCAGGCAGGATGGATTCATCAAGGAAGACGAAGAACCGGTGCTTGGCAGTCTCCACCGTGGCAACATACCGCGTGATACTATTCAGCGCCTCCCTCAGTTCCTCTCTGGGGCGTCCATGAAGCCACCAGAATTGCCGTGGCTTGAGGTCACGGTTCAAATCCCTCTCCGGCTTTACCCGCTCCAAGACCCATTGATACACCTCGGGGTAGCGCTTCCGGACTTCCTCCTCGCTCAACCCAAACAGGTCAATGGCCATGACTTGGCGCGGCGTTTGGGTGAGGTCACGGCCATTGCGGTAAAGGCGGATGTGCTTTTCCAGACCCGCCACCGATCCCAGCCCCAGCGCGGCCGCCTGGTCAGGCGTCACGATAAAGCCCGAACCGATCAATTGCATGCCACGATTGCTTATGAGTTCGTTTGCCTTGAGCGCCGTTGCCGAGGCTATGTCCGCTCCAACAGTTATATCGGCCTGAATCTTTCCTGACTTCTCCGCCAGTTCCACATCTAGGCCTAGATCGCCGTTGTTGCGCTCGCCTATAACGTTGAGCAGCCGCCCGTATCTTTCCCCGCCTTGCCCCACGGTCATGGAAATGCGCACCGCCGCACCGTCTGAGGCGTCCACCCAGGGATGGTCAGGAACGGCGAAGATGATGGACAAGGGCTTCTTGGCAGCTAGATGCCCCTCGATCAGACGGCGGTTGAGGGTCTGGCGCAGGCTGTTGGTGGTGATAAGGCCAAAGCGCTGAATCTTGCCCTTGCGGGCCAATTCGGCGGCTTGGTTCCACCAGTACAGCACATAGTCGCAGGAGCCGGGCACATCGGCATAGGTCTTGCGGATGGTCTCGGCGTAGCCGTCGCCCACGGCCTGGCGCAAATGCGCGATGCCCATGAACGGCGGGTTGCCCACCACGAAATCAGCCTGGGGCCATTTGGCCTTGCGCGGGTTGATGTACTTCTCCACCAGCACCGTAGCGCTTTCGTCGGGGATGTCCTCGCCGGTCACGGGCGACTTCTTGAAGGTGCGGCCATCCCAGCGGGTCTTGGGCTGTAGGGTCTGGGGGTCAAGCTCGGGTTGGATGCGGTCCCAGGCCAGCACCGCGTCGCGGCACTCGATGTTCTTGAAGTCGCGGATGATGGGCTCGGGCGGGTTGGTCTGGCCCTGGGTGCGGAAGTGCCATTGCAGATAGCCGATCCACAGCACCAGCTCGGCGATGGCGGCGGCGCGGGGGTTGATCTCGATGCCCAGGAACTGGTGGGGGTCCACGGTGCGGCCGCTGGCCAGGTCAAAGCCCCGCTGGCGGTGGCCCAGCTTCTCGGCCATCTCCAAGACCTCGCCCTCCAGGCGTTTGAGGTGCTCCAGGCTGACATAGAGGAAGTTGCCGGTGCCGCAGGCCGGGTCCAGGATGCGCACCTGGCACAGCCGCCGGTGGAAGGCCTTTAGCTCCGCCAGGGCCTTGGCCTCCTGCCCCTGGCGGGCGAGGTTGACCACGGCGGCCTTGACGCCGTCCCACTGGGCGCGCAGGGGCTCCACGATGGTGGGCATGACCAGGCGCTCCACATAGGCGCGGGGGGTGTAGTGGGCGCCCAGCTTGTGGCGCTCCACCGGGTCCAGGGCGCGTTCCAAGAGGGTGCCGAAGATGGCGGGCTCCACGTCGCGCCAGTCGCGCTTGGCCGCCTGGCTGAGCAGCGCCACCTGGTCGGCGTCCAGGTCCAAGGCCGAGGCGTCGGCAAAGAGATAACCGTTGAAGTGCAGAATCTCTTTCTTCAAATAGGACGAGTAGCCGCCGGACTTCATCTGCCACCAAAGGTCCTTGACCATGGGCTTGAACTGGACCGGATCGGCCTGCACGTCGGCTAGCATGGTGGCAAAGCCCCGATCGGGAATCAGCCCCACGTCCTCGGCAAACATGGTGAACAGACAGCGCATGAGAAAATCAGCCACGTCCCTGGGCTGGTGCCCGGCGGCCTCCAGGGACTTGGCCAGCTCGGCCAGGTGGGCGGCGATCTCGCGAGTGACCTTGGCCGCCCGGCGGCTGGGGTCCAGGGCCAGGGGGTCTTGCCAGACCTGGCGCAGGAGATCGCGCGTCCCCTCCTGGCGCAGGTCTTCCAAGAGTATGCGGTAGCTCTGGGGGTCGGGGTAGTGGATATAGGCCCCGCCGGTCATGCTGAACTCGGAGTACAGCTCAATGCTGTGCCCCACGTCCACCACCACGATAAAGGGCGGCCGGCCCTCCCCGGCCGGCAGGGCGCGCACATAGCCCTCGGCCTGGCCCTTGGCCCGCAGCATGGCCTCATCCCAGCCCCGGGTGTCGCGCACGGCCACGCCCAGGCGGCGCGGGGCGCGGGTGGCGGCCAGCCTGGCCAGTGTGCTTGGCGGCTCTTTGCGTAGGGTGCCTTGCTTGGATTCCAGCACGAAGCAGCCGCGCTTATAGAGATCAATGCGGCCAGTGCTGGTGGTGCCGTCGCCGTTGTGGAAGATCACCTGGCGCTCAAAGGCGTAGGCCGGGGCGGGGTCATCGGGGCGGGTGGGCGCGGGGGCGTCAACCTCCAGGAGCCCGCAAAGCTCGTTCAGGAAGCTCTGGGAATTGGCCTGCTCACTGCCGCCGGAGTCTTTCCGGCGGGTGATGAATTGCTCGGCGGCGTCCCCCATTACTTTCGGCCCCCTGCCCTCAAGATGCTCAATATCGATCAGGCGAGAATAGCACAGGCGGTTGGAGCACCTCAATGGTCACGGCCGGGCGGGCGGGGGCGGGGGACGAGGGAGCCCAGGAACCCGCCTCGCTGCCAAGGCGGCCGATTCCTACTTTTTGGGAGTGAGGCAGAGCATTTTGGTCATCGGCCTCCTCAGAAAGGGCAAGGCCCAGAAGGTTCCGAACAGCACGTAGGTCAGATAATGGATTTTCCAATGCCGCTTTCTGCCATGGGCCGCCTTCCAGACCAACGCGGCTATCTGCTCGGGCTTGAGATTGACGCCGGTGGACTCAATGCTGTGAGCATGGGTCCTGGCGGCCGTGACCATGGGGGTACTGACGTAGGGAGCCATGATGTCGCTTACGGCTATGCCGTACTGCTCAAGCTCCAGGTCCAGCGCTTCGGTCAGCGCGGCCACGGCGTGCTTGCTGGCGGAATAAACCGCCAACTCCGGCAGGCCGTAGACCGACGAGGTAGAGCACATGGAGATGATGCGGGCGCCGGGGGTTCGCTTCAAGTAATCCAGGCTGCAGGCCACGCCGGTCAACAGGCCGTTGACGTTGACGTTGATCGTGAGATGTTGCTGCTCCAGGGGGATGGCTTCATTGGGCCCCATGCGCAGGATGCCGGCGTTGTTGAACAGCACGTCCATCTTGCCGCCGGTTTTTTCCGCAAAGTCGTCGACGGTGGCCTTGAAGCCCTTGGGGTCGGTCACATCCATGACGCCATGGGTGCAATTGTCCGGCCCAATCTCGGCCTGTAGGGACCGCAAGCCGCCCTCGTCCAGGTCGGCCGCGCCGACAAACCAGCCCTGGGCGGCGAACAGCTTGGCCGTTTCCCGCCCGATACCGGAAGCGGCTCCGGTGATGAAGATGCTGTTCCCTTGCCTCATTTGGATTCTCCAATTGCCCAAGGTGTCTGGGGGGTGTGCCTGTAGGCGGATTACGCCGCCAGGCAAGGCCCGTCGCGGGACGTTTTATGTCCGCCAAGGGCAGGGTCGTCAGCGAGGCTTGGCCCGCTCCAATATGTGGATGCACATGGCCGCCTCTTCCACGCCGATGTTGCCGCCGCCGTTTTCCGCCAGGCCGATGCGGGCGCCTGCCACCTGCCGCTGGCCAGCGTCTCCGCGCAACTGTTCCACCAATTCGTATATCTGCGCCAGTCCTGACGCGCCGATGGGGTGCCCCCGGCACTCCAGGCCTCCGCTGGTGTTGATCGGCTTGGCGCCGCCCAGCATGGTGGCCCCCGACTCGGCGAAGGCCCCACCTTCACCCTCCGGGCAAAAACCCATGGCCTCGGTCTGGTGCAGCTCGCCATAGGCGGTGGCGTCGTGCAGTTCGGCCAGGTCTATGTCGTCCGGCCCCAGGCCAGCCTGTTCGTAGGCCTGCCTGGAGAGTCTCTGGCCGATGTCCTCCCCGTCCATCTGGCGGTCGGAGCCCTGCCCCAGCACCGAGGCCCGTATCTTCACCGGCCGGGCGTTGGCCAGCTTTTTCAGATAGCCTTCCGAGCACACCACCGCCGCCGCCGCGCCGTCGCCCACCGGCGCGCACATGGCCCTGGTCAGGGGGTAGGCCACCGGCGCGTCGGCCAGCACCTGCTGGATGGTCATGGGTTGCTGGTATTGGGCCAGGGGGTTGAGGGAGCCGTGGTAATGGTTCTTGGCGCTGACCACGGCCAGATGGTGTTGGGTGGTCCCGAAACGGCCCATGTGCCAGCGGGCCATCATGGCGTAGGCGTCCATGAACACGCTGCGCCCCTGCCCGGGCGCGGTCTCGTTTTCGGGAAGCTTTAGGTTAAACGACTTGCCCAGTTCCATGAGCATCTTGAGATGGGAATCGAAATTCTCCACGTCCATGCAATAGGCATAGGCGGCCAAGGACTTGGCCTTGTCCGGGCTGGTTATCTTTTCAGAGCCCACCGCGATGGCCACCTCGAACAGGCCGGCCTTGATTCCGGTCCAGGCCAGATGCAGGGCCGTGGAGGCTCCCGCGCAGGCGTTTTCCACGTTGACCACGGGTATGCGATCCATTCCCACGCCCCGGAAGACGACCTGTCCCCTGATGGAATGCTGCTTGTCGAACATTCCCCAGAAGGTGTTGGAAAAAAATCCGGCCTGAATATCACGTTTGTCCAGGCCGGCGTCGGCCAGGGCCTGGTTGATGGCCTGCACGGCCATGGTGCGCACGGTGGACTCCGGATGCTTGCCGAATTTGTTCATCGCCGCGCCGATGATATAGACGTTGCTCATGGCCTAACCCCGCTTTGGCGCCGGAAGACAAGCCCAAGCCAGGTCCAGGGAGCTTGGCTTCCGGCGGTCGTTATACCCTGGTGGCGCCTGAACGCGCCCTAGCCCATCCGGGGATAGGTGTCGATGATCTTGTGGCCGGCGGCGATGGCCAGGGTGTCGTTGGAACCGTCCTCGACGAGCATGGCCCGGGCGTCCCGGAACAGCCTCTCGATGACGTATTCCTTGGCCAGGCCATTGCCCCCGAAGATCTGGATGGCCTCGTGGGCGTTTTGGAAGGAGGCCTCCGTGCCTTGGATCTTGGCGAACACCGAGTACTCCTCGGCCGGCGTGGAGGTGTTTTGGTTGAAGATGTAGGCCGCTCGGGTGATCTGGCGAGCCGCCTCCACCCTGCGCAGCATGTGGAAGAGCCGCATCTGGATGTTGGGGTATTGGATCAAACGCTTGCCGCCCTGCACCCGTTCCTTGGCGTAGCCCAGGGCCTCCTCGAAAGCCGCCCGGGCCACGCCGGTGCCCAGCGCGCCCATGAGGGCGGTGGTGGCCGACAGGGTGATCTCCAGTATGGCCTCGTAGGCTTCCGGACCGGCCACCTGGTAAGAGGCTGGTATCCTCACCTCGTCAAAGTACACCTCGCCCTGGTTCAGGTCCCGCTGGCCCAGCTTGTTCAGGGGCTTGCCCTTGGATACGCCCGGCAGGTCCAGGGGCACCACGAACAGGCCGCCGCCGGCGTGCCCCTGCTCGGGGTCCACCTGGCAGAAGAGGGCGCAGTGGGTGGCGATGGTGCCGCCGGAGACCCAGGCCGATTTCTGGCCCGAGATCACCCACTCATCGCCCATCCGGCGGGCCTTGCAGTTGGCGGGAATCTTGGGGTCGTGGAAGCTGGGGTAGCCCGGTATCAGGGTGTCGGAACCATGGTCCGGCTCGGTGATGCCCCAGCAGCCCCGGATGCTGGCGTCGCGGCACTCACAAAAGGGGACGATGATGTTCTCGACGATCTCGTCCTCCGGCACCAGGCTGGCCACGAAGGCCGGGAAGGAGGCCACGGCCAGTTGCACCGCCAGTCCGGAACTGCCCCAGCTCAGCTCTTCGTAGAGCATGATCTGCTGCAACGAAGTGAGGTTCATGCCGCCATAGGATTCGGGGATGAGTATGGCGTGATAGCCCAGCTGATAGGCTTGCTTCATGAAATCCCACAGGGGGGAGGTGGGCGCGATGACCTCTTCCGGGGTCATCTGGTCCAGCTCGGCGGCCACCGGACGCATGACGTCCTTGGCGAATTTGTGCGCCGCCTGCTTGAGGGCCAAATCCTCATCGTTGAGATTCAGGTCCAGTTCCAAAAAGTCCATGTCAACGCTCCTCGTGGAGAAGGGTTATTTCTTTTTATCCTTGTACATGGCCTCGACCCGGGCGGCGTGTTTGACGACCCGTTCGGGCACCTGCTCGTAGACGATGTGGTTGAGCCCCTCCATGGCCGCTTCCGAGTAGCCGATCTCCAGGTAATCCGGCGGCGCCCACCAGTCCTGCTTGGTCTTGTACATGGGGTTGCCGCCGCCGGCGAAGCAGGCGTACATGGTGGGCACGCACTTCAGGAAGTCCTGCCGGTTCATCTCGTGGCTGAGGGTTTTGTGCATTTCGTCGCGGCTGTAGTAGACCAGGTCCCGGGGCGGTCCCAGGACCAGCCCCAGCTTCACGCTGGAGTTTGGCAGGTAGTTCAGGGCCTGTAGGGCGAAGCCCACCGAGCCCATGATGCGGTTGTCGACCTTGTGCTGCCAGGCCTGGGCGCAGGCCCAATCGCAGGCGATGGCGAAGTCCAGGATCTTCCAGTTGCAGGAGGGTCCGCCCAGTTGCCCGCCGCCGCCCTTGTCCTTGGCGTAGGCGTTGAACTCCTTGCAGGTGGCGAACCCGCAGGCCCCGCAGTTCCAGCCCAGGTTGGAGCGGTCGACCTTGGCGCCGATGTTGATGATCACCGGCGGTTCGCCCTTGTCATAACAGCGCTTGATGGTCTCGTAGTCCCATTGCGCGTAACGCACCGCCTGGGCCACGGGCTCCAGGACTTCGAGGATCGGCACCAGATCCTCGCCCCAAAGCACCTCGGCCTCGATGGCGGTCTTGCCGGTTATCTGGGGGGCCTTGTGAATGGCCAGCACCACGCTCTTGGCGATCTCCACCAGGTGGTCCTGTAGATAATCCTTGCCAACCAAATATCCCATCGGTCCTACTCCTCGGTCTCGGCCGGTTTGGGAATCCACTTGCGGTAGTCAAAGCCCCGGATGATGCGGGTGGTCTGGTACATCTTGCGCATGCTGTCCAAGGCCTTATCCATGTTGACCAGGTGGTAGTCCACGTTGACGTCCACGTAGGGATTTTTGGGTTTGGCCGCCACCAGCACCCCCACCACCAGGCCGGAGCCCTGGCAGTAGCCCAGTTTTTGACCAGCCATGCCCACGCTGGCAAAGGGCCTGGCGTCGACCATCAGGGTGTGGGCGGTGAAGAGGGCGCTGCCCACGGCGTAGCCCAGGTCATCGACCCTGGCGGTGCACAGGGGGCCCTTGATGATGGTCTGGCTGCCGCGGTCGGTCACGTCCACCAGGCCCTGCCGGTGCTGGACGCGGTCGTAGAAATAGCTGCAGTCCAGCTCGCCGCCGCACATGCCGCAGCCGGCGTCCAGGGGGGTTTCGTGGCAGCGGGTGTTGCCTATGAGGATGGCCACGTCCGAGTCGCGCACCATCACCGCCTCGTAAAGGAAAGGCTCCTTCCAGGCCTCATTGGTGTGGGCCACCTCCTCCACCTTGCGCGCTAGCCCCTCCATCTGCTCCTGGCCGTAGACCAGGTGAACCTCGGTCTGGGGCACGCCGCCGGCGCAGGGCGCGGTCATGACCGAGTTGACCATCAGCCGGGCCGCCTCCAGCACGCCTTTCTTGCGGCGGATGTCCTGGGGGGACCAGAAGGTCCAGTCGCTGATATGCTCCTCGCCTTGAAAGTCGAGGTCTTCGACGTACCTTTTCATGCTTGTCTCCGCTTGCGGTGTTTAGCCCTGGTCGGCCAGTTTGAAGACGTTGGGGGCGTCGGGGCTGAAATCGTCCTGCAACAGCCTGTCCAGGTTCTTTTCCGAGGCGGTTTTGGGGATTTCGTCCACGACCTGGATATAGGAAGGCACCGCGTTGCCCTCCAGCTTGGCCCGACAAAGCGCGAAGATGGCCGCGGGGTCTAGGCCGCCCCCCGCCACCGGGGCCACCGCCGCCACCAGGTCGCTCTCCCCGGGCGCGCCGCCGGCCGACGGCACGCCGTAGACGCAGACGTCGGTGACGTCCGGGTGCTGGGCGATCACGCTCTCGACATAGTCCGGCTGGATGAAATCGCCGGAACGGCGCAGGCCCCCGCCCTTGCGGTAATCAAAGTAGAACCAGCCCTCCTGATCCACATGCCCCATGTCGCCGGTGCGCAGCCAACCGCCCCGGGTTTTTTGGGCCGAGGCCTCCTTTTTTCCCAGGTACTCCACCTCGGTCTTCTGCCCCACCAGGGCGCAGATGATCTCGCCCACCTCCAAGGGCGCGGCCTCGCCGCCGTCCTCGCGCACGATCTTCATCTCCATCATCCCGGCCAGGGGCTTGCCGAAGGAGCCGACGGGCCCCACCCCCGGCGGGTTGTGCGCGAAACCACCCTCCACCGCGCCGTACCACTCGTGGATGCGCACCCCGAAGCGCTTTTCAAAGGCCTCCCAAATGGAGCGCGGGGTGCCGGCGCTGAGCACCAGCCTTACGGGATTGTCGGCGTCATCGGGCCTGACCGGCTCGCTGAAGATGGCCATCATCATGCCGCCCAGCAGCGAGTAGGTGGTGCAGCCGTACTTGCGGCAGACATCCCAGATGCGGCTCTTGGTGAACTTGCAACTGATGACCGCGGGCAGCCCCAGCAGTAGCGAGGGGATCAGGGTCACCGCCTGGGCGTTGCCATGGGTCAGGGACAGGCCGGTGTAGGGGCGCTCGTCATCCCGATATTGGTATACCAACTTGGCCATGTTGGCGAAGGCGCTCAACCGGTTCTGCTTGACCACCACGCCCTTGGGGTCTCCCGTGGTGCCGGAGGTGTAGATGATCTCCATGGGTCCGTCGATCCGGTCGCTACGGTCATCGGGCGGCGGGACCTCGGGGCCGGAGAAGATGTCGGCCATGTCCCGATAGTTGCTCGTGGTCCGTCCAGACATGCCTTGCTTGCGGGCCACGCCCACGACCTTCAGCCCCGGCAGATCTGACAGCACCTCCTCCACGGCGCCCAGGAACTCGCTGGTCAGGACCAAGCCCTTGGCCTGGGAATCCCGGAGCACATAATGCAGGCGACCGCCCTTGGTGCGGGGGTCGATGGGCAGCAATACCGCGCCGGTCAGGGTGGCCGCGTAGAGGGCGTGGATGAACTCCGGGTGGTTTCTCATCAGCAAGGCGAAGACGTCACCCTTGCCGATGCCCTGGTCCTTGAGGGCCTGGGCCAGCTTCCTCCCCTTTTGCACGATGTCGGCATAGGTGATCACTTCCTCGGCCAAGGCGCCGTTTTCGAAAGTGATGATGCCCAGATCGGGGGATGCCTCCGCCTTGGCGTCCAGTTCATGGGCAAAGTGCCCAGGAATTTTGCTAGTTGCCATGCTGAGAATCCCCATCAGTTGACGGCGATGCCGTGTTTGGCGCAGTATTCCGGGTACTTTTCGTAGACCGGCTTCAAGAAGGGCAGGATTTTAAGCACCTTGGGGATAGGACCCTTGGACTTGATCTTTCTGGTGGCCAAGGCCACGGGCAGCTGGAGCTTCTTGAGCCAGAAGGCGTGGACGGTGTCTCCGGACAGCTCCATGGTGATGACCGCGTCCAGGTTGGCTTCCTCGCCGATGAGGACCTGCTCGGGACCGACCCAGAGATAGCCGGCGGGATCGCTGATGACGAACTTGTAGGTGATCTCGTACTCCCGCAGCTTGGCCCCAAAGGGACTCTCGAAGACCACGTGGGTCCAGAGGTCTTTGAGCATGTCCAACATCTGCTGGCTGTTCTGAAAAACCGGCATTTCGCCCTCCCGATATGTGGTGCTGTCAGATTGGTCTCCAGGCCTGTCCTGGTTGTGCGACGCGTCCGTCTTGGCCTGCCGCGAGACCACCGGGGAACTGGGTCTGTCTGCTGGCCGGCGATTGGCGATAAGGCTTGCAGCCTGTTGGGCAAGACATTGTGCATCGGGCATGCCATTCGGCGTGCAAAGGCAACTTATTATTATAATTAGAAAATAGTTTGCGATTGGAGTCGCTGTGTCCGTATTTGGACTCGTGCGTCCGGGGGTGGACATTTAGCTGGACTGGTTTCGGGCGGCTAACTTATGATTGGCCATCCACGACCCCAACGAGGTTGCGCCATGAATCAAAGCGCCCATCGGCAGGGAGAACACCTCCTGGCGACCGTCCACCTGGAACAGTCCATGGCCCAGGACGCCCTGCAGGCCGGTCAACATGAAAAGGCCTGGACCTATCTCCTCCAGACCCTGGGCCGCTTCACCGATCAGCACCCAGGACCCGAGGTCCAGGCGATTTTCATGACCATCTGTCTGGACTTTTCCACGCTGTGTTTTCGCCTGGGGCGGGGCTTCGACAAGGCCGTCACCTTCTTGGAAACGGCGGAAAAGATGGCCGCGGAGAGCGGGGACCGCCGCTCCGGGGCGTTGATTCATCTCCACATGGGTCGTTTTTACTATTTCGCGGAGCGCCGTCCCCTGGCTGCGGATTCCGCCGATTTCGGCCACTGATTCCATTTGATGCCGGCCGGGCGATCCACGTGAAGCCGGCCACCCACCTATGAGGGGGCGACGCTGGTGATAATGTAGTTACTCCTGATGACCCGGGGTGGTCAAGCTTG
>JAZDIQ010000004.1:0-8302 GCA_043804825.1 Pseudomonadota bacterium
CGACTTGCTTTTGGCGGCAGCGGCTTCCTGTAGAACGCGTTTCACGCGCGCCGTGGTTCGGATGTCTATCCGCTCGGATTTTGCTTCTGTTCCCAAATTCATGGTGTACGCTCTCCCGCGAAGGCCAAAGCCAAGGTCAGCATATCGTCCGGACAATGTCCGTACAAAACGATTTTATGTCCTCCTGGGTACTTTGTCAAGCTTGGCACTGGTTCCGGGGCGATATTCTTGAGGCGATATTCTAGAAAGTACCCGAAAGTACCCGATGGTTACTCTTGGATGGAAGTAAATTCGGACGTAAAGTCGGACGTAAATTTTCCTGCAATGGGGTGCAGTGAGGTGCATTTTGATGCATTTTGGTGCGCCTAAATACTTGAAAACAGGTGGGGTGTGCCCTCCGCCGTGTCCTCTCACGCCGGAGACACGGGTTCGAGTCCCGTTGGGACTGCCAAATTAAAGCAAGGGGTTAGCCTAATCGGCTAACCCCTTGCGCTTTTTCGGGGCGGCCGGCCGGCCAGGCCCGTTCATCGCCCGCTCGTCTTGCTTTGCGCCCCCCGGCGGGGTAGTCTAAAAACAGCCCCGCCGATCAAGGACGCCCAGGCCCCCCGGCGGGGCCGGCCCACTTCTGGAGAAACTCCGGCCCGCATGAAGGAAACTATCCTGCCAAGTTGGGTGAGCGCCCATGCCCCGCTGTGGGACGGCCTGCCCGCCGGCCTGTTCATCCTGACCGCCAACGGCCTGATCGTCTACGCCAACCAGGCGGCGGCCCGGCTGTGGCAACTGGCCCCGGCCGAGTTGAGCGGTCAGTCCCTGGAGTCCCTGGAACCGGGGGCCTGGCGCGAGGTGGCCCGGGTGTTCCAGACCGGCGCGCCGGTCCTGGCCACGCGGCTGCATCTGGGCGGCCGCCAGGTTGCGGCCCATCATTTTCCCATCTGGGACGAGGGTGTGGTCACGCTGGCGGCCAGCTATCTGTTGGAAGGATTTGCCGAGCGGCCGCGCTCTCTTTCGCCCGAGCCCCACCAGGAGGTGACCGCCCAGTTGGAGGTCATCATGGAGTCCTCCTTCGACGGCCTGTGGATCTGCGACCGCCGGGGGGTGGTGGCCCGCGTCAACCAGGCCGCCCTGAACCTGGTGGGCCTGCCCCGGGAGGAGGTGGAGGGCTGCCACGTGGACGAACTGCTGCGGGGGGGCAACTTCCAGCAGTCGGTGACCCTGGGGGTGCTCGAACACCAGACCACGGTGACCATGATGCAGCACCTCAAGTCCGGCAAGAAGGTGCTGGCCACCGGGGTGCCCATCTTCGACGCCGAGGGCGAGGTGGCCTACGTGGTCATCAACGACCGGGACATGACCCTCTTGGATGGTCTGCGCCGGGAGGTGGAGAGGAGCCAGGCCCAACTGGAGCACTACCGCAAGGAGTTGTCCCGCCAGCGGCTGCAAGAGCTAGATGGACAGCACTTCCTGTGCCAAAGCCGGGCCATGCGCGCGGTGTACGAGCAGGCCCTGCGGGTGGCCCCCACCAACTCCACGGTGCTGATCACCGGCGAGTCGGGGGTGGGCAAGGGGCTGTTGGCCCGCTTCATCCACCAGGCCTCGCGCCGGGCCCAGGGGCCGTTCATCCGCGTGGACTGCGCGGCCATCCCCGACACCCTGTTCGAGTCGGAGATGTTCGGCTACGCCAAGGGGGCCTTCACCGGCGCCGACGCCAAGGGCAAGCTGGGCCTGGTGGAGCTGGCCCAGGGCGGCACCCTGTTTCTTGACGAGATATCGGAGATCAGCCCCGAGGCCCAGGTCAAGCTGCTGCGTTTTTTGGACGAGCGCCGCTTCGTGCCCGTGGGGGGCTCGGGCGAGAAGGAGCTGGACACCCGGGTGCTGGCCGGCACCAACCAGGACCTGGCCCAGGCCGTGCAGGAAAAGCGCTTTCGCCAGGACCTGTTCTACCGCTTCAAGGTGGTGCCCCTGCACATCCCCCCCCTGCGCGAGCGGCCCCGCGACGTGCTGGAGCTGAGCCGTTTTTTTCTGCAAAGGATCGGCGAGGAGAACAACATCCACAAGCAACTGGGGCAGGCCGCCCAGGCGGCGGTGTTGCGCTATTCCTTTCCGGGCAACGTGCGCGAGCTGGAGAACCTGGTGGAGCGGGTGCTGATCATGAGCCGGGGCCAGGAGATATCCCTGGAGGACCTGCCGCCGGAGGTGCGCCAGGTCTCCGCCAGCAGCCCGGGGGTGATCGCGGCCGCCGACGTCAACCTGCGCCAACGCATGCAGGCCCTGGAGGGGGAGATCATCAAGGAGTCGTTGAAACGTCACGGCAGCCAGCGCCGGGCGGCCCGCCATCTGGGTATCAGCCAGGCCACCCTGGCCCGCAAGCTGCGCCGGGCCTTCCCTTTGATGCAATAATGATTCGATGATTCAATAATGGCGCGGGTCTTGACAATGCTTTCCCCTCCGCCGAAGGCAGCGCACTTTTGTCGCCGTCAATGACATCCAGGTAGGCCCGCCTCACAAAATCGCCTTTATTGTATCAAGTTATCCACGATATCTCGTGGCGCTACCAGTAGGTACCAATCCACTCGCCGCCAGGAGGCCAGGCCGTGGGCGCCAGGTGGCGGTAGGGTCGCGCCATTTGATGCAATAATGAATCATTGGCCAGCCCCCCGTGGCGCTCCCGGACAGCGGCTGGCGGCGGGCCGCCGGAGATCGCTGGCGCTATCGCCAGTTATGCCGGCTGGTTGCCCGCGCGCTCCCGGGTGCGGAGGCCGAGAACGCGTCTCTTGGCATGCGCCTTGTATACACCACCCGGCATGAACCCTTTGCTGCCGGTGGAGATGGAAAAGACCCTCAGCGGGGCATGGTCCCATCTCATTTTCCGGTCCGCCGGTTCGGATTTGCGCGTCAGGCTGTGCGACTATCTGGGCCGCAAGGGGGTGGCGATCAAAAAGGAACTGGTTTTTCAAGGCATGGACGGCCAGCCCTGGCTTTTGGTCTCCCTGGCCCGGGCCGATGCAGGTCCTCTGATCATGGAGCTTATAGAGCAGGGGTTTCCCCAAAACATCATCGGCATCGACGCCAAGCCCGGAGCGGGGAAGGTCTGTTAGCAGGCCGGTCCGCCCTGGCCAGCCTCGGAGGCCATGGGATTCCATCGCGGAGGAGTCATGTCCCCAGTCAACGAGAAAAGTGCCTCCCTGTCGGCCCAACGTAGCTCGCAAGTGCCCGTGGGGCCGGTCAACCTCACCCCGATCTTCGTCAGCCGGGCCAAAGGCGCCGAGGTTTGGGACGTGGAGGGCCGCCGCTTCGTGGATTTCGCCGGCGGCATCGGGGTGGTCAACGTGGGCCACTGCAACGAGAAGGTGGTGGCCGCCGTCAAGGACCAGGCCGAGCGCTATCTGCACACCTGTTTTCACGTGGCCATGTACGAGCCCTACGTGGAGGTTTGCCAGCGCCTCAACGCCCTGGCCCCCGGCGATTTCGCCAAGAAGAGCCTGTTGGTGAACACCGGGGCCGAGGCCCTGGAGAACGCGGTCAAGATAGCCCGCTATGCCACCAAGCGGCCGGCCGTCATCGTGGCCGAGGGGGCCTTCCACGGCCGCACCCTCTTGACCATGACCATGACCAGCAAGGTCAAGCCCTACAAGTTCGGCTACGGCCCCTTTGCACCCGAAATCTACCGCATGCCCTATGCCTATTGTTATCGCTGCCCCTTCAATCTCAGCTATCCCGCCTGCGGGGTGGCCTGCGCCCACCACCTGGAGGACTTCTTCATCGACCACGTGGCCGCCGAGCAGACCGCCGCGCTGGTGCTGGAGCCGGTGCTGGGCGAGGGTGGCTTCGTGGTGCCCCCGCCGGAGTATTTCTCCATCATCGCCGATATCTGCCGCAAGCACGGCATCCTCCTGGTGGCCGACGAGGTGCAGACCGGCGTGTGCCGCACCGGCAAGTTTTTCGCCATGGAGCACTTCGGGGTGGCCCCGGACCTGATGACCGTGGCCAAATCCCTGGCCGCCGGCCTGCCCCTGGCCGGGGTGGTGGGCCGGGCCGAGCTGATGGAGGCCTCCCACCCGGGCGGCCTGGGCGGCACCTACGGCGGCAACCCGGTCTCCTGCCGGGCGGCCTTGGCCGTGCTGGATTTCGTGGCCGAGGTGGACCTGGCCGCCCGCGCCGAGCGCATCGGCCAGAAGGTGCGCGCCCGTTTCCTGGAGATGCAGGAGCGCTTCCCCCTGATCGGCGACGTGCGCGGCCTGGGGGCCATGATGGGCCTGGAGCTGGTCAGCGATCGCCAGCGCAAGATCCCGGCCGGGGCGCAGGCCAAGAAGCTGGCGCAATACGCCCACGAGCACGGGCTGCTTCTGCTAAGCTGCGGAAAATACGGCAACGTGATCCGCACCCTCATGCCCCTGGTCATCACCGATGAGCAACTTGATCAAGGCCTGGACATCATCGCCGCCGGTCTGGAGGCGGTGAGCCGGGATTAAGGGGGGCCGGTCGCCCCCCGGACGAGCCATATTACCCACTAACGGGACATAAGGAGGAGAGCCATGAAGAGGAATCCTTGGATGGTCTGGGCCGCGAGCCTGGCCCTGGCGCTGATGGTGGTGGCGGCCCCGGCCGGCGCGGCCGACAAGAAACCCATCAAGATAGGCATCCTGGGGCCCTTCAGCGGCTCCCTGGCCTTCAACGCCGGTGAGATGAAAAAGGGCATGGATCTGGCGGTGGACGACCTCAACGCCAAGGGCGGCCTCTTCGGCGGCAAGGTGGAGTTGGTCTACGCTGACACCGAGGCCAAGCCCGACAAGGGCCTGGCGGCGGTCAAGAAGCTCATCACCCGCGACGACGTGCTGGTGGTCGGCGGCGGCTACGCCAGCAGCGTCAACATCGCCACCACCGACGTGGCCAGCCAGGAGCAGACCCCCATCGTCATCGCCATCGCCATAAGCCCCACCATCACCTCCCGGGGCCTGGACTACGTCTTCCGCACCAGCCCCACCAGCCCCATGTTCCTGGAGGGCTCCACGGCCTGGATCAAGGAAGTGAAGAAGCCCAAGAGCGTGGCCTTCTTCATGGAGAACACCGACTACGGCCGCGACGGCGAAAAGATCTGGTCCGCCTGGGCCCAGAAGAACGGCGTCCAGGAACTGGCCCACCTGTATTACGAGATCGGCGACACCGACTTCACCACCCAGATCAGCAAGCTCAAGGAACTCAAGCCCGAGCTGACCTTCTGCATCGGCTCCACCACCGAGCAGGCCCTGATCCAGAAGCAGTCCAAGGAGCAGAACTTCGTCACCCAGTTCCTGGGCGTGGGCGGCCACTTCACCGAGGCCTTCTTCAAGATGACCGGGGCCATGAGCCAGTACGCCATGGGCAGCTCCCTGGAGCCCACCCTGAACCAGAAGGACCCGGTCACGGCGGAGTTCGTCAAGGCCTTCCAGGCCAAGTACCCCGGCTCGCGGCCGGGCATCTTCAGCAGCCAGGGTTACGACAACATCCTGGTGATCCTGGATGCCGTCAAGCGCGCTGGCCAGCCCACGGGCAAGCTGGCCAAGGACCGCCAGAAGGTGCGCGACGCGCTCAAGACCACCGACATCAACCTCTCCCAGGGCCGCATCAAGTTCGATCAGACCGGCCAGGTCACCACCATCGTGCCCAGCGTGGTGCAGGTGCAGCTCAAGGACTGCCAGCCCGAGCTGGTCATCGTCTACCCGCCCGAGCGGGCCACCCAGGCCTACCAGGTGCCCCAGCCCTGGGAGCAGCGTCAGTGCAAGTAGCCCCCGCGGCCCTCGCCTAAAGGGCCTATCCTTCCCGGCCCCGTCCGCCCCCAAGGCGGGCGGGGCCCCAAGCGCGGAGTCGGCATGGAATCCTTGTTTCTACAACAGGTACTCAACGGCCTGATCGTCGGCAGCGTCTACAGCCTGATCGGCATCGGACTGACCATGGTCTTCGGCGTGATGAAGATCAGCAACTTCGCCCACGGCGACTATTCCATGCTGGGGGCCTATCTGGCGGTCTTCATCCTCTCGCTGCTGCAAGGCTGGCTGGGTTGGGTGGCCTCCTTGCTGGCGGCGGTGGCCGGGGTGGGGCTGATCGGGCTGATCTCCGAGCGCCTGCTCTTTCGCCCCCTGCTCAGCCGCTGGACCGAGATCGACATCATCATGGCCTCCATCGGTCTGTCGATCCTGTTGGAGAACCTGGCCCAGTTGGTCTTCGGCGCCACTCCCCGCATGCTCGACGACCCCTTCGGCGGGGCCACGGTCAACCTGGTCTTCTTCTCCACCAGTTGGCTGCGCCTGTTCTGCCTGGCCATCTCCTGCCTGATCATCGCGCTGATGCAGCTCTTCCTCAGCCGCACCCGCATGGGCGTGGCCATCCAGGCCACCAGCCAGAACCGCTTCGCGGCGCTTTTGATGGGCGTGGACACCAACCTGGTCTACTCGCTCACCTTCTCCATGGGGGTGGCCCTGGCCGGCCTGGGCGGGGTGCTCTACGGCACGCTGTTCGCGCTGTTTCCCACCATGGGGGCCGTGCCCACCCTGAAGGCCTTCGCCGTGACCATCCTGGGGGGCATGGGCAGCTTTAGGGGGGCCATCTTCGGGGGCTTCATCCTGGGCGTGGCCGAGACCCTGGGCGGCAACTACATCTCCATGAACTACAAGAACGCCATCGGTTTCGTCATCATCATCCTGGTGCTGCTGGTCAAGCCCAGCGGGCTGTTCGGAAGGAGGGAGGGAGCATGAACCCTCGAGCTCGCATGGGCCTGAAGATGGCCCTGGGGGCGGTGCTCCTGGCCCTGCCCCTGGTGGTGGAAGACCGCTATTTCATGCACCTGCTCATCACCTCGGGCATCTTCGTGCTCCTGGCCTCCAGTTGGAACCTGCTGACCGGTTTCGCCGGCTTGCTCAACCTGGGCCACGCCGCCTTCTACGGCATCGGGGCCTACACCAGCGCCATCCTGGCCACCAAGCTGGGGCTCAATCCCTGGCTGGGCCTGCTCATGGGCGGCTTGGTGGCCGGGCTGTTCGGCCTGATGCTGGGCGTGCCTTCCCTGCGCCTGAGTGGCCCCTACCTGGCCATCACCACCATCGGCTTCTCGGAGATACTGCGCCTGGTGGCCATGAACTGGGTGGAGCTGACCCGGGGCTCCCTGGGCCTCTACGGCATCCCGCCCCTGCCCGGCTTTAGCCTGGGCGACTGGCTGGTGGTGGATTTCCGCCACGAGATGTGGAGCTACTATCTGATCCTGGCCCTGGTGGGGATCAGCTTGTGGGCCATCCGGCGCCTGACCATCAGCCAGTTCGGCCTGACCATCAAGAGCCTGCGCGAGGACGATGTGGCCGCCGGCAGCATCGGCGTGGACATCGCCGCCTACAAGCTGGCGGTCTTCACCATCAGCGCTTTCTTCGCCGGAGTGGCCGGGGCCTTCTTCGCCCATTACCAGCGCTTGGTCAGCCCGGACACCCTGTCCCTGGGCGAGACCTTCGCCATCCTGACCATGGTCATGGTCGGCGGCCTGGGCACCCTGCCGGGGCCGGTGCTGGGGGCCATCCTGCTCACCTTCCTCTCGGAGTGGCTGCGCTTTTTGGAGGACTTCGTCAAGTTGGACGTGCGCATGGTGATCTACGGCCTGCTGTTGGTGCTGACCATACTGTTCATGCGCGGCGGCATGGTGGGCCTGTGGCAGCGCCTGCGCGCCGCCTATGCCAGGAAGGGTTAGCCACATGGAGCTACTGCGCACCGAGAACCTGACGCGCAACTTCGGCGGACTCTGCGCCGTAAACCAGGTGAGCTTCAGCCTCACGGCCGGCGAGATCGTGGGGCTGATCGGCCCCAACGGCGCGGGCAAGACCACCCTGATCAACCTGCTCAGCGGCGCCTATCCCCCCTCGGCCGGGCGCATCGTGCTGGAAAACCGGGATATCACGGGCCTGAAGGCCCACGCCGTCAACCGCCTGGGCATCGCGCGCACCTTCCAGATCGTGCGCGTGTTCAAGAAGCTCACGGCCCTGGAGAACGTGCTGGCCGCGGTGGTGGACCGCCGCCGCCTGGGACCCTGGCGCCTGGCCGCCCAGGCCCTGGGCCGCGCCGGCCAGGCCGGGGCCGCCGACCGCCAGCGGGCCGAGGAGCTTCTGGAGCGGGTGGGCCTGGCCGACTATAGCCAGGAAGAGGCCGAAAACCTGCCCTACGCCCTGACCAAGCGCCTGGAGATCGCCCGCGCCCTGGCCACCCGGCCCAAGCTCTTGCTCTTGGACGAGCCCAGCAGCGGGCTCAACCCCAGCGAGTTGAAGGGCCAGATAGACCTGGTGCGGGGCAT
>JAZDIQ010000005.1:0-18970 GCA_043804825.1 Pseudomonadota bacterium
CGCCGGCCGGGGCTCGCGGCTCATCGACGAGGACCTGGACCACGCCGGCACCCGCGCGCTCCTGGACCTGATCATGGACCGCAGCAAGGCGCTATTCGACAAGGGCCAGGCCCCCGAGGTGCTCACCGTGGACAACCACGCCGACGGACCCTACGTGTATTTGCGTCTGCTGCGCGAGGACCCCGCCCGCGCCGCCGAGGTGTTGAAGCTCCTGCAATGGAACGAGGGCAACAGCTCGGGCCGGGGCATCGGCTGCGTGAGCTGGGATGGCGCCGTGCACCCGGACCAGTTCTGGCGTCACCTCACGGTGGGCAACGTAACCCAGCGCCCCTTCAGCCAAATCTGGACCGACCCCGCTCAGCCCGTCCTGAGCAAGCTCAAGGACAAACGCCCCCACCTCAAGGGCCGCTGCGTCGACTGCCGCTGGCTGGATATCTGCGGCGGCAACTTTAGGGTGCGGGCCGAGGCGGCCTACGGCGATCTCTGGGCCGACGACCCGGCCTGCTACCTCAGCGAGGCCGAGATCGCCAAGCCCGCCGAGGACTTGACCACCGCGCCCTGAGGCTCGTCCTGGGGCGGACCCGTGCCGGTCAGAAAAGAGGGGTGATAGGGCGAGGGAACCCGCTGGAAGCGGGGGAGATCAGGCAGCTACCGGCATCTCGCTGTAGGTCAGGCCGTCCAACAGGCGGCCTGCCTTTTTCTTGTTGGTGCCGCCCCATTGCTTGAAAAAAAAGGGCACCTTGGCCCTATGGCACTGGTCGCGGAGGTCCAGAACCCATTCCTTGTCCATGGGCCGCGCTCCCGGCCCTGACTCGCCCCCCACGATCACCCAGTTTATGCCGTCCAGGTTCAGGTCGGGGATGGGGCCCAGCAGAGGCTCCAGAGACAGGAACCTCAAGGCCGCCGGCACCTTGCGCAGATAATCCACGCGGAAGGCATAATCGGCGTTCTCCACGGTCACGCCCTGCCAGACGTTGGCCGGCCAGGGCAGGCCGGAGGCCAGTTCGGCCAGGCGCTCGGCCCGCTTGGTGAGCACCTGAAAGCGGTGCTGCTGGGCTAAACGCATGACCTTGAAGGTCTTCAGGATGAAGTCGGGGGGAACATCATCATGGAAAAGATCGCTCATGGAATTTACAAACACCATCTGGGGCTTGCGCCATTCCAGCGGCGCGCCCAGCGTGTGCGGATGCAGCGTGACTTCGAAGCCGTTGGCGTAGTTGGGCTGGCCCATGGCCTTGAGCCGCTTGGCCAGGCGCTCGGCATAGCAGTGCTTGCAGCCCGGGCTGATCTTGGTGCAGCCAGTGACCGGGTTCCAGGTGGATTCGGTCCACTCTATTTTACTTTGGGTAGCCATAGTTAACGATTATACTTTGAGTACCTTCCAAATATATCTTCAACGATTTCCTTTGCCACCACTTTATGCGAAGCAAAATATAAATAATAGACAATAGCATTTGTACTATTGCGCATTGCAAGAGGCTTAGGGACAAACTTGAACCCAGCAACATGTTTCAAGCGCTGCCTGAACGCTTCCGCGAGTTTTTCATTACCTTGTTTCACTAATTCATCACCAAATAAGGTTGGCTGTGAAATATATACATCATCTTTCCATGACTCATCACCCCAAAAGCTTGTCAACCTAACTGCCTGCTGTTGCTGCACCTTATCAGGGTTCTTTTTAGCCACATTCATGTTTATATCCATAACTGGAAAATTAAGAAAAATATCAATAGACTGCATTTTGCCCGCTGTATATATTACCTTCCAGTTCAAGTGCAGCCCATAAGGGTCCAGAATACAAAGCGCCCGCCTATAATCTTCGTATCTCGCTTTTGGGAATACTGTTTCCAGTAGTACATCATTACAATCATCGTCGTAGACATTAACAGATTCATACTGTTGGGACAACGCAAGTAATTCAGCTGCCTTTTTCTTGTCTAAATCGATTAAGTGGTATTCCCTAAATGGTGGTTTAACCAAGAGAGCGTTTGTTGGGCTACCCAGGACGAATTCCCCGGTTGTCTTGGAGATATGTCGTCCAGCACCTGCAAAAGCATCAATATAGACGTGATAAAGAGTGGGGTCCTTTTGAGCGCTCAGGATACGAGAGTAGGCCGCTGCGTAATCTCTTATTATTTCTAGTTTAACTTCCGACCAAGGCCCTATCTCATCATATTTGACACCAGTGATCATTTCCCCCCCCTTTCCAATCGTGGGCATAATATTTTTATACCATACGCTTGTCGATTTAGTAAAGCCCTCACTTAGGTTGACCCCCTCCCCCCTTCCTGTAATAATCTCTCCATCTTCTCTCTTCCCTCTCCCGGAGGCTAGCCATGCCCTTTCCCGTCACCCGCATGCGCCGTCTGCGCCGCACCCAGAGGCTGCGCGACATGGTGGCCGAGACCCATCTCACGGTCAACGACCTGCTCTACCCCATGTTCGTGGTGGAGGGCAAAGGGGTGGTGGAGCCGGTCAGCTCCATGCCCGGCATTGATCGCTTCAGCGTGGACAAGCTGGTGGAGGAGTGCAAGGCCGTGGCGGGGTTGGGCATCCCGGCGGTGATGTTCTTCGGCATACCCGCCAAGAAGGACCCCCTGGGGCGCGGGGCCTATGCCGACGACGGCATCGTGCCCAAGGCCCTGCGCGCGGTCAAGAAGGCCGTGCCCGAGCTGCTGCTCGTACCCGATGTGTGCATGTGCGAGTACACCGACCACGGGCATTGCGGCATCATTGAGAAAAACGACGTGCACAACGACGCATCCATCGAACTCTTGGCCAAGGCGGCGCTGGCCTACGCCAAGGCCGGGGCCGACATGGTGGCGCCCAGCGACATGATGGACGGCCGGGTCATGGAGATACGCGAGAGCTTGGACGAGGCCGGCTATGAGCACATCCCCATCATGAGCTATGCCGCCAAGTACGCTAGCGCCTTCTACGGCCCCTTCCGCGAGGCCGCCGAGAGCACCCCCCAGTTCGGCGACCGCAAGGCCTACCAGATGGACCCGCGCAACGGCGCCGAGGCCCTGCGCGAGGTGGAGCTGGATATAGAGGAGGGCGCGGATATCATCATGGTCAAGCCGGCCCTGCCCTACCTGGACATCCTGAGCCGGGTGCGCGAGCAGTTCGACTTGCCCCTGGCGGCCTACCAGGTCAGCGGCGAATACGCCATGATCAAGGCCGCCGCCGAAAAGGGCTGGATCGACCACGACCGGGTGATGATGGAGTCCTTGATCAGCATCAAGCGCGCCGGCGCGGATATCATCCTGACCTACTTCGCCAAGGAAGCGGCGACGCTCCTGAGGAATGCCCAATGAAACTCGCTCTCTGCGGCCTGCCCAGCGCCGGCAAGTCCACCCTCTTCGCGGCCCTGGCCGGGCGCAAGCTGACCGGCGACAAGGGCCGCGACCAGGCCGGCACCGCCATCCTGCCGGTGCCCGACCAGCGGGTGGACAAGCTCTCGGCCCTTTTTTTGCCCAAGAAGACCACCTTCGCCCAGGTCACCTACCTGGACCCGGCCCCGGTGCTGGCCAAGCCCGAGGACCCCACCACCAAGCTCTCGCCGGAGCTTAGGCAGTGCGAGGGGCTGATCGAGGTGGTGCGCAACTTTGACGGCGGCCTGGGCGCGCCCAACCCCCAGGGCGATCACGGGGCCTTTGGCGACGAGTTGCTCCTCAATGACCTCATCACCATGGAGAACCGCCTGGAGCGCATGGCCGGCGAACACCGGCGCGGCCGCAAGGTGGATCAGGAGGAGCTGGATTTGTGCACGCGGGCCAAGGCCCTGCTGGACGAGGGACAGGCCCTGCGCGGCGACCCGGTCTTCATGCACCATCCCAAGCTGCGGGGCTTTGGCCTCTTGACGGCCAAACCTCTGATCGTGGTGGCCAACAACGTCGAGGACGACCCCGCCCCGCCGGAGTTGGGCACGCCCGAGCCGCCGGTGGTGGTGCGCGCGGCCATCGAGGCCGACCTGGCCGAGATGGAGCCCGAGGAACGCGCCGAGTTCATGGCCGACCTGGGCCTGAACGAGAGCGCCTTGGACCGCCTGATCAAGGCTAGCTACGCGGCCATCAACCTCATCAGCTTTTTTACCGTGGGGGCCGACGAGGTGCGGGCCTGGACGGTGCGCGCCAATGCCCCGGCCGACGAGGCCGCCGGGGTGATCCACAGCGATCTGCAAAAAGGCTTCATCCGCGCCGAGATCATGCGCTACGAGGACATCATCTCCCTGGGCTCCGAGGCGGCGGTGAAAAAGGCGGGCCTGATGAAGCTGGCCGGCCGCGACTATGTGGTGCAGGACGGCGACATCCTGCACGTGCGCTTCAATATATAATCCGGTAAGATAATTTTTTTCTTGGCCGGACAGGCGGTTGTCCGGCCCTCCCCCTTGCTGGAGGCATTAGGTCCATGCGCAAGGTATGCGTGGTGGTGGGCTCGCGGGCCAATTACAGCAGCATCAAGAGCGTGATGCGCGCGGTGCAAAACCATCCCGACCTCACCCTGCAACTGGTGGTGGGCGCCTCGGCGCTCTTGGACCGCTACGGCGCGGTGGTGGACGTCATCGAGGCCGACGGCTTTACCGCCGACGCCCGGGTGCACATGATCATCGAGGGCGAGAACCCGGTGACCATGGCCAAGTCCACCGGCCTGGGCCTGATGGAGCTGCCCACCATCTTCGACAACCTGAAGCCCGACGTGGTGGTCACGGTGGGGGACCGCTTCGAGACCATGGCCACGGCCATCGCCGCGGCCTACATGAACATCCCCCTGGCCCACACCATGGGCGGCGAGGTGACCGGCACCATCGACGAGTCGGTGCGCCACGCCGTGACCAAGCTGGCGCACATCCACTTCCCCGCCAACCAGGATGCTGGCCAGCGCATCATCAAGATGGGCGAGGACCCGGCCTCGGTGCACGTGGTGGGCTGCCCGCGCATCGACCTGGTGGCCGAGATCGTGAAAAATGACGGCCAAAATCTGGACCGGGACGCCATCCTCAAGGAGGGCGTGGGCGGGCACCTGGACCCGGACCTGCCCTTCCTCCTGGTCAGCCAGCACCCGGTCACCACCGAGTTCGGCCAGAGCGAGCGCCAGATCAGCGAGACCATGATGGCCCTCTACGAGCTGAAGATGCCCACGGTGATGCTCTGGCCCAACGTGGACGCGGGCAGTGATGACCTGAGCCGGGGCATGCGCAAGTTCCGCGAGCGCTATCAGCACGACCACATCCGCTTCTACAAGAATTTCCCGGTGGAGACCTTCGTGCGCCTGATGCTGCGCTGCGCCTGCATGATCGGCAACTCCAGCGCCATGGTGCGCGAGGGGGCCTTCCTGGGGGCGCCCTCGGTCAACGTGGGCTCGCGCCAGCAGGGGCGCGAACGGGGGTCCAATGTCATCGACGTGGCCCACGACCGGGGCGAGATACTGGACGCCGTGCGCCGCCAGTTGGTGCATGGCCGTTACCCCAGCCAGCCCATCTATGGCGACGGCACCGCCGGCCGGCGCATCGCCGATATCCTGGCCAGCCTGGAGGGCGTCAAGGTGCAGAAGCGGATAGCCTACTAGCCCTCCCTTGACCCGGCCTTTGACCCGGGGCACCCTGCCGGGTTATGTTCAGCTTGAACCCTGGGGGAGGCGTCTTGCCGATCATGCCTGAGTCCAAGAACATCCTGGGGCTCATCCCGGCCCGGGGCGGCTCCAAGGGGATACCTGGCAAGAACCTCATCCCCCTGGCCGGCCAGCCCCTGTTGGCCTACAGCGTACGGGCCGGCCTGGCCAGCCGGACGCTGACCCGCCTGGTGCTCTCCACGGATGACGCCGCCATCGCCCGGGCCGGCCGCGAACTGGGCGTGGAGGTGCCTTTTCTGCGACCAGCCGAGCTGGCCCGTGACGACACCCCGGCCCTGCCGGTGATCCAGCACGCGGTGCGCTTTCTGGAGGACCAGGGCTGGCCGGCCGACGTGGTGGTCTATTTGCAGCCCACCTCGCCCCTCAGGCGGGCCGAACACATCGACGCCGCCATGGAGTTGCTGCTGCGCGAAGACGCCGACACGGTGGTCAGCGTGGTCCCGGTGCCCCACCAATTCAACCCGGCCTCGCTGATGCGCCTGGCGGAGGGACGGCTGGAGCCCTTCCTGCCCGAGCTGGCCCACCTCTTGCGCCGTCAGGACAAGCCCGAGGTCTACGCCCGCAACGGCCCGGCGGTGCTGGCCAGCACCCGCGCCACCCTGATGGAGCAAGGCCGCCTCTACGGCGACCGCACCCTGCCCCTGGTCATGGCCCCCGAGGAGTCCTTTGATATCGACACGCCCTTTGACCTGGAGCTGGTGGCCTGGCTCCTGGGCCGCCGGGCCTAGGGCGGCAGCGCGGGCATGGGCATAATCCACGCGCCGGCCTGCTGCTCCCTGGGCCTGGAGGGCCTGGGGCGGGCCAGGCTATTCCTGTTCCTCAGCCTGGGCTCATCCCTGGCCGACTGGCGGGCCGGCGGCACCCTGGAGCGCGAGACAGCCATCTACCGCGCCCTCTTGAGCCACCTGGCCGGGGTGAGCATGGTCAGCTACGGCAAGCATGACCGCGCCCTGGCCCCCGATCTGGGGGGGCTCAAGGTGTTGGACAACCGCCTGGGCCTGCCCGGGCGCCTGTATCGCCTCTTGCTCCAGAGCGGGCGGACCATCGGCCACCAGGGCCCGGCGGTGGTCAAGACCAACCAGATGCAGGGCGCGGACCTGGCTCTCGCCGCCGCCCGCCGGGCCGGCCACGCCTTCGTGGCCCGCTGCGGCTACCTGCCCTCCAACATCGCCATCTGGCGCGCCGGCGAAGACTCCCCCGAGGCCCAGCGCTGGTATAGCCTGGAGACCCGGGTGCTCAACGCCGCCGATTGCTGCGTGGTCACCACCCCGGCCATGGCCGGCACCCTGGCCCACCGCTACGGCGTGCCGCCCCAGCGCATCCGAGTGATCCCCAACTACGTGGACACCGACCTCTTCACACCCCATGGCCCCGAGCAGCGCCGCTCTGATCTGGTTCTCTACGTGGGCCGCCTGCACCAGGAAAAAAACCTGGAGCCCCTCTTGCTGGCCATGCGGGGGCTGGACGCCGAACTGCACCTGGTGGGCGAAGGTCCCCAGCGGCCGGCCCTGGAGGCCCTGGTGATCGAGCACGGCCTGCCCGTGCGCTTCCTGGGGCGGGTGGCCAACCCGGACCTGCCGGCCTTGATGCGCCAGGCCACGGTCTGCGTGCTGCCCAGTAAGGGCGAGCACCACCCCAAGGCCCTGATCGAGGCCATGGCCTGCGGCGCGGCGGTGCTGGGCAGCGACGCCCCGGGCATCCGCGAGATCATCGCCCACGAGCAGAGCGGGCTCTTGTGCGGCCTGGAGGCCGAGCACATCCACGAGGGTTTAAGCCGGCTCCTGGGTGACGCGGACCTGCGCGCCCGCCTGGGCGAGGTGGCCCGGCGGCAGATGCAGGCGGATTACAGCTTCAGCCGGGTGCTGGACCTGGAGTTGGCCATGCTCTCCGAGTTGGTTGGATAAGGGCCAGGTGCCCTGGCTGCCATTGCGAGTCGTTTGGCGCTGTAGCCCTTGCCAACCGCACGGGCTCCCGGTTAGGGCTGTCAACTCATCCAGACGAGTAGGCTGATGTGCGGCATCTGCGGATTTCTGGATAGCCGGGCCAGCCAGGCCGAGCCCGAGATGCTGGGCCTGGTGACGGCCATGGCCTCGGCCATCGCCCATCGCGGCCCCGACGACGCCGGGGCCTGGGCCGACCAAGCCGCCGGCCTGGCCCTGGGGCATAGGCGGCTGTCCATCATCGACCTGTCGCCCCTGGGGCACCAGCCCATGCTCTCCCACGACGGGCGCTGGGCCATGGTCTTCAACGGCGAGGTGTACAATTTCGCGGAGCTGCGCGCCGAGCTGGAGCGCCAGCACGGCGCAATAGCCTGGCGAGGGCACTCCGACAGCGAGATCATCCTGGAGGGCTTCGCCCGCTGGGGCGTGGAGGCATGCGCCAAACGCCTCAACGGCATGCTGGCCATCGCCCTGTGGGACCGCCACGAGCGACGGCTACACCTCATCCGCGACCGCCTGGGCAAGAAGCCCCTGTACTACGGCTGGTCGGGCGGGGTCTTTCTCTTCGGCTCGGAGCTGAAGGCGCTCACCGCCCATCCGGCCTTCAGCGCCCGCGTGGACCGCGACGCCCTGGCCCTGTTCCTGCGCCACAACTACGTGCCCGGCCCCTACTGCATCTATGAGGGCCTGCGCAAGCTGCCGCCAGCCAGCATCCTGAGCCTGGGCGCCGGCGAGCGGGGTCTGCTGCCCGCGCCCCGGCCCTATTGGTCGGCCCGGGACATGGCCCAAGAGGGCCAGGCCCGGCCCCTGACCCTGGACCCCCAAGAGGCCGCCGCCCGCCTGGAAGAGCTTCTCCTGGACGCGGTGAAGATACGCATGGTGGCCGACGTGCCCCTGGGGGCCTTTCTCTCCGGGGGCGTGGATTCCTCGCTGATCGTGGCCTTGATGCAGGCCCAGTCCGACCAGCCGGTGCGCAGCTTCAGCATCGGTTTCCCCGAGGCGGCCTATGACGAGGCCCCCCACGCCCGGGCCGTGGCCGCCCACCTGGGCACGGCGCACAGCGAGCTTTACGTCACCTGGCAACAGGCCCTGGACGTGGTGCCCCAGCTGGCCCACATGTTCGACGAGCCCTTTGCCGATTCCTCCCAGATACCCACCTTCCTGGTCAGCCAGATGGCCCGGCGGGATGTCACCGTGGCGCTCTCCGGCGACGCCGGGGACGAGCTGTTCGGCGGCTATGACCGCTACTTCCTGGCCAGCCGCGTCTGGGGACGGGCCGGGGGCCTGCCGGCGCCGCTCAAGGCTCTGGCCGGAGCGCTCATCCGGGCCGCCAGCCCCCGGGCCTGGGACCGGCTCTTTGGCGCCTGCGCCTGGCTGCTGCCCCGGCGCATGCACTTCAAGCACCCTGGCGATCATCTGCACGAGCTGGCCGGCATGCTCTCCTCGGGCACGCCCGAGGCCTTTTACCGGGGCCTGGTCTCACTGTGGAAGGAACCGGCGGCCCTGGTGCCCGGCGCCAGCGAGCCCCCGACGGCGCTGACCGACCCCGCCCGGTGGCCGGACCTGCCCGATTTTCGCCAACGCATGATGTACCTGGATTTGGTCTCCTACCTGCCCGACGACATCCTGGTCAAGGTGGACCGGGCCAGCATGGCCGTGGCCCTGGAGGCCCGCGCTCCCCTCTTGGATTACCGCCTGGTGGAGCTGGCCTGGCGCCTGCCCCTGGAGATGAAGATGCGCGGCGATGTGGGCAAGTGGCTCCTGCGCCAGGTGCTCTACAAGTACGTGCCCCCGGCCCTGATCGAGCGGCCCAAGATGGGCTTCGGGCTGCCCATCGACGCCTGGCTGAAGGGGCCCATGCGGGCCTGGGCCGAGGCCTTGCTGGATGAGAGACGCCTGCACCGCCAGGGCTTCTTCGACCCCGCCCCCATCCGCCGGGCCTGGCGGGAGCACCAGGCCGGCGCCAAGGCCTGGCACTATTACCTGTGGCCGGTCTTGATGTTCCAGCTCTGGCTGGATGAATACCCCGGAGCGGCGGCGTGAGGATCGCCCTCCTGATACGTTCCCTGGAGCTGGGCGGGGCCGAGCGCCAGTTGTGTCTGCTGGCCAGGGGGCTGCACCAACGCGGCCACCGGGTGAGCGTGCTGGTCTTCTACGGCGGCGGACCCCTGGCGGACGAACTGAACGCCGCCGGGGTGCCTTTGATCGACCTGGGCAAATCCGGCCGCTGGGATATGCTGGCCTTTGCCGCCCGCCTGCGGACCTGGCTCAGGCGGGAGCGGACCCAGGTGCTCTACAGCTTCCTGGACACCCCCAACCTGCTGGCCGCCTGGCTACGGCCTTTCTGCCCGGGCTTGCAGGTGGCCTGGGGGGTGCGGGCCAGCGACATGGACCTAAGCCGCTACGGCTGGTTCGCGCGGCTCAGCCACGGCCTCTTGGGGGTCTCGGCCCGGGGCGCGGCGCGCATCATCGTCAACTCCCGCAGCGGGGCCTCGTTGCTGCAAAAGCAGGGTCTGCCCGCCTCCAAGCTCCTGGTGATCCCCAACGGCATCGACGTGGATATGTTCCGGCCCGACCCCCCGGCCGGGGCCAGGGTGCGCGCCGCCTGGGGGGTGGCCCAGTCCGCGCCCCTGATCGGCCTGGTGGCCCGCCTGGACCCCATGAAGGACCACCACACCTTTCTGAAGGCCGCGGCCCTGATCCGGCGCCAGCTCCCCGAGGCACGCTTTGCCTGCGTGGGCGGGGGGCCGGAGTTATTGGCCGCCCGCCTGCGCGCCCAGGCCGACCAGTTGGACCTGGCCAAGGCCTTGATCTGGGCCGGGCCGCGCCGGGACATGCCGGCGGTGATCAACGCCCTGGATGTCTGCGTGCTCTCCTCGGCCTTTGGCGAGGGCTTTCCCAACGTGGTGGGCGAGGCCATGGCCTGCGCCAGGCCCTGCCTGGTCACGGCCGTGGGCGACGCCCCCTGGCTGCTGGGCCGTCCCGAGTTGGTGGCCCCGCCCGGCGACGCCGCCGCCCTGGCCAAGGCCGGCCTGGATTTGCTGGCCCTGGCACCGGACCAGCGCCAGCGCCTGGGCCAGGAGCTGCGCGGGCGGGTGGCGGCCGAGTTTTCCCTGGAGCGCATGCTGAGCCAAACTGAACAGGCCCTGGAGGATCTGAACACCTAAGCACTGTCATCAGGCCTGGCAAAGGAGGAATCATGACCCCCGCCCTGAAGGGCCTCAAGGTCCTGGATCTGTCCATGAACCTGCCTGGTCCCTATCTCACCTGGCTCCTGGCCTGTCTGGGGGCCCAGGTGCTCAAACTGGAAAACCCCGCCGGCGGCGACTACTGCCGGGGCCTCGGCGACGGCAGCGGCCTGGGCGCGGCCTTCTTCGGCACCCTCAACCGGGGCAAAAGAAGCCTGGCGCTCAACCTCAAGCACCCCCAAGGCCGGGAGATATGCCTGAAGCTTCTGGAGAGCCACGACGTGCTGGTGGAAGGCTTCCGCCCCGGCACGTGCGAGCGCCTGGGCCTGGGCTATGCCAGCCTGGCCGAGCGCAACCCGCGCCTGATTCAGGTCTCCATCAGCGGCTACGGCCAGCAGGGGCCGCACAGCCGGCAGGCCGGCCACGACGTCAACTACCTGGCCCGGGCCGGCGTGCTGGGCATGACCGGCAGCCAGGCCGGCGACCTGGCCCTGCCCGGGGTGCAGATCGCCGACCTGGCCGGCGGCTCCTGGCCGGCTATGTGCGGGCTTTTAGCGGCGGTGATCCAGCGGGGGACCACCGGGCGCGGCCAGCTGGTGGACGTGGCCATGTACGACGCCTCGCTCTCCCTGGCCACCATGGTCTGGGCCGGGGTTGAGGCCGGGCTGTCGCCCCAAGGGCCGGCGGCCATGCTGCTCAACGGCGGCGCGCCCTGCTACGGTCTGTACCGTACCAAGGACGGCGGGCACATGTCCCTGGGCGCCCTGGAGCCCAAATTCTGGCGGAACTTCTGCCAGGCAGTGGAGCGCCCGGACCTGCTGCCCCGGCAGTTCGGCGGGGCGGAGGCCATCGCCCAGGTGGCGGCCATCTTCGCCGGCCAGGACCTGGAGCACTGGACCAGCCTGCTGGTCCAGGCCGATTGCTGCGCCGAGCCGGTGCTGAGCCTGGGCCAGGCCGTGGAGGCGCCCCTGGCCCGCCAGCGAGGCATGGTGGAGGTTGACCAGGCCGGCCGCCGCCACCTGGCCTGCCCGCTGAAGCTTTCGGCCTCGCCGGTCCCGCCCCTGGCCGCCGCCCCCGGCCTGGGCCAGCACAGCGCCCAGGTGTTGCAGGGGCTGGGCTACGGGCGGGACCAGATCGCCGAGCTGCGGCGGGCCGGGGTCATCGCCTGAGTAGGCCCCAAGCGCCAATCATACCTGATGGTGGCTTTATCGCGGGCCTACTCGCCGGCATGCTACATTTTAGTATGTTGCAGGACGGAGGCTACCAATAGGTATTTTTGGGGCCAACCTCCGCCCCCCGAGACCCCTCCCAGCCCATCCATACATAATATATAATTACTTTCAGTAAGATAATGGCCTGCGCCCTGCCGCACCCCCGCCAGCGCCCTGCCTGGCTCGGCCTTGGACCGGACGCCAAGCCAGCCCAACAAATACCCATAGGTATGAAAATAGCCTCCCAACCACCCCTGTTGACCTTCTAAATAGTTAACAATATTGTCATGGAACCGCTCAAACCTAGCCTGGCACGATATCTGCTCAGCAGCGCTCAACAATATTGGCCTGTGCGCCGCCGGGGACGGTCCGGCCGGGCGGCGCGGCGGCCGTGACCGGCGCGGTAACCGCAAATTTGTAAGGAGAAACCACCGATGCCCCTTGCCATCAACGCCGGCGACACCGCCTGGGTGCTGGTCTGCTGCTCCCTGGTAATGCTGATGACCCCGGCCTTGGCCTTTTTTTACGGCGGCATGGTCCGCAAGAAAAACCTGCTCTCCACCCTCACCCTCAGCTACGTCTTCATGGCCCTGATCGGGGTGCAGTGGATCCTCTTCGGCTACAGCCTGGCCTTTGGCACGAGCATCGGCGGCTATATCGGCGGGCTGGATCACCTGGGCTTTTTGGGCGTGGGCGCCGAGCCCAGCCCCGATTACGCCAAGACCATACCCCACACGGTCTTCGCCGCCTTCCAGATGATGTTCGCGGTGATCACCCCGGCGCTCATCACCGGGGCCTTCGTGGAACGCGTGCGCTTCAAGACTTTCTTGATCTTCGCCCTGTTGTGGGCCACCCTGATCTATGACCCCCTGTGCCACTGGGTGTGGGGCAAGGGCGGCTGGCTCAGCGAGATGGGCGTGCTGGACTTTGCCGGCGGCACCGTGGTGCACATCGCGGCCGGCTTCAGCGCCCTGGCCTTTGCCATGGCCATCGGCCCGCGCAAGGGTTTTGGCAACTTCCCCATGGAGCCCAACAACGTCCCCTACACGGTGCTGGGCGCCGGGCTGTTGTGGGTGGGCTGGTTCGGCTTCAACGCCGGCTCGGCGCTGACCGCCTCGGGCGTGGCCGGCAACGCGCTTCTTACCACCAATACCAGCGGCGCCACCGCCGGCCTGGTGTGGATGCTCTTGTCCTGGTTGGACGGCCGCCCCAGCACCCTGGGCCTGGCCACGGGCATGGTGGTGGGCCTGGCCGCCGTCACCCCGGCCTCGGGCTACGTCACCCCCCTGGCGGCCATGGTCATCGGCGCGGTGGCCGCGCCTTTAAGCTACTACGCCATCCGCCTGCGCCAGAACCGGGGTCTGGACGAGTCCCTGGATGTCTGGGCCTGCCACGGCATGGCCAGCACCTGGGGCACCCTGGCCACCGGCCTTTTCGCCACCACCAGCGTCAACGCCCAGGGCGGCAACGGCCTGTTCTACGGCAACCCCGGCCAGTTCGGCGTGCAATTGTTGGCCACCATCGTCACCATGGTCTTCGCTTTCGTGGTAACCTACGTCCTGGCCAAGCTGTTGGATTGGTCCATCGGCCTGCGCGTGACCCACGTGGAGGAAGAAGTGGGGCTGGACATCAGTTCCCATGGTGAGAGAGCATATTCCTAGACAAATGGGGCCGGCGCAGCCGGAAAATCACCATCCCATGACCAGGGAGGCAGCGGCATGCTGAAAAAAATAGAAGCCATCATCCGCGAGGACAAGGTCAACGACGTGCGCGAGGCCCTGAAACAGATCGGCATCCTGGGCATGAACACCTTCGAGATTCGCGGCCGCGGGCGCCAGGGAGGCATCGTGCTCTCCGGCCGCTCGGGCTCCTACGTGGTGGACATGCTGCCCAAGATGCAGCTCAACATCATCCTCAGCGACTACAACCTGGACAAGACCATCGAGGCCATCGTCAAGGCGGCCAAGACCGGCGACAGCGGCGAGGCCGGCGACGGCCTGATCTTCGTGCTGCCCGTGGAAGAGGTCGTGCGCATCCGCACCGGCGAGCGTGGCCACGAGGCGGTGATGTACCCCGGCGACATCGACGAACGCTCCGGCCGGGGCAAGGCCAAGCGCGACTGATCCCAGCCCCCGGGCTCCCAAAACCAGGGCCGCGTCTCCCGAGCGGGGGCGCGGCCCCGTTCGCCTCTCCCCGACCCGTCTGGTCGCGCAAAAACCGCCCGGACCCAAGCGTTACGGCCAGGTCCGGGCGGTGTGGCGTTGGGGGGCAGGCCCCCCGCCAGGGGGCTACTTCTCGATCAACAACAGCCAACCCATGGCCATGAAGATGGTGATGACCATGGGCCACCAGGCGGCCCTCATATAAGCCATGAAGCTGATGGGGTAGCCAGCCTTCTCGGCCATGCCGCAAGTGACCACGTTGGCGCTAGCGCCGATCATGGTGCCGTTGCCGCCCAGACAGGCGCCCAGGCTCAAGGCCCACCACAAGACGCCGGACTGGGCGCCGGGGATGGCCTCGGTGAGGTAGGCCACGATGGGCAGCATGGTGGCGGTGAAGGGGATGTTGTCGATAAAGGCACTGGCGATGGCGCTGACCCACAGGATCATGATGATGGCCACCACCCGCGAGCCTTGGCTCATGTCCTTGACCCAGTCGGCGATGACCTGAATCAGCCCCGCCTCCTCGGCCCCGGAGACCACCACGAACAGGAACATGAAGAAGATGAGCGTGGGCCACTCTATCTCGTGCTCCAGCATCTCCACGATGTCCACCTTGCTCAGGACCAGCAGCACCGAGGCGCCAATGAGGGCGGCCACCGAGGGCTCCATGTGCAAGGCCCCGTGCACGATGAACAGGAAGATGGTGATGCCCAGGATGGCGCCGCCGATGGCCAACAGCTTGGCGTTGGTGATCTTGTAGGCCTCGCGCAGGTACTTGACCATGCGGGGCACGTCGTCCACCTTGGCCTTGTGGTATTCCTTCCTGTACACCCACACGAAGTAGACGATGGTCACGGCCAGGCACAACAGGCAGATCAGGCTCAGGTGGCCCACGAAGTCCACGAAGGTCAACTTGGCGTAGGAGCCGATCATGATGTTGGGCGGGTCGCCGATGAGGGTGGCGGTGCCGCCCACGTTGCTGGCGAAGGCCTCGGGCAGGAGCAAGGCCATGGGGTTGATCTTGAGCGTGCCGGCGATCTCCATGGTCACGGGGATGATCAGCAGCATGGTGGTGACGTTGTCCAGAAAGGCCGAGCACACCGCGGTGATGAACATCAGGATGCCCGCCAGGGCGAAGACGTTGCCCCCCGCCGCCTGGAAGGACTTGTAGGCCAGCCACTGGAACACGCCGGTCTTCTTGAGCACGCCCACGATGATCATCATGGCCATCAACAAGAAGATGACGTTCATGTCGATGGCCTTCATGGCGTCCTCGAAGGACACCACGAAATAGGCGTGGTCAAAGGTGCCGGCGGTGTAGGAGATGGTCAGCAAGAGCGCCCCGCCCAGCACCGCCGCCAGGGTGCGGTGCATCAGCTCGAAGGCGATCAGCACATACACCGCCACCAGCACCAGGGTGGCGATCCAGAAGGCCGGGGTTATGGCCCGCTGGAAGGTCACGTTCTGGGAAGCCAGGTAATGGGTGTTGCCCTGCTCGTCCACGCGGTCCTTGAACAGATGGTCCAGGGGCAGGGGTCCCGTGTCGCGGTGGGCGGGCTTGTTCACCGCCACGGCCACCTGGGCGCCGGGCAGGGTGCCGGCCGGCAGCTTGAACTCGGCATGGTATTTGCCGTCCTTCAAGGAAACCAGCTCGTCATCCAGATGCACCTTCTGGCCGCCCACCAGGACCTCGATGGCCGCGTCCTTGACGCCCTTGCCGTGGGCGTCGGCCACCCTGCCGGTGATGACCAGGATGTCCCCGGCCCCGCCCGGAGCGGCGGCCCAGGCCGGAGCGGCGGCCAGGCCCATCAGCGCCAAAAGCCAGACCAGGTAAACCCACTTCCTCATTTGACCGTTCCTTTCACCATGCGGGCCTAACCGCCCAGTCCGGGCAACATCTCACCTTTCATGAACTGCTCTATATACCAATCAACCACCGCGTCGTTGAACATGACCATGTCCATCTGGCGCGTGCACACGATCAGGCGCCCGATCACCCCCAGCTTGTCCTCCAACACCCCCGCCGGATACTTTTCCATGCGGGCGAAGACGTTGTCCTCCTTGACCTCCACCCAAAAACCCGAGCGCTCCAGGATGGTGCCGATGTAGCGGGCGCGCCGGGCGCGCCGGGCGGGGTCGGCGCCGCCGCGCATGAAGGTCATTCTAATGTAGTTGTCGCCGTCGGTGGGGGAGCAATAGGCGTCCAGGGTGGAGTAATGAAAGCCCAGGCGGGAGCTAAGGTTCATGTACTCGCGGCTGAGCAGCACGTAGTTGTGCCTGAAGGCCAGGCCCGAGTGCTGGCCCTCGCCGCGCTCCTCAAGGGACTTGGCCAGGGTGTGGGCCTCCACTGCCCCGGGGCCGCGCCATTCCACGGAGTGGATGCCCTTCAAGAGCCCCAGCATGGGTCCGCTGGCGATGTCCTGCTCGCGCACCTGGGGGCCGGCGGCCCCGGCCGACAGGCCACCGCCCAGGTCGATGAGGTACAGCTCCAGGGGAAAGTTGGCGATGAGCCGGCGGGCCGCGCCCTGGGTCAGGCAGGCGTCCTGGCCAGAGTTGTCCAGGCAGGTCTCGCCGTAGCGGAACATCTCCTGCATGGCCATCTCGTGGCAGTAGCGGGTGATGTCGTGCAGGCTGCGGCAGCCGGCGGGCTTGAAATCGGGCAGCCGGGGGTCGGTGAGGTTCAGGGGGGTGATGCTCGATAGCACCCGCTCCAGGTTGTGGTAGGCCTGGGTCTCGGCCAGGGCCAGGAAGCGCTTTTTTTGCAGCACCACCAGGGCCTGGATGCGCCCCTGGTAGATGATGCCCCGGTCGGCGTCCACGGTCACCGGCTGGCCCTCGGCCAGAAGCTCGCGGGCGCCGCTGGCCACGAAGATGGCCGGCACCCGGCGCTCGCGGGCCACCGAGGCCAGGTGGGAAGCCACGCCGCCCACCTCGGTGACCAGGGCCGCCGCCTGCTCCAGGAACATGGCATACTCGGGCAGGCTGGACTGGGCCACCAGCACGCAGCCCTTTTTCACCTTGGACAGGTCCGAGGAGGTCTGCACCTGCACCACCGGGCCGGCAGCCACGCCCGGGCTGGCGGTGAGGCCGTCTTTGATCAGCACCGCGTACCCGGCCACCAGGCGGTCGTAGTCGGCGGGCTGGATGCCCTTGGTGATGATGCGCAGGCCCCGGGCCTGCAACAGGTACAGCTCGCCCCGGGGTCCCAAGGCCCATTCCACGTCCACCGGACGGCCGTAGTGATCTTCCAGCCTGAGCCCCAGATCGGCCAGGGCCCGCAGTTGACCCGGGGTGAGCAGGGGCTCGTCCTTCAGCTCCTCGGGCACCGGCGCCTCTGCCACCCCGCCCCCGGGCTGGCAGACGCTCATGGTCTCCTGACTGATGATCTCCTGCCTGAGCACCGCGGCGGTGGGGGATTTTTCCACCAGATAGAGGCTCGAGGGCATCTGACCGCCCACGGCCTTGGCCCCCAGGCCGCGCACGGCGCTGATCATCATGGCCTTCTGTTCGGGGTCGTTGGGGTTGCAGGTGTAGAGCACGCCCGAGGCCGCGGCCGGGATCATGAGCATCACCGCCACGGCCATGGCCACGTCCTCCAGGCCCAGGCCCCGCTGGTGGCGGAAGCTGACCACGTGGGGGCTGAACTGGCTGGCGATGACGCGGCGGTATTGTTCGCACAGGTCGGCTCGCGCCACGTTGAGGGCGCTCTCATACTGGCCGGCGAAACCGGCGGCGGTGTCCTCCAAGACGGCGCTGGAGCGCACCGCCATGCCCGCGTCGGCCTCCCCCCCTTGCAGTAGCTCATCCAGCGCCGCATCCAGGGCCTGCTCCAAGTCCGGGGGCAGCTGGCCGGCCAGGACCAGCCCCTCCATGCTCCGGCAGGCCTCCAGCACGCCCTGGGGATCGTCCAGGTCGGCCTGGGCCATGACCTGGCCCAGGCGCTCCCATAGATCGTTGTGGTCCAGAAAGCGTTTGAAGGCGTAGGTGGTGACGGCGAAACCCGGGGGCACCGGCATCTCCATCTGGGAGACCATCTCCCCCAGGTGGGAGGCCTTGCCCCCCACGACCTCCTCCATGTCGGAGCCGATGCGCCCCAGGGGCAGCACCAGGGGGGCCTGGGGGATGGCCCGCCGGCTGGACAGGCGTTGCAGGATGCGCCCCACCAGGTCCTCGTGGACCTCCTTGAGGCCCTGGGCGCTGGCCGGCGACATCTGATCCAGGGACGCCACGATGCCGCCCACCTGGTCGGCCAGTTCCCCCACGCTCTGTTGCACGTAGTCGGTGGAAAGCTCCACCTCGCCCCGCACCCGGGCCTGCAACTCGGCCATGATCTCCAGGGCGCGGTTGTTGGCCTTTAAGAGGCTCAGGAAGGCCTGGTAGCGGGCGGCCAGTTCGGGGTTAACGACGGGCGCCGCGGGGGACGCCTTGTCCCCCGCCTCGCCCGCCTGGCGCTTGCGCCTGAAGCCCAGGCCTTTCAGCCGGCCCAAAACCATGGGGTCACCGCCCTGATTGCGTTAATTGGACAAGATGGTCTTGCTGATCTCGTGGAACACGTCATCCAGGCGCACCACCCCCAACACCCGGTTGTTGTCCATCACCGGCACCAGGTCCACGCCCTCCACCACCATGATGTGGCTGGCCTTCAAAAGGCCGTCATCGGCTTGCACCGCGCTGGCCACCGGGGACATGAAGTCCTTGATGGGCTTCTTGGACTGCTGCTGCGCCCCGGTGGAGAACAGGTCCTCCCACAAGAGCGCGGCGCCGTTCTTGAGGTCGCGGGCGAACTTGGGCTCGATGCCCCTGAGTATGTCGCGCTGGGTGAGCACGCCTTGCAGTTT
>JAZDIQ010000006.1:0-32641 GCA_043804825.1 Pseudomonadota bacterium
CTAACCCCTCGTTTTTCTTGGTGCGCCCGGCAAGATTCGAACTTGCGGCCTACGGATTCGTAGTCCGGCGCTCTATCCACTGAGCTACGGGCGCATATTTTGTAAACCATCGGCAACGGCTGCCTATTATAACAAAAACCCCGTTCTTGGCAACCTCGTCCGGCGCTGATTATTCACGCCCGCGCCGGCCGCGCTTTTAGGCCAGCGATTCCTGGGCCTCCTGGAGCAAACGGGCGATGGCCAGACCCTGCGGGCAGCGCCGCTCGGCCCGAGCCAGGTCCCCGGAAGACAGGCTGGCCAACCCCTCGGTGGGCAATTGGGCGAACAGATCCCGGGCGCGCGCCAGGTCGTGGTAGGAGCGGTAGTACATCATGGCCCGCATCACCTCGCCCACGGGCAGGGCCTGACCCAGGGTCTCCTCGCAGATGCCCGAGCAGCCGGCGCAGTAGTCGCAAGCCGTGGCCTCGGCGTATTGACGCAGCCAGCCCAGGTCCTCGGCGGCCAGCTTGGTCTTGTCCATGGCCGCGGCGGAGTTGGCCCCCAGGATGGCCAGGTTGGGCATCTGGGAACAGATGCTGGCGATGCGCTCGTCGCTCCACACGGCCTTGAGCTTGGCCTGCTCGGCCGAGTAGCCTTGGCTGAGGAAGCGCTCGGCCAGGGCCGGATCGCCCTCGCCGTCGGACTTCACCGGCCCGCCGCCCATGGTCTTCATGGCCGTGAGCCCGATGCCGGCCTCATGGCAGGCCTTCACCGCGTCCTTCATCTTCTGGTTGTGCATGATGCGGTAGTTGTAGGTCATCATGATGGCGTCCACCCAGTCCAGCTTGGCGGCGGCCGACAGGATGTCCTCCATGTTTTTGTGGGTGCTGAAGCCGAAGTGCTTGATCTTGCCCTCGGCCTTGGCCTTGGCGGCCCAGGCCTTGATGTGGGGCTGGTTGAACTCGTCGATAGTGGTCAGGCTGTGCACGAACCACAGGTCGATGTAGTCGGTGTTCATGCGCTTGAGGGACTGATTCAGGTGCTCGTCGAAAACCTTGGCCGTGCGGGTGGCGTCGTAGGACTTGGTCACCAGGAAGACCCGCGCCCTGGCCTCGGGGTTCTTCTTGAAGAACTGGCCGATGCCCTCCTCGCTGCGCCCGCCCTCGTAGCTCTCCGCCGTGTCCCAGTAGGTCACGCCCAGCTTCAGGGCCTGCTTGAGCACGATCTGGTTGGTGGGGGTGTCCCACATGGTGCCCAAGGCCAGCATGGGCACCATGGCCCCCGTCTTGCCCAGGGTGCGCTGGGGCATGGGCTCGCTGGTGGCGGCGGGGGGCTCGCCGGCGGCCAGGGCCAGAGAGCCGCTGGCGGCCAGCATGCCGCCCACGCCAGCCAGGCCCACGGCCCTGAGGAAATCGCGGCGGGAACCGGGTTGGTCTTTGCTGGACATGGCGCCTACTCCTTTGCAGGTATTGATGGCCCAGAGGGGGTCGCTTGTTCACCGGCTTCGCGTGCCGGCCTTAATTTTATCATGCGCCGGGGGGCGGAGCCGCTAAAGCAGCAGCGAGCGCTTGGGGCTGCGCGATTCGTTCTCGGCAAAGATCCGGATGGCCCGCCGCCCGCTCACCGGGCACTCGTGCTCGCAGACCCCGCAGCCAATGCAGCGGCTGGGGTCGATCTGGGGCTGTTGCAGGCGCACCGCCACCTCCACCTCCTGGCCCTGGGAGGGCAGCCAGCCTTCGCCCGCCAAGAGCTTCATGTTGTCGGCGCCGTTTTCGCGGATGCGCCGCCGGCTGGCGGCATCGCCACCGGCGGCCTGGAGGAAGTAATCGCCGGTGCCCAGGCGGCCGGGGGGCAGGTCCAGGCCGGAGAGCATGTACGACTGGCCCTTGATGGCCACCAGCCGCCCCCGGGCCAGCACGGCGTAATGTTCCTTGGTGACGATGGCCTTGGGGCTCACCGGGCAGTTCTCCTGGCAGACGATGCAGGGCCGGTCCATGGCCCAGGGCAGGCAGCGCCCCCGGTCCACGAAGGCGGTGCCCAGGCGCACCGGCCCGGCGGCGGCAAAGGCCCCCTGGCCGCGTTTTTCGTCCAGGCTCAGCGGCCGGATAGCGGCCGTGGGGCAGATCTGGCCGCAGGCCACGCAGTTGAGCTGGCAGCCGCTGGTGCCGATGCGCATGTTCAAGGAGGGCGTCCACAGGGCCTCCAGGCCCTGCTCAAGGCCGGTTGGCTGCAAGACGTTGGTGGGGCAGACGCGCATGCACTGGCCGCACTTGAGGCAGCGCTCCACGAACTGCTCCTCGCCCAGGGCGCCGGGGGGACGTATCAGGGCCGGCGACCAGTTGGGACCCACCAGCCCGCCCAGGCGCAGGGCCGGCACCGCCGCCACCCCCGAGATGAGCGAGAGGATCACCCCCCGGCGGGAGATGTCTGGCAGGGAGGCCTCGCCACCGGCCGAGCGACTGGTCTGATAGATCATCTGGGCGTCGCGGCAGGTGTCCAGGCAGTTCATGCACAAGACGCACTCGCTCTGGCGCAGCTCATGGTAGGGATCGCAGGCCCCCTCGCAGCGGGTCTGGCAGAGCTGGCAGCCCTTGCACGCGGCGTCGCGCCGGCCCACCCGCCACAAGGCCCAGTGCCCCAGCAGGCCCATCAAGGCCCCCAGGGGACAGACGAAGCGGCAGTAGAAGCGCGGCACCTTGAAGTTGAGCAGCAAGGCGGCGATGAAGATGCCGGCGATGAGCCAGGCCCCCTGGTAGTGGCGCGCGGCCACCGAAAGCTTGCCCACGGCGGCGTCCAGGGCCGGCAACAGGATCAGGTTCAGCGAGCGCTGGGCCAGGGGGATGGGGTCCAGCAGGCCGGTCTGCAGGGAGGCCCCGATCACCTCGCCCGGCGAGGACCACAGGCTTAAGCCCACCAGCAGCGCCAGCACCCCCAGGCCGGCGGCCAAGGCCCGCCGGGGCTGGGGCCACAGCCGCCGCACGGCCAGGGCCGTCAAGGCGACCAGGATGCCCAGCAGCAACAGCCAGCCCGACACCGCCCCCAGGCGCAAGGGGGTCTGGGCCAGGTGGTGCAGGGTCTGGGCGCCGGCGGCGGCCAACAAGCCCAGCAGCAGGTAGTACTTCAGGGCCTGGGCCGGGTGGGGCTGGTTTTTTTGCATGAGCTGGCGGGCGTTGGCTCGTCGGCTGGACAGCCAGCCCAGGAAATGATGCATGGCCCCGAAGGGGCAGACCCAGGAGCAGAAGAAGCGCCCCAGCAGCGCCGTCAAGGCGATGGTGAGCACGGCCCAGGCCATGCCCGAGTACAGGCTGCCCGAGGCCAGGAGACTGCCCAGGGCGGCCAGGGGGTCCAGTTGCAGAAACCAGTTCACCGGCCAGCCGCGCAGTTGCCAGTACTGCTCGCCCAGGGAGCTGACCAGGCAGAACCACAGGAACCAGCCAAAAAAGAAGACCTGGCTGATGCGCCGGACCGTGACTATGCCCATGCCTTGGCCCCCCTGCCCTGCAGGCTCAGTTCCAGGGGCTTGAGGGATCGCCAGTCGACGGTGCCCAGGCCAGCGGCGGCGGCGTTGCCAATGAAGGGCAGGTCCGCAGGGGTCTTGCCCAAGAGGGTGGCGCCCAGGGCGTCGGCGGCCACCTGGTCGGTGGAGAGGATCAGGGTGCCGGTGGGTTTGAGGTCATCGGGCGATCCCCCCGTGGGGCCGTTGCTGATCATGCTCACCACGCCGTCCAGGATCACCAGGCTGGGGCGCACCAGCATGGCCAGCTCGGCGATGATGGTGTGGATATCCTGGTGGAAGATGTTGCGCCGCCCGCCCAGGAGCCCGTACCAGTTCTTCATGGTCATGGAGGCGCCGGAGCGGTGATGGTCCTTGACCGGGCACAGGCCGATGACCTTGTTGACGCCCTCGAAAGGCCCGTACAAGAGGGGCCAGTCGCGGATCAGGCGGGCGCCCTCCACGGTGGTGGGGTGGAAGTGGCGTTCCAGGGGCGGCGCCAGCACCCCGCCCGCCTCCTGGGTGGCCTGGCCGATGCCGGTCAGGGCGAAGCAGGACTGGGGGTCGTTGATGGGGTTGTCGGTGACCACCACCCTCTCGGCGCCCACGGCCAGGCATTGCCTGATCAACTCACCCAGAAGTTCAGGGTTGGTGGTGGCCCCCATATTGGGCGGGGTGGCGAAACCGGCGTTGACCTTGATCAGCACCCGGTCGCCGCGCTTGATGAAGGCCTCCAAGCCGCCCAGGGCCTTGAGTCCGGCCAGCAAGGCCGGCACCCTCTGGCTGGCGCGCACCACGGCCAGCCGGCCGGCCTGGTCCTTCAGGGAGTAATCGCCCAGCTTGACGGCGGCCTGGGCGGCCCCGCCGGCCCTGGGTCCGTGGGGGTCGTACAGCCCCCAGCCCAAGGCCCCGGCCGCGGCCACGGTCAGCCCGGCCCCCAGGGCGCGGCGCAAAAAATCGCGGCGGTCCATGTCGCCGTCGGCCTGGGCCGGCGCCTGGGCGGCCGTCTGGGGCGTGGCGGCGACGGAGTCGGGCTTGTCCTGGCTCATGGCTTGGCCCCCGGCAGGCGCTGGTTAATCCTCTGGCCCAGGTCCAGGGCCGCCTGGCGGGTCTCGGCCCCGTGCACCCCGGCCAGGAAGGCCCCCTGGCTGAAGACCAGCTCGTAGGTATCCATGATCTTCACCATCCTGGCTCCGGGCAACGGGCTGGCGCCCGGCTCCTCCTGGCCGCCGGCCTGCAACAAAAACTCCACGTAGGCCTGGGCCAGGGCCTGGGCCTGGCTGGCGTCCGCCCGGCGGGACAGGAACCCGGTGGCCTCCTGGCCGGCCAGGTCATAGGTCCCGGCATAGACCTGGTCCAGCTTGTCGCAGCCAAAGACGTTGGCCGCCAAGAGCGACAGACTGGGCCGGTCCAGCCCCTCGGGCGGGAACAAATCCAGCTCGCCGGGACCGGCGGCTTGAGCCGGGGCCGGCGTCGCGGCCAGCCAGGCCCCCGCCCAGGCCAGCATGCCCGCCTGAAGCTCCGGGCTGTCGCCGGCGGCGATCACCTCGACGTAGTAGGCACCGCGCAGCATGAACAGCGAGGTGCCGTTCAGGTGGGCCTCGGCCCCCAGGTCCAGCTTTTGGCCCTGGTTGCGGCGCTGCACGCTGAAGACGCTGTAGGCCCCCTGGTCCTGGCCTTGGTCAAAGACATAGGCCTCGAACCAGGCCTGGGGCTTTTGCGGCAGGTGGTAGCGCCTGGTCGCCAGGCCCTGGAAGCCGGCCGAGAGATACAGCTCGGCCTTGCCGTCGATCTTGTCCGAGAGGGTCTGTTGATTGAACTGCTCGGGCGGCCCCAGGGGGGTGATCCCCTGTACCTGGAGCCCGGCCAGGTCCAGGGGTCCGCCGGCCGGGCCGGCGGCGCCGGGCGGAGGCGTGGGACGTCCCCAGGACAGGGGATCGTAATGGGCCTGCTTATAGATGATGCCCGCGGCCACGGCCAGGAGCAAGAGCAGGATGGCCGCGCCGGTGATGGTCTGGGCGCGATTTTTAGGAGGCTGGCTCTTGGCCATGATCCGCCCCGAGGCGCTGACCGCGCCCGTTAAAAGGACTACTCTCCCGCCCCTGGTCCGCTATCATCCGTGAAGTGTGATGCAATCTTCAGTCTACGTCAATGCCTGCCAGAGCGCGGGCGACTATGGTATTTTATTTATAATCATACTATTAACCAGCCGGAATCAGAGCATGCGCCCTTTGCCCAGACTCCTGGTCCGCCTAGCGGGAACCCTGGCCCTGGCCCTGGCCGCCGGCCTCTTGGCCCCCAGCCAGGCCCGGGCCCTGGCCGCCCCCCTCCCGCAGAGCCGTCCCGACGGCCTGGCCGGCCTGTGGTACCCGGCCGATCCCCAGGAGCTCTCCGGCAGCCTACAGGCCTTCCTGACCCTGGGGCGGGGGCCGCGCCCGGCCGGGCGGGTGCTGGCCCTGGTGGTGCCCCATGCCGGCCACCGCTACTCCGGCGCGGGGGCCGGGGCCGCCTATGCCCTGGCCCAGTCCCTGGACCCGCCCCCCGAGACGGTGATCCTGGTGGGACCCAGCCATCACTTTCCCCTGGATAGGCCCAGCATCTGGCCCTCGGGGGCCTTCCAAACCCCTTTGGGCGATATCCCGGTCGATCAGCCCCTGGCCGCCGAGCTGAGCGCCCGCCTGGGGGCCGTGTTCCTGCGCCAGGCCGAGATCAAGGAGCACAGCCTGGAGGTGCAGATGCCTTTTCTGCGCCTGGCGCTGCCCCGGGCCTCCCTGGTGACGGTGCTCACCGGCGGGCCGGATCTGGCCCGCGCCCGCGAGCTGGGCCAGGCCCTGGCGGAGGTGGCCAGGGGCCGGCGGGTGCTGCTGGTGGCCTCCACGGATTTGTCCCACTTCCACCCCCAGGCCCGCGCCCAGGAGCTGGACGCCCAGGTGGTCCGGCGGGTGGAGGCCCTGGACGGGCCGGGGCTTTTAAGCGACGAGGCCGGCGGCCGGGCCGAGGCCTGCGGGGCGCAAGGGCTGGCGGCGGTGCTCATGGCGGCCAAAGAGCTGGGCGCCAGCCGAGGCCAGGTGTTGGCCCAGGCCGACAGCGGCCGCTCCACCGGCGATTACCAGCGGGTGGTGGGCTATCTGGCCGCCGCCCTGCTGGCCCCCGACCAGGAGCAGCCGGCCTCCACCGGGGGGCTGGACGCCGGGCAGCAGGCCCGCCTGCGTGAGCTGGCCCGGCGGGCGGTGGAGGCGGCGGTGGCCGGTCAGTCCCCGCCAGCCATCCCCCAGGACGATCCGCGGATACTGCGGCCGGCGGGGGTATTCGTGACCCTCAAGCATAACCACCAGCTGCGCGGCTGCATCGGCACCATGCAGGCCCGCCGCCCCCTGGCCCGGGAGGTGGTGGCCATGGCCCGCGAGGCGGCCTTGAGCGACCCGCGCTTCCCGCCGATGAGCCCGGGCGAGCTGGAGGGCCTGGAAGTGGAGCTGTCGGTGCTCACGCCCTTTGAGCCCTGTTCGCCCGAGGAGGTGCGGGTGGGCGTGGACGGTCTGCTCATAGAGGGCCGGGGGACCAGCGGGGTGCTCCTGCCCCAGGTGCCCCTGGAGCAGGGCTGGGACCGGGAGCAATTCCTGGCCTGGCTGTGCCGCAAGGCCGGGCTGCCCGCCGGGGCCTGGCGCCAGCCCGGGGTCAGGCTCTATCGTTTCCAGGCGCAGGTTTTCTGATGGCCTTGAGCCGCCGGGCATTCCTGCGGGCCGCCGCCACGGCTTGCGTTTCCTGCGCCTTGGCGCCGGCGGGGCTGGCCCGGGCCGCCCAGGGCCTGGGGCTGCGACCCGGGCTGGTGGGCAGCCGTGAGTCCCCCTTCTACAAACCCCTGCCCGGCGGGGACGTGCAGTGCACCCTGTGCCCCCAGGCCTGCCAGGTGGCCCCCGGCCAGCGCGGGGCCTGCCGGGTGCGCCAGAACATCGCCGGCCGCTATCACACCCTGGTCTATGGCAACCCCTGCGCCGTGCACCTAGACCCCATAGAGAAGAAGCCCTTCTTCCACGTGCTGCCCGGCAGCCGCTCCTTTTCCCTGGCCACGGCGGGCTGCAATTTCTCCTGCCAGTTCTGCCAGAACTGGGAGATCAGCCAGCAGGGACCCGAGCAGACCCTCAACGTCGATCTAAGCCCCTACCGGGCGGTCAGCGAGGCCCTGACCGCCGGGGCGGCCTCCCTGGCCTCCACCTACGTGGAGCCCACCATCTTCATGGAATACATGCTGGACCTGGGCCGTCAGTGCCATGAACGCGGACTGCTCAAGGTGATGCACAGCAACGGCTACGTCAATCCCGAGCCCCTGGCGCAACTTGTCAAGGTGTTGGACGCGGCCTGCATCGACCTCAAATCAGCGCGGGAGGATTTCTACGCCCGGGTCTGCGGGGGCCGCCTGGCCCCGGTGCGGGCCACCCTGCGCCGGCTGGTGGAGGCCAAGGTGCACACCGAGGTCGTGCATTTGATGATCCCCACCCTGAACGACGATCCGGCCGAGACCAGGGACTTGATACGTTTCGTGCGCGACGAGCTTTCGCCCGAGGTGCCCCTGCACTTCACGCGCTTCTACCCGCTCTACAAGCTGCAAAACCTGCCGCCCACGCCGTTGGCCACCCTGGAGCGCGCCCGCCGGATGGCCCTGGAGATGGGGCTCAGGTTCGTCTACCTGGGCAATGTGCCCGGCCATGAGGCCGAGAACACCTTCTGCCCGGACTGCCACCGACAAGTCATCAGCCGCCGGGGCACGTCCCTACGCGAGAACCGGCTCAAGGACGGCCGCTGCCCGGACTGCGGCCGGGCCATCCCCGGGGTGTGGCGCAGACCGGCCGCCGGGCGGACCTGACACCCCCTTCAGGCCACCAGCAATGGCCCGCCGGCGGCTAGGAGCCTATCTCCTTGAGCGCCTGCTTGGCTTGGCTCATCTGCTCCCAGGTGCGGGGGAAGAGCTGCTTGGCCTCGGTGTGGGGGAAAAACTGGCTGCCGGTGTAGTTGCCCATGTAGCCCGGGGCCACCGACAGCTCGAAGTTGGTCATCTTGTCCACGATATCGCCCACCTCGGTGCGCAGTTGGTTGCTCATGGCCACCAGGCGCGCCCCCAACAGGGATCCGTTGCCCACGAAGGTGAAGCGCTCCAGGGGCAGCTCGGGCATCAGGCCGATCATGATGGCCCGCTCCAGGTTGATGGACTGGCCGAAGCCGCCGGCCAGGATCACCCGCTCCAGATCATGGATGGTCAGGCCCACGCCCTCCAGGAGGGTCATGTAGGCGGCGTACATGGCCCCCTTGGCCCGCAAGAGGTTGTCGATGTCCATCTCGGTCAGGGTGATGTCGCGGCCGATCTGGGTGTCGTCGGCCCAGGCCAGCACGTACTCGGGGCCGTCCTCGCCATGGCGCACCCGCTCCAGGCGGCGCTCCAGGTTGAAGTGTCCACGCTCGTCGATTATGCCGGCCAACAACAGCGACGCCACGGCGGCGATGAGCCCGGAGCCGCAGATGCCCTTGGGCTTGGCCTTGCCCACGGTGAGGATGGCCGGCTCGCCGGTGATGGGGTTGACCGAGAAGTTCTCGATGGCTCCCTTGCTGGCGCGCATGCCGAACTTGATGCCCCCGCCCTCGAAGGCCGGACCGGCGCTGGCCGCCGCGCAGGCCATCCAGTCGCGGTTGCCCACCACCACCTCGCCGTTGGTGCCCAGGTCGATGAACAGCGTGAGCCGCTCGTCCTTGTGCATGCCGCTGCCCATCACGCCGCTGACCACGTCGCCACCCACGTAGGAGGCCACCGAGGGGAAGACCAAGAGGTGGGCGTGGTCGGCCAGGGCCAGGCCGAAACGGTTGGCCTTGACGGGCGGGTAATAGGCCGCCGCCGGCACGTAGGGCTCCAGGCGGATGTATTTGGGCTCCACGCCCAGGAAAAGCTGGGTCATGGTGGTGTTGCCGGCCAGGGTGGCCATGCCGATGTCCTCCAGCTTGGCGCCGGTGTGGCTGGCCAGAATCTTCAGCACGTCGTTGATGGTGTTGACCACCGCCTCCTGCAGCTTCTTGAGCCCGCCGGGCTTGCCGGCGTGCACGATGCGGCTGATGACGTCCTCGCCAAAGCTTATCTGCCTGTTGAAGTCGCCCTCGGTGCCCAGCACCTCGCCGGTGTTGAGGTCGATGAGCTGGGCCCACACCGTGGTGGTGCCGATGTCGATGGCCACGGCCAGGTTGCAGTCGGTGGTGTCGCCGGGCTCCACGCGGGTGACTTGGTTGCGCCCGCTTTTTCGCCCCACCGGCCGCAGGATGGTGGTGGTGACGCCCCATTGCCCGTCGCGCCAGGCGTTGGGCAGATCGCGGATGGCCTCGAACCTGAAAACGAAGTCACTCTCGCCTTTTTCGCGCAGGGCCGTGAGCAGCCGGGCCACGTCGTTGCGGTTGTCGTCCAGGGTGGGGGCGGGCGCCCGCACCGCCACCTTGGCCAGGGCCGGGTCGAAGCGCCCCTCGGCCTTCAAATCCTCCGCCCCGATCAGTTTGGCCACTTGGGCGGCGCCGGCGGCCAGGGCCTTCAAGGCCACCTTGTCCAGGGCCGACTCCACCGGCACCCGCACCACCACGTCCTCCACCAGGGAGGCCAGGCAGGCCTGGCGCACCCCGGCCTCGGTGTCGGCGGCGCTGACCTTATCGCTGATGCCGCCCTCCACCCGGCCTTGCTCGATGGTCACCCGGCATTTGCCGCAAAAACCCTCCCCGCCGCAGGAGGCGTTGATGTGCACGCCAGCCTCCAGGGCGGCCTCCAGCACCGTGCTGCCGGCTTGGGCCTCCACCACCACGTTGAAAGGCTCGAACGTGACCTTGACCGATTTTTGCTGCTCATTACTCACGATTTGACCCATATCCTTCCAGAGGTTTGCCGGGGATTGACATCCCCTCCCCATGGGTTTAAAGGGGAACTCGGCACGGACATTACTTAATTTTGATCATAACCTCTTGCCGCCTGGCCTTCAACGGCCTAGTGGAGGGGCCGCGAGCCGGCGCCGAGACTAGCCGGTCGCTCCCCCCGCGCCGGGACACGATAATAGCCAATATAGCCAATGCCCCGTCTGATGGTATATTAAAGACAACAATCGGCTTATCGCGGCCCAGCCCCCGGCGCCGCCGGCCCCCTTGCGATCCTGGTGAAACATGGCCTCCGTCCAACTCAAGATACTGGTCGTGGACGACTCCGAAACCGCCAGGCAGTATTTTTGCGGGCTGCTCAGCGACCTGGGACACCTGCCCCACAGCGCCGCCAGCGCCAGCGAGGCCTTGGCCCTGCTCAAGCGAGAAACCTTTGACATGGTGCTCAGCGACTTGGTGATGCCCGGCATGGACGGCCTGGGCCTGCTAAAGGTGCTGCGCCTGCAGGGCCGGGACCTGCCATTCCTGCTTATCACCTCCTACGGCTCCCTGTCCTCCGCCGTGGAGGCCGTGCGCAGCGGGGCCGACGACTACATCCTGCGCCCCGTGGACAGCGGCCTTCTGGCCCACCGCCTGCAAGCGGTGATGGAGCGCAGCAGCGCGGCCCGGGAGCGGACCCAGCGCCATAACCTGGAAGGCGCCCTGGCCACGGCCGGGGCGGCGGCCCACGAGATGAACCAGCCCCTGATGGCCATCATGGCCTCGGCCGAACTGATGCAGCTCAGCCACGATCCCGAGCGGCTGCGGGAGTTGGCCGACGTGATCGTGGAGCAGGCCGCCCGTCTGGGCAAGGTGACCAACCGCCTGGTCAAGCTGGTGCGCTTCCAGACCAAGACCTACGTGGGCGACCAGATGATCCTGGACCTGGAGGCCTCCAGCCGCAAGGAGGGGGAGCGCTAGTGCCCTCCCCCGCCCCGGCCCCCGGGCAGGGGCGCATCGGCACCCGGGCCTCGCGGTTCAACCTGGAGGCCCAATGGCTAAAGGCCGGCCCCGACCTCTTGGTGCTGGTTACCGGCGGCGACAGCCCTCACATCGGGGCCGTGGCCGCGGCCACCCCACGTCCCAGCCTGGCCGATCCCGGCCGCGCCAGCGCCACGGCCTCGGTCCTGTGCTACCTGGGGCACAAGGAAGACGAGTTGGCCAAGGCTCTGGCCGAATTCCTGGCCGCCGGCCTGGGGGTGCGGGTGGTGGTAGCCGCCGGCGCCCACTGGGACGGCCTGGAGCCCGCCCACATTCAGACCGTGCGCCAGAACGCCGTGGCCTTGGGCCAGATGCTCTTGGCGGCCCTGGCCCAGCCGACGGCGCCGGACGGGCCAGGCCGCTGACCATCACCAGCCCCGGCCAGCGCCGGCCCTCACCGGAAGGAACCGCGCCCGCCATGAGCCCCCCGAAAAACCACAAGCCCTCGCGCCCCTGGTTGCGCCTGGCCCTCTTGGCCGGGCTCCTGGGGGCGGGCTTTTGGGCGCTGAGGGCCGGCGGGCTGACCGCCTACCTCACCCTGGGCAACCTGCAAGACCTGGCGCAGAGGGTGCACGCCCTGGGCTGGGTGGCCCCGGCGGTCTACGTGGCCCTGTGGGTGGCGGCCGCCCTCTTCTTTCTGCCCGGCCTGCCCGTCACTTTATTGGGGGCCGTGCTCTTCGGGGCCTGGTGGGGGCTGCTGTGGGTGGTGATCGGCTCCAACCTGGGGGCCATCTGCGCCTTTTTGGCCGCCCGCTACGCCGTGCGCCCCCTGGTGCGCTCCTGGGCGGAGGGCAACGACCAGTTCCGCCGCATCGACGAGGGCGTGGCCCGCCAGGGCTGGCGCATGGTGATGATCACCCGCCTGGTGCCCCTGTTTCCCTACAACCTGCAAAACTACGCCTACGGCCTGACCAAGATCAGCCTGCCCACCTATGCCCTGGTCAGCCTCTTGTGCATGCTGCCCGGCACGGCGGCCTATTGCTTGGCCGGCGGCGCCCTGGTCAGCGGGCAGGGGGATATCAAGAAGACCCTGCTCTACCTGGCCCTGGGGGGTGTCTGCCTGGTGCTGGTGTCCCTGCTGCCCGGCTGGATCAAGAAAAGGACCGCCGCCGTTGATCCCGATATAAGCCCCAAGTGACCCCCAGGACGCGCCTGGCCCGTCGGGGCCTTGCCACCCGACGGCCAACGGGCGCGGGACGGCCTCCCCTGGCCCGCCCCGCCCGTCGGGTTGACAGGCCGCCGCAAAAAAGGCATGACTCAGGCCAGCAGGTGTCATAAGGAGAAGGCCTTGGAACCCTATGTCGCGCCCTTCCCCCTGCCCGAGCTGGCCCAGTCCCTCTCCACCCTGGGCGGGGTGGGGCCGGCCACGGCCCAGGCCTTGGCCGAGCGCGGCCTGCGCACCTGGGGCGACGCCTTGTTCTTTTTTCCCTTGCGCTACGAGGACCGCCGCAGCATCACTCCCATGCGCGACCTGGCCCCGGGCCAGCGGGCGGTGGTGCGGGGCAAGGTGCTCTCCAGCGGCCCCTGGGGGCGCCGCCGCCAGGCCTGGCGCCTGGTGCTGGCCGACAAGGGCGGCCGCGTCACCTGCCTGTGGTTCCACTTCCGCAAGCCCCAGATGGAGGCCTACGCCAAGGGGCGCGAGCTGATTCTGGTGGGTGGCGTGGAAAAAGACAAATCCGGGGGCCTAGTCATGGCCCATCCCCTGGTCTACGACGCCGCAGAGACGGCCGACAATCCAGCCCTGGGGCGGGTGGTGCCCATCTATCCCGATGTGGAGGGCGTTGCCGGCGCCAAGCTGCAACGGCTCATGCAGGAGATGGTGGAGCGCGCCGCGCCCCACCTGCCCGACTTCCTGTGGGGCCTCCTGCCCACCGAACTCTACCCAGAGCCCGCCGGCCAGGCCCTCTTGGCCGCCCATCAGCCGGCCCCCCAGGCCCAGGGCGCCGAGCTGGACCCGTCATCCGGCCCCTGGCTCAGGACCCTGGCGGTCAACGAGCTGCTCTATTTCGAGCTGGGTCTGGCGCTGAAGCGCCGCCGCCGCGAGGACGCCCCCGGCCGCCCCTTGGCCCCGGCCGGCGACCTCCTGGCCCGCTATCTGGCCGCCCTGCCCTTCGCGCTCACCCCCGGCCAGAGCCAGGCCATCGAGGCCATCCGGGCCGACCTGGCCCGGAGCCATCCCATGGGGCGCCTGCTCTGCGGCGACGTGGGCACCGGCAAGACAGTGGTGGCCGTGGCCGCCGCCGTGCTGGCCGCCGAGGCGGGGGTGCAGGCCGCCTTCATGGCCCCCACCGAGGTGCTGGCCCAGCAGCACCACGCCGGGCTGTGCCGGGAGCTGGAGCCCCTGGGGCTCAAGGTGGCCCTGGCCGTGGGCTCCATGAACGGCGCGGCCAAGCGCTCGGCCCGCCAGTCCGCCGCCCAGGAGGCCGACCTGCTGGTGGGCACCCACGCCCTGTTGGGCGAGGCCCTGCGCTTCAAGGACCTGGGCCTGGTGATCATCGACGAGCAGCAGCGCTTCGGCGTGCACCAGCGCCTCAAGCTGGCGGCCAAGGGCGGCGGCTTGGGTCCCCCCCACCTGTTGGTGCTCACGGCCACGCCCATACCCCGCACCCTGGCCCTGGCCCTGGCCGGCCACCTGGAGATCAGCGACCTGCCCCAGCGCCCCCACGGCCAGCCCCGGGTGACCACCACGGTCATACCCTACGACCAGCGCCGCCAGGCCGTGGAGGCCATCGGTCAGGTCCTTAAGCAGGGCCAGCGGGTCTACGTCATCTGCCCCCTGGTGCAGGCCTCGGAGGCCATCGAGGCCCAGGACGTGGTGCAGACCCACGGCCGCCTGGCCAGCTACTTCGCCCCGGCGCGGGTGGGGCTGTTGCACGGGCGCATGGACTCGGGGGCCCAGCAGGCGGCCATCGCCGACTTCAAAAGCGGGGCCACCCCGCTTCTGGTCTCCACCACGGTGGTGGAGGTGGGCGTGGACGTGCCCGAGGCCACCCTGATGGTCATCCTGGCCGCCGAGCGCTTCGGCCTTAGCCAACTGCACCAACTGCGCGGCCGCGTGGGGCGCGGCACGGAACCCGGCGCCTGCCTCTTGGTGCCCGGCCCCCAGCCCGGCGAGCTGGGCGAGGAACGCCTGAAGGTGCTGGCCTCCACCCAGGACGGCCTGGCCGTGGCCGAGGCGGATTTGCACCTGCGCGGACCCGGCGAGGCCCTGGGCCCCCGCCAGTCCGGCCTGCCGCCCTTCAAGGTGGCCCGCTGGACCCGCGACGCCGAGCTGGTGCCGCCCCTGCGCGAAATCATCGCCGGCTGGCTGCAAAAAGACCCCGAGATGAACGACGACCCCGCGCTCAGGGCCGTGCGCGACGAGACCATACGGCGCTGGGGAAGACGGCTGGGGCTGGTGGAGGCGGGGTGAGTTGGCTTGGTTTCGGGCCGGCGCAAAAAACAAATCAAGGAAAGGTGTCATTGCGAGGAGCATCTCCGCAGGGATGCGACGCGGCAATCCACCGAATTTTGTTTTGCGGCTACAGGGATGAGGGTGTGAGCGGTGACAAAGTAGGGTGGATTGCTTCGCTGTGCTCGCAATGACACTAACTGCCATACTGGCTAGTCAGCGCGCGCAATCTACCGCCGGGGGGGCGCCTGTTCAGGTCCCGGCCCCCAATCGACCTGATTCTTCACCGCCCCCTATCACCGCCAAAAGCTGTCAAACGGTATCTCCAAAAACAGGGTCAGGCTGAGCTGGTCAGACCACACCTCCACGCCATGGTCAAAGGAAATCGTGGCCGCGTCGCCATAGGCGCTGTTGTACATGTCGTGGGTGCCGCTGGTGCGGATGCGCAGGTAATCACCCGACAGGCCCAGGAAGGCCAGCGAGCCCACGGGCACCTTGAGCCCCAGGCTGGCGTGCCAGGCCTGGCCGGTTGTGCGCTCCTGGGTGATGCGGTCCCCCTCGCGCAAGAGATGGTGGTCGCGGTTGGCGCCCCACACGTGGGCCCAGTCGCCCTGCAGGCTGATCTCGGCCCGGCGCCCCGCCGGTGCCAGGGCCTGGGGCAGATCCAGGCCGTAGGACAGGCGTAGCCCCAGGTAGGGTTGCAGGTACTCCTGCCGGAACCAGATGGACTCCCCGCCCATGTACCCGTCGCTCACCCAGGGGGCGTCGGCCCCCGCCCGGCTGACCTGGTCGCCATCATAGGATACGAAGGTGTAGCGCTGGTAGCGCAGGCCGACCAAAGGCCTCAGGTCCAGGCCCCTGGGCAGCTCCAGGTGCTGGCGCAGGCTGTAGTCCACGCTGCCGTCCAGGGTCAGGCTGGGCTTGAGCCGGCAGTGGGACTCGGAGTAGGTGGTCTTCACCCCGGGCTGAGCGATGTTCTCCCAGTCGCTGTCCTTCATGCGGCCGCTGTCGCTGTCGCGGGAGATATTGGTCATCAGCTCCAGGCGCCAGGAATAGTCGGCATGCCCAAGGCCGACCTCCAGCCCGCCCCACCAGGAATCCAGGGGGAACTCCAGGCGGCTCAGGGGATTGAGCTGGCGCTGCTCGGGGTCGCCGAACTGATAGGAGGTATGGCTGTTCACCAGGCGGCGCAGCTTGGGGCTTATGTAGAAGCCCTCAATCGCCTGCGGGGGCAAGGCCTCGGGGGCGGCCAGGGCGGGCAGGCAGCAAAGACCCAACAGCAGGCCCAACAGGCCCAGAATACGGCGCGCGGACGCGGCCATGATGATTTCCTTCCCCCACGGCCGCTCAGCTATCGCCGCGCCGCTGGTCCTTGTGGCGGTCTTTCTTCCAGGCGATGTCTTTTTTGATGCCCTTGCGTTTGTAGGGTTTGGGGGCATCGTCGGTGTTGAGCAGAAAAGACCCTGGCATGGCATCAGGCGAGGGCAGGCTGGGAAAGCCCGGCGGCGGGGCCGCTGGCTGGGGCTTGGCCGGCTTCCTGGCGGGCAGGTCCTCCTGCACCGGCGGCCCCAGCAGGCAGTCGGCGGGCAGCCAGTCGCAGAGCCACAGGCGCTCGCCCAGCAGTGAAAAGAGCACCCCCAGGCCCTGGGCCTTGCGGGCCTGCACGGTGATCAACAGGGCCTCGCTGTCCCGCCGGCGGCCCAGCTTGAGGGCCTCCTGGGGGGTGGCGAGGAGCACCAGCACCCCGCCCTGGGGGGCCGTGAGGCCCTTGTCGCGCATCACCGGCCAGGCCCTGCGCCGGGCGCCGTAGTACAGATGCCCCGGCGGGTCGGCGGCCCAGTCGCGCTCCAGGGGCTGACGCGTTAGCGCGCGCACCAGGCGGCCGTCGCTCTCCACGGCCTCGGGCGCCAGGCGGGTGGCCGCCTGGTTCACCGTGGACTCGCGCACGAAACGCCAATCCGGCTCGTCGTTGAGGGCCTTGACCAGTTCCTTGACGGCCACCCAGCCGCCGGCGTCCGGCACCAGACCGAACTCGTGGGGGGCCACGCCCAGGGCGTAGACCAGCATGCGTATCAGCGATGTTTCCTTTTGCTCTAGACGGCGGGGCGGCATGGGCGTTAGCGGGGCTGGTCCTTGAGCCCCTGGGGACTAACCAGGTACACCCGCTGCCCCTCGGGGTGCCAGACCTCCAGTTGCCAGTCGGCGCGCAGCTCCTTGAAGGGCGTGACCTTGAGTTGCAGCTCGGACTGGGGCGCGAATCCCGGTTCCTTGGCCAGGGCCTCGGTGCTCAGCCGGGCTTGGGGGTTCTTCTGGAAATAGGCCTCCACCAGCGGACGCATCTCGCTGGCCAGGCGGCGGGCCTCCTGGTCGTGCCAGGAGGCCTGGCGGGCGTAGTGGGCATAGAAGAAGATGGCCACGATGCACAGGGCGCTGATCAGCCCCAGGGCCTCCATGCTCATGTAGCCGCTGGCGCGCCGCAGCATGGCCTAGTCTCCTAGCAAGCGGTGGGTGACGCGGCCGCCCAGGACGGTGAGCACCGCCCGGCCGGGCAACACCCTGCCGGCAAAGGGCGTGTTGCGCGAGAGCGACCGGAATTCCTTGGGCTCCACCGTCCAGGACCGGGCCGGGTCTATCACCGTGATGTCGGCCGGGCCGCCCTCTTGCAAGCGGCCGCCGGGCAGGCCCAAGACCCGGGCCGGCGAGGAGGTGAGCCGGGCGATGGCCTGGCCCAGGCTTAGGCTGCCCTCCTCCACCAGTTGCAGGACCACGCCCAGGGCGGTCTCCAGGCCCACCACCCCGAAGGCGGCCTGGTCGAACTCCACCTCTTTTTCCAGGACGGAGTGGGGGGCGTGGTCGGTGGCCACGGCGTCGATGATCCCCTCGGCCAGGCCCCGGCGCAGGGCGCGGATGTCCTCGGCGGTGCGCAGGGGCGGGTTCATCTTGAAGTTGGTGTCATAGTCGCCCACGTCCTGGTCGCGGAGCATCAGGTAGTGGGGCGCGGTCTCGCAGGTCACGGCCAGGCCGGCGTCCTTGGCCCGGGCCACGGCCTCCAGGGAGCCCTGGCAGGAGACATGGGCGATGTGCACGCGCGCGCCGCTGAGCCGGGCCAGGTTGAGGTCGCGCTCCACGCAGATCACCTCGGCCTGGTGCGGGATGCCCTTGAGCCCCAGGCGGGTGGCCGTGGGTCCCTCGTGCATCACCCCGCCGGCCGACAGGCGGGTGTCCTCGCTGTGACAGACCACGGGCAGGTCGAAGCCGGCGGCGTATTCCATGGCCCGGCGCAAGAGGCGGCTGTCGGCCACGGGGTGGCCGTCGTCGCTGACCGCCACGCAGCCGGCCTCCTTGAGTTCGGCCATCTCGGCCAGGGCCTGGCCCTTGAGTCCCAGGGTGATGGCCCCCACGGGATAGACCCGGCATAGGCCGGCCGCCCTGGCTTTTTGCAGGACCAGCTCGGTGACGGCGCGGCTGTCGTTGACCGGGCTGGTGTTGGGCATGCAGCACAGGCCGGTGAAGCCGCCGGCCGCGCCGGCTGCCGAGCCGCTGGCCACGGTCTCCTTGTATTCCTGCCCCGGCTCGCGCAGGTGCACGTGCAGATCGATCAGCCCCGGCGTCACCAGCAGGCCCGCGCAGTCCACGACCTGGGCGCCGGGCTCGTCAATATCTCGGCCCAGGGCGGCGATAAGGCCGTCCTTGATCAGGAGGTCGCCCGCCTGATCAAGGCCGCTGGCCGGACACAACAGGCGTCCGCCTTTGAGCAACAGGGAGCTTGCGCCAGGCTGGTTCATCTGACCTCCGCGCCGATGAGCAGGTACAAAAGGGCCATGCGCACGGCCACCCCGTTGGCCACCTGGTCCAGGATCACGGCATAGGGGCCGTCGGCCACCTCGGGCGACAGCTCCACCCCGCGGTTGATGGGGCCGGGGTGCATGACTATGACGTCGGGTCGGGCCGCCTTTAGGTGCCGGGGCGCCAGGCCGAAGCGCTGGGCGTATTCGCGCTGGGAGGGGAAGAGCACGTCGTCCAGGCGCTCCTGCTGCACCCTGAGCATGATGATGACGTCAACGCCCTCCACGGCCTCGTTCATGCTGCGGCACACGCGGACGCCCAGGCTCTCGGCAAAGGGCGGCAAGAGGGTGCGCGGCCCGAAGATGCGCACATGCGAACCCATGGTGTTGAGACCGATGATGTCGGAGCGGGCCACCCGCGAGTGGGCCACATCGCCGATGATGGCCACCTCCAGGCCGTCCAGGCGCCCCTTATGCTCGCGGATGGTGAGCAGGTCCAACAGGCCCTGGGTGGGGTGCTCATGGGTGCCGTCGCCGGCGTTGATGATGCAGGGGCTGACGTGCTTGGCCAACAGATGCGGCGCGCCAGACATGGAATGGCGCATGACGATCAAATCCGGGGCCATGGCCTGCAGGTTCTTGGCCGTGTCGATGAGCGTCTCGCCCTTGGTGAGCGAGCTGGTGGAGGCCGAAAGCGAAACCGTGTCGGCGCTCAGGCGCTTGGCCGCTATCTCGAAGGAGGTGCGGGTGCGCGTGGAGGCCTCCACGAAGAAGTGCACCACGGTCTTGCCCCGCAGGGTGGGCACCTTCTTGATGGAGCGGGTGTTGATCTCCTTGAGGGAGGAAGCGGTTTCCAGGACCAGTTGGATGTCCCGGGCGTCCAGTCCCTCCAGGCCCAGCAAATGCCGGCCCAGCCCGCTCATGGCCTGTCCTCCCGGGGTTTGCCGAAAAAAAACCCCCGGATACCATCTCTGGTACGGAGGCTGGTTCGCGGCAGTGCCCTGCCGCCGTGACCCCGGCCTGGGGTGTTTGCAGCCATAACGAGCGTCCTTGCGGCCTTGGGGAAATTAGTTATCCCGCCATTTATATCAAGGCGGCCCCGGGCTGTCAAACGCCCACCCAGCGCGTGGACCGCTTGCCGTCGCTGATGGCCCCCAACCTAGACGTAACGATATCTCCATGGTACACACCTAGCCATGCCTACTGACATGAAAAAATTCCTGGCCTGGGTGGGGCGCGACCGGCGCCTGGCCGGCCAGGTGGCCCACGTGGAGGAGATCGCCCCCCGGCCGGCTCTCCTGGCGTCCCTGGACCTGGAACCCCGCCTGGAGCGGGCGCTCAATTCCCAGGGGGTGCGTCAGTTGTACTCCCACCAGGCCCAGGCCCTGGAGTTGGCCCGCGCCGGGCTGGACCTGGCGGTGGCCACCCCCACGGCCAGCGGCAAGACCCTGGTCTACAGCCTGCCGGTGCTGGAGGGGCTTTTGGCGGACCCAGGGGCCAAGGCCTTGTTTCTATTTCCCTTGAAGGCCCTGGAGCAGGACCAGTTGCAGGCCTTGAACGCCCTGGCCCTCTCGGCCGGCCTGCCCCCCCCGGCGGCCATCTATGACGGCGACACGCCCACCTCCTTGCGCCGGCGCCTGCGCGAAAACCCGCCCCCGGTGCTGATCACCAACCCCGACATGCTGCACCTGGGCATCTGCGCCTATCCCAACGCCTGGGAAGGGCTGCTAAAAAACCTGCGCTATATAGTCATCGACGAGGTGCACACCTACCGGGGGGTCTTCGGCTCCCACGTGGCCCAGGTGCTCAAAAGGCTCCTGCGCCTGTGCGCCCTACGGGGAGCAAGGCCCCAGTTCGTGCTCAGCTCGGCCACCATCGCCAACCCCGGGCAGCACGCGGCGGCGCTCACCGGGCGGGCCTTCGCGCCCCAGCAAGTGGTGAACCAATGCGGCGCCCCGGCCGCTGGGCGCTACTTTATTATGATGAACCCCACGGGCGCGGCCAGCACCACCGCCGCCCACCTGCTCAGCGCCGCCGTGGAGCGCGGGCTCTCCACAATCTGCTTCACGCGCTCGCGCCTGCACACCGAGCTGATCCATTCCTGGGTGGGCCGCCAGCGGCCGGAGCTGGCGGCCAAGATCGCTGGCTACCGCGCCGGGTTCCTGCCCGAGGAGCGCCGCCAAATCGAGCGCGCCTTGAGCAGCGGCCGCCTGACCGGGGTCATCACCACCAGCGCCCTGGAGATGGGCATCGACATCGGCGGTCTGGACGTCTGCATCCTGGTGGGTTATCCCGGCAGCCAGATCAACACCTGGCAGCGCGGCGGGCGGGTGGGGCGCGCCGGCCAGGAGAGCGCCATCTTCCTGGTGGCCCAGCCCGACGCCCTGGACCAGTACTTCTTGAAGCATCCCCGGGAGTTCTTTGAACGGCCCCTGGAGGCGGCGGTGCTGGACCCCGACAATCCCCACATCGTGGGTCCGCATCTGGTCTGCGCCGCCGCCGAGGAGCCCCTGACCCCACAGGAGAGTTTCTTCGACCTGGCGCGCCAGGCCGCCACCCTGGCCGACCTGGAGGCCCGGGGCGAGCTGTTGCGCGACGCCTCGGGCCACAAGCTCTTCGCGGCCCGCAAGTCTCCCCAGCGCCTGGTGGACCTGCGCGGGGCCGGCCAGAGCTTCGCCATCGTGGGGCCACAGGGCAAGGTGATCGGCTCCCTGGACGGGGTGAGGGTCTACAAGGAGGGCTATCCCGGGGCCATCTATCTGCACCGCACCCAGACCTACGAGGTGCGCGAGCTGGACTGGGTTATGCGGCGGGTTTCCGTGACCCCCCGCCAGGCCGACTTCTACACTCGCGCCCGCTCGGAGAAGCAGACTGATATCCTGGAGGAGACCGGCCGCCGGCCGGTGGCCAATTTTCTCTTGCGCCAGGGCCGGATCAAGGTCACCGAGACGGTCAACGGCTTCGAGCGCCGGCGCCTGAGCGGCGGCGACCTGCTGGGGGTCTTCGGCCTGGAGATGCCGCCCCTGACCTTCGAGACCCACGGCCTGTGGATCGACATCGAGGACGATATACGCCGACTGGTGGAGGCCCAAGGCCGGCACTTCATGGGCTCCATCCACGCCCTGGAGCACGCGGCCATCGGCATGTTCCCCTTGTTCGCCCTGTGCGACCGGGGCGACATCGGCGGCATCTCCATCCCCCTGCACCCCCAGACCAAAAAGGCGGCGGTCTTCATCTACGACGGCGTGCCCGGCGGGGTGGGACTGGCCGAGCGGGCCTTTGATGTCATCGAGGGGCTTTTGGCCAAGGTGGAGGAACTCCTGACCGACTGCCCCTGCGAGGATGGCTGCCCGGCCTGCGTGCACTCGCCCAAGTGCGGCAATGGCAACAAGCCCCTGGACAAGGCCGGGGCGCTATTGCTCACGCGGGCGCTGTTGGGCAAGGAGGAGCTGGCCGTGGTGGGCGGCCAGGCCCCGCCGGCCCCGGCACCGGCCATCCGGCCTCCGGCGGCGCCGCGCCCGGAGGACCCCCTGCGCTACGGCGTCCTGGACCTGGAGACCCAGCGCCTGGCCGAGGAGGTGGGCGGCTGGAAAAACGTGCACCTGATGCGGTTAAGCGTGGCGGTGCTCTACGACCAGGCCACGGACAGCTATGAGGCCTTCGAGGAGCGGGACGTGCCCCGGCTCATCGCCCGTCTCCAGGAACTGGAGCTGGTGGTGGGCTTCAACATCAAGCGCTTCGACTACACCGTGCTCAGCGCCTACACCCAGCACGACCTCCTGCGCCTGCCCACCCTGGACCTCCTGGAGGACGTGCACAACCACCTGAACTATCGCCTGAGCCTGCAAGCCCTGGCCAGCGCCACCCTGGGCGCGGCCAAGGGGGCCGACGGCCTGCAGGCCGTGGCCTGGTGGCGGGCCGGCGAGATGGAGCTTTTGACCTCCTACTGCCAAAAAGACGTGGAGCTGACCCACGACCTAGCTCTCTACGGCCAGGAGCACGGGCACCTGCTCTTCGACCGCAAGGACCAGGGCCGCCTGCGGGTGCCGGTGGACTGGTCCTGGCCCAGCCTGCGCAAACGCTTCGGACGCCAGGGCGTCCGATAGGTTACTTGGCCGCCTGCGCGCGCCTGACCGAGACCTGCTGGCCGCCCGATCCCCAGTTTTCCGAGGGTATCTCCTCGATGATCACCACGGTCTGGGCCGGGTTCTTGCCCAGGACCCGCTGCAACACCTCGGTGACGCCGGCGATGACCTCGGCCTTTTGCTGAGCGGTGATGCCGTCGGGGATGAGCTTGATGTTTACCAGAGGCATGATGGCTCCTTGTTTGTTATGTTTTAGGCGCCCGCCCCACCAGCGGGCGGAAGGTATGATAGCACACCGTGGAGCCGTGCCGCGACGGACCGCGGCCGGCTAAGGCACCGCGCGCGAAGTGAGGGCATGATGGCTAGCAAGGACTTTGGCCCGCCCAGATGGGTTGCTTTGGGGAGGCGCTGGCTGGCCGGGTTGCTGCTGGTCTTGACCCTGGCCGGCTGCGCCAAGGAAGTGCCCCTGCCCCCGCCCACGCCGGCGCCCCCGGAGACGCCCCGGGTGGTGCTGGAGGTGGTGCCCGAGGACCAATGGCCCCTCCTGGCCGACGACCTGGACCCGGGGAGCTTCCACGAGGCCTGCCAGCAGTCCATCGCCTATCTGCGCCGCCAACCGGCGGACAAGCTCTATGACTACGGCGTGCGCAAATACAGCGCCGCCGAGCTGATAGCCGGGTTGCAACGCCTGTCCGACGTGCTGGTGCGCCATCCCGAGGCCAAGGCCCGCACGGAGGCCCTCAAGCACGAGTTCATCCTCTTGCGCTCCGTGGGCTCCGACGGCCAGGGGCGGGTGCTCTTCACCGGCTACTACGAGCCCATCCTGCCGGGGCGCAAGAAGCCGGCGCCGCCCTTTGCGCACCCCCTCTACGGCCTGCCCCACGACCTGGTGAACATCGACCTCAGCCAGTTCGGCGAGGACCTGCCCCGGCGCAAGCTGGTGGGACAGGTCAAGGAGCACCAGGTGCGCCCCTACCCCGACCGCGAGGCCATCGACTTCGGCGGGGCCATCAAGGGCCAGGCCGAGCCCCTGGCCTATCTGGACGACATGGTGGAGGCCTTCTTCCTGCACATCCAGGGCTCGGGGCAGGTGCGCTTCCCCGACGGGACGCGCGCGCGCCTGGGCTTCGCGGGCAGCAACGGCCGGCCCTACCGTTCCATCGGCCCGCTCCTGGTGGCCGAGGGGCTGATGAACAAGGACGAGATGTCCATGCAGAACATCAAGGCCTTGCTTATCCAGCGCCCGGAGATCAGGCGGCGGGTGCTGGCCCAAAACCCCAGCTATGTCTTCTTCCGCCGGCTCTCGCCCGAGGGCGGCCCCTTGGGCTGCTTCGAGCTGCCGCTCACCGCCGGCCGCTCGGTGGCCCTGGACCGCCGGGTCTTTCCCGGTCTGGCGCCGGGCTTCATCCTGGGCACCCGGCCGGCCGGGAGCAGCGGCACCACGCCCTTTGGCCGCTTCATCGTCAACCAGGACACCGGGGGCGCCATCCGGGGGCCGGGGCGCCTGGATTTGTTCTACGGCAGCGGGGCCGAGGCCGGTCTGCTGGCCGGGCGCATGAAGCACGCGGGACAGCTATTCTTTTTGGCGCCCCGCCGGCGCTGAGCCTCCGTTAAACCGGGATTTCGGCCGGTCCGGACCGCCGAGCGTCTCGCCGTTTTGCTTGACACCACGCCATATGGCATTTATTATTAGGCCAAACGGCAGTGGAGAAGAATAAACCATGACCGGCATGCAAGACATAGGCGAGTTGCTCGGGGGGCGCAAGTGCCTGGGTCGCGCCCTGCGCACCACCACGGATATGGACGCCCTGATCCGCGAGGGCCTGCCCGTGGCCTGCGCCAGCCAGATGCAGAGCAGCCTGGCCCTGCCGGACCGCAGCCTGGCTGACCTGCTGGCCCTGGGCACCCGCACCCTGGTGCGGCTGCGGCAAGACAACAAGCGCCTCTCCCTGGCCGCCGGCGATCGTTTGTTCCGCCTGGCCAGGATATTCAGCCTGGCCACCGAGGTGCTGGAGGACCAGCAGGCCGCCCGGCGTTGGCTTCTGGCGCCGCAAGCGGGCCTGGGCGGCCAACGGCCCCTGGACCTGATGCTCACCGAGGCCGGCAGCCGCCAGGTGGAGGAACTGCTGGGGCGCATCGAGTACGGGGTCCTGGCTTGATCGAGGCTTGGCGGCTAGTCAAGGCCCGCCACGCGGACAACGCCTTTGACGGCCAAGGCGCCCGGCGCTTCGGAGGACGCTGGAACGCCGCGGGCACGGCCTGCGTGTACCTGGCCGATTCCCTGCCCCTGGCGGCCCTGGAGCTATTCATTCACCTGGGCGCCGAAGGATTTGCCATCAGCTTCGTGAGCTTTAGGGTCTTGATCCCCCCGGAGGCGGTGGAGGCCCTGGACGTGGCGGGGCTGCCCGGCGACTGGCGGGCCAACCCGCCCGGCCCCCAAGTCCAGGCCCTGGGCAGCCAATGGCTACGGGCCGGCCGGTCGGCGGCCCTGAAGGTCCCCTCGGCTCTCATGCCTCTGGGCGCGGGCTTCAACTACCTGCTCAACCCAGCCCATGCCGACCATGCCCGCCTTGGCGTGCAGGACCCCCTGCCCTTCCACTTCGACCCCCGCATGTGGAAATAGCCCCCGCCGGGGCTGGTAGCTCAGGCGTCCTGGCTGAAATCGTGTACCACGTCCAAATCCCGGTGGCAGTCCGTGACCCTTAGGTAGCGGTCGACCACCTTGAGCGGCCGGGCCAGTTCCTCGGGCGTCAGCTCACGCTTGACCTTGGCCGGCACGCCCAGAGCCAGCACTCCCGGCGGTATCACCTGCCTGGGGGCCACCACGCTGCCCGCGCCCACCACCGCGCCCCGCCCCACGCGGGCGTGGTCCAGCACCACCGCGCCCATGCCGATCAGGGCCTGGTCCTCTATGGTGCAGGAATGCAGCACCACCCGGTGCCCCACCACCACGTCGGCGCCCACGCAAGTGCCCTGGCCCTTGTGCCCCACGTGGATCATGGTGCCGTCCTGGATGTTGCTGCGCGCGCCCACCCGTATCCAGTTGATATCGCCCCTGAGCACGCAGCCGTACCACACGTTGACCTGGGGCCCCAATTCCACCTCCCCCAGCACCACCGCGCCCCAGGCCACGAAAGCCGTGGGGTCGATGCTGGGGGTCTTGCCATTGACGGTGCCGATGAGATTCATGTGTGCCATCCCTTGGTTGTGCATGCACCTTACACCCTGGCGCCGCCAGCGGGCAAGCCGGGGCCGGCCGGTATTGACAGATCAGCCCCCGTGGCCTAACCTCTGGGTACAAATTGTTTTTTAAGCTCTGAACCGGAGTTTTTACATGAGTCTAGCCCGCAAACTCCCCCTGTTGTTGCTCCTGGTGCTCCTGTTGGTGGCCGGCCTGGGCCTGTTGGTGGTCTGGCCCCACCTGGAAGGCCAGGACCCCCAGATAACCCTGGCCGCCCAGCCCACCCACCTGGGGCGTCTGACGGCCCTGGAGCTGACCCTGCGCGACCAGGGCACGGGTCTGGCGAGCCTTAGGGTGAGCGCCTTGCAAAACGGCAAGGAATACAAGCTGCTGGACAAGGAATACGCCAAGGGCTCCCTGTGGGAGAGCAAGGGCTTGAGCGAGGCCGCCGAGAAGCTGGAAATAAAGGCCCTGGAGCAGGGCATGGTGCAGGGTCCGGCCACCCTGATCATCCAGGCCCGCGACCGCTCCTTCCGCAACTGGTTCCACGGCAACCTGGCCGAGCTGCAATTGCCCGTGGTGGTGGACACTCTGCCCCCCAAGGTCACGGTCTTCAGCCGCACCATCCACCTCAACCGGGGCGGCGTGGGCCTGGTGGTCTACAAGGTCAACAAACCCACGCCCATCCACGGCGTGCAGGTGGGCAAGCGCTTCTACCAGGGCGTCAACCCCTGGCCCCAGGACCCCCTGGCCTGCCTGGCCTATTTCGCCTTTAGCGACGACGAGGACAAAGGCGCCTCCATCCGGGTGCTGGTGCAGGACCCGGCCGGCAACCAGGGCGGCAGCGGGCTGACCGTGCGGCTCAAGTGGAAGGAATTCAAGAGCGACACCCTGAACATCTCCGACAACTTCCTGGAGGCCCTGGCCCCGCGCTTCCAGGCCGAGGCTCCGCCGGCCAAGCAGCAGCCCCTGGAGGTCTTCCTGTGGGTCAACGAGGAGCTGCGCAAGCAGAACCACGCGGTCATCCAGGAGGTTTGCACCAAGCCCAGCACCCAGCAGCTATGGCGGGGCACCTTCGTACGCCCCCAGGGCAAGCCCATGGCCGGGTTTGCCGACCGGCGCACCTATGTCTACAAGGGCCGGGAGGTGAGCCACTCGGCCCACCTGGGCTTGGACCTGGCCGACCTGGCCATGAGCCCCATCAAATCAGTGGCCGCGGGCAAGGTGCTCTTTGCCGGCCCACTGGGCATCTACGGCAACTGCGTGATCCTGGACCACGGCCAGGGCATCTGCTCGCTCTACGGCCACATGTCGGAGCTGGCCGTGCGCCCCGGTGAGATGGTGCCCCTGGAGGGCGTGCTGGGCCGCTCCGGGGCCACCGGCCTGGCCCTGGGTGACCACCTGCACGTCTCCATCCTGGTGGGAGGGGTCTTCGTCAACCCCACCGAGTGGTGGGACCCCCACTGGATACAGGACAACGTGGCCTTGCGTTTCCAGGAGGCCTCGCTGCCCTGGCCCCCGGCGGCCAAGTAGCGGCCAAGTAGCGGCCAAGTAGCGGCTAAGCAGCGGCCAGAGCCGGCGCCGAGGGTCGGCGGGGGGGCCTCCGGCGCTCCGTTGTCCCTCGGGCCTGGCCCGGGCTTCCGGAGGGGCTGGCTTTGTGCTATCCTCCTGGCATGATGACGAATACATTCGGCGGGGGCGGATCCATGACCTGGTTGCGTTGCGCGCTGGCCATCTCGGTGCTGCTCTTGGCCGCCGGCTGCGTCTGGCTGCCAGGTCCAATGGGGCCGGTGGGTCCGGCGGGGTCTGAGCCCCAGGCGGGGCAGGTCTTCGCGCCGCCCGAGGCCGCCCCCTTGTCCGCCCAGGAGGTGGACCAGCGCCTGGCCCAGGCCCAGGTGCTCCTGGTGGGAGAGGTGCACGACCACCCCGGCCATCACCGGATTCAACTGGACATGCTAAAGCGCATGGCCGCCCTGGGCGGGCCGCTGGTGGTGGGGGTGGAATGGCTGGAAGCGCCGGCCCAGGCGGCCTGCGATGAATTCTCGGCCGGCCGTTTAAGCCTGGAGCAGTTCGCCCTTAAGGTCGATTGGGAGGGGCGCTGGGGCTTCCCCTTGGAGGTGTACGCCCCCATCCTGGAGTTCGTGCGCCAAAATCACCTGCCCCTGGTGGCCTTGAACGCCCCCCGCGAGGAGGTGCGCCAGGTGGCTCGCCAGGGCCTGGGCTCCCTGACGCCGGAGCAGCGGGGGCGCTTGGCCCCGGCCCTGGACCTGGGCGACCCCGCCTACCGCCGCCTCTTGGCCTCCCAGTTCAAGATGCACGGCCTGGGGCGCGGCCCCAGCCAGGAGGACTTCTTCACGGCCCAGGTGGCCCGGGACGAGACCATGGCCCACCGTCTGGCCCAGGCCATGCATCCCTGGCCCGACGGCGGCAAGCGCGCGGTGCTGCTGGTGGGCTCCGGCCACCTGGCACACGGCCTGGGCCTGCCCACCCGCCTGGCCCGGCGCCTGCCGGGAGTCAGGCTGCTGACCGTGATGCCCGTGCCTGGCGGCATGACAGGCATGGCCGGCATGGCCGCGCCGGGACCTCCCCACGCCCCGCCGGCCGATCTCCTGGTGGTGTCCACGCCGGCCCCGCCGCCGCCGCCCCGCCTGGGGCTGGTCCTGCAACCCCAAGCCGGAGGGCTTTTGATCGAGCGGGTGCTGGACCAGACCCCGGCTCAAACGGCGGGACTGAAGCCCGGGGACCTCCTGGTGGCCATCGACGACCAGCCGCTCAGCCGAGTCAAGCAGATACACGACATGATCAAAAACGCGCCCTGGGCATCGCACGTCTATCGCGTGCAACGGGGCGGCGAGTATCTGGTTTTTTCCATCACGCTGGAAGCTCCGGGCCGATAAGCCTTAACTCTTCGCCCGGCGGGAGTATTTGATGGACCTGGCCACCATATTGGGAATCGTCCTGGGCCTGGGCATGATCTTCACCGCCATCAAGATGGGCGGCGACTTCCTCATCTTCCTCAATCTGCCCAGCATCATGATCGTGGCCGGAGGCACCATCGCCTCCATACTCATCGCCTTTCCACTCAAGGACGTCAGCAACGCCTTCGTCATGGCCAAGCAGGTCTTCGCCCAACGCAAGGTGGACCCCAACGAGGTGGTGCGGGTGATCCTGACCATCGCCAACCTCTCCCGTCGCCAGGGGCTGGTGGCCCTGTCCAAGGTGCGCACCGACAACGCCATCCTAAAAAAGGCCCTGATGCTCATCTCCGATGGTGCCTCCGAGGAGATCATCGAGGACTCCTTGCGCATCGAGATCGAAGCCCTGAAGCAGCGGCGCCTCATCGCCCAGGAGGTCTTCCGCAAAATGGGCGCCCTCTCGCCGGCCTTCGGCATGATCGGCACCCTCATCGGCCTGGTGCAGATGCTGCTCAACCTGAGCGATCCCAAGGCCATCGGCCCCAACATGGCCGTGGCCCTGTTGACCACCTTCTACGGGGCACTTTTGGCCTACCTGTTCTTCTTGCCCGTGGCGGCCAAGCTCAGAAGCCGCACCCAGTTGGAATTGATCAACCTGGAGATCATCTTCGAGGGGGCCAGGGGCATCCTGCAAAACAACAACCCCATGCTCATCTACGAAAAGCTAAGCTCCTTCATCCCACCCAGCGTCAGGGACGCCTACCGCCCCGGGAAGGCCGAGCGATGAGCAACAACGACCGCCACAAGTCCGTGCTCAGCTCCTCCGAGGAAGAGGACGACATGCCCGCGCCCTGGGCCGTGACCATCGCCGACATGTTCACCCTTCTGATGTGCTTCTTCATCCTGCTTTTCTCCATGAGCAGCCTGGACGCCAAGCGCTATGAAAACGCCGTGTCCTCGGTGCAGCAGGCCCTGGGAGGCCTGGCCGGCGCCGGCGGTGTGATGTTGCAGGGAGGGGCGCCCGGCGGCAAGGCCGTCAAGCCCAAAAGCCTGGACGAGTTGACCGGCCTGGAGGAGGAGTCCCTGTTGCAGGACCTGCGCCAGGAATTCAAGGGCCAGTCCCCGGAGGACCCGGTGCAAATCTCCATGCGCGGCAACCAGGTGATCATGCAGGTGGGCGGCCAGGTGCTCTTCCCCGCGGGCTCGTCCACCCTGGCGCCCCAGGCCCACGGCTTCCTGGACCACGTGGTGCGGGTGTCGCGCAACTACCCCGACTACCGCATCGACATCAAGGGGCACACCGACCCCCGCCCCATCAGCACCGCCAAGTTCGAGAGCAACTGGGAACTGAGCGCGCTCAGGGCCACGGCGGTGTTGCGCTACCTCATGGAACGCGGCATTTCTCCCCAGCGACTGACCGCCACCGGCTACGCCGACACCCAGCCGCTGGTGCCCAACAGCAGCGAGGAGAACATGGCCAAGAACAGGAGGGTGGAATTTGTTCTGGAAAAAAAAGAAAAATAAGCCCCCTGCCGACGAAGACTTCAACCTGGAATATGAAGAGGGACCCCGCTACTATTTTCGGGTTTCCACCTCGCCCCAGCATCCGGTGCTGTTCCAATCGGGCGAGCACTTCTATCAGGTGGAGGACGTCAGCGCCGGCGGCCTGGCGCTCAGGGGGCCTGGCCTGCTCAGCGGCCAGCGCCTGGCCGGCGTCTTGCGCCTGCCCGGCGACGACCTGCCCTTGCCTCTGATCATGGTGCTGCGCAACATCAGCCCCGACGGCCTGGCCGGGGGGCAGATCGCCAAGATCAAGGAGCAGGACCGCGAGCGCATACACATGTACGTGCTGGCCCGGCAGAAGGAAGAGCTGGAAGAGCGGCGCAGGATCGAGGATTTCAAGCCCGATGACACCACCCAGGTATAAGAGGGGGCATGGCCAAGAGCGTTGACAATGATGGAGCCATTTGTCATATCATTAAAGATAGCCTGTCGGCAGGGACAGGCGGCCCGCGTCACAGCCTGCCCAACCTCGTCCCTGCCCGGCGGGTGGGGCTTTAGTTTATAAGGAGTTTTTCATGGAGATCACCGTCACGCCGCAGGGTCAAGAGGCCCGCATCGAGGTTTTTGGTTCCATCGACGAGCGCGGCGCCGAGGAGATGAAGCGGCGGTTCCTGGAGTTGGACCTGCCCTCGGTCAAGGAAGTGGTCTTCGATTTTCGCGGCGTGACCTTCATCGGCAGCGCCGGCATCGGCAAGCTGTTGCTTTTGTACAAGAACGTGGCCGCGCAGGGCGGCAAGGTCCGCATCGACAACATGTCCAAGGATATCTACACCATGTTCAAGGTGGTCAAGCTGGACAAGATATTCTCCATCTCCCCCGCCAAGTAGGCAGCAACCCATGCTGACCTGCCAAGGCACGGACGACACCCTCAGCATCGCCGGGAAGCTGCAGGTCCATTTTCTGGACCAAGTCCTGGACTGCCTGGGGGCGGCCCTCAACCAGACCCAGCCCTTGACCGTGGACGTCTCCGCGGTCAGCGAGGTGGACTTGGCCGGCTTGCAGTTGCTTCTTTCGTTCATGCGCACCCGGCAGGCCTCCTCGCCCACCAGTCTGCGCGGGGTGCAGCCCTTCATGAACAAGGCCATGCAACTCAGCGGATTGGAAAGCCACTTCGCGGGCTACGTGATATGACCCGCAGAACCGTCGACCTCCGGGAGCGGATATGAGCAAACTGGTACTCTTGGTGGACGACTCGGCCACCCTGCGCATGTCGGTGGAGATGACCCTCAAAGGGGCCGGCTACGACGTGGCCCAGGCTCAAAACGGTCAGGAAGGCCTAAACATGCTGCAGCAACTGCAGTCCCAGGGCCGCACCCTTGACATGATCATCAGCGATATCAACATGCCGGTCATGGACGGCATTACCTTCATCAAGGAAGTCAAGAAGACCTCCTTCCGCTATTTGCCCATATTGGTGCTGACCACCGAACGCGAAGACAGCAAAAAGCTGGAAGGCAAGAAAGCCGGGGCGGCCGGCTGGCTGGTCAAGCCCTTCAAGCCCGAAACCCTGGTATCGGTGGTGCGCAAATTCACCCGATCCTTGGCTTGAGGCGATAGGGCCATGGAAGACAAACTGCTGAGCATCTTCTCCGAGGAATCCCAAGAAATCATCGAAACCCTGGAGCAAGGACTCCTGGCGCTGGAAGGCAGCGAGGACCCCGAGCTGATCAACTCCGTGTTTCGCGCCGCCCATACCTTGAAGGGCAACGCCGGCATCGTGGGCTTTGATGACGTGGTGGACCTGACCCACCTCATGGAAGGCCTCCTGGACGAGATGCGCAAGGGGCGCCTGTTGCCCGACGCCGAGGTCGTGGGGCTTTTGCTGGGCGCGGTGGATGCCCTCAAGGTGCTGGTGATGGGCCGCCTGGCCGGGGAGAGCCCGCCGGTGCCCCAGGAGGTCCTGGCCATGCTCTCGCGCCGCCTGGGGGAGGAGCCCCCCGGAGCCGCCGGCGGCCAGCCGTCACCGTTGATTGTGGGCCAGGGGCTAGTGTCCTACTACATCTCCCTGAAATTCGATCGTCAGGTGCTGCAAAGCGGTACCGACCCCTTGCAGTTGTTGATGGAGCTGGCCGAGGTGGGCCACCTGAAGCGGGTGGTCTGCCACCTGGACGATCTGCCGGTCTTCGACGAGTTGCAGGTGGACGAGTTGTATTTGTGGTGGGAGCTGTGGGTGGAGAGTTCCCAGCCTCAGCATGTCCTGGAAGACATCTTCATCTTCGTGCGCGACGAGGGCGTCATCAAGATCAGCCCGGAGGGGAGCCAGGCCCAACCGGAGGCTCCGCCCCAGGCCAAGCCGGCCTCGCGCCCCGCCGCCGCCCCGCCGCCCGCCGCGGCGCCG
>JAZDIQ010000007.1:0-83721 GCA_043804825.1 Pseudomonadota bacterium
GAGGGGCTCAACGGCATCTTCCAGGCCGCCAGGGCAAGAGCCAGAGGCTACCGCAATGTCTTCACTTTCATGACCATGATTTACTTCATCGCAGCGCCACTGGGGGAACTGATCAAATTCCACAGTTAACGACGAAGAACCCGATAAAAGCCAGGTACGTCAATATTAGCCAAAACAATAATGCAAAAGGCCCCGACAAAAATACCCACCACAGCTCACGCCATTGATGCTTTCGAGAAATGATTATGCCGACAACACATAGGAACCATATAATAGGAAAATAGTACAGTTCGTAATTAAGGGCATCCCCAGGCAATCCCAAATGATCAGCCATTCGTGTGGCCAATGCGACAACCCAGGCAATAAGGCATAGGGCATAATCTGTATTTTCGAATTTGAAAATATTTTTCCAGGCTATTTTATATATTACGATTGCCATAATTACCACCATCAAAGCAATAAACAGGTAATGAGTCCCAACTCCCATATAATTACAGATGACAGCCAGATGCCCCACAGCTCTCGCCAAGGCCGCCTGCGAAATACCAGCGATCCGCCAATGCAGACCACCCAGATAGCTGGAAAGATATTCCTTGAATTATCAAAAAGTATAACCGAATCCCAGAGAGTAAGCGGCACGCATAGCCATGCCAATACTCCAAACAACATATCAAGATGATGGGACATATGTTTCTCAACTCCTGACAATATCTTATATAATATCAGGTGCTAAACCAGGATGTATTTCCTGTATCTTCTTTAAAAATTCAGCAGCCTGAACCCTATTTGAAAACAGCGCCAAGGCAAGCCTTAGATATTTTTTCGCATACTCGACATCTTCTTCCGTAGCAGGAGGATATTTCCAGTTGCGCGGGTCAGGATCGAGTGCTCTTAGCCTTTCTACAAGCATCTTATCGACCTCAAGGTTGTCACGGCCATGGGTATCGTAGCCTAGGTCGTGTATTTTGCAGATTTCGTCAAGGTCATCCTCCCCTGGCTAATCATAGGCGTATAGGTTTGATTCTGTATCATGGCTGACATCACGGCCAGCCGTCCAGTAGTCGCCTCAGTATTTACCATATATCGGTGCTTCACCTAGGCTGTTTAGGCTGCTCCGGCGGAAGAGGAGACCGGCAATTTTTTTCACCTTTCCTTCCATATAGGGCTTGATGGGCGGATGGGGTGTTTCTGATGCTAGAAGTTCCTTGACCGGCTCTCTGGTGCAATCACAGTTGGGATGCAGTTGCCCCCTGGGCATATCCTCCACAGAGGCCTGCCCCGGCTTGGGGTAGAAGTAGAAAACTTTGTCGTGCAGGGCCGCGCACTGGGGGCAATCATCCTTGCCCTGGCTGGCCACCCAGCGAAAACCAATTATTCGTAGCCGTAGGCCTTCTTGTTCCTGGCTGGCTTGGTCTTTCTTCAACTCCGCGGGTACCGGTGCCTCATTGAACAGCCTCATGAGTTGCCGCTCCATTTGGGTATCATCCTGGCGGCAAGCATGCCCCTCCCTGGCATCCCCCGCCCAGGGAGGCGCCTCGCCAATTCATGGCCTTGGCCAGAAGGGGGGCGGTCGTGCTATGTTTAGGCTGTTCGCCCGCGACCCCAGTACCGCAGCCGGAGGCGTCCCAAGCCCATGCTCCTCTACCTCGCCAAACGCCTGGGCCTGATGGTGCCGCTTCTTATCGGCATCACCTTCATCAGCTTTTTGATCATGCACCTGGCCCCGGGCTCGCCCACCGACGTGATGACCGATTTGAACCCCAAGGTCAGCGCCCTGGCCAAGGAGCGCCTGACCAAGCTCTACGGCTTGGACCAGCCCCTGCACGTGCAGTACTGGCGCTGGCTAAAGCGCTTGACCGTGCTGGACTTCGGCCAGTCCTTCGCCCCCGACGGCCGGCCGGTGATCAACAAGATCGCCGAGCGCCTGCCCATCACCGTGATCATCAACCTGCTGAGCCTGTTTTTGGTGATCATCATCTCGGTGCCCATCGGCGTGTACTCGGCCACCCACCGGGGCTCGCTGATCGACCAGGGCACCACGGTCTTCGTCTTCCTGGGCTTCGCCTCGCCCACCTTCTGGCTGGCCCTGTTGGCCATGATCCTCTTCGGCGTCAACCTGGGCTGGCTGCCCATCAGCGGCATCAAGAGCCTTAACCACGACCAGCTCTCCACCCTGGGCCAGCTCGGCGACTACGCCTGGCACCTGCTTCTGCCCGTGACCCTCTCGGCCCTGACCAGCCTGGCCGGCATGAGCCGCTACATGCGCGGCAACATGCTGGAGGTGATCCGCCAGGACTACATCACCACCGCGCGCTCCAAGGGGCTTTCCGAAACCGTGGTCATCTACCGCCACGCCCTGCGCAACGCCCTGATGCCGGTGATAACCATCCTGGGCCTGTCCGTGCCGGGGCTCATCGGCGGCTCGGTGATCTTCGAGTCCATCTTCGCCATACCCGGCATGGGCAAGCTCTTCTACGACGCGGTGATGAGCCGCGACTATCCCCTGGTCATGGGCGGGCTGGTCATCAGCGCCGTGCTGACCCTGGTGGGCAACCTGCTGGCCGACCTGGGCTATGCCCTGGCCGACCCCCGGGTGCGGAGTTCCTGATGCAGACCGGCGGCGCGAGCCAATTTTGGAGCACCCTGAGCCTCAACCGCCTGGCCATGGCCGGGCTGGCCGTGGTGATCTGCCTGGTGCTGGTGGCCGCCTGCGCCCCCTGGGTGGCCCCCTTCGACCCCAACGCCATCGACGTCAAATCCATCCTGCTGGCGCCCTCCTGGCAGCATCCCTTCGGCACCGACGAGCTGGGGCGCGACGTGTTCTCGCGCATGATGTATGGCGCCCGCGTGAGCCTGCAAGTGGGCTTCGTGGCCGCCGGCCTGGCCACCCTGGTGGGGGTGGCCCTGGGGGCCGTGGCGGGCTACTACGGCGGCTGGCTGGAGGCGGCCATCATGCGCTTCACCGACATGATGCTCTGCTTCCCCACCTTCTTTCTCATCCTGGCGGTCATCGCCCTGCTTGACCCCAATATCCTCAACATCATGGCCGTGATCGGGCTCACCTCCTGGATGGGCGTGGCCCGCCTGGTGCGCGCCGAGTTCCTCACGCTCAAGGAACGCGAGTTCGTGGTGGCGGTCAGGAGCCTGGGGGCCGGCGACGCGCGCATCATCTTCCGGCACATCCTCCCCAACGCCATGGCCCCGGTGCTGGTGGCGCTGACCCTGGGGGTGGCCGGGGCCATTCTCACCGAGAGCGGGCTGTCCTTCCTGGGCCTGGGGGTGCAGCCGCCCGAGCCCAGTTGGGGCAACATCCTCAACCAGGGCAAGGACAATATCGAGATCGCCTGGTGGCTGTCCTTGTTCCCCGGCCTGGCCATCCTGGTGACCGTCTTGGGCTACAATCTTTTGGGCGAGGGCATTCGTGACGCCCTGGACCCCAGGCTGCGCTAGGGTACAGGGGGGGGGAGGCATCCTGCCGTGCCGACCGATGACTACGCGGTGATGATAGAGCTGCTGGCCCGACCCGGCCAGGAAGGCGCCCTGGTGCAGGCCTGCCGTGAGCTGGCGCCCCTGTGCCGGGCCCAGCCCGGCTGCCGGGTGTGGCTGCCCCTGCGCCACGGCCGGGAGATCAGGCGCATCCTGATCTTCACCACCTGGAGCGACGAGGCCGCCTTTCAGGCCCACCTGGCCTCGCCCCACCTGCTGGACTTCAGAGAGCGCCTGGCCCCCTGGCTCTTGGAGGGCGGCCTAACCACCACGGTCATGCGGGTGCTGGCCTAGCCGGCCGGGTGCGGCGTGCCCGCCGCAGGGCGCCGGGTGCCCCCGGCGGGGCATATACGGGTCGGGTGGCCTTGATCCGTGGGCAAGCGCCGGCGGCTCCCGTTGGGGGCTAGCCGCGAAAAGGGCCAAGGCCTAGCCGGCCGGGTGCCCCCGGCTGGGCAGATACGGGTCGGGTGGCCTTGATCCTTGGGCAAGCGCCGACGGCTCCCGTTGGGGGCTAGCGGAGTGACAAAGGCGCCGGCCGGGTGTCACCGTTGCGGGCCAGCGGCGGGGCCGGAGAGTCGGTCAAGGCCGCATCCCCGATGGGGCGCCGTCTCCTCACAGCCACCATTTCCGGCAGGAGCGCCATCACATGGCCGACGAGCTACTGACCATTCGCAACCTCACCCGCCCCGAGCTGGACGTCGCCGTGGACTGGGCCGCCGCCGAGGGCTGGAACCCCGGCCTCAACGACGCCGACTGCTTCTGGCGTCAGGACCCGGCCGGCTTCTTCGGCGGCTTCCTGGCCGGCGATCTGGTGGCCTGCGTCTCGCTGGTGGTCTATGACCCGGCCTATGCCTTTGCCGGCTTTTTCTTGGTCAAGCCCGAGCTGCGCGGCCGGGGTCATGGCCGGGCCGTGGCGGCCGCCGCCCTGGCCCACGCCGGGGCGCGCGCCGTGGGTCTGGACGGCGTGGTGGCTCAACAGGCCAACTACCAGGCCTCCGGCGCGGTCTACGCCCACCGCAACCGCCGCTACCAGGGCCAGGGCGGGGGCCAGCGGCCGGCCGGGCTGGTGGAGCTGGGGCAGGCGCCTTGGCCAGAGCTTGTGGCCTATGACAGCGCCTGTTTCGGGGCGGCGCGGCCGGACTTTTTGCAATGCTGGATCAGCCAGCCCGGGCACGTGGGCCTGGCGGTGCTGGTGGGCGGCCGCCTGGCCGGCTACGGGGTGCTCAGGCCCTGCCGCGACGGCTATAAGATCGGCCCTCTGTTCGCGGACTCCCCCGACCAGGCCGAGCTGATCTTCCAGGGCTTGGCCGCCGCCGCGCCAGGGCAGCCAGTCTTTTTGGACACCCCCGAGGACAACCCGGCGGCCCTGGAGCTGGCGGAGCGCCACGGCATGAAGATGAGCTTCGAGACGGCGCGCATGTATCTGGGTGGCCCGCCGGCCCTGCCCCTGGAGCGCATCCATGGCATCACCAGCTTCGAACTGGGCTAACGGGGTGCCCCCCGTGGGGCATAAACGGGTCGATTGGCGTTGTGGCAAGGATGTGGGCCAGCGGCTCCCGTTGCGAGGACGATCCGTCAAAAAGTAGGGGCGGGGATGAACCCGCCCCTACTTTGAAGGGTGCGGCCCCAAAAAGACGTGCGGGGATAAGCCCCTCCCCCACATCAAGATGGAGATTATCGGCAGACCCCCGCCTCCCCAGTGGAACAACCTATCCACGGGAGCCGCCAGGGTCGGGGGAGGGCAGGGGGCTGATCGCCCCGTATACGCCCACCGCGGCTCGCGGTTAGGCGAATTCGTAGCGGAAGGCCAGTTCCAGGCGTTTGTCCATCTCGGGCAGCAGTTGCTCCTCGATGTGCTTGAGCAGGGGGCCGGTGTCGGCCAGGTGGTCGCCCAGCATGGCGGAGGCGAAGTAGGCCAGAGCCTCCTGGGGGTTGCCCTTGTCGCCGTCCAGATACCAGTCCAGGCGGGCCAGGGCCATCTTGAGGGGGTCCGTGGCCTCGCCGTAGAGTTGGGAGTAGCTCAGGGAGAAGCAGGGCAGCAATAGCCCGCGCAGGAACTCGTTCAAGCCCATGCTGGCCAGGCGCTGGTTGGCCTCCAGGCGCTCCAGGGCGTGCAGGGCCAGGATCACGGGCAGCTCGTCGGTGAGCGTTTCGACCAGGGACTGGCGGTCTTTTTTGCTTAAAGGGCCGGCGGCCTGGGCCAGGCTCAGGGCCTGGGCCGGCAGGTCACGGGTCATCAGCCCGTAGATGCGCAGGCACAGGCGGTGTAAGCGGAAAAGGTCCAGGGGGCGGGCCGGGATGGCCCCTTCCAGGGACGGCAGGCGGGGGGGGGATTGGCTCTCGCTGGACAAATTGGTTCCTCGCTGCGGTTATAACTGCGGGGGGCTGCAATCTTATACCGGGTGGGCCGGCACCTGGCAAGCCCGGGCGGCGGGCGCGCCAGACCAGGCGTGATAGGTATATTCTAATTCAACTCCACTCCAGGGGAGGCAGGCAAGGTGAACTGGCGGGAAATTTATGACAGTCGGCGGCAAACCCCGGCCCGGGCCTTGCGGGCCGTTAAACGTGGTCAGCGGGTCTTCGTGGGCACGGCCTGCGCCGAGCCCCGCGCCCTGGTCAAGGCCCTGCTCAAGAGGGCCGACGACCTGCACGACGTGGAGATACTGCATTTCGTAACCCTGGGGCACGCCGACTACACCGACACCCGCTTTGACCGGCGTTTCCGGCACAATACCTTCTTCGTGGGGCCGGCCACCCGCCAGGCGGTCAAGGAGGCCCGGGCCGACTACACGCCCATCTTCATGCACCAGATCGGGCCGCTTTTCCGCCGCCGCGAGCTGGAGCTGGACGTGGCCCTGATCCAGGTCAGCCCGCCCGACGACCACGGCTTCGTCTCCCTGGGCATCGGGGTGGACGTGTCGCGCTCGGCGGCCGAGAGCGCCCGGCACGTCATCGCCCAGGTCAACCGCCACATGCCGCGCACCCTGGGCAATTCTTTTTTGCACGTGCGCAATATCCATTCCTTCGTGGAGCACGACGAGCACCTGACCGAGTTCCTCTACCCCGCGCCCGATGAGGTGGGCGCCCGGGTGGCCGAAAACGCCGCCAAGCTGGTGGAGGACGGCGACACCCTGCACATCGGCTACGGCCACATCGCCTACGGGGTGCTGCATCATCTGGGGGGCAAGCGCGACCTGGGCCTGCACACCGAGGTGGTCTCCGACGCGGTGATCGACCTGATCGAGGAGGGGGCCGTCAACGGCTCGCGCAAGACGTTGTTGCCCGGGCGCATCGTGTGCTCATTTTGCATCGGCAGCCAGCGCATGTACCGCTACGTGGACATGAACCCCAGCTTTCTCTTTTTGCCCAGCGAGCAGGTCTACAACCCCCTGGAGATCGCCAAGAACGACCGCATGATCAGCATCGGCACCGCCCAGGAGATCGACCTGACCGGCCAGGTCTCCAGCGAGCCGGCGGGCTATCATTTCTACTCCGGCATCGGCGGCCGCCTGGACTTCATCCGCGGCGCGGCCATGAGCAAGGGCGGCCGCTCGGTGATCGCCCTGCCTTCCTGCGACCGCGCGGGGCAAAAGAGCCGCATCGTGCACCGTCTGGCCGAGGGCGCCGGGGTGGTGGGCACCCGGGGCGACGTGGACTACGTGGTCAGCGAGTACGGCATCGCCTACCTGCACGGCCGCAACATCCGCGAGCGGGCCATGGCCCTGATCAACATCGCCCACCCGCGCTTCCGCCAGGAGCTTCTGAAAAAGGCCAAGGACAACGCCTACGTCTATCCCGACCAGATACTTTTGCACACCGAGCAGGACACCTACCCCCAGTGGGCCGAGCGCGAGGAGGTGCTGAAAGACGGCCTGCCCATGCACGTCCGGCCCATCAAGCCCACCGACGAGGTGCTGATGCAGGAGTTTTTTTACTCGCAAAGCGACGAGACCATCTACAACCGCTATTTTAGGCCCGTGCGCGCCCTGCCCCACGTCACCGCCCAGGGTCTGGTGAACCTGGACTACACCCAGCGCATGGCCCTGGCGGCCACCACCGGCCCCATCGGCAAGGAGAAGATCATCGGCATCGGCTACTACTCCCTGGGCGATGAGAGCGGCCTGGCCGAGGTGGCCTACACCATCCACGACGAGTTCCAGGGCCTGGGTCTGGGCAGCATCCTGCAAGAGCACTTGACGGCCTATGCCAAGGCCAAGGGCGTGCCGGGCTTCTGGGCCTTGTCCTTTGGCTCCAACAAGGCCATGCTCAGCGTCTTCGCCAAGCTGGGTCCCTATGACAAGAAGGTCATCGAGCCTGGCATCTGGCGGGTGGAGCACCGTTTTCAGACGTGATAATATGAAAAGGTAGGGCCAGACTGATGCGTTCAGGAGAGGTCCTCCTTGGCCCTGGTTAAAAGGAAGGGTTCCCGCCATGCCTGCCAACGAACCTATCGCAACCCGCTTCGCGCCCGCCACGCGGGACGCGGCGCCCCAGGTGGCCAGCCAGGCCCGTGGGGTGGCCCAGTCCCCCCAACTGGGACATTTGCTGGACCGGGTGCCCGACCTGCTGATGGTGCTCAACCGCCACCGGCAGATAGTCTTCAGCAACCAGGGTCTCCTGGACATGCTGGGCCTGGCATCCGGGCAGGATCTTTTGGGTCTGCGCCCTGGCGAGGCCTTGAACTGCGTGCACTGCCAGGAGATGCCCGGTGGTTGCGGCACCAGCGAGGCCTGCCGCCACTGCGGGGCGGTGCTGGCCATCCTGGCCGGCCTGGAGGGCCAGCGGGAGGTGCGCGAGTGCCGGCTGACGGTGCGGCGCGACAGCGGGCTGGCGGAATCCCTGGACCTGCAGGTGTGGGCCTCGCCCCTGACCCTGGAGGGCCAGGCCTTCACCTTCGTGGCCATCTCCGACCTGAGCGACCAGAAGCGCCGCCGCGCCCTGGAGCGCATCTTTTTTCACGACATCCTCAACACCGCCGGCGGCTTGATGGGCCTGACCGCCCTGCTGAAGGAACACAACCCCGAGGAGCTGCCGCTTTTGGCCGAGACCCTGCGCCAGGCCGCCGAGCAGTTGGTGCAGGAGATTCAGGCCCAACGCGACCTGGCGGCGGCGGAGAACGGCGATTTGAAGTCCATGCCGGCCAAATTCTCGACCGGGGAAATATTGGGTCAGCAGTTGCAGGTCATGGCGCGGCACGAGGTGGCCCAGGAGCGCTACCTGAGCCTACAGGTGCCGGCCCTGGATCAGGAGCTGTTCTGCGACCCCACGCTCTTGGGCCGGGTGCTGATCAACCTCTTGAAGAACGCCCTGGAGGCCAGCCAGCCCGGACAGACGGTGGACGCTGGATTCCTGGCCCAACAGGGTGGGGTGGAGTTCTGGGTGCACAACCAAGCGGCCATGCCGCGGGAGGTGCAGGCGCAGGTGTTCAAGCGCTCCTACACCACCAAGGGCGCGGGCCGGGGCCTGGGCACCTACAGCGTCAAGCTCCTGACCGAGCGCTATCTGGGGGGCCGGGTGTCCTTCTCCTCCAGCCCCCAGGACGGCACCACCTTCAGGGTGTGGGTGCCGCTCACGCCACCGGAATAGTAGAGGCATAGGCGCGGCAACCGTGGGGGGCACCCCACCGCAAAGCTGCCTTACGGACAATCCCCCCAACGGGAGCCGCAAGCGCCCGTTCAGGCCCCCACGTAGCCAACCGACCCGTCATTGCCCCGTGGGGGGCACCCCAGCCGCCTTCCCGCGCATCCTCATGTTGAGCAGCTCCACCAAGAGCGAAAAGGCCATGGCGAAGTAGACATAGCCGCGCTCGATGTGCCGGCCCAGCCCCTCGGCGAAGAGCATCACCCCGATCAGGATCAAGAACGACAGGGCCAGCACCCGCACCGTGGGGTGCTGCTCAATAAAGCGGCTGACGGCCCCGCTGAAGATGATCATGATGATCACCGCCAAGACCACGGCCAGCACCATCACCAGGATGTGGCGGGCCATGCCCACGGCGGTGATGACCGAATCCAGCGAAAAAATGATGTCGATCACCCCTATCTGGGCCACGGTGGACCAGAAGGCGGCGCGGGCGCGGCCATTTTGCTCCGGGTCCTGGCCGGCGCCCTCCATCTGGCCGTGGATTTCGTGGGTGGCCTTGGCGATCAGGAATGCCCCGCCGCCCAGGAGGATCAGGTCGCGGCCGCTCAGGCTCTGGCCCAGCACCGTCAACACCGGCGCGGTGAGCCGCATCACCCAGGTCAGGCCCAGTAGCAAGAGGATACGCATCACCATGGCCAAAAGCAGCCCCAGCCGCCGGGCCGCCGGCTGCTCGGCGGCGGGCAGGCGGCCGGTCATGATGGCGATGAAGACGATGTTGTCGATGCCCAGCACGATCTCCAGGGCGGTGAGCGTGACCAGGGCGGACAGGGCCTCCAGGCTCAAGAGGCTGGGGTCGAATAGGGACTGCATGCGCGACAAACTCCGTGGCCGGGCGTTGGCCCGAGGCAAGGGGCAGCGACTCGTCCAGGTTGGCCAGCGGCGCAGGCCAGGATCAAGGCTAAGTCTACCCCATGCCCCGCCGGGGGCACCCGGCCCCGTGGCGGGTACGCCACCTAGGTTTGGGCGAATTCCTTGGTCTTGGCCTCCCAGGCCTGGATCAGGTAGTCCTTGTGCTCCTCGAACTGCTGGGCCTGCTCCTCCACCAGGTCCTCGGCCACCTGGCTGGTCATGTCCTTGGTCTGGCGCACGAAGGAAGCCACGCGGCCGTAGTAGAGGGGGGTGACCAGGTCGATGAGCTTCATGCGGTTCTGGGGCCAGGCGTGGAAGGTGGCGGCCAGTTCGTAGAGCACCTGCACCCACGTCTCGGTGGGCAGGTGGAAGGTCTTCTTGCCCTGCTTGGCGGCCTTCTTGATCTGTTCGTAGCAGTCGGCGCAGAAGATGGTCTTCCACATGGGGTGGAACTGTTTGAAGCCCAACTTGAACTGCTGGATGAGGCTATCCAGGTTGACCTTGACCTCCTCGGGCTGGGTGGGGGAGGGGTGATCGAAGGTGGGGATGGTGACGCTGCCCTTGACCCGGCGCCAGACCTCCTCGTTGCGCTCCATCAGGGTGAACAGGGTCCAGATGACCTGGCGGAACATGGGTCCCAGGTGCTGGGAGGGGTCCTTGGCGTCGTGAATCTTGACCCCCAGGCCGGCCTGGCAGATCTTGAAGCCGCCAGTGATGGCCTCGGTGGTCATCCAGATGTCGATGCCGTAGCGGGCCACCTCGGTCTCCCAGAGGTCCTGCTGCACGTAGTGGCGCGCCAGGTCCCGCGACAGCGCGAAGTCGCCGCCGATGGGCTGGCGGATGCGCTTGCCGTAGAGGGCGCGGGTGATGTTGTAGACGATGTTGTTGGTGATGGTGCCGTCGAACTTGTGGCGCAGGTAGACCGGGGCCACGTACTGGTAGTCCTTGCTCAGCACCGGGTCCAGGAGATACTTCACCCAGTCGCTGGTGATGGAGCGCAGGTCGGAGTCCACCACGGCCAAGGCCTTGACCTTCAGGCGCTCGCCGGCCTCGAAGATGGAACGCAGGGCGCTGCCCTTGCCGGCCGGGCCGCGATAGATGGAGACCAGCTTCTCCTGCCAGGGCTTGATCTGAAACTCCTTGGCCACCTCGCGGGTGTCGTCGGTGGAGCCGCCGTCGGCTATCTGGATGACGCAGCGCTGGTTCTTGTAGTGCTGGGACAGTCCGTGGGAGAGCATCTGAATGACGTGCTCCACGGTCTTTTCGTTGTTGAAACAGGGGATGCCCACCAGGATGTCGGCTTCGTCTATCTCCTCCAGGCGCTTGGCGGTGTAGGAGCGCAGGGCGGTTCTATAGGACATTAATCATGCTCCAGGAATGGCCGGCCAGGGCGGCACGAGGCGCGGGCCGGGCTGGGGTTGGGCAGGGTGGTTAGGATGGATATAAGAGATAAGGTACCATCCTTTGCAGCCATTTGTCCAGGCCCGGCGACCATTCATCGTACATATCAGACGTAAAATCGCCGTGTTGCATATGATGTGCCGCCCTAGAATCGCCCAGGAGCAAGTCCAGGGGCCGGCGGTCGTGCTCGTATTCGTAGGGCGGGGGGCGAAAATCCCACAGCCCCGGGTGCACCCGGTTGATGGCGCTCAAGAGGGCGCAGCTCAGGCGCAAGGGGCGAAAGGCCTTCGCGTCGCTGACGTGAATCTGCCAGCCCCCGCAGGTTTGGCCGGCGTGCTTGTGGAAGGTGGGCTCAAAGAACAGGGGCCTTAAGCGCGCCCCGGCCAGGGCCTCCTCCTCCAGCGCCCGGGCCACGGCCCAGGGGTCGATGCCCGGTGCCCCGCAGATCTCGAAGGGCCGCGTGGTGCCGCGGCCCTCGCTCAGGGTGGTGCCCTCGATGAGCACCTGGCCGGGGTAGACCCGAGCGCTGTCCAGGGTGGGCAGGTTGGGCGAGGGCATAAGCCATTCCAGCCCCGTGCCGCTCAGGTCCCCGCCTTGCCAGCCCCTGGCCTCCAGCACCCGCAGGTCCAGCTTCAGGCCCCGTTCGCCGGCCAACATAAGGGCCAGCTCGCCCATGGACAGCCCGTGGCGCAGGGGCATGTCGTGCACCCCCACGAAGCTGAACAGCTCCGGCGGCAGGATGGGCCCCTCCTGGCCGCGCCCCAGGGGGTTGGGCCGGTCCAGCACCCACACCGCCACGCCACTGGCCGCGCATTGCTCCAGGCAGGCCGCCAGGGTGCTGAAGAAGGTGTAGACCCGGCAGCCCACGTCCACCAGGTCCACCAGGAGCACGTCCAGTCCGGCCAGCATCTCCGGGGTGGGCCGGCGGGTCTGGCCGTAGAGCGAATGCACCGGCAGGCCCAGGCGGGGATGGACGCCGTGGTCGGTCTCCACCATGTTGTCCTGCTTGTCGGCGAAAAAGCCATGCTGGGGGCCGAAGATGGCCCTAAGCCTGCCGGGCAGGGCCTGGCCCACCGCCTCGGGGGCGGGGGTCAGGTCGGGCAGACAGGAGGCCGGGTTGCACAACAGCCCCAGACGGGCCTTTTGCAGCTCGGCCGGCGGGTTCTGGCAGAGACGGGCCAGGCCGGTCTCCACCTGGCCCCCCGCCCGGGCGGGCATGATCGAGTCGCCGGAGTCTAGCATTCCGGCCTATCCCCCCGGCTGCCGTGGGATTTGAGCGATTCATGGGAGAGGGACATGTGCCTTGACCTCCGGCGTGAGGGGTTTCATTATTGATTCTGCCACCCCGCATTATAGGTTACGCCCAAGGGGGCCACAAGCCTGGCGGCCCTCGGCAGCTTGGCATACCGCGCGGAAATGATCATGGCTCTGGACATTCGCACCCTGCTCGTCGCCGTCACGGTCCTGGAGCTGGCTATCTTCGTGGCCATGTTCTTCTTTTGGCGCACCCAGAAGACTTACCCCGGCTTCGGCCACTGGGCCATGGGCAGCTTGCTGGTGCTGTTTGCCTGCCTGCTCTTGGGCCTGCAAGGGCATATCCCCCTGGTCCTCTCCGAGGTGGGGGGCAACACCTGCTTTGTCCTGACGGCCTGGCTGCGGCTCACCGGCCTGCGCCGGTTCTTGGAGCAGCCCCCGGGCCGGCGCCTGGAGGTGCTCTACCCCCTGCTCACCGTCGCCGGGCTGACCTGGTTCCTGCTGGTAGAGGATTCCTGGTCCCTGCGCACGGCGGTCTTCACCCTGCCCACCGTGCTGCTGGGCGTGCAGTGCGCCTGGCTGCTGCTGCGTCAGGGAACGGCCCAGTTGCGGGTCCTCTACCTGGCCAACGTTGTGGCTGTGCTGCTTTTCATGGCGGTGCTCGTCGGTCGGGCCAGCTTCATGCTGCCGTTGCACCGCGGCGCCTCAGCCTTCATGGAGCACCCCTGGCAATACCTATTTTTTCTGACCGGCATCCTGGTGGAGGTCTTCTGGAATATCTCCTTCGCCATGATGAACAGCAGCCGCCTGGCCGCCGAACTCATGGCGGCCCAGGCCGCGCTGGCCAGGCTGGCCGCCACCGATCCCCTCACCGGGGTGCGCAACCGGCGCAGCCTGCTAGCCCTGGGGGAGCTGGAGGTGGCCCGGGCCAGGCGTTACGGGCATCCCCTGACGGCGCTCTTGCTGGACCTGGATCATTTTAAAAAGATCAACGACAGCCAAGGCCACCAGGCCGGCGACCGCGCCCTGCTGGCCGTGGTGGATATCTGCCAGGCCAAGTTGCGCAAAAACGACCTGCTGGGCCGCGTGGGCGGCGATGAATTCGCCCTGCTGCTGCCCGAGACCGGGGCCGAGGGGGCCATGAGCATGGCCCAGCGACTTTGCCAGGGGGTTGCGGAACTGGACCTGTCCGAGGTAGGGATAACTTCAAGCCTGAGCCTGAGCGTGGGGGTAAGTTTGTTGCACGCCCAGGACCAGGACCTGGACGAGCTGTTGCAGCGCGCCGATCAGGCCCTGTACCGGGCCAAGCAAAATGGCCGCGACCAGGTGGCCTTTCAGGAGCGGGATCCCACCCCCGGCCTGTTTTGAGGGCTGGGGGCCAGCGGGGTTCTCGGCGTCAAAAAGTGGAGGCCCCTGAGCTGGCCGGCCCAAGGGCCTCCTGGGGGAAGGAGGGTAGGGAGCGAGATGGCTAAGGCCCAGGTCAGGAGAGGGGGGGGGTCTGGCCTGTCCTTGGCGGCCCTCGCGGGTGGGGATGACCCATGGCTGTTACCTCACCCTACGTACCAAGAATAAGACTGATTCCTGTACGTGTCAACTTCTATACGAGATCAGGTGTAAACATGATTAATTACATACCTGCCGCTTGCCATCGCGGCGGCCACCACCACGGCGAGCACAGCCACGAACACCCCCACGGCGGCGGCGCCCCGCCCGAGTATGCCCCGCCCCTGGTGGAGCTACAGCGCGGCGGGCTCACCGAATCGGTGCACCGCGGCGCCGTGGCCGTCTGCCAGCCCAGCGGGCAAAGAGTCAAGGGCCTGGGCCACCCGGCCATGCCCAGCTTTCTGCGCTCGGCCGCCAAGCCTTTGCAAGCCCTGCCCATAATCACCACGGGCGCCGCCCAGCGCTACGGCTTCGACGACCGCGAGCTGGCCTGCATGTGCGGCTCCTTGAACGGCGAGGACTTCCAGGTGGCCACCGTGCTGGGCATCCTGGAGAAGGCCGGCCTGGGGCCGGAGCTCCTGGCCTGCGGCGTGCACGCCCCCAGCCACCGCCCCACGGCCCAGGCCCTGCAAAAGGCCGGGCAAAAACCCCAGCCCGTGCACAACAACTGCGCCGGCAAGCACGCGGCCATGCTGGTGCTCTGCGCCCATCTGGACCTGCCCACCCAGGACTACACCCTGCCCAACCACCCCGTGCAGGGTCTGATACTCAAGGCCGTGGCCCTGATGTGCGCCTACCCCGCCGAGCAGATCGGTATCGGCATCGACGGCTGCGGGGTGCCGGTCTTCCGCCTGCCGCTCATCGCCCTGGCCGGGGCCTACGCCCGCCTGGCCGCCCCCGCCGAGGCCGGCCTGGCCAGCCCACTGGTGGCGGCCGTGGAGCGGCTCATGGCCGCCTGCCTGGCCCACCCCGAGATGATCGCCGGCAGCGACCGCCTGTGCACCCGCCTGATGCGGGCCGCCCCCGGCCGGCTGTTGGCCAAGACCGGCACCGAGGGCACCTACGCCCTGGCCATCCCCGAGCTGAAACTGGGCGTGGCCTTCCAGATCGAGGACGGCGCCCCCCGCGCCCTGGCGCCCGTGGCCTGCAACATCCTGCACGAGCTGGATATCCTGGACCACGACACCCTGGCCGGCCCCCTGGCCGACCTGGCCCGGCCCAGGATCAAGAACCATCGCGGCGAGGTGGTGGCCGAGCTGACCACGGTCTTCGGCCTCTAATGGCGTGCCCGCCGCTGGGCCTATACGGGTCGGCGGCGTGCCCGCCGCTGGGCTTATACGGGTCGGGTGGCCTGGTGGCTGGGGCGGGGGCCGGCGGCTCCCGTTGGAGGCTCGCGGTTTGAAAAATCAGGCCGGAACTCCGCCATGCCTCTGGTCCCCTCTCCCCACCGGGGGAGAGGGTTAGGGTGAGGGGGCGCCAGCCCCCCCCGCCGGGTAGCTGTCGCACTGCAAAGGGAGGCTAAGATGCCCAGCTTGACCCTGATACGCCACGGTCAGAGCGCCTGGAACCTGGAGAACCGCTTCACCGGCTGGACCGACGTGGACCTCTCCCAGGCCGGCCGCGCCGAGGCGGCCCTGGCCGGTCGCCTGCTCAAGGAGGAAGGCCACGCCTTTGACCTGGCCTTCACCTCGGTGCTCAAAAGGGCCATCCGCACCCTCTGGATCGCCCTGGAGGAGATGGAGCGCATGTGGACCCCCCAGGTGGCCACCTGGCGGCTCAACGAGCGCCACTACGGGGCCTTGCAGGGCCTGGACAAGGCCGAGACCGCCCGCCAGCACGGCGCGGAGCAGGTGCGCGTCTGGCGGCGCAGCTTTGACCAGCCGCCGCCCCCCCTGGCCCTGGACGACCCCCGCCACCCCCGCCAGGACCCCCGCTACGCCGAACTGGCCCCCGAGCTGCTGCCGGCCGCCGAGTCCCTGAAGGACACCCTGGCCCGGGTCATGCCCTACTGGCACCAGGAGATCGCCCCCAGCCTGCGCCTGGGCCGCCGGGTGGTGGTGGCCGCCCACGGCAACTCCCTGCGCGCCCTGTGCAAGCACCTGCTGAACATCGGCGACCAGGATATAACCGGCCTGGAGATACCCACCGGCAACCCCCTGGTCTTCGACCTGGACCACGACCTGGGGGTGCGGATGTGCCGTTACCTGGACGATTCCCGCGCCCAGCCCCTACCCGGTTGGTGATTGCCGGGGCCAGCCGGGGTAATGCGGGGCAATGCCCGGGCAGCCCCTCCGCGCCCCCGTCCAGCGGCGCGCCCCCGCTCACGCCGCCGGTCATCCCCCGTGTCCATGTCCTGAGTCTTGCGCCGGCCGGCGCCGCTGGTTAGACTAAACCCTGACCCGCAACAGGAGCCTCCATGCCCGCGCCCCCCCAGCACCCTCACGGCCACGCTAGACCCGGCCACCCCGGCCATCCTGGCGGCCCCCCCCCCGCCGCGGCGACCGACGGCACCCCCGCCCTGCGTCTCCTGGCCTGGGAGACCACCCGGCGCTGCAACCTCTCCTGCCTGCACTGCCGGGCCGGGGCCATGGACCAGCACTACCCCGGCGAGCTGACCACCGCCCAGGGCGAGGCCCTCCTGACCGACCTGCGCTCCCTGGGCCAACCGGTGATCATCCTCACCGGCGGCGAGCCCCTGCTGCGCCAGGACATCTTTCACCTGGCCAGCTTCGGCCACGGCCTGGGCCTGCGCATGGTCATGGCCGTCAACGGCACCCTGCTCACGCCGGAGGTGGCCCGGCGGCTCAAGGACTGCGGCATCCAGCGCCTGTCCATCTCCCTGGACGGCCCCGACGCCCCTAGCCACGACCAGTTCCGGGGCCAGGAGGGGGCCTTCACGGGCGCCCTGGCGGGCATGGCCGCGGCCCGCAGCGCGGGCCTGGATTTCCAGATCAACACCACCGTCACCCGGGGCAACCTGCCCTGGATCGAGCGCCTCTATGACCTGGCCGTGGAGCTGGGGGCCGTGGCCCACCATATCTTCCTGCTGGTGCCCACCGGCCGGGGCCGGGCGCTCAGTGGCGAGATCATCAGCGCCGCCGAGTACGAGGAGGTGCTGCACTGGTTCGCGGACAAGAAGTTCAGCAGCCCGCCCCTGGAGCTGAAAGCCACCTGCGCGCCCCACTTCTACCGCATCATCCGCCAGGAGGCCAAAAAGCGCGGCCAGAAGCTCTCCTTCGAGACCCACGGCCTGGACGCCGTGAGCAAGGGCTGCCTGGGCGGCCAGGGCTTCGCCTTTGTCAGCCATTTGGGCCAGGTGCAGCCCTGCGGCTACCTGGAGCTGGCCGCCGGCAACGTGCTGGAGCGGCCTTTCAGTCAGATATGGCGGGACTCGGCGCTGTTTTTGCGCCTGCGCGACGCCGACCAACTCAAGGGCAAGTGCGGGGCCTGCGAGTACCGCCGGGTCTGCGGCGGCTGCCGGGCCAGGGCCTATGAGGTCAGCGGCGACGAGCTGGCCGAGGAGCCCCTGTGCCAGTATGTGCCCGCCGGCTGGAGCGGCTAGGCCGTGGCGGGGACCTGGGACAAGCTGGCCCTGGAAGACGTCCTCAAATGGCTGAGCCTCCATCAGTGGCCGGCCGTGGCGGCCCTGCTCCTGGGGGCCTTGCTGGCCGCCTGGCTGGTGGACCTGACCTTCCGCCGGCTGCTGACCACCCTGGCCCGGCGCTGGCCCGGCAAGCTGAATCAATATCTCTTGACCCACCTGCGCCAGCCCATGCTGGTCACGGCCTTTTTGCTGGTGGTGCAGGTGGGCCTGGAACTTTTTCTGCCCCGCCACCCCTGGCGCGCCCACCTGATCAGCCTCCTGCAATCGCTCCTGGTGGTGCTCTGGGCCACCGCCCTGATCCGGCTGATGCGCACCTTCCTGGACTCCCTGGGCCGCACCCAGCAGACCAACCCGGCCCTGGCCCGCGCCCTGCCCCTGCTCAACAATCTGATAACCGTGGTGCTGGTGCTGGCCGGCATGTACTGGCTGTTGCAACTGTGGGGCGTCAGCGTGGCCCCGCTGTTGGCCTCGGCCGGCATCGCCACGGCGGCCGTGGCCCTGGCCTCCAAGGACACCCTGGCCAACTTCTTCGGTGGGGTGAGCATCTTCGTGGACCGGCCCTACTCCCAGGGCGACTACATCCTCCTGCCCGGCGGCGAGCGCGGCGAGGTGGTGCGCATCGGCGTGCGCTCCACCCGGGTGCTCACCCGCGACGACGTGCTGGTCACGGTGCCCAACGCCGAGATGGCCAACTCCAAGATCATCAACGAAAGCGGCGAGGTGCCCCGCTTCCGCCTGCGGGCGGCCGTGGGCGTGGCCTATGACAGCGACCTGGACCAGGTGGAGGCGGCCCTCATCAAGGCCCTGGAGGACATCCCCGAGATCATGTCCCACCCCGAGCCCCGCACCCGCCTGCGCGGCTTCGGCGACAGCGCCCTGGAGTACGAGCTTTTGGCCTGGGTGGAACGCCCGGCCGACCGGGGCCTGGTGCTTCATCGCATCAACCGCAACATCTTCAATATATTCAAGCAGCAAGGCATCCAGATACCCTTCCCGCAGCGCGTGGTGCACCTGCCCCCCACTCCCCCGGAAGCCTAGCCGATCCCCCTGCCGCCGGCCCCCGCCATGAAGGATCGCCCCCGGCGGGGTATGATACCAACATGCGATCCAACTATCAGTTGGATCGCATGTTGGTATGCGGGCCATGGATGGCTTTGATTGCAGTTCGGAACGATTGCCCCGGCGCGGGGCCAGCCCCCCGCGTCCACCCGCCACCCATCCGGAGCCTGGACTTGGCCCTGATCAACCTATTCGATGTCAGCCTGGCCTTTGGCGGCCCCAAGCTACTGGACGCCGTGAGCTTTCGGGTGCAGCCCGGCGAGCGGGTCTGTCTGTTGGGGCGCAACGGCGCCGGCAAGTCCAGCCTGCTCAAAATCCTGGCCGGGGAGCAGGCGGCCACCTCCGGCGAGATCAGCCGCGAGGTGGGCCTGGAGACCGGCTATCTGCCCCAGGACGTGGACGCCGATCTGGCCGGCGAGGTCTACGAGGTGGCCGCCCAGGGCCTGGGGAGCCAGGGCCGGGTTTTAAGCCGCCTGCGCCGGGGCCAGGGCGGCGGCGATCAGGCCGAGCAGGGCAACGACCAGGAGCTGTGGCAGGCCGACCGCCGCCTGCGCACCGTGCTGACCCGCCTGGGCCTGGCCCCCCGCCAGCGGGTGGAGACCCTCTCCGGCGGGCTCAAGCGCCGGGTGCTCCTGGCCCGCGCCCTGGCCAAGGACCCCCACCTGCTCCTCCTGGACGAGCCCACCAACCACCTGGACATCCAGGCCATCGTCTGGCTTGAGGAATTCCTGGCCGCCTACCGGGGGGCCATGGTCTTCATCTCCCACGACCGCGCCTTTGCCCGCAACCTGGCCACCCGCGTGGTGGAGCTGGACCGGGGGCAGCTCTTCGACTGGAACTGCCCCTACGACGAGTTCCTGCGCCGCCGCGAGGAGGCCCTGGCCATGGAGCAGGACCAGCGGGCCAAGTTCGACAAGAAGATGTCCCAGGAGGAGGAGTGGCTGCACCGGGGGGTCAAGGCCCGGCGCACCCGCGACGAGGGGCGCGTGCGGCGGCTGATGCAGATGCGCCAGGAGCGCGCCAAGCGCCGGGAGGTGCTGGGCTCGGCCCGGCTGCGCGCCCAGAGCGCCGGCCTGTCGGGCAAGGTGGTGGCCGAGGTCAACGAGGTGGGCTTCGCCTATGACGACGCCCCGCCGGTGATCAGGCACTTCAGCACCCTGGTGCTGCGCGGCGACAAGATCGGCATCATAGGCCCCAACGGCTCGGGCAAGACCACCCTGCTCAAGATACTGCTGGGCCTTCTGGAGCCCCAGACCGGGGACATCCGCCTGGGGGCCAACCTGGAGATCGCCTACTTCGACCAGATGCGCCAGGAGCTGGACCTGGACCAGACCGTGCAGGACAACCTGGTGCAAGGCCACGATTCCCTGCTCATCAACGGCCGCCAGCGCCACGTCATCAGCTATCTCAAGGACTTTCTCTTCAGCCCCGACCGCGCCCACAGCCCGGTGCGGGTGCTCTCCGGCGGCGAGCGCAACCGGCTTTTGCTGGCCAAGCTTTTTGCCAAGCCGGCCAACCTGTTGGTGCTGGACGAGCCCACCAACGACCTGGACCGCGACACCCTGGAGCTGTTGGAAAACCTCTTGGTGGAGTTCACGGGCACGGTGCTTTTGGTCAGCCACGACCGCCAGTTCCTCAACAACGTGGCGGCCAGCACCCTGGTGCTGGAGGGCGAGGGCCTGGTGGGCGAGTACGCCGGCGGCTATGACGACTGGCTGGCCCAGCGTCAGGCCCCGGCCGAGACGGCCCCGGCCAAGCCCGCCCAGCCGGCCAAGCCCCGCAAGCGCCCGGCCCCGGAGCGTCCCCGGGGCTTAAGCTTCAAGCAGAAGCAGGAGCTGGCCGAGCTGCCTGGGCGCATCGAGGCCCTGGAGCGCGAGCAGGCCCAGCTGCACGCCCGCGTGGCCGATCCCCAACTCTACGCCAAGGGTGGCCAGGAGGCGGCGGCTTTGAGCGTGCGTCTGGCCGAGCTGGAGGAGGAGATGGAAAAGGCCTTCGCCCTGTGGGAGGAGTTGGAGGCCATCGCCCAACAGGCCGGCGGCGCCTGAACCCTGGCCGGCCCCGGCCCCTTAAGCCCCCGGCGACGCCCCAAGGGGCGCCGCCAGCTTCCGCCACAGCCATAGCCTCACCCGACCCGTATACGCCTCGCCGGGGGCACCCGGCCCCCCTCTCCCCCCGGTGGGGGGAGGGAGAGGGGGCAAGACGCCAGGGTGCGGGGGATGGAGGCGAGGGTGATTACAGGCTGGGGTCGATAACCACCTTGAGGGGCGGTTGGCCGCCGCCTTCGCCGCCCACCAGGCGCACGGCCTCCTCGGCGCGCTCCAGGGGGAAGCGGTGGCTGATCATCTCCTCCAGGGGATAGCCCCCCCGGCGGGCCAGGCCGATGGCCGTCTCCACCGAGGCGAAGTCCTGGGAATAGGCCCCCAGGAGCTTCAGCTCCTTGAACACCACCTTGTCCAGAAGCAGCGGCACCTGGGTTTCGGCCCCGTAGAGCCCGGGCAGCACCACCGTGGCCCCCAGGCCGGCCAGGGCCAGGGCCTGGGCGGCGCCCGAGTAGTGGCCGCTGACGTCCATGACCAGCTGGGCCAGCTCCCCGCCGGTGGCCCGGGCCAGTATCTCCACGGGGTCCTCCTCGTCGGCGGCCACCACCAGGTCGGCCCCGAAGCGGCGGGCCATCTCCAGGCGCTGGCGGTCGCGGGCCAGGCCCACCACCATGATGGGGCCGGCGCCGGACTCCTTGGCCACCAGGCAGGCGCACAGGCCCTGCTGCCCCGGCCCCACGATGGCCACGGCCTGGCCCAGGCGGCAGCCGCCGATCTGGCTCAGCCAGCGCACGGCGTTGCCCAGCACCGCCCCCACCAGCACCCCCACCTCCGGGGTCATGCCGTCGCCGATCTTGTGCACCATGGCCCGGGGGTGCAGGTAGAGGTAGTCGCCGTAGGCCCCGTAGAGGTGGGGCGGCTCGCTACAGCCCACCATGGAGCCATAGCAGTACATCTTGCGGCACAGGGTGTAGCGCCCGGCCAGGCAGGGGGGGCACTGGCCGCAGCCAAAGGCGTATTCCACGATGACCCGATCCCCCAGGGCCACGCCGTGGCGGGCCAGGGCCTTGTGGCCCATGGCCGCCACCCGGCCCACGATCTCGTGGCCCAGGATCAGGGGATAGGGGCGCGGCGCCCGCGAGGCCTTGCCCTTGAAGATGCCCGGGTCGGAGCCGCAGACCCCCACCAATTCCACCTTGAGCAGGCCGTCCTCCTCCCCCAGCTCTGGCAGGGGAAAGGAGCGCATCTCCATGTGTCCGGCCTGGGTCACCACCATGGACCTGCTGGTCTCCATCTTCGTTACCTCCCGCGATCGTATAGGTCGCCCGCCGCCAGCTTGGCGACGGCCGATTTCAGTTCAGCCTTGACCACCCGGTTCATGGCGTTCTTGGGCAGGGACTCCAGGGCCAGCCACAGGCGCGGCACCTTGAAGTCGGCCAGCAGAGCGGCGCAGTGGGCCACCAACTCCGGCCAGGCGGCGGACTGGCCGGGCTTCCACGCCAGGCAGGCCAGTATCTCCTCCTCGCCGAGGGCGTCGGGGGTCTCCACCCCGAGCACTGCCGCCTCCAGCACCGCCGGGTGGCCGGCGATGATGGCCTCCACCTCGGCCGCCGAGACGTTCTCGCCCTTTTTGCGTATCACGTCCTTCAGGCGGCCCAGGAAGTATATGTGACCCTGGGCGTCGCTGCTGCCCCGGTCGCCGGTGTGCAGCCAGCCGCCGGCCAGGGCCTGTTCCGTGGCCTCGGGGTCCTGGTAGTAGCCCAGCATCATGGCCGAGTTTTTGATGACGATCTGGCCGGGCTGCCCGGCGGGCGCCCGCCGGTCCTGGTCGTCGAAGACTTGCACCTGGTTGGGCTCGGAGGCCGGGGTGAGCATGGGCCGGCCCACCGAGCCCTCCAGGCAGTCCTCCTCCTGGCGGCCCATGAGGGCCAAGGGAGACTCGCTGAGGCTGTAGAGGGTCTGTAGGCGCACCCCGAAGCGGCGCTCAAAGTCCTGGTAATGCCCCTTGGGCGCTCCGCCGGCCACCACCAGATCCAGGGGGTTGTCGGCGTCGTCGGGCCGGGGCTCCTGGTTGTAGAGGATGGTGGTCAGGGCCAGAAGCATCACCGCCTTGTTGGCCTGGTACTGCCTGGTCCAGCCCCACAGGCGGCTGGCGCTGAACTTCTCGGCCAGGATCAGGGTGGCCCCGGCCAACATGCTGCCCAGGGCCGAATAGAACTGGGCGTTGACGTGGAACAGGGGGTTGGCCGTGAACAGGCGGTCGCTCTCCACCAGGGCGGCGGTCTCCACGAAGGCCCGGGCCGTGCGCAGGTAATTGGCCTGGCTGTGCAAGACGCCCTTGGGAAAGCCCGTGGTGCCGGAGGTGTAGAGGATGGCCGCGGGGTCGTCGGCTTGGGCCGCGGCCGGCGGGTCCTGGCCGGGCAGGTTCGTCAGGGCGGCCAGGTCGTCCTGGTCCAGCCAGTGGCGCACCTCCGGGCAGGCCGGTTTCAGCTCCGCCAGCATGCCCCGCGAGGCCGGCCCCAGCACCGCCACCTGGGCCCCGGAGTGGTTTATGACGTAGGCCGCCTCGCGGGCGGTGAGCCGCAGGTTGACGGGCACCATGACCGCGCCCAGCTTCATCAGTCCCCACCACAGGTGCAGAAACTGGGGGCAGTTGCCCAACAGCAGGGCCGCGCGCCCGCCCTTGGCCAGGCCCAGGCTGGTCAGCAACGCGGCGGCGCGGTTGACCCGGCGGTTGATCTGGGCGTAGGTCTCCCGGCCCACGGGGCCGTCCAGATAGATTTGCTCCGGGCGCTGGCGAGCCCGCTCCTCCAAAAGGCTGGCGATGGTGGTCATGGCTAGGCCTCCACGGCCTGCGGTCCCCGGCCGGCGATCTGCCGGCGCTGCCACAGGAACAACCCCACCAGCACCGCCGCGCCGAAGATGTCGCTGTAGATGCCCGGCTGCACCAGGCCCAGGCCGGCGGCCAACAAGAGCACCCGCCAGCCCCAGTTGAGATGCTCCAGCAAATAGCCCATCAGGGCCGAGCCCAGGGCGATGGTGCCCATCACCGCCGTCAGGCAGGCGAAAGCGATCTCCAGGCCCGAGCCCTTCCAGATCAGCACCGGGCTGTAGACAAAGAAGAAGGGCACCAGATAGGCGATGGCCGCCAGGCGCATGGACTCGAAGCCGGTGGCAAAGGGCTTGGACCCGGCCACCGCCGCGCCGGCAAAGGCCGCCAGGGCCACCGGCGGGGTGATGCAGGACAGGCAGGCATAGTAGAAGACGAACATGTGCGCGGCCAGGGGATTGACCCCCAGCTCCACCAGCACCGGCCCGCCCAGGATCACCGTGAGGATGTAGGCCGCCGAGGTGGTCAGGCCCATGCCCAGCACCAGCGAGGCGGCCATGATGAAGATCAGGGAGAGGATCAGGCTGCCGCCGGCGGCGTCGATCACCAGGCCCGAGAACTTGAGCCCCAGGCCGGTCTGGGTCACGCAGCCGATGACGATGCCCGCGCAGGCGCAGGCCAGGGCCACTTCCAGGCAGCCCTTGGCTCCTTTTTCCATGGCCTCCAGCACGGCGGTCAGGCTCATGCGGGTGGCCTTTTTCAGCCAACTGATGGCGAACACGGCGATGATGGCCCACAGGCCCGATTTCATGGGCGAATAGCCCAGGGTGAGAAAGCCCACCAGGATGAAGGCCGGCATCATCAGGTGCCCCTCGGCCTTGATGACCGGCCAGAACAGAGGCAAATCCGCGCGGGCGATGCCCTTGAGCCCCCGCTTGAGGGCCTCCATGTGCACCATGTACAACAGGGCGAAGAAATAGAGCAGGGCGGGGATGGCCGCGGCCTTGCACACGTCCAGATAGGGCACGCCCAGCATGTCGGCCATGATGAAGGCCCCGGCGCCCATAACCGGGGGCATGAACTGCCCGCCGGTGGAGGACACCGCCTCCACGGCCCCGGCGAAGACCGGCCGGTAGCCGATCTTCTTCATCAGGGGGATGGTGAAGGAGCCGGTGCTGACCACGTTGGCCACCGCCGAGCCGCTGATGGTGCCGAAGAAGGCGCTGCTGATAACCGCCACCTTGGCCGGCCCGCCGCGCATGTGCCCGGCCAGGGAGTTGGCGAACTTGATGAAGAACTCACCGGTGCCCGAGCTGACCAAAAAGGCCCCGAACATGATGAAGATGAAGATGAAACTGGCGCTGACACCCAGGGGTATGCCGAACAGGCCCTCGGTGGTCAGATATTGGTAGCTGACCATCTGCTCGTAGTCCAGGGGGAAGTGCCCCCACAGGCCGGGGATCAAATCGCCCCAGTAGGTGTAGACCAGGGCCACCAGGGTGATGATGGGCAGAGCCAGGCCCATGAGCCGGCGGGTGCATTCCAAGACCAGCAGGACCAGCAGCCCGCCCAGCCACAGATCGGCCTCCGAGGCCGCGCCGCCGCGCATGGCCAGGGTCTTGTAGGTGGTGGCCACGTGCATGAGGGTCCACACGGTCAGGGCCACCAGGCCCCAATCCAACAGGCGCCAGATCCAGGGATAGTCCCGGTCCTGGTATTTCTTGCTCACCGGATTGAGCAGGATCACCAGGGCGCAGGCAAAGGCCAAGTGCACCGGCCGTTGCACCATGGCCGAAAACAGGCCGAACTGAGCGGTGTAGATCTGGAACACGGCCATGCCCAGGGCCAACACCTTCACCAGGCTGACCATCAGCGATTTGGCCTGGCCCGGACTCTCTTGCGTGGTCATTGGATGCTCCCGTTGCCGGCCTGCTCCGACGGTGACCCCCCGGCCCGCCCCGGCCCTGGCTCTTAACGACTGATTGAAATCGCTTTTGCCCCACCGCTTAGCGGCGAGGCGCCCTTTTCATCCCCGCTCCGGCCACCAGACCCGCCAGCGCGGTCTATTGACCCCCCGCAGGCTCAACAAATCCCCGGTGTGGGCGTAGTCCAGCAGGCGCCAGCGCCGACCGTCCACGATAAGGGTGTGGTTGGCCAAATCCGGCGAGCCCAGCATGAATTGCACGCGCTCCAGTTCCTGGTTGATGTCCGCCAATTCGCCCACCCCGCCCGGCAGGGCGCGATAGCTGCCCAGCTCGAAACCCTCGCCGTTGAGGCTGGACTTGAAGGTCATGTGGGTCAGCAGAATGCGTCCCCCGGCCTCAAGGCGGTAATGCTCCTGAAAAAAGGCCCGGTCATAGGAGTGCAGGAACCACAGCGAGAACTCCTGACCCGGGCTGGCCGCCAGGCTGAGCAGGGGCCGGCCGTCCTCGCCCTGGACCTCCAGGCGCAACACCGGCGCCCGCAGATACCAGCCGGCCAGCAGCAGGACCAACAGCCCCGCCCCGCCGATCTTGACCGCCCCGCGCCTGCTCAAACTCCACCTCCGGGCCGCCTGGCCGCGCCGCCACTTAGGCCGCGCGGCCAGGGACCGGAAAAAAGGTTGCTACTTGACGATGCCCTTTTCCTTGTAGAACTTCAGGGCGCCGGGGTGCAGGGGGATGGGCATGCCCTGGGTGGCGCTATCCAGGGTGATGAGCTTGAACTGGTTGTGAATCTTGTCCAATTCTTCCTTGTGCTCGAAGATGGCCTTGAGGATGTCGTAGGCCAACTCCTCGCTCATGTCCTGGTTGACCACGAAGATGCCCATCCAGCTCAGGGTGTGGTGGGGCTTGTCCTGGCCCTTGTAGGTGCCGGCGGGGATGGTGCGCGGGAAATAGGCCGGGAATTCCTTGTTGATCTTGTCGCCCACGGCCGGCTCGATATCCAAAAAGCGGATGTCGCGCTGGGTGGCCAGGTCCATCAGGGCCGGGGCCGGGGTGCCCAGGGTCACGATGCCGACATCTATGTTGCCGTCCTTGAGGGCTTCGACGGTCTCGGTGGCCGAGAGGAACTGCTCGTCGATGTCGTCATAGGTCAGACCGAAGACCTTGAGCACGTAGCGGGCCATGGCCTCGGTGCCGCTGCCCGGCGCGCCCACGGCCACCTTCTTGCCCTTGAGATCCTTGATGCCCTTGACGGGTGAATCGTCCGGCACGAAGAACTGGATGTCGATGGGGTAGGTGGAAAGCAGCCCCCGCAGCGCCGGGGCGGGCTTGCCGGCGAAGGCCTCCTGTCCGTGATAGGCCTGGAAGGCGGTGTCGGGCATGGTCAGGGCCAAGGCGTCCTTCTTGCTCACCACGGCGCGAATGTTCTCGATGGAGGCTCCCGAGGGATGGGCCGCGGCCTGGTAGCCCTTGACGTATTTGTTGATCATGTTGGCCACGCCGCCGCCCAGGGGATACCAGGTGCCCCCGGTGGAGGCCGTGCCGATGGCCACGCGCACGTCGCCGGCCCAGGCCGCGCCGGCCAGGCCCAGGATCAAGGCCGCCGCCAGGGCCAGCCGCATCCACTTCCACAAGTTGGTTTTTTTCATCTCGCTACTCCCCTCCTGTTTGGTTGCTCGCCGTTCCGCGCCCGGGCCCCCCATGCCCCCGGCGCGGGTGTTTCTTTGGGCCGGCCCCCGGGCCGGCACCTAGTCCGGGCCGCGCAGGTTGCGCTTGAGAACCTTGCCCGAGGCGTTGCGCGGCAGGGATTCCACGAAGACCACCTGGCGCGGCTTCTTGTAGCTGGCCAGGTGCTCCTTGCAAAAGTCGATCACCTCGCGCTCGCTCAGGCTCTGCCCGGATTTAAGCGCCACCACCGCCTTGACCGTCTCGCCCCACAGCGGGTCGGGCTGGCCCAGCACCGCCACGTCGGCCACGGCCGGATGGCTGAAGAGCACCTCCTCCACCTCGCGGGGATAGATGTTCTCGCCACCGCTGACGATCATGTCCTTCTTGCGGTCGACGATGTAGAAGAAGCCCTCCTGGTCCTGGTAGGCCAGGTCCCCGGTGTGCAGCCAGCCCTGACGGATGGCCTGGGCCGTGGCCTCTGGCTGGTTGTGATAACCCTGCATGACGTTGGGTCCCCGGCAGACCAGTTCCCCCACCTGGCCCGTGCCCAGGGGCTTGTCCAGCTCGTCCACCACCCGGGCCTGCAAAAAGGGCAAGGCCCTCCCCACCGAGCCGTCGCGCCCCAGGGAGTCCCGGGCGGCCAGGATGGTGATGCAGGGCGAGGCCTCGGTGCAGCCGTAGACGTCGTAGACCCCGGTGATGCCGGGGAAAAACTCCAGCAGGCGCCGCTTGGTCTCGCGGGAGAGCTTGTCGGCGCCGGCGGTGCACTTGCTGATGGAGGAGAGGTCGAAGCCCTGGGCCTCGGGGTGCTGCATCAAGAGGTTGTAGAAGGCCGGCGAGCCGGAGATGACGTTGACCTTCTCGCGCTGGATGGTCTCCAAGAGCTGCCGGGGCTCGAAGTGGCTGACCAGGACGCTGGTGCCGCCCAGGGCCACCTGGATGGTGAAGTGGTTGTTAAGGGCGGCGGTGTGGTACAGCGGCCCCACGATGAGGCTGACCTGGCCGGGCTGATCCTCGCGGCCCAGGATGGTGTTCATCAGGTTCCACAGCACGTTGCCGTGGCTGATCACCGCGCCCTTGGGCCGGCCGGTGGTGCCGGAGGTGTACATGATCTGGCACTGGTCGGCCTCGGTCAGGCTGGGGTCCCCCGGGTGGGGCGGGCCTTGGGCCAGGAACTCCTCGTAGTCGCGGGTTTGCGGGCCGCCGCCGGGGCAGACCACCAGCCTTAGCTCCGGGCACTGGTCGCGCACCTGGGCCACCACCGGGGCGAACTCCGGGCCGTGGAACAGGGCCGAGGCGCCGGAGTCGTTGAGGATATAGGCCACCTCCGGACCCACCAGGCGGAAATTGACCGGCGTGGCCACCAGGCCCACCGACACCGCCGCCAGATAGGTCTCCACAAAGGGCGCGCCGTTGTGGAAGAGCAAGGCCACGCGCTGGCCGCGCCGCAGGCCGGCGGCCAGCATGGACCCGGCCAGGCTGGCGCAACGCTCCGAGAATTGCTGAAAGGTGTAACGCCCCTGATCGGCCACCACCACCAGCCTCTGGGGAAATTTGGCGGCCGCATTGGCCAAGAGATCGCCGACGTTCATAACAGACCCTCGGGTGGGGGGCCGGTGGGGATCACCGGGTATGGTCCTTGATAACCCAAGAGCCCCGAAAGCTCGCGCCCCAGGGCCACCAGTTGCTCCACTTTTTCCCTTGGCGGGCCTTGGCGGGCCTCCTCCCAGGGCACGGCCAGGTTCACCGCCGCCACCACCTGGGGCTGGGCGTTGAGCAGGGGCACGGCCAGGGTGTAGAGGTCCAGGGACAACTGGCGCGCGCAGGTGGCCATGCCCCGGGCGCGGGCCGCCAGCAGGTCCTGGAATATCTCCTCGGGGTCCACCAGGGTCTCCCTGGTCACGGGTTGCCGGTCCATGCGCGCGATGCGCGCCCGCAGCTCGTCGTCCTCCAGGGAGGCCAGCAGCACCTTGCCCGCCGCCGTGAGATGAGCCGGCAGCTTGGAGCCGGGATGCAGGTCGAACTTGAGGTAGCGGCGCACCTCGCGGCGGTGCAGGAAGACCGCCTCCAGGTCGTCCAGAATCTCCATGTTCATGGTGCAGCCCAGGCGGTCGGCGACCTCGTTGATGTAGGAGGCCGCCAGTTTGCGCAATTGTGAGCTGTTCAAATAGGCGAAGCCCAGGGAGAGCACCTTGGCCCCCAGGAAGAACTCCTTGTGGCGGTTGCGCCCGATGAATCCCAGCCCTTGCAGGGTATCGGTGAAGCGCTGCACGGCCGTGCGGTTCAGCCCGGTGATCTCGGCCAGCTCGGTGAGGGTCAGGGTGGGGCGCTCGGAGGAGAAGGATTGCAGGATCAAGAGACCGCGGGAGAGGGACTGAATGAAATGGACCTGTTTGCGCGCCATGTCCGTCCCTGACTGCCACCAGGCAAAATAACGATATGCGTTAATCACTTACACTGTGCATGATATGTCAGGGCTCGTGGCCCTGTAAACTACAAAATAGCTATAAGTACCCTTGCGCCAGGTCCCGCGGGTTTGCACAAAGGCCGGCAGGACCGGCCCCGGCCGGGATGGCTGGTCGTTTAGTCAGGCATACCCCCATGTTGGGCAGGGAGTACCGGCCAGGCCCCTACAGGACCCTGGCCCTGGGCGGGGTTCATTTTTTTTGGCGGGCAGGGGCCGGCGGGCGGGTCCGACGGAGCAGGAGAGGGCGCGTTGGCCAGAAACGCCCCCGCCCCGGGCCGGGACGGCGCCAGGCCCGGGGCGGGGGGGGCGGTGGCGGGGTCAGGCCCGGCTCAGGCGGCGCGCCCCTTCTGGGGGGCGGCGCAGCTGGCGCCGATGCCGCATTGCCGGCAGGGGATCAGGTTGGCCTTGAACAGATAGACGGCCAGGGAATCGCCGCCGATGTTCATCCAGCGCGGCTGATTGGCGATCTCGTGCCGCTTGGCGCAGGCCTGGGGCAGTAGCTTGAGATTACCCGGCTGGTTGGGGCAGCGGATCATCTCCTCGGAATGCCGCGCCAGCCAGTCGGCCAGGTCCACGCAGGCCGGCGTCTGGGCCGGCGGCTTGTTCTGCGAACCGCGTCGTCTCATGTCTGATCTCCCTAGGAGTGTGTCGGAGAAAGCCATCCATGGCTTTCTCCTCTTGGCAATCATGCCAACTGACCATTCGGCACGATTGCGGGCGGGCCGTCCTGGCCCGCTCTAGGAGCCTGCCTGCCTATCACTCCGACAGGCTCCTAGGCCGCCTTGGGGTGCCGGGGCTCCAGGTGGCCCCCCCGCTGGCCGTGGTCAAACTCCCCCCCGTGGTAGGAGCGGTAGGCCCGCAGCGCCTGGTGCCCGCAGTAGCGGGCCATGACCTTGTCCGGGGCCTCCATCAGGTCGGCCACCAGGAGGCAGTCCAGGGCGTTGCCAAAGGCGGGGTCCAGGTTCCAGCCGGCGCAACGGGCCGAGAGCTTGAGGTATTGCTTGAACAGGATGGGCGCGCCCTGCCCCAGGCCCTCCAGGTCGGCCACCATCTCCGAGACCTCGTCCATGTCCCGGGCCTGGGCCAGGGTCTCGCGCAGCAGGCGCGCCGGCTGGCGGGCGAAGCGCGGCGGGTTGCGCGGCCGCACCAGCTCGGCCAGGGGCGAGGGGTGCATGGCCCCCATGGCCTCCACCAAAAGGCGCCGGCTGAAGGGGTGGTAGCGCTCCGAGACGCTCACCGGCCCGAAGATATGCCGGAAGACGGGGTTGGCCATGACGAAGCAGCCGATACCCTTCCAGAGCAGCAGCAGGGCCGAGTAGGAGCGCTGGTACTGGGCCACGATGAAGGAGCGCCCCAGTTCCAGGGCGCCGGGCAGGCGCTCAAAAAACTCGGGCGCGAACTTGAACAGGGTGCTGGTGTAGAGACCCTTTAGGCCCCGGGTGGCCAGTATCTCCTCCACCGGACCCAGGCGGTAGCCGCCGGCCAATTCCTGCTCGGCCTGGTTCCACAGGCACAGGTGCAGGTAGTGGTCGTCAAAGCCGTCCAGGTCTCTATCCCGGCCCGTGCCCTCGCCCACGGCGCGGAAGCAGATCTCGCGCTGGCGACCGATCTCGCGCATCAGGGCCGGCATCTGGCGGCTCCTGGCCCAGAAGACCACGAAGTCCCCGGAGCTGAGCAGGGTCTGGGCCGGCGGCAGGGCGCGCACCTCGGCCAGTAGCGGCTGGCGGCCCTGGGCCGGGGCGATGGCCTCGGCCCGGGCCAGGCGGCGGCGCACCCGCCGGCTGGGTGGGACCGAGGTGGCCTGCCCCACGCGGGCCAGGCGCAAGAGGTAGGTGCGCTGGCGCAGGTAGCTGGTGGCCTCGGCCCCCCCGCCGGACCGCTGATAGCGGCTGGCGGCGATGGGCCGGCCCACGGTCAGGGTGACCTGGTGGCCGGCCTTGTTGGCCAGCTCCCGGGGCAGCATGGCCGTGCGCAGGCGGGAGTTGAGAAGGCCCAGGGTCTGGAAGAGCAGGCTGTTGCGCCCCTGGAAGTGCACCGGCACCACGGCCGCCCCGGCCTTGCCGGCCAAGAGGGCCGCGGCCGGGGACCAGGGGGGATCGGCCACCCGGCCCTGGCTGGGGCGCCAGTGGGCCACCTCGCCGGCCGGGAAGACCACCAACAGCCCGCCGTCCTTGAGCCAGCGCAGGGCCTGGCGCAGGGGGGCCAGGTTGGAGCCCGTGGCACCATCGCCGCCGAAGGGATCAACCAGGAGAAACAGCTCGCGCAGCTCCGGCACCCGGCCCAAGAGGTAGTTGGCCATGACCTTGACGTCCGGCCGCAGGGCCAAAAGCTGCTGGGCCAGGATCATGCCCTCCAGGCCGCCGAAGGGATGGTTGGCCACCACCAGGGTGGCCCCCTGCCGGGGCAGGCCGGCCCAGTCCTGCTCGCGCAGGCGGGTGCTGATGCCCAGGTCCTCCAGCACGGCCTGTAAAAAGGCCTGGGGACTGGCCGCTCCCCGGGCGCGGGCGTAGACCTCCTCGATGCGGCGCAGGGCCAACAGGCGGCCCGCCGCCCCCTGGGCCAGACTGGCCAGGCGGGAGCGCAGGCCTCCCAAGGGCGCCACGTCCGGCCTAAACAGCTCGGCGACGTGCGTGCTTTCCATGAGGTTCCTCCGGCAAGGGGTTGAGCCTCGGGGCGGACGTCGGACCCGTCCTTGCCAGGTCCGTCCCTGCCTCCAAGCAAACCACCCCTAATTGTCAAGGCCGTGAAGGATGTGCGACGATTGCATTACAAATGCCGGGCCGCGCCCGGAGGTCTACAAGAGCCTGGCCCCCAGCTCGGCCACGGCCGAGCGCTCGCCCTTGAGCAGGGTGACGTGGCCGCTCAGGGCCTCCTGCTTGAGCCGCTCCACCAGAAAGGTCAGGCCGTTGCTGCTGGCGTCCAGGTAGGGGTGGTCGATCTGGTCGGGGTCGCCGGTGAAGACGATCTTGCTGCCCTCGCCCACGCGGGTGACCAGAGTCTTGATCATGTGGGGGGTGAGGTTCTGGGCCTCGTCGCAGAGGATGAACTGGCGGGGGATGCTGCGGCCGCGGATGTAGGTCAGGGCCTCCATATCCAAAAGGCCCTGGGCCATGAGATATTCCTTGGCCCCGAAGTTGCGGCCCGACCCGCCGCCCGGGGCGGCCGGATAATCCCTGAAGAGCAGCTCCAGGTTGTCGTGGATGGGCTGCATCCAGGGGCGCAGCTTGTCCTCCTTCTCGCCGGGCAGAAAGCCCAGGTCCTGGCCCATGGGCACCACCGGCCGGGTGACCAACAGCCGGTTGTAGACCTTGCGCTCCATGACCTTTTCCAGGCCGGCGGCCAGGGCCATGAGCGTCTTGCCGGTGCCGGCGGCCCCGGCCAGGGTCACGATGCGCACCTCGTCGTTCAACAAAAGCTCCAGGGCGAAACGCTGCTCCTTGTTGCGGGCCTTGATGCCCAGATAGTCGCCGTCGGCATGCTGCAAGGGATGCAGCACCCCGCCCAGGTGGCGGGCCAGGGCCGACTGGGAGGGCTGCTCCCGGCACTTGAGCACCATGAACTGATTGGGCAGGCCCCGGCGCCGCGCGGGCAGGGGTAGCCGGCCGTCGCGATAAAAGGCCTCGATCTCGCCGGGCTGCACCCACAGGTCGCGGTAGCCGCCGTAGAGGCTGTCGAAGTCCACCTTGTCGTTCTGGTAGTCCTCGGCGGGGATGCCCAGCACGTCGGCCTTGAGCCGCAGGTTCAGGTCCTTGGAGACCAGCACCACCGGGTGCCCGGTCTCCTGCTTGAGGTTCCAGGCCACGCGCAGGATGCGGTTGTCGGCCTTGCCTGACTCCAGGATGTCAGGAAAACCCTGGCCAGCCTCGCGGTGGTTCAGCTCCACCCTCAGCGAGCCGCCGCCGGAGGTGGGCACGCCCTGGGCCAGGCTGCCCAGGCCGCGCATGTGGTCCAGGCGGCGGGAGGCCTCGCGGGCGTTGCGCCCCACCTCGTCCTGACGGCGTTTCTGGTTGTCTATCTCCTCGATCACGGCCAGGGGCAGGACAATGTTGTTTTCCTGGAACACAGCCAGGGCCCGGGGGTCATGCAACAAAACGTTGGTGTCCACCACGTAGGTCTTCATGCTGCCTCCGCCTGGAATGTTTGGGGCGTGGGGAATGGCGGGCGCCACGGGGGCGCCGCGGGGAGCGCGGCCCTTGGCCCGGGCCGGCGAACCGGCCCGGGTGGCCCGGAGCGAGGGGCTATTTGTGTTCGTCGTGGCAGGACTGCTTCTGGGCGTCCAGGGCCGCCAGGGATTTTTGGGCCTGGGCCAGGTCGCCCCGCTCCACCGAGGCCAGCAGAAGCCGGGCCTGTTCCTGGAAGCTGGCGTAGTGCTCCTCGCCCTTGCCGGGGTATTCGGTCATGGTCAGGCATTGTTGGCAGAAGCTCCTGGCCAGCTCCAGGGGCGGCGACTGGCCGGCGGCCAGGCTCTGCTTGATCTGCTTGAAAGGGCCGGACATGGCCTTCTTGAGCTTCTTGTAGCTGGGCCGGCGCCCGGCGTCCTGGGGCTCGTCCTCGTCGTCGTCGTCGCTGTCCAAAAGGGGATGGTCGCCGCCGGTCGGCCCGCCCATGGTCGCCATGGCCTTGTCGTACTTGAGCTTGAGCTTGAAGCTGATCTTGTCGCTCTTGGCCTTGAGCGACTGCTTGACCTTGAAGGGCGCGTCCAAATCCACCAGCACGTCCCCGAATTCCATCTGGCCCTTTTCCAGGTGCTCGGCCAGGGAGCGCAGGAACTGGGCCGCCTCCGCTGGTGACATGATCTTCTCGGTCTTTTTCTCGTCGGGCATGCTAGCCCTCCTTTTGCGGTGATGGGGCGCGACAGGGCCGTGGCGCTGCGCCGGCCGGCGGCCGGCTACTTGCGCCCGGCCCGGCCGCGCCGGGGCTTGTCATCCGAGCCGGTCTCATCCTCGGGCTCTGGCTGGTTCTCGCCGCCGGCCTCCTGAGCGCCCTCCTGCTGGGCCATGGCGGCCAACTCCTCGGGGGTGGCCACCGGCGTCTCGGCCTGCTGGTCGGCCACGGGGTCGGCCATGACCTGGGGCTCGGCGGGCAGCTCGGGCTCGGAGGCGATGCGCAGGGGGTCGTCCAGGGGCTCCAGCACCACCTGGCGCCAGCTCAGCTCCATGCTGATCTTCTGCTGGCCCTTTTTCTGCACGCCCTCCATCTCCAGCTCCAGGCTCTGGGCGGGCAAAAACTCCATGTACTCGTTGCCCCGCTGCAAGACCACCCGCCCCTGGGCCAGGCAGTTGGCCAAGTCGCGCAGATAGCTGACCATCTCGTCACGGGTCAGCCAGGTCTTGATCTCTATTTCCTTCTTGCCCATGTCTTTTCCTTTCTTGGTTTTGGTCATGGTCATCAAACCAGGGACAGCAGCAGCCCGGCCAAGCGAAGGGGATCGAAGGCCTTCTGGGAAGGCTCCTCCACCAGCGGCGCGTCGATGACCTGCACCCCCAGGCGGCGCAAGGCCCGCGGGTCGGCGGGTCCGCCGGGGTAGTCGGCGCGGGAGTCGATGATGATGAAATTGAGCAGGCGCGCGGTCTCCACCTGTTCGTCGCAGCCCTGGCGCAGGTACTGCAAAAGGACCGCCGCGCCGCCGGCCAGGTCCAGGCCCAACTGCTCGGGGTCGCCGGCCGGGTTGGGGATGTAGACCTTGGGACACTGGGCGGCGGCGATGGCCTGGCAGATGCCCCGGGGCAGCAGATTGGCGACAAGGCTGGTGTAGAAGCTGCCCATGGGAAAGCAGATCAGCTCGGCCTGGTCGATGAGGTCCAGGGTCTTCTGGCGGACCTGGGCCAACAACGGCTTGGGGCTGTCCAGGCCCCGGGTCAAAAAAAGCCGGCTCACCGGCGAGTCGATGGGCGGCGCCGTGCGTCCGGTGAGCAAATGCTGGCCGGCCAGCAGCCGGCCGTCGGCCAACCGGGCGGCCAGGTGCAGGTTCTGGTTAAGGACCGGCCGCACCACCCCGCGCACCTCGGCCAGCTTGGAGAACAGAAAGATCACCGGGTCCAGGTGGCGGCCGTAGTTCAGGTAGCCGCCGGTGAGCACCAGGTTGCCCACCGATGCCCCGGCCAGGTCGAAGTCCGGGGGCAGGTTCTGGGCCAGGTGCCCCAGGTGGCTGCGGATGATCTTGCGCAGGGGGTCGGGCACCTGGGCCACCAAGGGATGCCGGCCGGCCACCATGGCCTCCAGATGGGCGGCCAGTTGATCCGGCTCTTGCCCGGCGGGCAGGCGGTGGGCGAACAGGCGCACCACCTGGGGGTTGCCCTGCACGCTGGGCTCGGCCAGGGACATCAGACGGTTGCGCAGATCGCCCACGGCGGGCATGGCGAACGCCCGGCGCAGCACCGCCGAGCTGCCGCCGGAGTCGAAGGTGCTGATGACGTGGATGGAGTTGTGGGTGTACTCGATAAGCTGGCGGCTCAAGCCATGCAAGGCTGATCCCCCGCTGAAGAAGAGCACCTTGGGCCCCACCTCGGGGGCGCGCCGATAGCGGGCCAGGCGCCAGGCGTCGGGCAGAATCAGGCTGCGGGTCAGGCTGAGGCTGGGGCTTGTGAGCACGGCGCCTACCGCCGCCCGCCGGCGGCCAGGCCGGCCTGGGCCAGCAGTTCCAGACAGGATACCGCCGCGGCCGGGAAGTCGGCGCCGCCGGCCAGCTCATACACCGGGCAGCCGGCCAGGTCGCGCAGGTAGGCCGTGGCGGCCGGCGCCTCCGGCGGGGGCAGGTAGAACAGGCCCGGCGATTTGATGAAGGCCTCCAACAGCTCCACCCGCCGGCCGGGGTCCACCTCGCGCAGGCGGAACGGCCCGCCGCCGTGCCGCCAGGTCAGCACCACCAGGCCCAGCATGGGCGCGCTCAGGCTGAAGCGCCCCGGCCCGAAGCAACGGTCCAGGTAGACGTCGTACTTGTGCTCCAGGGACCACAGTTCCGCCGGCGGCAGGGCCGCGAAGCGCCGGGTCTCGTCGGGGCTCAGGATGCCGCCCAGGCGTGGGGTGGACAGGGCGGTGCCGGGATTGATGCGCGGCAGCTTGGCCACGCCGTGCATGTGCAGGCCCTCTGGTCCCAGGTGGATGAGCAGGCGGTCGTTGGAGACGAAATCCAGGCCCAGGCCCACCAGGTGCAGGGCCAGGGTGGATTTGCCCGCCCCGGAGAAGCCGGCCAGGGCCAGGCCCCCCCCGGGGCCGGTCACGGCCGCGGCGTGGCAGAGCAGGTGGTCGCGCTCCAGCATGAACTGGATGTAGCGGCTGTTGATGAAGTTGACCACCTGGTTGTCGTTGGCCAGGCAAGGCCCCACGGCCAGATTCAGCCCGCCGCCGAACATGAAGACCATGCCGGTCAGGCGCTTGCGCACCACCCGGCCGCCGGCCAGATCGACGTACTCCTCCTTTATCTTGCTCTTGCCCGGCTCGGGCGCCTTCTCGGCCAGGGGCAGTCCCAGCTGGGGCGCCGGGGCCTCCAGGGCCGTGATGGTCAGGTCCACGGGCTCGTCGGCCTGGGCCGGGGAGGCCAGGAAGTCGGCGAAGTAGCCCCTGAGCCCGTGCGCCAGGGCCGGGCTGTTGCTGAGCAGGCGCAGGCGGCACTGTCCCAGGCGCAGGATCAGGCCGTGCACGGCGGAATCCTGGGCCAGGTAGGGCCGGGTCAGCTCCGAGAGGGTGGGCAGGTCCTGCTTCACTGGCCAAGCCTTTCCAGGACGTGCTCGGCCAGGAGCCCGGCCGCGTCCATCCGCTGGGTTTCCCACAGGCCCCGGAAGCCCCCGAAGGCCGAGACCTCGAAGACCACCGGCCCCTCGTCGCTCTCGGCCACGTCCACGCAGGTGAAGTCCAACCCGAAGATGGCCTGGGCGCGCTGGGCCAACTCCAGCACCTCCGGCCCCGGCTGGTGGGCCAGGTACTTGCCGCCCTCGGGCTGGCGGTCGCCATTGCTGGCCTGGAAGCGGGCCGCCCGGGCGTAGGTGCCCAGATAGCGGCCGCCCAAAAAGACCACCCCCAGATCCTGGCCGGTGTACTGCACCATCTTTTGCAGATAAAAGAAGCGGTGTCCCTGGGCCTGGAACTGGGCCAACTGATCGGCGGCCCGGGGGCCGGGGGAGAGCACGGTCATGCCCCGGGCCTTGCTGGTGTAGAGGGGCTTGAGCACGCAGGGCCCCAGGCGCTCCACGGCCTTCAGGGCGCTGGCCTGGTCCTGGGTGACCATGGTGGGCGGCAGGGGGATGCCGCGCAGGCGCAGCTCGGCGGTGCAGCTCAGGCGGTCCAGCAGGCGGCCGATGGCCCGGGGCCGCGAAAATATCGGCAGCCCCCCGGCGGCCAAGAAGCGCAGCATCTCCAGGCGGTCCAGCAGGTGGGGCGAATATTGCTGCCCCAGCTTCTTGATCACCAGGCCGTCGAGGGTGGCCAGGTCCAGGCCCTGGTGCAGCACCCGGCCATTTTCCAAGTCGAACTCCAGGAGGCGGGGGTCGATCAGCACCGCTCGCTCGGCCCGGCTGGCCAGGGCCTGTAGCAGCCCGTCGCTGGACCAGCCCCCGGGCAGCCCCAGCACGCCCACGCACTTGCCATGTTTGGCGCTCATAAGGTCTCCAGACTGTGCAGCAACTGCTCCGGCAACTGGAACGAGGCCCAGTCGGCGCCGGGCTGGCTGCCCAGGCGTTGCATCAGGTACAGGGCGCCCATCAACAGGTGGCCGGCGAACTTGCCGTTTAGTTCGAAGCGCGTGGAGGTGATGAGCGAACGGATCAGGCCCAGGGCCAGGCGGGCCTCGAAGGTGTCGTCGCCCTGGCCAGCGGCGAAGCCCCGGGCAAAGGCCAAAAGCTCCCCGGCCAGCTCGGCCAGGCGCCGGCGCAGATCGGGCTGGAACACTGGCATGCGGAAACAGGAGGCCATGAACACGCTGACGTCCTGCACGTAGTCGTTGTCGGCCGAGCGGTGCAGGTCCAGGTAGTGCAGGCGCTGCTCCTTGTGGTCGTAGATGATGTTGTTCAGGTTGAAGTCGCCGTGGATGAAGACCGTCAGGGGCGAGGGCAAGGCCTGCTCCACCTCTTGCAGCCGGCGCAGGTGCATGCCCAGGGAGGGCACCGCCATCTCGCCGATCCGCACGGCCGCGCCCTTGAAGCGCGGATGCACCCGGAACACGTCGTCCAGGCGGGCCAGCACCTGGCCGATGTGGTCGGCGCGGCCCTCCTGCCGCTTGAGGGTGGAGCGCCACACGCTGCCCAGGGTCTCGGTGAGCAGGAAGGTGGCGTTGAGGCGCACCTCCGGGGGCGAGGTGAGCACCACCTCCTGCAGGGTGCAGCCGTTCAAATACTCCAGAAGCACCGAGGCCTGGCCGCCGTTCTCCTGGCCGCCGAAGATGCGGGGCGGCAGGCCGGGCATCACCTCTTGCCAGCGCTCGATGTTGCGCCGCTCCTTGACGATCTTGGCGCGGGCACCCTCCTTGAAGACCACGCGGTGGGCGCGGGAGGCGTCGGACTTGTCGGCCACGGCCCCCACCTTGCACCCGGAGCGGTTGCCCCAGAAGGCGCTGAACTCCACCTGGGACAGGGGAGCGTCCAGGCCCGAGGCGGCCAGGGTGTCTTGCAGGGCCTCGAACTGGTGGATTTTCAGCCGCTCGCCCACCAGCACGAAGATCAGGGCCTCGCCTATGTTGAGCAGGGAATCGCCCATGCGCTCCAGGTAGCGGTGGATGAACAGCGAGGTGACCAGATCGCCGGTGTGCTTGCCGCCGGCGTTCAAGTCCCGCATGATCTGGCTCATGGTGGCCTGGAACTGGCTGTCCAGGCGGAACTCGCACTGGCAGATGCGCAGGGCCAGGCTAAGGTCCTGGCCGTGCAGGGCCGGCACCACCATCTCCAGCCCGGCCAGCACCTCGTCGAACAGGGCCAGGTAGTCGTAGCGGGCCAGGAAGCCCGGATCGGCCAGGTACTGGGTCTGCCCCACCACGTTGACCGCGAAGTCGGCGATGCGCTCCAGGTTGCTGGCGATGGTGTTGAGACCGCGCATGACGTTGGCCGTGCCGCGCTCCACGCCCTGGCCCACCAGGTGGGAGAACGACTTTTCCTCGATCAGGCCCTTCATGGAATCTATGTAGTCGTCGCGCCCCACGATGCGCCCCAGGAGGCCCGAGGCCGGCTCGGCCAGGTAGCTCAGGGTCTCCTCCAGCTGCTTGCGCACCTCGAGCACCATGAAGCGGAAATTCTCATCCAACCCCGAGGGAAGATGCATGCTGTCATTCACCTTGTGTGGGCCTGTCCTCCGCGGCCGGACAGGCGGGGCGCGCGCGCCCTAGGCGGGGTCGATGGTCATGGGGCGCAGGGACAGATCGCCCTCGCCCGTGACCTCCTCGTTCCAGCGGAACTTAAGGGTGAGCTTCATCTGCTCGTCCTTGCGCTTGGCCTCCACCTCCAGCTTGATCAGCCCCTGGGGCTTGAGCACCAGGCGCTTGTTGTCGGTGCTGAAGAGCAGGGCGCCTTGCTTAAAGCCGCCGCCCAGGGCCTCCAGGTAGGCGATGATGGACTCGCCGTCTTGCAGCGAGACGTGCTTGAACGTGTTATCCGAAGAGGACATGGTTGCCATCCTTGTCAGGGTTAGGCCAGGCGGTTGGCGTATTCTTCCAGCACGCGGTCGCGGTCCATGCCGGCCAGCATCAGGGCCTTGCGCACCGGCGGGTCGTCCCAGGCCGGTTGCAGCCCCACCTCGCGGGCGGCCTTGACCCGGTCTTGCAGGGCCGGGTCCTTGGCCTTTTCGCTCAGGTGGGTGTCGTCGCCCATGAAGATCAACAAGCGCCGTTCACCCACGCGGCGGGCCTTGTTCTGGCGGCTGAGCACGTTGATCAGAAACTCGGTGTACTGGCGCGACTGGGGGTTCCAGACCTCGTAGCCGTCCACGTCGTAGTCGGCCAGGAGGATGGGCCAGAACTGCTCGGGGTGGGGGATGACCACGCCGGCCCCCAGGGAGCGCGCCTCTTCGATGAACTCGCTGGTGCGGTAAAAATATTGCAGGGAGAATTCGCTTTTCACGATCTGCTTGACCGCCTGGATGTACAACAGCGCGCGGTTGATCAGCCGCGAGGGGAAGTGCTCGCGCAGGGCCATGAAGTACTCGCTGACCAGCTTGTTCTTGATCATGATGCGCGGCAGCTCTTGCTCGTGGGCCTCCACCAGCCTTTTCAGCTTGGCGGCGAACAGGCTCACGAACTCCACCAACTCCTCGTTGGCGCCGGTCTCGCCGGCGGCCGCCTCGCGGCGCTCGGCCAGGGAGGGCTCGATCAGGGAATCCAGAAACTCCCACAACTGGCCGGCCCGGTACTGGCAGGTGTGCAGCAGCATGGACTTGAGCACCTCGGCCCCGTCCAAGCGGTCCTGGCGCAGATGAATCAGAATCTGCACCTTGCGGTTGAAGCCCGCGGAGTAGCAATCCACCTCCACGCCGCTGAACCCGCCCATGCTCATCAACTCGTTGTGCTGGGTGGGGATGATAAGCTCGCGGGCGCAGTTGGGGAAGGCGTGGCCCAGGCGGCGGCGCACCGTCTCCAGGGGTATCCACTCGGGGTGCCAGTGCACCGCCAGAAGCGAACTCTGACGGGGATAGGTCTCGGCGGGGTTCTCCAGGCGTTCCAGCTGCTCGGGGCTGAGCCGGGTGGAGACGATGCGCGCGAAGGTTTCTTGGTCCCACCCGGTCAGTTCGTGGGCGTCCAAGCTGTCGGGGCTGTCTGGACTGCCTGGGCTGGCGGTGCTTACTCCGGGCTCTTCTCCCCGGGGGTCGCGCTGCTCAGATTGATTATTGGACAACTTCCTCCTCGTGGCCGCTGATCGGCGCGGCTTGCCGGCTGCGGCGACCTCGTGGTCGCGGTCTAGGCTTCACATGACTTATCAAGCCAGTATTACAAGTGTGTGACGCGGCGGTGACGATTGCCGGTCAATTGAAAGCCCCCGGGGGGCGACCCGGGGGCGCCAAGCCAAGCGGCTGTTTCTGATAAATTAAATTTGGTAGCATCCGCTACCGACGGGCGGGAACGCCAGGGGCGACCATGGGTCTGGTGGCCGGCCCGCCGGCCGCCAGGGGCTGCGGGTGGTTTACAATGAACCCTGGCGGGCTGCCATGCCGGCCCCAACCCCACACCATTGGAGGTTTGCCATGGACGCCCCCCAAGCCGCCCCGCCCCAGGCCTTGTTGATCATCTGGGTCTCCCGCGACCGGGAGGCGGCCCTGAACATGGCCTTCATGTACGCCAAGAATTCCCTGCTCAAGGGCTGGTGGCCGCGGGTGCGGCTGGTGGTCTGGGGACCCTCGGCCGAGCTGTTGGTGGCCGACCAGGGCTTGCGGGAGGAGCTGGCCGAGCTGGCCAAGGCCGGGGTGGAGTTGCAGGCCTGCCGGGCCTGCGCCGACCGCTACCGGGTGAGCGCGCAGTTGGAGGCCCTGGGCCTGGAGGTCATCTACGTGGGCCAGCCGGTAAGCCAGTGCCTGCAAGAGGGCTGGGCGGTGCTGACGGTCTAAAGACCGCCGGGGCGGGAGCGCGCCGCCGTCTGGCGAGGGGTCTAGGCTCCCCGTCGGCCCAGGGCCTCGATCACCTCGAACAGCCTCTTGGGCTCCAGGGGCTTGCTGACATAGTCGTCCATGCCCGCCGCCAGGCAGCTTTCGCGGTGCTCGGCCATGGCGTGGGCGGTCATGGCGATAATGGGTATGTGGCCGCCGGTCCGCCCCTCCCGCTGGCGGATGGCCCGGGTGGCGGCCAGGCCGTCCATCTCGGGCATCTCCACGTCCATCAGCACCAGGTCGAAGTCCTGGCGCTCCAGGGCTTCCAGGGCCTGCCGCCCGGTGCCTGCCACCGTGACCCGATGCCCCCGCCGCTGCAAGAGGATCACCGCCAGCTTCTGGTTGACCAGGTTGTCCTCGGCCAGCAGTATATTAAGCCCTCCGGCGGGGCCGGTATCTTCCCCGGACGCCGGCGGGGGCGCCGGGCCAAGGGCGGCCGGGCCTTGGTCAGCGTGCTGGCCGGCATGCTGGTCCAGGCCCAGGCGCGCGCTGAAGACAAAGGTGCTGCCCTGGCCCGGCTCGCTCTCCAACTCCATCTCCCCGCCCATCATCTCCACCAACTGGCGGCTGATGGTCAGCCCCAGGCCCGTGCCGCCGTAACGGCGGGTGGTGGAGGCGTCGGCCTGGGAGAAGGGCTCGAAGATCTCGCGCATCTTATCCGGGGCGATGCCGATGCCGGTGTCGCTGACCGCCACCCGCAAGAGCACCTCCTCCGGGGTGCGCGTGGCCAGCCCCACCTGCACGTTGATCTCGCCCTGCTCGGTGAACTTGATGGAATTGCTGATCAGGTTGAGCAGCACCTGGCGCAGGCGGCCGATGTCGCCCACCAGCGCGTCGGGCACCTCCGGCCGCACCACGCAGAGCAGGGCCAGACCCTTGTCCCGGGCGTGCTGGGCCTGGGTGCTGAAGACCTCATCCAGGTTGGGGCGCAGGCGAAAGCTGGTCCGCTCCAACTCCACCTTGCCGGCCTCGATCTTGGAGATGTCCAGAATGTCGTTGATCAGGGCCAGGAGCAGGTTGGAGGATGACTTGACGATGTCCAGATATTCCCGCTGCTCCTGGTCCAGGGGGGTGTCCAGCACCAGGTCGGTCATGCCGATGATGGCGTTCATGGGCGTGCGGATCTCGTGGCTCATGTTGGCCAAGAACTGGCTCTTGGCCCGGTTGGCCGCCTCGGCCTGGGACTTGGCCACGCGCAGCTCCTCCTCGGCCTTCTTGCGTTGGGTTATATCGCGGGAAACCGCCAGGAGGGCTTCCACCCGGCCGCCCTCCCCCAGGATGGGAGACAGGCGCACGTCCCACCATTTGGGCACCCCGGTGGCCGTGGGGCAATAGCCCTGGAAACCGCTCTGCCCGCCGGACATGGCCTGGAGCATGGCGGCCCGCACGGCCTCCAGGTCCGACTGGGCCCAGAACTGCTCGTAGGGCTGGTCCAGGTAGGGGCCGATGTCATTGAGCTCCATCTGGCGCAGGCCGTCCGGGCTCATGAATTTCAGCCGGCCCTGCATGTCCAGCACCTTTATGCAGTCGGCGCTGCTGGCTATGATGCTGCTGTTGAAGGCCTGGCTCTGGCCCAGGGCTTCCTCGGCCCGCTTGCGCTCGGTGATGTCCTCGCCGGCGCTCAAGGTGCCGATGATCTGGCCCCCCTCGTCGTGGACGTTGGTATTGTGCCAGGCCACGGTGCGCAAGGTCCCGTCCTTGGTCACGATCTGATTCTCGAAATAGTCCGACCCCGGCATGTCTCCGGTCATGACCCGTAAAAATAGCGGGTATATCTGCTCCATGCCCTCCGGTTGCGGCAAAAAGTCCACGAACCAGTTGTGGCCGATGATCTCATCCTCGTGGTAGCCCAGCAGTTGACAGCCCTTGCGGTTGATCAGGGTTACCCGGCCCTCCTTGTCCAGGGCCAAGATCATGGCCTCCACCACCTCCAGATAACCGCTGGCCCGGTCGCGTTGGCGGCGTAGCGCCTCCTCGGCCCTTTGGCGTTGCAGGGCCAGGGCGTATAGCTCGGCCAGGCGGGAGACCACCTGCACGTCGCGGTGGTCGTAGTCGCGGCTGGCATTGGCCAGGGCTATCTGGCCCAGCAAGCCGCCCTGGGCCGCCACCGGCACCGACAAAAACCTATGCATGGTCAGGTGCCCTGGCGGCGCGATGTTGGCGAAGGAGGGATGATCGCCAGGCTGGTTGCTGAAAAAGGGCTTTTGGGTGTTGAGGGCGTGGCCCCATAGACCGGGGTAGCCCTCCTGGTCCCGGCAGGAGGCGGTGGGGTGCTGGCGATCCCGGACTCCGCAGAGGTCCTCGGCCATGTCCACCCGCAGGTAGCCCGTGCTCTCCTCCCGGGAACAAATCTCGGTGATATAACCCTGGGGGCTGTCGGTAAGGTCGCGGGCCAGGCGCAGGATAACCTCGCCGATGGACTCCACCGTGACCCCGGGGCCGATGATGGTCTCCGAGACCCGGGCCAGACCCGCGCTGATCGCCAGCTCCTGGCGCAGGGCCACCACGGTGTGGTCCAAAAGCTCGGTGCGCTCGGCCACGCGGTGCTCCAGGTCCCGGGTCAGTTGGCGCAGGCCCTCCTGGGCCTGGCTGGCCTGCCAGAGGCGCCGCCGGGATATCTGCACCAGGAACAAGGTGACCAGCGCCACCACCAGAAAACCCCCGGCGTTGAGGACCGTCTGCTGGTACCAGGGCGCCAGGGCGGTCTCGGTGAGCTGGGAGACGATGACGACCAGGCCGGGCACGGCGGTGCTGCGGATCACCGCCAGGCGGGCCTTTTGATCGGTGACCGCCACCGAGTGAAAGGGCGAGGCACGGCGACCGGACTGCAAATGGGCGGTGACGCCTGGCGCCCCCCGCAAGGAAAAGCCCCGCCAGCGCTCGGAGGCGGGCACCCGGGCCAGGAGCGTCAGGTCCTCGCCGGCCAGGGCCACCGAGCCATCGGGCTCGGGCAGCACGGTGCGCAGGATATCCTCGAAGAACTTGGGCAACAGCGAGATCGCCACCACCCCCTGGAAGCGCCCCTGCTGGTCCACGATGGCCCGGGACACCACCACCACCTCCACGCCGGTGGAGGCCAGTATGGGCGGGGCCACGAAGTAGCGGTCCTGGCCGGCCAGGTCGCGGGCGGAGAGGAAGTAGTTCCTGATGCTGGCGTCGAAGCCTCGGTTGACCCCCAGGGTGGTGGCCACGATGATGCCCCGCGCGTCGGTGACTATCACGCCCCGGGCCTCGGGCAAGAAGCGCGCGCGGGTCTTGATGTACTGCTCCAACTCAGCGGAGTGGCTGACGCCCTTTTCCAGCAACAGGGAGGCCACGTCCTTGAGTAAAAGGTCCATGGCCTGGAAATGCCCGCTGAGCTGCTCGTCGGCCGAGCGGGCCAGGGCGCCCATCTTGTCCTGGGTCTCGCTGATGGTGGCCTGGTAGTCGGAGAAAATACTCAAGCCGCTGAGCAGGCCGATGCAGAGCACGATGGCCAAGCCGGAGAGCAGGGCTGATTCGAATTTTTTAGACATGGCCGACACCTTTAGCTGTCCAGAGCCCCGCCTAGCCGATTTTACTGGCCGGCGCCCGCGGCGGGGCTAATGGCTACCCGGCGAATCGCGGTAAACTTCCTTGAGCACCAGTATCTCCTCCAGGGCTTCGAAAAAGGCCTCCACCACCCGGGGGTCGAAATGCCCGCCGCTGCCCTCGCGGATTATGGCCAGGGAGCGGTCCACGCTGAAGGGCTCCTTGTAGGGCCGGCGGGTGGTCAGGGCGTCGAAGACGTCGGCGATGGCCACGATGCGCCCGGCCAGAGGGATGGCCTTGCCGGCCAGGCCCCGGGGGTATCCCCGGCCGTCCCAGCGCTCGTGGTGGGTCATGGCGATGACTTCCGCCAACTTGAGCGAGCCGCTTTCGGCCCCGGCCAGGATCTGGCCGCCCATGGTGGTGTGCCGCTTCATGGGTATCCATTCCTCGGGGGTCAGGGGGCCGGGCTTGAGCAGGATGTGGTCGGGCACGCCGATCTTGCCCACGTCGTGCAGGGGCGCGGCCAAGAGGATGGCGTCCACGGTGGCCTCGGCCAGACCCATGACCCTGGCCACGGTGGCGCTGTAGGCGGCCATGCGGGCCACGTGGTTGCCGGTCAGCTCGTCGCGGAACTCGCCGGCCTGCGACAAGCGCAGGATGGTGTCCAGGGTGACGCTGCGCAGCTTTATGGTGCGCCGGGCCACCTCGAACTCCAGTTTCTGTTGGTGGCGCACCATCTGGTCGTGCAAGGCCTTGCCTTTGAGCAGGCTGCGCACCCGGGCCTTTAGTTCCACGGCCACGATGGGCTTGCTCAAAAAGTCGTCGGCCCCCAGCTCCAGGGCCTGCACCCGGGTGTTCATCTCCTGGATGGTGGTCACCATCACCACCGGTATGTGATAGGTCTCCGGCTCGCCTTTCAGCCGGCGCAGCACCTCCAGGCCGTCCATCCTGGGCATCATCACGTCCAGGAGCACCAGGTCGGGCGGGAGGGTGGCCACGGCGTCCAGGGTGGCCTGCCCGTCCTCGGCCAGATCCACCGCCAGGCCCATGCGGCCCAAGAGGCTCTGCAAGAGCTGGCGGTTGATAAGTGAGTCGTCGGCCACCAACACCCGCTGGTTTTCATTCATGCTTGTCTATCCCCCCGTCAGAGTCGGTATCCGCCAGCCCGACGGCCAGGAGGGCCTCCAGGAAGCGTTGAAATTCATGGTGAAGGTCGCGCCAGGCCCGCCCCAGCCTGGCCGCGTCCTGGGCCTTGGCGGCCAACTCCACCTCCTTGGCCAGGCCGCTGGCCGCCTTGGCCGACATATTGGCCAACTCGCCCTTGAGGCTGTGCGCCTCCAGGATGGCGGCCGCGAAATCGCCGGCCACCACGGTGGCCTCAAGGCTGGCCAGGCGTTGGGGCGCTCCCCGCATGAACATTTGCACCAACTCCCGCAGGATGTCCCGGTCGCCCTCCACCCGGTTCAAGAGGTCCTCCAAGTCCAGGCAGGGCAGTTCCTCCGCGGGCGGGGCGGACGGAGCGGGCGCCAGCGGATCCGAGGACGCGCGATCCAATTGGCGCTGAAGGGCGGCGGTCAGCTCCCGGAGGTTGATGGGCTTGGCCAGGTAGTCGTCCATGCCCGCGGCCAGGCAGCGCTCGCGGTCGCCGGCCATGGCGTAGGCGGTCATGGCGATGATGGGCACCCGGCCGGCCGGGTCGGGCTGGGAGCGGATCTCCCGGGTGGCGGTAAAGCCGTCCATCTCCGGCATCTGGGCGTCCATGAAGATAAGGTCATAGGTGAATTTGGCGGCCATGGCCACCGCCTCGCGGCCGTTGCCGGCCAAATCCACCCTGTGTCCCATCTTGGTCAGCAGATGCACGGCCAACTGCTGGTTGACCGGGTTGTCCTCGGCCAGTAGGATGCGCGCCCGCCTTGGGGGACGGCCGGCGGGGGCCGCGGCCCTGGACGACGCCTCGCCCAAGGCCGCCGGCGCCAGCAGGGACAACAGGCTGGCGCGCAGGCTGTCACGGCGCAAGGGCTTGTTCAGCACCATGTTAAAGCAGGCCCCGAGCTGCTCCTGGGCCAGGCTGAATGCGACCAGGGAGCTTAGGCCCACCAGGGGCAAGTCCTGCAGCAAGGGGTCTTGGCGCATCATCCGGGCCAGCTCCAGGCCGTCCATGTCGGGAAGTTGCAGGTCTATGATCGCCAGGCGAAAGGGCTCCGGCCCGGCTTGGGCGGCCCGCAGATCGTGCAGGGCTTCCCCGCCGCTGGAGACCTCCTGGCAGACCACGCCCCAGCCGGAGAGGGTGCTGGCCAGGCTGGCCCGGGTGCCGGCGTTTTTTTCCACGCAAAAGACGCGGGTGCCGGACAGGGCGGCCAAGTCGGCCTGGTCTTCCCGGGGATCGGGTTCGGCCTCTTGCCAGGGCAGCACGAACCAAAAGACGCTACCCTGGCCGGGCTGGCTATCGAGCCCGATGGTGCCGCCCATCAGTTCCACCAGACGCTTGCTGATGGACAGCCCCAGGCCGGTGCCCCCGAAGCGCCGGGTGGTGGAGGCGTCGGCCTGGCTGAAGGGCGCGAACAGGCGCGAGCGCTCCTCGGCGGAGATACCGATGCCCGTGTCGCGCACCTCCACGCGCACCCAGGTCCGCGAGCCCTGGCGCTTGTCCAGGCTCATGCGCACCGCCACCTCGCCGTGCTCGGTGAACTTGACCGCGTTGCCCACCAGGTTGAACAGCACCTGGCGGAAGCGGCCCGGGTCGCCCACCACCCGGGCCGGCAGGTCGGTCTCGAAGAGCGCCCATATGTCCAGGTCCTTGGCGTAGGCCGGGCCGGAGGAGATGTCCAGCACGTCCTCCACCAGGCGGTGGGGCTCAAAGGCCACCCACTCCAGGTCCAGGCGGCCGGCCTCGATCTTGGAAAGGTCCAGGATGTCGTTGATCAGGGTGAGCAGGGCCTCGGCCGAGGAGCGCGCCACCTCGGCGAACTGGCGCTGCTCGCCGGAGAGCTCGGTGTCCAGCAGAAGGCCGGTCATGCCGATGACGCCGTTAAGTGGCGTGCGAATCTCGTGGCTCATGGAGGCCAAAAAATCGCTCTTGGCCTGGTTGGCGGCCTGGGCCTGGGTGGCCATCTCCTCGGCCAGGGCGATGGTCTGGGCCAGACGCCGGTTGGACTCCACCAGGGCCTCCTCGGCCCGCTTGCGCTCGCTGATGTCTTCCTTGACCGCCACGTAATGGGTGGTCTGGCCGTTGTCCTTCTTGATGGCCGAGATGGCCGCGTGTTCCCAGAACAGCTCGCCGTTCTTCTTGCGGTTCAACAACTCGCCCCGCCACTCGTCGGTGTCGGTCAGGGCGCGCCACATCTGGCGGTAGACCTCGGGGTCCATCAGACCAGAGTTGAGCAGGCGCGGGTTCTGGCCCAGGGCCTCATCGCGGCTGTAGCCGGTGAGCTGGCAGAACTTCTCGTTGACGTATTGGATGGTGCCGTCCCGGTCGGTGATGACCACCGAGGCCAGGCTGTGCTCCACGGCCCGCGAGAGCTTGCGCAGCTCCTCCTCGGCCCGCTTGCGCTCGGTGATGTCGCGCACGAAGCCCAGGGTGACGGGCTGGCCCTGGAAGGTGGTCAACCCCGCCGATATCTCCACCGGGAAGGTCTCGCCGCTGGGACGCAGGGCTATGACCTCGAAATGGGTGGGCACCTCCAGGCCGGCCTGCCTTTGGACAGAATAGTCATGGACCCCTTCCCGATATTTGGGGTGCACGAAATCGGTTATGTCGCGGCCCATCATCTGCTCGGGGCCGGGCAGCCCCAGCATGCGGGCCATGCGGGCGTTGGTGTACAAGACCTGGTCGTCCCGCATGAGAAGCACGCCGTCGTTGGAGGCCTCGATGGCCACCCGGTAGCGCTCCTCGCTCTCCAAAAGCTCCTGCTCGGCCCGGCGCTGCTCGGTGATGTCCTCGAAGCTCTCGATGCCCCCGACCACGCGGCCGGCGGCGTCCCTGACCACATCCACGTTCTTGCGCAGCAGGCGCACCTGGCCGTCCCGGCGCCTGATGCTGCATTCGCTGCCGATGATGGGCTTCTGCACGTCCTCGGCCAGCAGGCCGCACTTGAACAGGCAGGGGGTCAGGGCGAACTCGGAGCAGGGGCTGCCCACCACCTCTTGGGCGCTGTAGCCGGTCAGCTCCTCGGCCCGCGTGTTCCAGCTCAATATGCGCTTGTGGGCGTCCACGGTGAAGATGGCCGCCGGCACCACGCGCAGGATGCGCTCGGATTCCTCCTTGGCCCGGCGCAGGGCCTCCTCGGTATCCTGGCGCGCCGCCACCTCGCTATAGGCCTGGTCGCGGGCCTGGCGGTGCAGGATGGCCAGCTCGGTCAGGTCGGTCACGTCCTGAATGGCGAACAGGGCGTGGAAGCCCCGCTCCCGCTGGTCGGGCAGCGCGCTGACGATGGTGTGCTGGTGGCGGAAGGAGCCCTCCGGTCGGGGCACCGGGATCACGTAGTGGTGCAGTTGGGAGGAAAAGATGGTGGGCGAGCCGGTCTGGAAGACCTGCTCCAGGCGGCCGGCGAAGCGGGCCTGGCCCAGGTGGGCGAAGCGCTCCCGGATGTCCCGGCCCACCAGGTCCTGGCTGGCCAGGCCGGTCCACTGCTCCAGGCAGCGGTTCCACAATAGCACCACGTAGTCCCGCCGCAGGATGAAGACCCCGAAGGGCAGGCTGTCCAGGGAGTCCACCAGGCTCAGCGGCGTGGGCGGGGTGGCCACGGTCAATCCTCCAGGTAGCCGGCGACGAGCTTGTTGATGGCCCGCAAGACGATATCCAGGGAGTCCGCCTCCAGGAGCAGCACCGTCTACCCCCGGATTTGCAGGGCCTTGATGTCCAGGCTGGTCTCGGCGATTACCACCACCTCGGCCTTGTTGGACAGGTGGGAGCCCAAAAGCTGGTGGGCCGGGCCTTCCTCGTAGAAGGGCACCATGAACTGCAAGTAGGTGTCCAACAAGTTGGACACCGAGCCCACCACCCCGTTGAGCATGATGTTGCCCACCTCGGTGAGGGTAGCCATCTTCAGGGCGTCCAACCCCAGGCCGCTGTCCTCGTCGCCGATCAATATGTTGGCCAGCTTGGCCGCGCTGGCCGGGGGAAAGCACAAAAGGGAGTTGCCGGAGAGCAGTCCCTTGTAGCCCAGCACCACCGCCGACACCCGTCCCTGGTCCATGCGCAAGAGCTCCTGGCTGGCCTGGGCGGGGGTCAGCACCTGCACCGCGGGCACCTGCAAGGACACCTGGGCTTGCACCATCTCGCTGAGCACCCGGGCGGCCTTGCCCATGCCGATGTTGATCATCTCCATCAGGGCATCGGTCTGAATCTCGGTCAGTTCGGGCACCATGAAAGTCTACCTCCCCGGTCGCGTCACGGCCTGCACGGCTGCCAGGAGCGCCTCCCTGCGGGGAGGCTTGTTGAGAAAGTCCTTGGCCCCCAGCTCCAGGCACCTCTGCCGGGTCTTTTCCTGTATGTCGGCGGTGTGCACGATCACCGGGGTGGTCAGCCCTTCCTGGCGCAGGGCCGCCAGGAATTCCAGCCCGTCCAGATGGGGCATGAGCAGGTCCAGCAGGATGCAATCCAGCTTGGTCCGCAGGTTGCGGGCCAGGGTCAGGCCCTCGCGGGAGTCGCCCACCTGGGCCACCTGGTGACCGCCACTTTTTAGTATCTCCACCAACTGCATGCGCATGAACATGGAATCGTCTATCACCAGCACCTTGGCCATGATGCGCTCCCCCGCGCCCGCCGGCCCGAGGCAATGATCCCCGGCGTCGGCCCCGGCGCGCCTTGTTCCTGGTCTGGACCGTCTAAACGCCATCTTACAGGCATGATTATCCCGCAACGATAATATGTGTAAAGTTTTTTGCCGCCAGGCGTCCATCGGCGCCGACGATGCGATGCCAACGGTTCCATCGTCTACCCGCCAGGAGTGCCTGGCGCTCCGGAGGCCCCCGGACCTGGCCGGGGGTGTGGCGGGCCGAGCCAGGTTCATCTTGAATTCCGAACATCCAGGAGTATAGATTAATAATATTATAGGTAACATTTATCTCGGCCATCAACCAGCGCGAGAGGGGGCTGTCATGCGGAGACTAATGCTGACCCTGGGGCTATGCCTGATGGGGGCTGCGGCGTGGGTGCTGCCCGGCCAGGCCGCCGACGCCCAGGCGCTCTATGCCAAATGCCAGGGCTGCCACGGGGCCGACGGCGCCAAGGTGGCCCTGGGCGTGGGGCGCCCCCTGAAGGGGCTCTCGGCCCAGGAGGCGGCCAAGGCCCTGGAGGGCTACAAGGCCAAGACCTTCGGCGGCGCCAAGAAGGGCCTCATGGAGTCCCAGGCCTCCCACCTGTCCCCCGATGACATCCAGGCCCTGGCCCAGTACATCGCCAAGTTCTAGGGCCGGCCCCGTGCCCGTGCTCCTGTTGATCCTGCTCCTGTGGAGCAGCCCCACGGCCTGGGCCCACGAGGAGGCCCCGCCCGCCCCGGTGGCCGGGACCGCCCCGGCGGCCCTGGCCCCGGGCGTGGGGGTGAGCGAGCACCTGGGGCAAATCCTGCCCCAGGGCATCACGTTGCGCGACGAACAGGGCGCCGACGTGGACTTGCGCCAGCTTTTAAGCGTGCCCACCATCCTGGTGCCGGTGTTCTACTCCTGCTCCAACGCCTGCAACCTGCTTTTGGGCACCCTAAGCCAGGTCTTGCCCCAGGTGGGGCTGCTGCCGGGGCGGGACTACCAGGTGGTGACCTTCAGCTTCGACCCCACGGAAACCCCCGACCTGGCCCGGCAAAAGCACGCCGACTTCACCCTGGCCCTGGGCGGCAAGTTCCCGCCCCGGCACTGGCATTTCCTCACCGGCGACCAGGCCGACATCCAGCGCCTGACCGAGGCCATCGGCTTCCGCTACCAGCGCCAGGGCGACGGCTTCCAGCACCCCATGGTCCTGGTGGCCGTGGCGCCCTCGGGCAGGATCACCCGCTATCTCTACGGCGGCAGCCCCCTGGCCTTTGACATCGCCCTGGCCGCCACCGAGGCCGCCAGCGACAAGCCCGGCCTGTCGGTGACCCGCGCCCTGGCCTTCTGCTACACCTACGACCCCCAGGGCCGGCGCTACACCTTTGACCTGATGCGCGTGGCCGGGGCCTCCATAATTTTCGCCCTGATGATCTTCGGGTTGTTCCTGGCCGCCGGGGCCAGGAAACGCCGGCGCAAGCAGGCGGCCGACCAAGGCCAGGGAGACAGCCATGGCTGATCCGGCCCCGCGCGCCGACCAGGACCGGGGCTTTCTGGCCCCCCTTAAGGGGCGGGGGCGCCTGACCTCCTGGATATTCAGCACCGATCACAAGCGCATAGGGCTATTGTACCTGGGCTGCATCCTCGCGCTGTTCGCGGTGGGGGTCTGCATGGGCCTGGTCATGCGCCTAAAGCTCATGACCCCGGGCAACACCATCATCGCCCCCCAGACCTACAACGCCGTCTTCACCCTGCACGGCGTGATCATGATCTTCATGGTGGGCATCCCCAGCATCCCGGCCTCCTTCGGCAACATTCTCCTGCCCCTGCAACTGGGGGCGGACGACGTCTCCTTCCCCCGCCTGAACAATTTCTCCTGGTGGCTCTATGTCACCGGCGCGCTGGTGGCCCTGGTCTCCATCTTCACCGGCGCCGGCGCCCCGGACACGGGCTGGACCTTTTACGTGCCCTTTAGCGAGCGCACCACCACCAACGTCTCGGTGGCGGTGATCGCGGTCTTCATCCTGGGCTTCTCCTCCATTCTCACCGGGCTGAACTTCATCACCACCACCCACCAACTGCGCGCCCCGGGCATGACCTGGCGGCGGCTGCCCCTCTTGGTGTGGTCGCTCTACGCCACGGCCTGGATACAGGTGCTGGCCACGCCCATTCTGGGCATCACGGCGCTCTTGATCTTCGCCGAGCGGGTGCTCAACCTGGGCATCTTCGACCCCGGCCGGGGCGGCGACCCCCTGCTCTACCAGCACCTGTTCTGGATATACTCCCACCCGGCGGTGTACATCATGATCCTGCCGGCCATGGGGGTAGTCTCGGAGATCATCCCCGTCTTCGCCCGCAAAAAGATCTTCGGCTACAAGATGATCGCCTTCTCCAGCCTGGCCATAGCCTTCTTCGGCTCCCTGGTCTGGGCCCACCACATGTTCACCAGCGGCATGAGCGACCTGGCGGTTCTTGTCTTTTCCTTTTTAACCTTCATCGTGGCCGTGCCCTCGGCCATCAAGGTCTTCAACTGGCTCAGCACTTTATACAAGGGCTCCATCAGCCTGGAACCGCCCCTGTTGTACTGCCTGGGGTTCATCCTGATGTTCTCCATCGGCGGGCTCACCGGGCTGGTGCAGGGCGCCGCCGGCGCCGACATCCACGTGCACGACACCTACTTCATCGTGGCCCACTTCCACTATGTCATTTTCGGCGGCACCGGCCTGGGCCTGTTCGCGGCCATGCACCACTGGTTCCCCAAGGTTTTCGGGCGCATGTACAACAAGCGCATCGCGGCGATAGCCTTTTGGATCATCATGGCGGGCATGAACCTGCTCTATTTCCCCATGTTCATCATGGGCCTCAACGGCATGCCCCGGCGCTACTACGACTACCTGCCCCAGTTCGCCGGGGGGCAGATGCTCTCCACCGTGGGCTCCTGGATACTGGCCCTGGGGCTTTTGCTCATGTTCCACAACCTCTACGCCGGCCTGCGCCGGGGCGCGCCGGCCGGGCCCAACCCCTGGGGAGCGGCCACCCTGGAGTGGACCGTCTCCTCGCCGCCGCCCCACGATAACTTCGAGCACCAGCCCCAGGTGAGCAAGGGGCCCTACGACTTCGAGCCGGAGGCCCCCCGTGTCTGAGAGCGTCAAGGACTACGCCGGGGCCAAGCTGGGCATGTGGATATTTCTGTTCACCGAGATCGTGCTCTTCGGGGGGCTGTTTCTGCTCTACGCCAGCTACCTGCACCGCTATCAGGGTGATTTCCACCAGGCGGCCAAGGCCCTGGACACCTTCCTCGGCGGCCTGAACACCGTCATCCTGCTGACCAGCAGCCTGTGCATGGCCCTGTCCATCACCGCCCTGCAACGGGGCCGGCAAGGCGCCTGCCTGGTCTATCTGGCCCTGACCGTGGCCCTGGCCCTGGGATTTCTGGTCAACAAGTTTTTCGAGTGGTCGGCCAAGTTCGAGCACGGCATCATCCCCGGCTCGGCCCATGTGCACGAGCTGCCCCGGGGGCAGGAGGTCTTCTTTGGCCTGTATTTCGCCATGACCGGCCTGCACGGCATTCACGTGATCTTGGGGGCCGGGCTGTTGGCCACGGTGATGTTCATGGTGCGGCGCGGCCGGGTCAACGCCGGTGATTTCGTGATCCTGGAGAACTCGGGCCTGTACTGGCACGTGGTGGACCTGATCTGGATCTTTCTTTTTCCGTTGTTTTATCTGATCACCTAGACCGCCTGGAGCGGGGCATGACCCCAGAAGCCAAGCACGACGCCCCCCACATACTGAGCCCCGGCCTTTTGACCGCGGTCTGGGTGGCCTTGCTGTGCCTGACGGGCCTGACCATCGCCGTCTCCAGGATAGACCTGGGCTTTTGGAACGTGACGGCGGCCCTGGGCATCGCCTGCGCCAAGGCCCTGCTGGTGATCCTGTTCTTCATGCACATGAAGTATGAAAGCCCGCTGCTCAAGTGGCTTTTGTTCCTGGCCTTCCTGGTGCTGGCCATCTACATCGGCATGACCTTCTTCGACCTGGCCTTCAGGTGAGCGCCTTGGAAACCGGCATGATCGAACCGGCGGTCAACGCCGTGCACAGCGTGGATCAGACCTTTCTGGTCATCTTCGGCATCTCCGCCGTGATCCTGGTGCTGATCACCGCCGCCATGATCTATTTCGTCATCCGCTACGACCGCCGACGCCACCCCGTGCCGGCCACCTTTGACCACAACCTGGCCGCCGAGATCATCTGGACCGTGGTGCCCACCCTGTTGGTGCTGGCCATGTTCTACTATGGCTGGCAGAGCTTCCGCGCCCTGCGGGGCATCCCCGAGGGGGCCATGGAGGTGCAGGTCACGGCCCGGCAGTGGTCCTGGTCCTTTCGCTACGACAATGGCCGGCAGAGCCCCGAGCTGTGGGTGCCCGTGGGCCGGCCGGTCAAGCTGATCCTCAACGCCACCGACGTGATCCACGCCTTCTACCTGCCGGCCTTCAGGGTCAAGATCGACGTGGTGCCGGGCATGACCACCTATGCCTGGTTCCAGGCCGAGAAGCCCGGGGAGCACCAAATCTACTGCACGGTCTACTGCGGCCTGCAACACGCCAAGATGCTCTCCAAGGTGCGCGCCGTGGCCCCGGAGGAATTCCAGCGCTGGCTGGAGCAGGGCCAGGCCCCCGCTGGCCAAACCTTGGACGGCCAGGCCCTCCTGGACCAGCACGGCTGCCTGGGCTGCCACACCACCGACGGCGGCCCCTCGGCCGGCCCCACCTTCAAGGACCTGGCCGGCCGCCAGGCGGTGCTGGTGGCCCCCGGCGGCGGGGAGATCACCCGCGCCGTGGACGAGGACTACCTGCGCCAGGCCATCCTGGGCGGCAAGGGGGGCACGGTCAAGGGCTTCGAGCCCCTGATGCCCTCCTACCAGGACCAGATACCCGCCGAGGAATTGCGGGGCATGGTGGACTTCCTGCTGGGGCGCCAAAGCCCGCCGGCCCTGGACGGGGCCAAGATCGCCGAAGAGCAGGGCTGCCTGGGCTGCCACTCCAGCGACGGCAGCCCCCTGGTGGGACCCAGCTTCCAGGGGCTCTTCGGGCGCCAGACCAAGGTGCTGGACCAGGGCCGGGAGGTGGAGGTCACCGTGGACGACGAGTTCATCCTGCAAACCCTGGCCGATCCCCAAAAGCGCCCCACCAAGGGCTTCGACCCGCTGATGCCGGCCTACCCCGACCTCTCCGCCGCCGAGAAGGCGGCCCTGCTGGAGTATCTGCGCTCCCTGGGCCAGGGCGGGCACCACCATTGATCCAGGACCTGGCCAGCCTGCTGCGGGCGCGCCTGGGCCTGCTGGCCGCCCTGGGGGCCATGGCCGGCTACGTGCTGGCCGCCGGCCGGGCCGACCTGGGGCTCATGCGGACCCTGGCCGGGGCCTTCCTGCTGGCCGGGGGCTGCTCGGCGCTGAACCAGGCCCAGGAGCGCCGCCAGGACGCGCTCATGGCCCGCACCCGGAACCGCCCCCTGCCCGCCAGCTCCTGGCGCCTGGGGCAGGTGCTGGCCCTGGCCCTGGCCTGCCTGGCCCTGGCCTTCTGGCTGCTGGGCGGGGCCGCCCAGCCCTTGCAGGCCCTGCTGTTCGTCCTGGTGCCGATCATCTACAACGGCCTGTACACGCCGCTCAAGCGCCTCTCGTCCTTTTCCCTCCTGGTGGGCGGGCTGGCCGGGGCCTTGTCGCCCTATTTGGGCTGGGTGGCCGCCGGGGGCCGGCCCGGGGATTTCCGCGTCCTGCTCCTGGCGGTGATAATCTATGCCTGGCAGGTGCCCCATTTCGGGCTTCTGGCCCGGCGGCACCAGCAGGATTACCAGGCCGCCGGCTTCCCGGTGGGCCAGACGGCCGGGCGCTGGGCGCGGCCGGGCTCGCCCTTGTTGGCCTGGCTGATGGGCTACTGCGCGCTGTTGCTGCTAGCGCCGGCCCTGGGCCTGTTGGCCAGCGCGCCGGCCAAATGGCTGCTGGCCGGCCTGGCCCTGGCCCTGGCCGCCGTGGGGGTTCCGGCCCTGGCCCGGGGACGGCTGGGCGCGGGCCTGGTCAACTTGTCCCTGTTGCTTTTTCTGCTAGGCTTGACCGTGGACGCCTTGTGGGGCGGGGCCTTGAGCCCCTGACGGACCGCCCGGCCCCCGTCGCCACGCCGCGGAGAAGGGACGCGATATCATGCCCTGGATGTGGATCCACCCCACGTTGCAATTGGCGGGCCTGCTGCTGGGGCTCTACGCCCTGTACCTGGGCTGGCGGCGCTTCGCCTTCGCCCACCTGGGGCGCAAGGTCATATTTTTGTGGAAACGCCACGTGGCCCTGGGCAGCACGGTGATGGCCATCTGGCTGGCCGGGCTCCTGCTGGGCCTGGGCATGGCCTGGTGGGCCTGGGGAGTGGTGCTCATCACCGGGCTGCACCACCAGACCGCCCTGCTCATGGTCCCCCTCTTGGGCTTCGGCTATTTCTCGGGCCTGGTCATGCACCGGCGCAAGGCCAAGCGCAAGGTCCTGCCCCTGGCCCACGCCGTCAACAACCTGCTCCTGGTGCTGCTGACCCTGAGCCAGTTGGCCACCGGGGCCGTGATCGTGCGCGACTACCTGCTGCCCTGATCCCCGCCGGCCAGGCCCGTCTACCGCTTTCGCGCCAGGGCCTATCCACGGGAGCCGCCAGCGTCAGCCCTTGCCCCACCGCCAACCGACCCGTATAAGCCCCGTGGGGGGCACCCCACCTAGGAGGTCTGGATCAGGGCCCCGGCCCGCAGGGCCTCCGGCTCGATGGCCATCAGCTCGTCCAAAAAGGCCACCTGGAAGCTGCCCGGCCCCCGGCTGGCCAGGGCCGCCCTTTGGCCGGCCAGGCCCAGGAAGCACAAGCCCCCCACGGCGGCGGCCAGGGGGTCGGGCCGCACCGCCAGGAAGGCCCCCATCAGGGCCGTGGCCGCGCAGCCCATGCCGGTGATGGAGCCCATCAGGGCGTGGCCGTTGGCCACCCGCCACAGGCTTTGGCCGTCGGTGATCAGGTCGCGCTCCCCGGTGATGGCGATCACCATGCCCAGCTCGCGGGCCAAGAGCCCCGCCGCCTCCACGGCCTCGTCCACGCCGTGCACGGAATCCACGCCCTTGGTGCCGCCGCCGCTCCTGGCCAGGGAGAGCACCTCCGAGGCGTTGCCGCGCACCACCGACACCCGCACCTGCTGCAACAGCCTTAAAGCCGACTGGGTGCGCAGGCGGGTGGCCCCGGCCCCCACCGGGTCCAGGATCACCGGTATGCCCAGTTCGTTGGCCTTGCGGCCGGCGATCTCCATGGCCTGCACCCAGTGGGGGGTCAGGGTGCCGATGTTGAGCACCAAGGCCCCGGCCAGGGCCACCATCTCCTCCACCTCCTCGTGGGCGTGGGCCATCACCGGCGAGGCCCCGGCGGCCAACAGGGCGTTGGCCGTGAAGTTCATGACCACCAGGTTGGTGATGTTGTGCACCAGGGGTTTTTGCTGCTTGAGGCGGGCCAGGTCCTGGCCGGCCATCTCGGCCATGTCGGCGGGGTTCATGTTCTATCCTCCTGCTGCAAGGGGGGCCGGGTGGGCCTCACGGGTTAGCCTGCGAAATGGTCCCAACTGCGGGGCGAGAGCCGGCGGAGGCCGCCGTCGGGCAGGGCCAGGCCCAGGCCCTGACTGGCCGGGACCAGCCGGCCTATGCGGCTCACCGCCAGGGGGCTGACGGCGGCGATGACCGCCATCAGGTCCGGGACGTTCTCCGGCGGGCAGGTGATGATCAACTCGTAGTCGTCGCTGTCGCTCAAGACCAGGTCCAGGGGGTCCAGGCCCCAGGCCCCGGCGGCGGCGGCCAGGGCCGGGCTCACGGGCAGGCTGGCCGCCTCCAGCAGCGCCCCGGTGCCGCTCTGCTCACAGATATGGCCCAAGTCGCCCAACAGGCCGTCGCTGATGTCGATCATGGCGCTGGCCAGGCCGCTCTGGCCCACGGCTCGGCCCTCGGCGCAGCGGGGCGTGGGGGTGAGATAGGCCCGCCGCAGCTCCGGGTCCGCCTCCTGGCCGGGCTGGCTGAGCCCGCGCAGGCCGGCGGCGGCCTGGCCGGGCTGGCCGGTGACCAGGATGGCGTGGCCCTCTCGGCCGCCGCCGCGCCTAAGGGCGCGCCCGGCCGGGACCTGACCCAGCATGGTGACGTCGATGAAGGCCGGCCCCTCGGTCTTGGTGATGTTGCCGCCCACCACCGCCGCGCCCCAGGGCCTCAGCTCGGCCAAAAAGCCCTGGTACATTTCTTCCACCATGGCCACCCTAGTCTGGGCCGTGAGTCCCAGGCTGACCAGGGCATACAGGGGCTGGCCGCCCATGGCCGCGACGTCGCTCAGGTTGACGGCCATGGCCCGCCGGCCCAACTCGCGGGGGGTGATCACCTCGGGCAGGTAGTGGCGGCCGGCCACCATGCTGTCGCAGGTGACCAAGAGTTCCTGGCCGGGCTGGGGGCTCAAGATGGCGGTGTCGTCGCCCAGGCCCAGGACCACCCCCGGCGTGGTGGCCCCCTCTCGGGCCAAGAGGGCCTCCAGGCGGGCGATGAGCCCGAACTCGCCCAAGCTGGCCAAGGTATCGGCCGGGGTATCAGGCATGGCCTCCCCCCAGGGGGGCGCGCAGGGCCCCGAGCAGGGCGCGGGCCGCCGCCGCGGGGTCTTCCTGGCAGCACACGGCGCTGATCACCGCCACCCCCCGGGCCCCGGCGGCCATGACCAGGCCGGCGCTCAAGGCATCTATGCCGCCGATGGCCACCACGGGCAGGGGGATCTCCCGCGCCACGCGGCCCAAAAGGGCCAGGCCGCTGGCCGGGCCGGCGTCGGCCTTGGAGGTGGTGGCGAAGACCGGTCCGAAGCCCAGGTAGTCGGCCCCCTCGGCCAGGCACTTGTTGGCCTCCTCCAGGCTGGAGGCCGAGCCGCCCAGGATGGCCCCCGGCCCCAGGAGTTGGCGGGCCAGGGGCAGGGGGAAGTCGTCCTGGCCCAGGTGGACGCCGTGGGCCCCGGCGGCCAGGGCCACGTCCACGCGGTCGTTGACGATGAAAACCACCCCCGCCTGGTCGCAGACCTGACGCATGGCCGTGGCGACCTCTATCATCTCCCGGGTGGAGCCGGTCTTCTGGCGGAACTGGATGGTGTCGGCGCCCCCGGCGATGGCCAGGCGGGTCAGCTCCAGGTGGCTGAAGCGGGTTTGCAGCACCTGGTCGGTGAGCACGTGCAAGCGTCCCACGGGTGGGGGCATGGGCCTTCCTCCGGCCGGCGATGGTATGGTCAAGGTGGCGAGGACGCCGGCATGCTCCCATCCTAGACCGGCCCGGCCCACCGCGCAAGCGCCCGCCTCTGGCCGGGCCTTGCAAAAGCCTCTTGCCAAGCGGGGCGGGGGCCGGATATTTTTAAACTACGCTCGCCACCCCGACTCGACACGACTCGACCCGGCCCGCCACGGCCGGCCACAGACTTTAACCGCCGGTCCCGCGCCGGGCGCGGGGGGCAACGCCCAAGGGAAAGCCAGCCATGAAGATCAAGCACTGGATGACCAGCAACCCCATCACCGTCAAGCCCGGCATGCCCATCCTGGAGGCGGCCAAGATCATGAAGGAGAACCAGATACGGCGCCTGCCCGTGGTGGACAAAGAGAAGGTGGTGGGCATGCTGACCCATCGCAACATCCTGGAGGCCTCGCCCTCGGCGGCCACCACCCTGAGCGTGCACGAGCTGAACTATCTGATCAGCAAGCTCACGGTGGCCGACGTCATGCGCAAGGCCCCCGTCTGCGTCAGCCCCGAGGACTCGGTTCTGGAGGTGGTGCTGATGGGCCACGCCAAGGGCATCGGCGCCTTCCCGGTGGTGGACCAGCGCGGGCGCCTGGTGGGCATCGCCACCGAGACCGAGATCTACCGCGCCTTCGTGGAGCTATTGGGCACCAAGGAAAAGGACACCATGATCACCCTGGAGAACATCGAGCTGACCCAGCGCGTGGGGGCCATGAGCCGCATCTCCTCCATCATCGAGGGACACGGCGTGCCGGTGCTGGCCATGTTCTCCCTGCCCCACCGCCGCAAGCCCGGCTTCCACCGCCTCTACATCCGCGTGCACGCCACCAATGTGGAGAACATCGTCAAGGACTTGCAGGCCCACTCCTACACCATCGGCGACTAGGCGGCGCGCCCGCCGCGGGGCTATAACGACGGGTCGATGGAGGGTGTCGCCTGAACCGATGCCGGCGGCTCCCGTTGGGGGCGGGCGGCAGAAAAGCGCCAAGCAAGAGCGGGCGGGGGTTATCCCCGCCCGCTCTTGCTTGGCGGAACAACCCCTCAACGGGCGCCGCCGGGGCAGGCCAAAACCATATCCTCGACCGACCCGTCATCGCCCCGCCCGGGGCACCGGTCAGCCCCGCACGCTGTCCAGGGCCTGGCGCACGGCGGCCAGCAGCTCGGACCTGCCGTAGGGCTTGGCCACGAAGCCAGCGGCCCCGGCCTCCAGGGCCTGGCTGGCCATGCCCTCCGAGGAGTAGCCGCTGGCCACCAGCACCCGGGCCAGGGGGTTTTGCAGCAGGATGCCTTCCAGGCAGCGATGGCCGCCCATGCCGGGCATGCTCAGGTCCAGGACCACCAAGTCCACCCCTCGGCCCTGGCGCCCCAGGGCCTCCAGGGCCTCCAGGGCCTCCTCGCCGCTGTGGGCGGTGAGCACCTGGTAGCCGGCCCCGCCCAGGATGCGGCTGCCCACCTCCAACAGGGGCGGCTCGTCGTCCACCAGCAGGATGGTCTCCGGCCCTCCGCTGGCCGAATTGGGCCGGGGGGGGGACTCCTCTGACAGGCCGGGCTCGACCAGGGCCGGCAGCAGCACCTGGAACCTGGCCCCCTGTCCGGGGGCGCTGTGGCAGAAAATATGGCCCCCGTGCCCCTTGACGATGCCGTAGACCGTGGACAGGCCCAGGCCGGTGCCCTTGCCCGGCCCCTTGGTGGTGTAGAAGGGGTCGAATATGTGGGACTGAATATCCTGGTCCATGCCCTGGCCGCTGTCGCTGACCGTCAATTCCACATAGGGCCCCGGCTCCACCTCCGGCCATTGCTGATGCTGGGCCTCCCCCACCTCCAGATTGGCCGTGGCCAGCAGCAGCCGCCCGCCCCGGGGCATGGCGTCCTTGGCGTTGGCGGCCAGGTTCAACAGCACCTGCTCCATCTGGGTGGGGTCGGCGTCGATGAAGGCCAGGTCCGGGGCCAGGCTGGTCTCGATGCGGATCATCTTGGGCAGGGTGCACTCCAGGATGGCCACCACCCCGCGCAGAGCGCGGTTGAGGCTCAGGGTCCGGCGATCCGCCTTGACCTTACGGCTAAAGGTGAGTATCTGGCGCACCAGGTGGCTTGCCCGCTGGCCCGCGTCGACGATGTGGGCCAGCTCGGCGCTGTTGTCCTGGCCCTCGTGGGCCAGCTCCTGGGCGATCTCGGCGAAGCCCAGCACCGCCGCCAGGATGTTGTTGAAGTCGTGGGCGATGCCTCCGGCCAGGGTGCCCACGGCTTCCATTTTTTGGGCCTGGGCCAGTTGGGCTTCCAGGGCGTCGCGCTCGCTCTCCAGGCGTTTTTGCTCGGTGATATCCACGATGACGTTGACCAGGCACTCCTGGCCACCCAGGGTGATGGGCTCGGCCGACCACAGCACCTGGTGCTCCTGGCCGTCCTTGAAGCGCATGCGGGTTTCATGGTCGCGCAGGTGGCCCTTCCGCCGCAGGGCCTCTAGCATGGTTTTGCGGTCCCGCGCCGGGTCGGGCCAGAAGCCCAGTTCAGGGGAGGTGCGCCCCAGCACCTCCTGGCGGGTGTAGCCGGTGACTCTGCTGAAGGCCTCGTTAACCTCCAGGAAGCGCCCCTCCTCCAGGGTGGTTACGGAGACCCACATGGGGCTGGCCATGAAGACCTTGGCGAATTTTTCCTCGCTTTGCTTGAGGGCTAGTTGGGCCTGCTTGAGGCTCTCGATCTCCTTGGTGATGGAAAGCATGCAGGTCTGGCCACCCAACTGGAAGGTGGCCGCCGACATCAGGGCCGCCACCACCGACCCGTCCCGGCGGAGCAGGTTGATCTCCAGATTGCGCACCACCCCCTGGCGGTTAAGCTCCTCCAGCAGGCGCTGGCGGTCCTGGGGGTCCCGCCATAGGCCCAACTCCAGGGAGGTGCGCCCCAGGGCCTCCTCCCGGGTGAGGCCGTGCAGGGCCACGAAGCCCTCGTTGACCTCGATAAAGCTCCCGTCCTCGGTCCTGGTGATGGCCACCACGTCGGGGTTGGTCTGGAAGGCCAGGCGGAATTTCTCCTCGCTCTGCCGCAGGTCCTGGCGGGCCCGCCGGTGCTCGGTGACGTCGTGGATGACGCCCATGAGGGCCCAAAAGCCGCCGTCGGCATGAAACAGGCGGCGGCCGGAGAGCAGGCCCCAGAAGGTCTGGCCGTCATTTTTTTTGTAGAGCCTCTCGTGGAACACATGATCTATCTCGCCGGCGATCAGCGCCCGCATCTTGTCCCGGGCCTCGGCGGTCTCGCTGCCGTGGGTATGCTCCAGGTAGCGGCTGCCGATCAGTTCATCCAGGCCCAGGCCGAACATCTCGGCCATGCGTTGGTTGGCGAAGACTATGACCCCGTCGGCGTCCACCAGGATGATGCCCGACAGCATGGTGGCGAAGATGCCCCTGAGCTTCTCCTCGCTTTCGCGCAGGGTGCGCTCGGCCAGACGGCGCTCGGTGACGTCCACGCCCAGCACCGCCACCCTGGTCACCCCGCCCTGGGCGTCGCTCAGGGGCACGTGCTGAAACTCCAAGAAACGCCCCCGCCATTCATCCTCGAAGCGGTTGGGCCGGCCCGTGGCCAGGGCTTCCTCGAAGTGGCGCCGGCACCTGGCGGCCACCTCGGGGGGCAGCAAGTCAAAGACCTGGCTCCCCAGCAACTCCTCCGGGGCGCGGTCCAGGCGCCTGGCCAGGGCCTGGTTGGCTATCAGAAAGACGCCTTGGCGGTCCAGCAGGAAAAAGGGCTCCGGGCTGGCGTCGATGAGCACGCGCTGTATCCGCTGGCTGTCCCTCAGGGCTTCCTCGACCTGGCGGCGCTGCTCCATGCTGGCCAGGAGGTCGCGGTTCAGGCGGCTGACGCTGCGCAGGCGCCACAGGCCCATGAACACCAGGCAGGCCGTCAAGAGCAGACCCATGGCCAGGGCCACGCGGCCCGGGCTCCAGAAGACGGGGGCGCTGGCGTGCCACTTGGTGTAGATGCGCTGGTAATCCTCCGAGGCCAGAAACTGGCCCAGGGCCAGATCCAGGCGGTTCAGGAGTTCTTCCCGGCCTTGGCGCACGGCCATGGCCCGCTTGACCTCGGTCAGGGGCTGGCCCACCGTCTTGAGCCGCTGGGCCAGGCCGGCCCGCTGGGCCAGGGACCAGCCCACCGGCTCGGGGTAGGCGAAGGCGTCCATGCCGCCGGAGAGGAGCCGAAACAGCCCCTCGCTGGCGCTGGCCACCACCTGCACCCGCACCTCGGCTTGGCGCTCCAGGACGCTCTGGGCCAGGCTGCCGGGCAGGGCGCCCACCTGGCGCCCCCGCAGGTCCGCAAGGTTCCTGACGTCCTGGGTGGTGGCCCGCACGAAGAGCACCACGTCAAAGGTGCTCACCGACCTGGTGAAATCCAGGGTTTGCGCGCGGCCCTGGCTGATGCCCAGGTTGGGTATGAGATCGGCGCGGCCCTGTTCCACGGCCTGGATGGCCTCGGGCCAGGAGTCGTAAATCTGGTAGCGCGGTCTTAGGCCGGCCCGCTGGAGCACGGCCTCCAAGGTCTCCACGGCAAAACCCCGGGGACGCCCCTGGCTGTCCACGGAATAAAGGGGCGGGAACTCCCGCAGCACGGCGGCCACGATCTCCTCCGGAGCTGGCTCCGGGGCCGGCGTGGAAGCTTGGTTGGCCCGCGCCGACGGCGGGCAAACCAAGAGCAGGAGCCCCAGGCCCAGACAGGCCAAAAGCAGCCCGCGACGCCGACGTGGTCTGGTCTGACCAAGGGTGGGCGTAGGGGTTGCGGGCCGCGGCGCTGGCATTTGGCGGCAAGCCTTTCCGGGCAGGGCGGGCAGGGCGGGCAGGGCGAGCGAAGACATCCCTAACACCAGGGTACTATAACCAGCTTCTTAGGAGTTATGATTATGTAGAGACCGCCAGGGCGGTATCTTGCTTTTTGGCGCCGCGGAGGGCCTTGGGGGGTCCTTGGTACCCGCCAGTCCGGCCGCTGGGGGCTAATATCCAGGCTTTTATGCGGGATAAGGCAAGAAATGCCCTGGGCGGGGCGAGGGGCGGGTGGGCGCCAGCCATGCCCGGGCCTGAGCGATCAACTTCGGTGTGGCCGCAATCGCCACAGGCCCCGGGGCGGGCCGGGAGGCCACGCCCAAATCGGACTAATTGTCAATTTAGTCCTAATTTAAATGTATTACCAAACTTTTCTGGCAAACCCCCGGACGACAAAGCCAAACTCCACCCCAAGCAAACTCAAGCTTGCTTGGATATCCCGGGGATGGCCTTATCCGACGGACTCTCAGTTGACCTTGGTCTGAGTGCTCTGGGCGGTCTGGTCGGTCTGGGCGTTGACGGGCTTCTGCTCGATGCGTTCGGCCGGGGCGGACTGGGTGGCCTGGGCGTTTTCGGGCGTCTCGAGCTTTTCATCGATGCCGGCCTTGAAGTTCTTGATGGCCTTGCCCAGGCTCTGGCCGATGCCGGGCAGCTTGCCTGGGCCGAAAATCACCAGCACCACCACCAATAAGGCACCTATCTCCCATGGGTTCAGCATGGCTAACTCCTTTGCTGGCATGACCGAGTTGCTTAATATTACCGCAAAAGCCCGATTACGAAAGAGTGCTTTCGACCCTCAGTGGCCGCCTGGTGCGCTTCCACTCCCCGGTGCGGGCCAGCATGCGGCAGATGGTGCAGGTGCCCACATAGGTGGGCTCGCCGCAGACCTGGCAGGAGCCGCCGGCCTCCGACGCCGGGGGCGGGCCAGCCTTGGCGCGCAGGAAGCTGAGGTAGAAGTTGCGCTTGGTGCCGGGCATCTTCTGATCCAGGTAGTCCATGGCCTCCTGGTAGTAGAGCAGGGTGGCGCCCTTGCTCTGGGGGCACTTGCCCTGGGCCACCGGCAGCTCGTGGGCCAGGGCGTAGGCCTTGATCTCCTCGGCGCCCAGGCGGCACAGGGGCTTGACCTTGCGCACGAAGCCCTGGGGGCTGCCCTCCAGCACCGGCCATTGCCGCTCCAGGTGATCGTCGTGGCCGTGGATCATGTTGCCCAGGAGGCGGCCGGCCTCGTCATCCAGGTGATGGCCGCTGGCGATGGCCGACACCCCCAGTTGGCGCCCCAGGCGGTTGAGGAAGTGGCGCTTGAGCCCGCCGCAGACCGCGCAGAATTGCCGCTTGTTGGCCCAGACCACGTCCTGCACCGAGTGGCCGGCCATCTGTTCCAGGCTGGCCGTGGCCAGGGGCCGGCCCAGCCGGCGGGCCATCTCCTGGCAGGCGGCCAGGGACGCGGCCGAGAACTCCCCCAGGTCCAGGCTGAGGTGGATGCCCTCGGTGCCGTAGCCCAGGTCGCAGAGCACCTGCCACAAGGCCAGGGAGTCCTTGCCGCCGCTCACGGCCACCAGGACCCGCTGGCCGGGCTCCAGCATGGCGTACTTCTTGATGGCCTTGGCCACCTGCCCCTGAAAGAATATCTCCAGGCAGGGGTCGCAGAAGCGGGCGTTGTACTGGCGGAAGCGATGGCGGGCCGGGGCCTTGCATCGGCTGCATTTCATGCCGGGGTCGGTCATGGGGGGAGTATAGCGCAGCAACCCCGCCCGGCCAAGGGCAACCGCTAGCCCGACGCTGGGTTATGCCCGGCCGGCTCCTCCCCCCGCGCCGCGAACAGGCTCAAGGGGATGAAGACCAGGGCCATGGGCACCATGTACAGCCGGGTCTCGGCCCAAAAGGCGATGATGGTGTGCACCGCGAACCACACCGGCGCCACGGTCCAGAAAAAGCGCCCCAGGGCCACCGGCGCCCGCCGCAGGCCGCACAGGGCCAAGAACGGCAGCACCCCCAGGGTCTTGAAGAGCTGACGCCAGGAGTCGGGGTCCTTGCAGAAATTGAAGTAGACGAAATCCATCCCCGGCCGGTCGTGGGGCTTGGCGAACAGGCCCCAACCCAGGATGAAATGCATGCCTCCGTAGATCAACAGCCACACCCCCAGGGCCAGGGCCGTGGTCAAAAGCTCCCTCCGGGGCAGACGCCGCCAGGGCCGCCAGCTCCAAGCAGCCGCCAGGGGCAACAGGGGTATGAGGATGGATGTCTCCTTGTTCAGGGCCGCCAGGGCCGACAGGAGCACCAGGGACCGCCAACGCCCGGCCAGCACCAGCACTCCGGCCAGCAGGAACAGGCTCACGTCCAAGAACGTGGCGAAGTTCAGGCCGCTGCGCAGGCTGGTGGCGTACATGGCCCAGGCCAGCACGGCCAGCCCCAGGATCACCGCCGGCCGGCCCAGCCCCAGCCGGCGATAGAACAGGGCCGCCATCAGGAACATGGCCAGATCGATGAAGTAGCGGGTCCAGAAGATCAAGTCCGCCGGGGAGGGGTCGCTGTCATGGCCACGCAGCAGGGCCTCCACCCCGGCCAGCACATAGTCCGGCAACACCCGGTAGGCCCGGTGGTCGGAGTGGCGGTTCTCCACCACGGCCCGGTGCCAGTCCCATTCCTCGTGGGAGAGGTAATCATGCCCCGAGGCGCCGTTGACCCACTCCACCTGGTTGTGCAGGGTGTACCAGGCCGAGACCGCCGAGACCGCCAGCACCGCGGCCAAAAAGCCGGCCGCCCACAGCCGCGACCAGCGCCGGGGCGTGGCCGGCTCCCGCCCCGGCTCCTCCCGGGCCGACAGGCCCCAGAGCAGCAGGCAGCCCACCAGGCCCAGCCCCAGGCCGAAGAGGCAGCCCCGCTCCAGCCAGGCCGCCAGGCTCAGCCAGGCGCGGTAGTTGCCCAGGTCGATGGCGGCCAGGTCCTGGCCGGAGAGCGCCCGGGGGCTCTCCCGCCCCGGCCCCCTGACCAACAGCCGCAGCCAGCCCTGGCCCAGGCGGTTGTGCAGCTCCAATTTGACCAGGTGGGGGCCGGCCTCCAGATGCACCCGCGCCTGCCCCTGGTTAAAGGGATTGGTGCCGTGCAGAGCGATCAGGGGCCGGCGGTCGATGGACAAGCTGCCGTAGTCGTCGCACTCCAGGCGCAGGTCGTAATCGCCGGCCTGGCTCACCACCCAGACCCCCTGGGCCGTCTGGCTGGCATGGGGACGCTCCAGCTCGAAGGCCGACTCCGGCACCCTCAGGGAGCGGATGTCGCGGCCCCGGCCGTCCTCGCGGTCGTTGGTGATCACCTCGATGCCCTGGCGCTGGGGGTCCACCCGTGGCAGCAGCACCAACCGCCACACCAGGGGCCAGGAAACCAGATACAGCCCCGCCAGAAGGACCATGCCTCCCAGCAAAAGCCCCCACCAACGCCACGTCATGCCCGCTTGCCGATCCACGGCAGACCTCCGCAAAACACACTGGAGCCGGACAGGCTGTCAAGACTGTGGCACAGCCGCCGAGGCCAGTCAAGCCGGCCGGGTGCCCCCGGCGGGGCGTATACGGGTCGGTGGGCGCCCTGACCTGGCCAAGGCCGGCGGCTCCCGTGGCAGGGTGGCGATCAACCTCGCGGAGCCAGGCGGGCACAGAAAAAGCGTCCGGGATTATCGCTCTTTGGCCCGCACAAATCAGTTGCGGGCGCCAATTGCCTATACCTTGTGGCCATGGCGGGCCAAATCGCGCATAATAGGTCCCAAACCATCGGGAGATTGCGTCATGGACCCCGCCACCCTCATACCCAGCCCCGAGGCCATCCCCCTGACGGCCAACTGGCTGCGCTGGCTGTTACTGATCACCTTTTTGCTGCACCTGTTGGCCATGAACCTGCTCCTGGGCGGGTCGATCATGGCCCTGGCGCATTCGCTAAAAGGCGCTCCAGGCCCGGGCCTGGACCACGACATCGCCTTGAAGCTCCCCTACACCCTGGCCTTCACGGTCAACCTGGGGGTGCCGCCATTTTTGTTCTTGCAACTGCTCTACGGCCAGTTCATCTACACCAGCTCGGTGCTCATGGCCGCCTGGTGGATGTGGTTGTTCCTGGTGGTGATGGCCGCCTATTACGCGGCCTATGTCTATGACTTCAAGTTCGCGGCCCTGGGTCGGGCGCGGGTCTTGGTGATCGGCCTGGCCGTGGCCTGCCTGCTCTTCGCGGCTTTCCTGCTCACCAACAATTCCACCCTGATGCTCAGCCCCGCCACCTGGGCGGCCCACTTGGACCACCCCAGCGGCGGGCTCCTGAACTGGGGCGAGCCCAGCCTGTGGCCGCGCTATCTGCATTTCGTGCTGGGCTCCCTGGCCGTGGCCGGCCTGGGCCTGGCCCTGTGGGGACGCTGGCAACAAGGCCACGGCCAAGCTCGCGGCCAGGACCTGACCCGCCAGGGCCTGGCCTGGTTCAGCGTGGTGACCCTGGCCCAATTGGCCGGGGGGGCGTGGTTTTTGTTGGCGCTGCCCGCGCCGATCATGCGGCTGTTCATCGGCGCGGACCTGGGCTACACCCTGACCCTGTGGGCGGGGGTGGCGGCGGCCCTGGCGGCCCTGCTCCTGGCCCGGGGCCGGCGCCCCCTGGGGGCGGCCCTGGCCCTGCTGGCGGCCCTGGCCCTGATGGTCATCACCCGCGATCAGCTGCGCCAGGCCTTCCTGAGCCCCTATTTCAGCATCCAACAACTGCCGGTGGAGCCCCAGTACGGACCGGCCCTGATGTTCGCCGTCTGCCTGGGGCTGGGCCTGGCGGCGCTGGCCTGGCTGCTTAAAATAGCCGCCCAGGCCCGGCGGGAGTCTTAAGCCATGAACTACCCGGTCTGGGAACTGACCACCTGGGGCGGCGGCTGGCTGATCGCCTTGATCGCCGTGGTGCACGTCTACGTGGCCCATTTCGCCGTGGGCGGGGGCCTGTTTTTGGTGCTGACCGAGGCCATGGGCCACAGGCGCGCCGACCAGTCCGTGCTGGACTACACCCGCCGCCATGCCCGTTTCTTCCTGCTTTTGACCATGGTCTTCGGCGGGCTCACGGGGGTGGCCATCTGGCTGGTGATCTCGGTGCTGCACCCCAGCGCCACCTCGGTCCTGATTCACCGCTTCCTCTTCGGCTGGGCCACGGAGTGGGTCTTCTTCCTGGTGGAGATCGTCTCCCTGCTGGTCTACTACTACACCTTCGGCAAGATGGCCCCCCGCCGCCACCAGGCCGTGGGCTGGATCTACTTTGTCAGCGCCTGGCTGTCGTTGCTGACGGTCAACGGCATCATCGCCTTCATGCTCACGCCGGGCCGCTGGCTGGCCACCCACGACTTCTGGGACGGCTGGCTCAATCCCTCCTTCTGGCCCTCCCTGGCCTTCCGCACCTGCCTGGCCCTGGTGCTGGCCGGGGTCTACGGCCTAATCACGGCCACGGCCCTCAAGGACCCGGACCTGCGGCGACGCCTGACGCGCTGGTGCGCCACCTGGCTGCTGGCGCCTTTTTTGCTGATGCTGGCCGCCGGCTGGTGGTACCTGGCGGCCCTGCCCCAGGAACCCCGCCAGATGATCTTAAGCCTCAACCCCGAGATGGCCCCCGCCTTAAAGGTGCTGGCCTATACGGCGGCCGCGCTCTTCCTGGGCGGCCTGGCCCTGGTGGTCCGCCTGCCCCGGGGCGCCGCGCGGGTGCTGGCCGCGGTGCTCTTGGTGGTGGGCCTGGGCTACATGGGCTCCTTCGAGTGGCTGCGCGAGGCCGGCCGCCGGCCCTACATCATCGCGGGCCACATGTACTCCAACAGCCTCTTGCCCGGCCAGGTGGAGCAGGCCCAACGGGAGGGCCTTTTAAAACTGGCCAAGTGGAGCAAGCACAAGGAGGTGACCCCGGACAACCGCCTGGAGGCCGGCCGCCAGGTCTTTCAACTGCTCTGCGCCACCTGTCACTCGGTGGGCGGCCCCATGCACGACATCCTGCCCCTGACGGCCAAGTACGGCCAGTTCGGCCTGGACTCCCAACTGGACGGCATGGGCAAGCTCCTGGGCTACATGCCGCCCTTTGCCGGCAACCTGGCCGAGCGCTCGGCCCTGGCGGCCTATGTGGCCCTGGGCCTGCACGGCAAGCCCGAGCAGCCTCCCCAGGAATACACCCCCGCCCAGCTCGACACCCCGGCCCCGCCTTTTGACCCCGCCAAGGACCAATACCTGCTCCTGGCCTACAATGACCTGGGCATGCACTGCTTCACCGACGGCGAGCCCTGGCTGGTGCTGCTGCCGCCGGCCAACAATATCCGCGCCCAGCTCATCAAGCGCGGGGAGTCGCCCCAAATCATCAGCCAGGGCGTGGAGCTGACCTACCGCCTGGAGGATGGCTTCCTGCACCCCTCCAAGCGCATGGATTTTTGGAAGCACGCTCAGGCCGTCTTTGGCAAGGAGTTGGCCCCGGACGTGGGCCTGGCCGGCAAGGGCACCAGCGGCGGCTTGGACTATGACCCCCGGCATCAGGTCTACGCCGCCGACCTGCTGCCGGTCTCGCCCTACCGCGACACCGGGGGCTTCAACCCCTATCCCCTGGTGAGCATCGAGGCCCGCGACCAGGCCACGGGCCAGGTGCTGGCCCGCACCCAGGCCGTGGCCCCGGTCTCCAGCGAGATGGGCTGCAAGAACTGCCACGGCGGACCCTGGCGGGAGGACGGCCTGGCCGGCATGTCGCAAGAAACCGCCCGGGACATCCTGAGCGTGCATGACCGCATCAACCACACCAGCCTCAAGGCCCAGGCCAAGGCCGGCAAGCCGGTGCTCTGCGCCTCCTGCCACCCCGACCCGGCCCTGGGCAGCGCCGGCGACGGCAAGCGCCTGGCCCTGTCGGCGGCCATGCACGGCTGGCACGCCAACTACATGACCAATCGGGGGGCCGAGTCCTGCCAGAGCTGCCACCCCGACTCGCCGCAAGGCCCCACCCGCTGCTTCCGGGGCCTGCACCAAGGCCTGGGCATGGACTGCACCAACTGCCACGGCCCCCTGGAGGACCACGCCCTGGGCCTCCTAAAGAACGAGCAAAAGGCCGGCAAGCCCCAGGCCGCCGCCCTGATGGCCCAGCTCAAGCCGCGCACCGTGGCCAGTCAAAAGGAGGTCGCCCCCCGCGCGCCCTGGGGCAATCTGCCCGACTGCCTGCACTGCCACCAGGACTTTAAGGAGCCCACCACCATGCAGCTGACGGCCGCCACCAAGTGGACCGCCGGCGAGAGCGACCTCTTCCGCCAGCGCGGCGACCAGGCCGGGCTGCGCTGCCCCTCCTGCCACGGCAGCCCCCACGCCCTCTACCCGGCCCAAAACATCTACGGCCAGGGCCGCGACGTGATCCAGCCCCGCCAATACCAGGGCAACACGCTGCCCCTGGGCGCCAATAAGAATTGCAAGGTTTGCCACACCGTGGACATGGACAGCGAGATGCACCACCCCAACAGCTTGCGCCCGGTGCGCTCCATCTCGCCCTAGTGGCACGCCGGTGGCGTGCCCGCCACTGGACCGGGTGCCCCCGGCGGGGCTTATACGGGTCGGTTAACGAGGTGGCGAGGGCAAGGACCTCCGGCTCCCGGTGTGGGGTGATCCAATACCCACGCGTTCCGGCCCCTGCCCCCCCACAACACTCTGGGGCCAACCACGCCCTGCCTTTTTCTCCCACCCAGACCCCGTGCCCTGCCCTCAGCCCGGCCATTCTTAATCGCCGGCAGGGCGCCGCGTTAGTATGCCCCACCTGGCCCGGCGAGACAGCCAGGCCGGCCCGAGAACACGGGAGCAGGCCACCGCGATGAGGCCACCGCACCTACAGGGCGCGGTATGGCCGGGCGGCTGGGCGGGGCACAAAGAAAAACCGCCGGGATTTGCTTTTCACCCGCCGGCCCCTCGCACCGCGACGCCAACCCGGCCCAGCCGCCGATCCCCGGGCTGCGCCAAGTACCACCACCCACGGCCCCAAGATCAAGTTGGAAGATTGCTGCGCTGCGCTCGCAATGACGACTATTTCTTGTACTTCCCCTGGCGGACAGGCCAGCCCGGCAACGCGGGAGCTGGCCGCCGCGATGAGGCCTACGCAGCGCCGGGGCGCGGTATGGCCGGGCGGCTGGGCCATGGTGCCTGCCGTTGAGGGCCACCCACGCCCAGGAGGGGCCTAGTCCCCCTGCTCCCGGCCCACCATCTCGGGGCCGGCTAGTAGCTGCCGTAGTAGTACTTGATGTACTCGGAGTAGAGGGTGTTGCCGCCGGAGCCGGAGGCGGTGCCGTACTGGCCGCTGGGCTTGCCGAAGGCGTACTGCAAGGCCGCCTCGTAGTTGTTGCTGGTGGTCAGATAGTCGGTCAGGCGCATGAGGCCCTTGCCGTCGCCGTAGGTGGCCAGGAACTGGCCCACGGCCTCCAGTTGGGCATAGTCCAGGTTGCTGGCGCTGCCGTCGTCGTAGCGGATGCCGCTGTCGTACCAACTGGCGCGCTGGGCGCCTCCCTGTGAGTAGCGGTTCAGCTGGGAACCGATGTAGGCCTTGCTGTCGCGGGGCCCCTTGGGGTAGGCCACGTCACCCACGTAAAAGGCCATGCTCTCGGCCACCCAGATGTCGCTCAACATGGCCGAGGAATACAGGTCGTAACGATCGGCCAGGCCGGTCTTGTTGTAATAGAGGATATGGGTGGTCTCATGGGCCACGGTGTCGCCGTAGTCGCTCAGATAGCTGGCGGAGGTGCTGTTGCCACCGTAGAGGTTCAGATACAGGGTGTTTTCGCCGGGGTTCATATAGCCCAACGTCCCCGACCTGGGGTCGCTGTAGCACTGGATGGCGATCTTGCCATGCCCCTGGTTGTTGTAGCCCAGCAACCCGGCTGGGGTGGTGAAGGCGGCATCCAGGTAGGAGACCAGGGCACTGCCCACCCCCGACCAACGGCCATAGTCCAGGTCGTAATAGGTGGTGGATTTCAGCCCGGCCTGGCCCAACACCGGCCACAACAAGAGTCCAACCAACAGGGGCAGCACGGTTAAGTAGCGGCGATACTTGTATAACATTTCGCCTGCCTCTCCAGCGGTGTCATCACATGGCCCGGTATCCGGGACCAGAGGAATATCGGTCTTATCTATAACTATAATACCTCAGGGGTCCAGTTACATAAATTTTTGCGATCCCCGTCTTGGCTGCAAAAACTGGTGGACATCCTGGGCGGGCCGGTAGCAGAATAAAACTATGGGAGGCGGGCGAATCGAGTTCCGATCCATGATCCGATCCGAGTAACCGAGTCGTCTAGCGTTTCGGAATGATGGAGATGGTCGCCGCGGTCGCAGGGAAATGGCGGCGGCCCAGACCCCAGAACCAAACCTAACACCGCCCTCCCATAGGCCGGGCCCCGCAGCGGGTCCGGCCTTCAATTTGCCCGCTTCCACGGGCGAGGCGTGCCCGGTGCCCCGGGCGGGGCGTATACGGGTCGGTCGGCGCTGTGCACTGGCCCACGTTGTCGGCTCCCGTTGGGGCGCTACCGCGCAAAACAGGAGGGCTTGCCCCACGCCTCCAGACTCACCAAACTGGGGCCAGCCAGCCCGGCCTTGTTCTTCACTCCAGACCCCGTGCCCCCGCCCTCAGCCCGGCCATTCTTGGATAGCCGCCGCAAGGCCAGGCGAAAGAGTCTCGTCAGCCACCGGATCAGTTCAGGCATGGGATGGGCCGTGCCCACGCACGGCTGGGCGGGGCACAAAAAAGAACCGCCGGGATTTATCTTTCATCCCAGAACGCCCGGCACCGCCCGGGGCAACGGGCGGTAGATTTTTCACTCTTCAAATGAAGGTTGGTTCACGACAGGCGGTTGCGGCACAATCCAGCGCCCGGCGGGGCGATTCCCGCCGGGCGCTGGCAGACTGCTGGCTGACCCGTGACCGGGTCCCGGGCCGTTGGCTTAGAACAAGCCGGCGATGGCCTGCACCAGGCCCTGGCGCAGGTAGGGCTCGGCCTCGGCGAACTCCAGGTTCACCTTCTTGGCGCTACTGGCGATGCGGGTCTGGTACTTCATCATATCGGTCATCTTGGCCGAGCGCTGCTGCTGATAGGTGTGGGCGGTGCCCTGGCGCAGGGTGGAGGAAAATTCCTCGCTCACGGCGGCGCGGCTGCGCTCGGAGATCTGAATGTCGGTCACGGCGGCGTACCACACCACCTTGACCAGGGCCCCGGCCACCACCTCGGCGGCGCCCACGGCTATGCCGCCGATGGCCGCGCCCTTCCAGGCGGCGTGGCCCCCGGAGGCGCCGATGGCCGCGCCGGCCAGGGTGCCGGCCAGCACGCCGCCGTAGCCCAGGCCGGTGGCATGGTCCAAGGCCGACTGATCGGTGCGCCCCACGGCCAGGATGTTGGCCTGCAGGATGTAGTGGGCCTGGGCCGGGTCGAAGACTATGGTGTAGCCCCTGGCGGCGATGGCCGCGGCCACGTCCTGCTCGATGAAGAAGGGCTTGTCGGAGGTGTTGCGCACCTGGATGAAGATGGTGCGGAACTGGGGCGCCACCGGCTCCAGGAAGATGGTGGCGCTCATCTTGGTCTGCACGTCCAGATCCTTGTTCTCCAGGGCCGTGTAAGTGGCCGCGCAGCCGCTGAGCAGGGCCGCGCACGCCAACATGGCCACCAGGATGACCACGCCAACTAACCGATGTTTCATCGGGAGCCTCCCAATTAGGTATTTTCGACTTGCCAGGGTCCGGACGCTCGCCCGCGTGAGTATAGCTATCAGAATATCAAAGGCCTCGGTGACCCGCAAGAGGCAGGCGAGGGCAAAGGCCAGCGCCCGGCGGGGGGCCTCGCCGGGCGCTGGGAGTCGAGTCTCGCCTGAATTGTCGCCCAGGGTTGGCCCCCCAGGACGACCGGAGCCACAGCGGTGGCTACATGTTCATCCAGGAATCGGAGTACAGGGTGTGCCCCAGGATGACGCGGGCGCCGCGCACGAAGAGCTTGGCCTCGTCGCCCTCAACCTGGTCGGGGCTGGTTATCTCGCCGTCCATGACCTTGTGCACCGCCTGGACCAGATCGTCGCGGCGGCCGCGGGCGATGTCGATCAAGAGGGTGTCCTCGTAGTCGGCGATGCAGGAGTACATGCCCGAGCGCTCCAGCATGATCATGTAGATCTGGTTCAGGGGCTCACGCCAGGGGGTGCCGTTGCTGATGTTGGACAGGCCGTTGGTGCTACGCGCGCCGGGAGCCATGTCCTGCAACATCTGCATGAAGGTCAGCGTGGCCATGAGCTGGGGCTGCTGGATGTTCACCGGGGTGATGATGGGGTCCACGAACAGCTGCTCGTTGGGGATGCCGGCCTCGTTGGCCGCGTAGCACAGCTCCACGGCCAGGCTGGCGCGCTCGTTCTCGTCGCGGGGCAGGCCCTCGGGGCCCCAGAGCAGGGCCACCATGTCGGCCTTGTACTTGGCCACCATGGGCAGCATCTTGGTGTAGCGCTCGGGGCGCGCCATCACCGAGTTGACCAGCGCCGTGCCTTTGTGCACGGCCAAGCCGGCCTCGATGGCCTCGATGTTGCTGGAGTCCAGGGCCAGGGGGATGTCGGGCACCACTTCCTGGACCGTCTTGACCACCCACTCCATCAGCTCGGGCCCGCCCTTGCGCGCCGGTCCCAGGTTGATGTCGATCCAGTCCATGCCGGCGGCCTTCTCGGCCAGGGCGATTTTCTGAAGGGGCTCGGGGTTGCGGTCCTTGAAGGCCTGGCCGCACTCTTTTTTAATCACGTTGAGGTTTTCACCTATAAGCTTCATGGGTCACCCTCGCTAGGATTAAGGGGAAGGTGAAGGCTTTCTTAAGCCTTCCACTCCTTGAGGAACTTGGCCAGGTGGGCCGCCTCGCGGGGGCCGATCTTCACGTTCCAACCCTGGAGTTCTTCTTCCAGGTCACCGGCGATGGCCGCCGCGTAACCGGGGATGATGATGCTCTTGTGGTTGACCTTCTGATCGATGCCGCTTTTCTTGATGAACATGCCCACGTCGTCGCCGGAGAACTTGCCGGCGGCCCAGGCGGTCATGACCGACAGGCCCTCGGTGTCCTTGATCAACAACCAGGTGGGCACCCGGGAGGACTCGATCTCGCCGCTGACGATGAAGTAGGTCAGCGAGAAGTTGGTGGTCACGGCCACCGGGGAGTCGGGGCCAGGTCCGCCGACCTCGTAGATGCCCTGGGTGACGGTCATGGGGCGCTGGGGGTCGGTGTAGATGTTCAGACGCTCCAACAAGAGCGGGAAGATGGCCTCGGCGGTCAGGTCGCCCAGGACGATGATGCCCGAGTACTTGGCCACCATCAGGGCGGCGGCAGCCACCTGCTCGCTCAGATCGTCGCCGCCGGCGGCGCAGGCGAAGCTGATGGGCGAGAAGCCCAGGGCCCGGTTGTTGGCCATCAGGGCCGCGCGCCGAGTGGCGATGTTGTCCTCGAAGACGCCGGCCAAATCGCGGGCGCCGGAGTCGATGATCAGGTCCTTGAGGCCGGCCGCCGTAAGCTCGGCGGTCAGCTCCATGACCTCGTCCAGGTCCACGCCCTTGACGACCAGCGGCAGGCCGGTCTCGCCAGCGATGGCGCACATCTTGTCGGCGTTGGCGTTGGTCGCCGCATAGAGCAGGGGCTTTTTGTCCTTGAAGGCCTTGGCCACGGGGGCCAGGATGGCCGGATCCTCGCAGGCCAGGATCAGGGACATGTCGCAGTTGTCCACCACGGCCTGGGCCGCGGCCTGGAACTTGCCGGCGTCGCCGCTCTTGCACTCCAGGAAGACCAGCTCGGGACGCAGGGTCAAGCCCACGCGCTCCCACTGGAAGGTGGCCCAGCGCTTGGCCTTCTCGGCGATGTCGGCGTCGGTGTCCTTGATGGTGCCGGCAAAGGCGCAGGGGTTGAAGAAGGTCTTCTCGTGGCGGAACAACACGGTCTCGCCGCCCACCTTGAGGGCGGTGGCGCCGCTGCCGATGGCCACGGGACGGATGGGGGGAGCGCTGGCCTCGGCCAGTTGCTCGCGCGCCTCTTCGGAGACGTAGGGACAAGCGTCCAGTTCGGCCTTGCCGGCCGCCAAGTTCATGGCAAAAGCAAGGCAGGTGGGAACCCCACACTCCCCGCAGTTGGTTTTGGGCAGTAGTTTAAAGATCTGAATGCCGGTGAGGGCCATGCTCCACTCCTTCCCAGAGAACCCGCGAAGTAGATCGGTGCTGAGAAATTAGGGGCCCCCCGGGCCAGGGGGGGCCCCTTGGTATTTAGCTAGCCAACGATGGGGTCCATGCTGACGGCCGGGTGACCGACCTTCTGCAGGAACTCATACACGCTGGCTTCGTCGATGCCCACGGTCTCGTCGGCGATCTTGTCGATCAGATCCGGCACGCCGATTTCCTTGCCGCGGCGCTCCAGACCCTCGCGCAATTCCTCCTTGAGGCTCTTGGGCATCCACACCAGGCGCAAGAGGCCACCGTCGCCGTGCACGAACTTGCGCTGGGTGATGTTGTACTTGGAGTGGCCCACGAAGCCCGGCGAGGAGGCGCCGCCGCCCATGACACCGGCCAGGGTGGTGAACTTCATGCCGCAGGGGGTCTCGCCGGTGTAGTCGCGGTGCACGGTCATGATGCCGTTGCAACCGGGCAGCAGGGCGGCGATGCACTCGCAGCAGCCACAGGTGGTCATGGGGTCGTAGACGATGGAGTAGAAGTTGTAGTGGTCGATCTTCTGACGGGAGGCCTTGTACACGAAGTCGTTGCAGCCCTTCCACTGGCCCAGCTTGGGATCCAGGCACTCGCCCTTCTCGATGGGCTGGTTGGGTCCGGTGGGGTTGATCTCGAAGGAGGCCTTGCAGTCCATCCAGTTGTAGGCGCCGCACAGGCCGGTGCGCTCGGGGCTGACCACGCAGACGTGGCTGGGGGCGAAGGACTGGCACAGCGTGCAGGAGTAGTAGGTCTCCACCGCCTCGTCGGTCATGTTCTCCACGCGCGAATCGCGGGCCTTGTACATGGCGCGCGCCTTCTCGGTGTGCTTGTCGACGTCTTCTTTGTTGGTGTAGAGGGTCACCTGGACCTTGTCCAGGATGGTGCCGAAGTCCTTGTGGAACATGTCATGCAGGATCTGGCCGATGTGCTTGAGCTCGAAGCCCTTGTCCACGGCCGGACGGCCCATGCGGATCCAGGCGATGTCGCGCTGGCCGATGTGCATGACGCCCTGGGCGTAGTTGATCAGGTGGTGAATCTGGCGCTCCAGGATGGGCTCGAAGTCGGGCTGCATCTTGCGGCCGGCCACCTGCACGAAGATGCCCAGGGGAAGCCTGCCGCCCTTGTCGCCCAGGTCGGCCAGGCTGGGTCCGATCACGGTTATCTTGTTGTCCTCGATGGCGTCCATGTCGGACATCTCGACCAGCTCGGTGGCCTGGGTCTTGCCGCCGCCCATCTCCACGAACAGGTCGTCCTTGCGGATGCGCTCGCCCTCGAAGGCCGCGCCGTAGCTCACCGGCACGTCGACCTTGGTCACGACCGTCTTCAGGCCGCGGACCTCCACCGAGCGCTGCACCATATCCTCGTGCTTGACGTTGGCCACCACGTGCTCGTAGGTGCACACGCCGGTGGGCAGGATCTCGGGGATGTCGGTGTCGCTGATGGTGGGGAAGCCCCAGTTGACGCAGCCGGCGGCGTTGGCCGCCCACTCGGCGTTGACCTCGCCCAGGGCGTTGACAAAGGCGAAGATGCGGTCCTTGTTGTAGATCAGCATCTTTTTGTAGTCGCCGGGACGCACGCCACCAAAGGCCATGGCCGCGCGGTTGGCGAAGCCCAGGGCGAAGACGGCGGCACTGATGTCGGGACCGAAGGGCACCAGGCGGGTGTTCCAGCCGATCTGGACCCCGGCCTCGATCAGCTGCTCGCTGAAGGTGGTGCCGGCCTGGTTGGCGCACATGAACACGTACAGGTTGCGCCGCTGGTACTCCTCGGCGATGAGCTTGGCGATCTCGGGGCTGGGGGCGGCGCCGACGATGGCGGCGAAGCCCGGGGCCGAACCGTCCACGAACTCCACGCCGCGCTTACGGAACACGGTGTCCTCGGCGGCGCCCAGCCAGATCTTGCCGTTCTCGGGGTCGCACACCTCGGAGGTGAAGTAGAAGTCAGGGTCGTCGATGTAGCGGATGGCCTCGAAGATCTCCTCGGCGAAGATGGCGGCCATGCCGGCGTCCAGCAGGGGGCCCAGGTAGGGCAGATGGTTGAAGTTCTTGACGTGGGGCGGCAGCAGCCGGCGGGCCACGTCCAGGGCCTTCTTGGCGTCGCCGATGGTCTTGACCGGGATGCCCAGCAGGGAGTAGATGATGGGCAGGTAGTAGGCGGTATTGGGGAATTCCAACTTCTGGTCCGGGCCGTACTGCTCCAGGGCCCGCTTGTAGGCGCCCTCGACCTTGGACACGATATTGTAGGCACCCTGAATGGCTGCGAACGCTACCAGTTTAGACATTTTCTATGCTCCCCCTTTCTAGAGAGGTATTAGCAGCGCTAAATTAGGCGGCGTCCAGCTTCTGCCGGTCGGCCATGTCCATGAGCACGCGCTCCTTGGCCTTGTCCAGGCCCAGTGCCTTGCGCTTCTTGTCGATGTGGGCGATCATCTTGCGGGCCATCTCCATGGGGTCCTCGATCAGTTCCCACATGCCGCCGTACAGCTCCTCCATGCCCTCATAGAGGTACTTCTGGAACCTGGGCGCGCCGGTGACCGGCAGGGTCACGCCGAAGACCGTGTACACGCCCGAGGCCACGAAGTACTGGCCGATGCTGATGGCTTTCTCGCTCATCCACTCCGGGGCGCAGCCGGCCGCCGGCAGGTCGCTGATGTCCTTGCCCAGACCGCCGGCCTTGACCACCTGGGTGGCGGCCATGAGGATGCGGGAGTTGTCCACGCAGGAACCCATGTGCAACACCGGCGGGATGCCCACGGTCTCGCAGACCTCGGCCAGGCCGGGGCCGCAGTAGACCTTGGCCGACTCAGGCGTGAGCAGGCCGAACTTGCCGCAGGTCATGGCCGAGCAGCCGGTGGTCAGCACGATGACGTCGTTCTTGATCAGTTCCTTGATCAGGGTCAGGTGGGCCGAGTCGTGCACGCTGCGGGCGTTGTTGCAGCCCACCACGCCGGCGATGCCGCGGATGCGGCCGTTGATGATGTTGTCGTTAAGAGGCACGTAGGAGCCGCGGAAGGTGCCGCCCAGGTGATAGTTGATGGCCTCCCAGGAGAAGCCCACCACCATCTTTTCCTTGGCCGACGGGATCATCAGGGTGCCGGGCTTGCGGTTGGGGAAGTTGTCGATGGCGGTCTTGACGATCTTCATGCCGTCTTCCAGGGCATGGTGCTCGTCAAACTCGATGTGGGTGGTCTCGCCGGACTCGATCATGCACCGGGGGTTGGTGGTGATGATCTTGGTGTGGTAGCACTTGGCCACGTTGGCCAGGTTCTCCATGATGCACTGCACGTCCACCACCATGGCGTCCAGGGCGCCGGTGACGATGGCCAGCTCCTGCTGCAGGTAGTTGCCGGCAATCGGCATGCCGTGGCGCACCAGGATCTCGTTGGCGGTGCAGCACATGCCGGCCAGCACGATGCCCTTGGCGCCCTTGCTCTTGGCGTAGTCCAGCATCTCCTGGGACTGGGCGGCCACCACGATCATCTCGGACAAGAGCGGCTCGTGTCCGTGCACGATCATGTTGACGTGGTCTTCCTTCAACACGCCCAGGTTGATCTCGCCCTGGATGGGGTAGGGCGTGCCGAAGAGCACGTCCTGCAGGTCGGTGGCGATCATGGAGCCGGCCCAGCCGTCGCCCAGGGCCGCGCGGGTGCCCTGCTTCATCAGGTTGCGGTAGTCCTGGTCCACGCCCATGTGGGTGCGGTGCATGATCTCCACGATCTCGCGGTCGATGCCCCGGGGGATGACGCCGTGCTTTTTCCACAGCTCGTAGCGGGCCTCTGGCGCGCGCTTGAACAGGGGCAGTTCGCCCTGCTGCTGGCCCCACTCGCCCAGGGCCGCCTCGCCCACTTCCACGGCGATCTCATAGATGTCGCGCTGCTGCTCCACGCCGTCCACCAGCACCGTGGTGGGCACGCCGAAGTCCGGGGCGATCTCCAGGAGCTTCTCGAAGTCCTTGATCTGGTAGTCCTTGGTCTCCTTGCGCGCGGCGGTCAAAAAGACCTCGGCCACGCCGCGGCCGTGGTCGCTGTGGGCGGCGGCGCCGGCGGCGATCATGCGGATGAAGTTACGGGCGGCGATGGTCTCGGGGGTGGCGCCGCACAGACCCTTGCGGTCGTCGACGCCCTCGGCCTGCTTCTTGGTCAGGGGCAGGCGGCAGGGACCCTGGGAGCAGTTCTTGCAGCAGGTGCCCTGCTCGCCGATGTTGCAGGGCTTCATGGTCACGGCGCGGTCGAAGATGGTCTCGCAACCATCCGCCTGGGCCTTCTGAAGCATCTGCGTGGTGGCTATGTCAATGGTGACTTCCTTGGGGTTGGCCTTCTTGGCCTCTTTGGCCTCGGCCTTTGCCTTGATCTCGTCTGCGGACATCAGAGGTTCCTCCTCTTGTTGGGGTAGTGGTTCCCCCTCTCAAACTCCTTATGGAACTGGACGCCAGTTTGTCCGGCGCTTATTCCGTTTCTCCCTGCCCCCTTCCCGGTCCCCAAGGCGGCTCCTTCCCTTGGCCGCCTCGGCCGGCGCGGGGTCCCGGATCAGCTCCGGGACCCCGCTCGGGTCTATTTCAGGTAACCAGGCCCCCTGAGCGCCCAGCGCTCCAGGGTGGCGTAGATGTAGGAGGCGTCGGGGCCGGCGATGCCGGACTCGCGGTCCTTGCCGAACTCCACGCCTTCCTTGCGGGTGGAGGAGCAGGCATGGGAGGCGGCGCGGGCGGCGGCCTCCTCGGCGCGCTTGGCGCGCAGGGCGTCCAGCTCGGCCAGCTCCTTGTGCTTCTTGTCCTCGCGCGCCTTGGCCTCGGCGGCGGAGGCGGCCTTGGCTTCGGCTTCCGCCTTGGCCTTGGCCTCGGCATCGGCCTTCTTCTGGGCCTCGGCGGCGGCCTTGGCGCCAGCCTCGGCGGCGGCCTTGGCGGCGGCCTCGGCCTTGGCCAGAGCGGCGGCGTCCACGGCCGGGGCGGCCGGCGCGG
>JAZDIQ010000008.1:0-29277 GCA_043804825.1 Pseudomonadota bacterium
AGCCCCGAACGCCAAACCCGTGATACAACAAGCTCGTGGACATGACGGTGCTCCTCTTTGACTAAACCCAATGACATCAAAGAGGAAATCCTGATTGTCCACTTCCTTTCAAGGCCTATGTACGCAAGATCAGGATGAGCCTTTTATTTTGTATATGTTGGGCAACAGTAGTCCCAAAGGTGGCCATGTAACTAGATTCGCCCTCCCTCAATCTGAAACACAAGCACATCAGATGATCATCGGCACGCAACGCTATGTTGATTGGGCCAACCCAGATATTGTTAGAAAGCTCTCACAGATTTATTTTGACAATGGAGAGCCGATTAATAGTGCTGTAAGTTCAATATATACAGACCTGGTCGATTTGAAGAACATCCGCAACGCTGCAGCGCACCTATCATCCACCACCAGCAAATCGTTCTATGGGGTAGTTTCAAGGAGGCTAGGGCTAATTAATCCCGGCATTTCCGTGTCAGATTATTTGCTTTCGCTCGATAGTTCATACAGCACAACAACTACGATATTAGAACACTATTTGTCTTTGCTCGACGCTACTAGCTACAACATCGTGTATTGGGCATAGCGGCTATTTCTTAAACCTCTTGTCGCTACGCGACCTGTACGACAAATTGTCCAGGCTACCCAAAACCAAGAGCCTGCCCCAGTTCGCCCCCACCGGGAGCCGTCAGCCCGCGCCCGCGCCACCCCGCCCCTCGACCCGTTTATGCCAGCCCAGGCACTGGGCTTGCGCCCGCGCCCGCCTGATGCTAGCATGCATACTTCCCACAATCGCCGCGCAAGCGGCACCAATCGCTAGCTATTCCACGGGGGAGGAGCATGGCCCCGAAGGCAGGACTGAGCTTCCAGGAACTCATCATGGCCCTGACCCGCTATTGGGCCGACCAGGGCTGCATCATTGGCCAGCCCTACGACCTGGAGGTGGGCGCGGGCACCTTCAACCCCCACACGCTCCTCAGGGTGCTGGGGCCCGAGCCCTGGAAGGTGGCCTACGTGGAGCCCAGCCGGCGCCCCACCGACGGCCGCTACGGCGAGAACCCCAACCGCCTCCAGCACTACTATCAATATCAGGTGATACTCAAGCCCTCGCCCTTGAACGTGCAGGAGCTGTACCTGGACTCGCTCAGGGCCTTTGGCATCGACCCCCTGGAGCATGACATCCGCTTCGTGGAGGACGACTGGGAGTCGCCCACCGTGGGGGCCTGGGGCCTGGGCTGGGAGGTCTGGCTGGACGGCATGGAGATCACCCAGTTCACCTACTTCCAGCAGGCCGGGTCCATCGATCTGGACCCCATCAGCGTGGAGCTGACCTACGGCCTGGAGCGCATCGCCATGTACCTCCAGCAGGTCAACAACGTCTACGACCTCAAATGGACCGAGGGCGTGAAATACGGCGACGTGCACCACAAGGGCGAGTGGGAGCACTCCACCTACAACTTCGAGCAGGCCGACGTGTCCATGCTCTGGAAGCTCTTCGAGCTTTACGAGGCCGAGGCCAAGCGCCTCTTGACCCAGAGCCTGGTGCTGCCGGGCTATGATTTCTGCCTGAAATGCTCACACACCTTCAACCTCTTGGAGGCGCGCGGGGCCATCAGCGTCACCCAGCGCACGGCCTATATCGCCCGCATTCGCGACCTGGCCCGCCGCTCGGCCGAGGCCTATGTCAACCAGCGCGCCGAGATGGGGCATCCCCTGCTGCGCGGCAAGGAGGTGGCCTGATGGCGGAGCTGCTGTTTGAGATAGGTTGCGAGGAGATGCCGGCCCGCTTCGTGGCGCCGGCCATGGCCGCCCTCAAGGAGATCGCCGGTCAGGAGTTGACCCGCCAGGGCCTGGCGTTGGCCAGCCTGACCACCTACGGCACCCCCCGGCGCCTGGCCCTGGTGGTGGCGGGGCTGGCCGAGCGCCAGGCCGACCGCTCGGAGGTGGCCCTGGGGCCGCCGGTCAAGGCCGCCTTTGACGCCTCGGGACAGCCCAGCAAGGCCGCCCTGGGTTTCGCCAAGAGCCAGGGCATCGAGGTGGGGCAGTTGGAGCACCTGGATACCGACAAGGGCCCGCGCCTGGGCTTCACCCGCCACATCCCCGGCCAACCGGCCGGCGAGGTGCTGGGCGAGCTGCTGCCGCGCCTGGCCACGGCCATTCCCTTCCCCAAGACCATGCGTTGGGGCAGCCAGAAGGTGCGCTTCGCCCGGCCCATCCACTGGCTCCTGGCCCTCTTGGATGGCCAGGTGATCCCCTGCGAGCTGGCCCTGATCAAGAGCGGCGATCTCACCTATGGCCACCGCTTCCACGCGCCCGGGGCCATCCAGGTCAAGGATGCCGCCGATTACCTGCGGAAACTGGAGGCGGCGCGGGTCATCGTTGACCGCGACCGGCGCAAGGCCCTGGCGGCCCGTGAGGTGGAGGCCGCGGCGGCTCTGGGCGGCGGGCGCCTGGTGCCCGACCCGGGTCTGATCGAGGAGGTCACCGACCTGGTGGAGCAGCCCGTGGCCTGTTGCGGCACCTTTGATCCCGAGTTCCTGGAGGTGCCCAGGGCGGTGATCATCAACGCCATGCGCTCCCACCAACGCTACTTCGCCCTGGAGGACGCCAGCGGCAACCTGCTGCCGGCCTTCGTGGCCGTGAACAACACCCTGGCCAAAGACCCGGCCGTGGTGACCCAGGGGCACCAGCGGGTGCTGCGCGCCCGGCTCTCCGACGCCCGCTTCTTCCTCAAGGAGGACTTGAAGCGCCCCCTGATCAGCCGCCTGGAGGACCTGGGGCAGGTGACCTACCACGCCAAGCTGGGCACCAGCCAGGAGAAGGTGGAGCGCTGCGCCAAGCTGGCGATCTGGCTGGCCGGGGTGCTGTTGCCTGGTGAGGTGGACAAGGTGGAGCGCGCGGCCCGCTTGGCCAAGTGCGACCTGGTGACCCAGATGGTGGGCGAGTTCCCGGACCTGCAGGGCCAGGTGGGCCGGGACTACGCCCTGCGCGATGGCGAGGATCCGGCGGTGGCTTATGCCATCCTGGAGCACTACCTGCCGGCCGGGGCCGGTGGCGAGCTGCCCTCGGGCATGGTCGGCACGGTGCTGGGCATCGCCGACCGCCTGGACACCATCTGCGGCCTGTTCGGCGTGGGCCAGACGCCGACCGGCGCGGCCGACCCCTTTGCCCTGCGCCGGGCGGCCATCGCCATCATCAGGCTGGTGATTGAGAAGGGCCTGACGCTCTCCTTGGGCCAGTGCCTGGGCCAGGCGCTCACGGGTCTGGGCTCCTGGCTGGCCCGGCCGGCGGCCGAGGTCCAGGCGGAGGTTACGGAGTTCTTCGCCACCCGCATGGCGGGCGTGCTGGCCGAGCAGGGGGTGCCCACCGACGTGGCCGAGGCGGTGCTGGCCGCCGGCCTGGACGATCTTACGGCCACGCGCGCCCGGGCCCTGGCCCTGGCCGAGATGAAGAAATCCGCCGATTTCGCGCCCTTGGGGGCAGGCTTAAAGCGGGTTATGAACATCCTGCGCAAGGAGGCGGCCCAGGTGCCGGCGACTCCGCCCGATTCGGCCCTGTTCCAGGAAGAGGCCGAGCGCCAGCTTTATGAGGCCTTCCAAGCGCTGTCCGCCGAGGCCTCGGCCCGCTTCGCGGCCGGCGAGTATTTGGCTTTCCTGCAGGGGCTCTCAGCCCTCAAGACGCCCATCGATAAGTTCTTCGATGACGTGATGGTCATGGCCGAGGACGAGGCCGTGCGCCTGAACCGCCTGGCGCTTCTTAATCAGATCGCTAGCGAGTTCGGCAAGTTGGCCCAGTTTACCCATTTGCAGTTGGCATAGCCGGCTGGCTTCTCTTATAATATGGGGACTGGCGCTGGCCGCCGGTCCCCATTTTTTATTTTTTTCCTGCCCCTCACCCGCGCGCCCCAGGTTTGGCGCCGGGTTTTAGCTGATAATCCGGGTTGTTGCCCCTCAGGGGCCTGAACAGGGCTCAGGGTCCGGGCCTGGCGGCCCGGGCGGCTGGGCATGGGGGCGGAGGCTAAGCGGCGGTAATCGTTGCAACACTATATCTAGTTGCCTTTTTGACGTCGACCACCCAATATAGTGTTCAGCCTTGACTTGCCGCCCTGGTTTTGCTATCTAGGGGTGTACCCAAGAGCGGAGTGACCATGCGGGTTCGTCGCCTGGAAATCAACGGCTTCAAATCCTTTGCCGAGCGCATCGTGGCCGACTTCCCCCAAGGCCTGTGCGCGGTGGTGGGGCCCAACGGCTGCGGCAAGTCCAACGTGGTGGACGCCATCCGCTGGGTGCTGGGCGAGCAATCGGCCAAGGTGCTGCGTGGCCACAACATGGAAGACGTGATCTTCAATGGCTCGGACAAGCGCAAGGCCACCGGCATGGCCGAAGTCTCGCTGGTCTTCGACAACACCGGCGGCCTGTCCAACTCCCAGTTCGCCGACCTGCCCGAGATCATGGTCACCCGCCGCCTGTACCGCAACGGCGACAGCGAGTATCTGATCAACAAGGTGGGTTGCCGGCTCAAGGACATCCAGCAACTGTTCATGGATACCGGCCTGGGCAACCGCTCCTACGCCATCATCGAGCAGGGCAGGGTGGCGGCCTTCATCGAGGCCAAGCCCGAGGACCGCCGCCTGTGGGTGGAAGAGGCCGCTGGCATCACCCGCTACAAGAACCAGAAAAAAATCTCCCTGCGCAAGATGCAGGCGGCCAAGGAAAACCTGGACCGCCTGCAAGATATCATGCACGAGGTGGCCACCCAGATGGAGCGCCTGCGGCGCCAGTCCCAGAAGGCCGTGGTGCATCGTGACCTGCGGGATCGCATTCAGGAGCTTGACCTCAATATCTCCAGCCACGACTTTGCCCGCCTAAAGGACGAGACGGCCACGGCCCGGGCCGAGGCCAACGCCGTGGGCGCCCAGTTGCTCCTGGTCAACCAGGGGGTGACCACCCTGGAGACCGACCTGGAGACCGTGCGTGTGCAGGTGCTGGGGGCCGAGGAGGAGATCAGTCAGGCCGGGGCGCGGCGCCTGGAGGCCCAGGGGGCCATCCAGAAGGCCGAGAACGAGCTGACCCTCTTGGGGCGCGAGGCCGAGAACCTCAAACGCCTGAAAGAGCGCTACGAGGAGGAGCGGCGCCAACTCAAGTCCCGCCTCACCGAGCAGGAGCGCGAGCTGGCCAAGGCCCGCCGCCAGGCCCAGGAGAGCGAGGACAACCTGGCCGACAGCCGGGCCGCCGCCGAGCAGATCAGCGAGCAGGTCCTGGAGCGCCAGGAGGGCTTGAACAGCCTGGAGCAGCGGGTGGACGCCGCCAAGCACACCCTGGTGGACAACCTCTCGGCCATCAGCCAGCAGAAAAACCGCCTGGGCGACATCGAACGCCAGCAATCGGAGCTGCAACGCCGCCAGGAATCCTTGAGCAGCCGCCGCCAGGGCCTGGAAGAGGACCTGGCCCGGGTGGAGAGCGAGCGAGGGGAGGCCCAGGAGGCCCTGGACTCGGCCCGCGCCGAGTTGGAGGAGTCCGAGACCCTGCTGAGCCAGCTTTCGCGCCAACGCGACGAGTATCAGCAGCGGCTCACCGGCCTGCGCCGGGCCGAGCAGGAGGCCACCCGCCGCCGTCACGGCCTGGCCGCCTCGGTGGACGCCCTGGCCGCCGCCCTGGGCTCCCACGACTGGGCCCAGGCGGGGGTGCGCCGGGTGCTGGATGACGCTGGCAAGGGCAAGTTGCCGGTGCCCCTGTTGGGCCTGGTGGCCGAGAAGCTCACCGTGCAGCCCGGGGCCGAGGCCCTGGTGGAGGCGGCCCTGGGGCCGGACCTGCAAGCGCTGATGGTGGCCGACGGCCCCGCCGCCCTGGCCCTGGGCCAGTATGTCGTCCAGAACAACCTGGGGCGCATCCGAGTGGTGGCCCTGCACGAGTTGACCGGCCGCCTGGACCATCCGGCCTTGAGCCAGCCCCTGGCCGGCCTGGTCAAACCCCAGCCCGGCTTCGAGGCCCTGGCCGCCTTGTGGATGGCCACCGGCCACAGCCCGGATTTGGCCGCGGCCTGGGGTGCCGCCGGCTCCCTGGAGCCCGGCCAGGTGGTGGTCAGCGCCTCGGGCGAGCGCCTGGACCGCCCCGGCGCCGCCAGCCTGGGGCGCGGCAAGGCCGAGTCGGTGCTCACCCGCCAGAACGAGCTGAAGAAACGCCGCGAGGACCTGGCCGACGCCGAGGAGGCCCAGGCCGAGGCGGCCGAGGCCCGCGAGGCGGCGGAGTCCGAGGTGGCCCGCCTGGAGGAGGAACACCGCGACCGGCGCGGCCAGCATCAGGAGCAGGAGCGCGGTCTGCGCCGCCGCGAGCAGGAGCTTTTCCGCCTGCGCGAGGCCGTGGGGGTCAAGGAGCGCCAGGTCGAGGGTCTGGAGTACGACGCCGGCGAGATATGGTCGGACCTGGACCGCCTGGAGCAGGAGGGCGTGCGCCTGGGCCAGGCCCTGGCCGATCTGGAGGCCCAAAGCGAGGCCCTGGAGCAGGGCCTGGCCGCCGCCCAGATGGCCCTGGGACAGGGCCGCCAAGATCTGGAGCGGGTGCGCGCCCAGGAGGGCGAGGCCCGCCTGGCCGCCGCGTCCCTGCAAAACGCCGCCGAGCAGGCCCGCCGGGAGTCCAAGCGTCTGGGCCAGGAGATGGCCACCGCCAACGAGCGCCTGTTGACCTTGAGCGCCGACGTGCAGGGCGCCAGCGACACCCTGGACTCCATCCTGGGCCGCCGCCAGGCCGAGCAGAACCGCCTGGGCGGGCTCTACGCCGAGATGGACCGCCAGGAGGAGGCCTACCGCCAGGCCCGCGAGATATTGAGCCAGGCCCAGGCCCGCGCCGCCGAGTTGGAGGCCAACCTCAAGCAGGGGCGTCTGGACCTAAGGCGCGTGGAGGCCGAGAACCAAAGTTTAAGCCTGCGCCTCAAGGAACTGGAGCTGGAGAGCCAGCACCTGTGCGAGCAGGTCATGGAGCGCTGCCGGGTGGACCTGATCAGCCAGCACCAGGAGTTCCTGCCCCAGGGACCCTTCCAGCCGGGCCAGGCCAAGGAGCGCCTGGCCAAGCTGCGCCAGCGGCTTAATCGCCTGGGGCCGGTGAACATGGAGGCCATCAGCGAGTTCGAGGCCCTGAGCGAGCGCCACCAGTTCCTCACCGAGCAGAAGGCCGACCTGGAAACCTCCCTGGAGGACCTGCGCTCGGCCATCCGCAAGATCAACAAGACCAGCCGCACCCGCTTCATCGAAACCCTGGCCGAGGTCAACCAGCGTCTGGAGGCGGTCTTCCCGGTGCTCTTCGGCGGCGGCCAGGCCAGCCTGGTGTTGGACCCGGACCTGGACCCCCTGGAGGCCGGCCTGCACCTGATGGTGGAGCTGCCGGGTAAGAAGGTCAAGAACCTGGAAGCCCTCTCCGGCGGCGAAAAGGCCCTGTCGGCCGTGGCTGTGCTGTTCGCCCTGTTCCTGATCCGGCCGGCGCCGTTCTGCATCCTGGACGAGGTGGACGCGCCCCTGGACGAGGCCAACGCCGGCCGCTTCCACGATCTGCTCAGGCAGTTGGCCGGCCGTTCCCAGATACTCATGGTCACCCACAACCGCCGCACCATGGAGATCATGGACCTGTTGTACGGCGTGACCATGGAGGAACGCGGGGTGAGCAAGATGCTGGCCGTCAACCTGGCCCAGGGCGAATCCCTGGCGGCTTGACGTAGCCCAAGGCCCTCTATACCATGCTACGGACGGGGTGCCTGACGGCCCGCCGTCCGTAGTCATTTCAACCCCCCGAGGACCATGGGTTTTTTAAAATTCTGGAAAAAGAAGGACCAGGACCCGGCCCTGGAGAACGAGGCCGCGCAGCCTCTGGACGGCGCCGAGCCGGCGCCCCAGGCCGAGTCCTCCCCCCAGGCCGAAGCCTCCCCCCAGGCCGAAGCCGAGCCAGCCCCCCTGGACGAGACTTCCCCCCGCGCGGAGGCGGCCGCGCCCGACTCCGGCGAGCGGTTTTTTTCGGAGCCTGAGACGGCCGCGCCGGTGGTCCCGGTCCCGGCCGAACAGCCCCCGCCGGAACCGGCCTCACAGCCGGAGCCGGACGAGGCCGCGGAGCGAATGCCCGCCCAAGAGCCGGCCTCGCCGCCGGAGAAGAAAAAGGGCCTCCTGGCCCGCCTGGCCCAGCGTCTGGGGCAGACCAGGGAAAAGATCAGCGGCTCCATCGACCGCCTGACCCTGGGACGCAAGATCGACGACGAGCTTTTGGACGAGTTGGAGGAGGTGCTGGTCACCGCCGACCTGGGGGTCAAGACCTCCCTGGAGCTGATCGAGGGCCTGCGCGGCCGCGTGCGCCGCAAGGAACTGGATGACGCCCAGGCGCTAAAGATCGCCCTGCGAGACGGCATCGAGGCCGTGCTGAGCGGCGTGGCCCCGGTGCCCAGCCGCGACCACGACCCCCACGTCATCATGGTGGTGGGGGTCAACGGCGTGGGCAAGACCACCACCATCGGCAAGCTGGCCCACTATTTCAGCGGCCAGGGGCGCCGGGTGCTCCTGGGGGCCAGCGACACCTTTCGGGCCGCCGCCGCCGAGCAGTTGGAGATCTGGGCCGGCCGCGTGGACTGCCCCATCGTGCGCCAGCAGCACGGCGCCGATCCCTCGGCCGTGGCCTATGACGCCGTGGACGCGGCCCAGAACCGGGGCCGCGACCTGGTGATCATCGACACCGCCGGCCGTCTGCACACCAAGGTCAACCTCATGGACGAGCTGAAGAAGATTCACCGCGTGCTGGGCAAGCGTCTGGAGGGAGCGCCCCACGAGGTGCTCCTGGTGCTGGACGCCACCACCGGCCAGAACGCCCTGAGCCAGGCCAAGCTTTTCCATGAGGCCGTGCCCTTGACCGGCCTGGTGCTGACCAAGCTGGACGGCACCGCCAAGGGCGGGGTGGTGGTGGCCATCGCCGAGGCCATGAAGCTGCCCATCTGCTTCGTGGGCGTGGGCGAGGCCCTGGAGGACCTGCGGCCCTTTGACCCCCGGGAATTCGCGGCGGCGGTTTTTTAGCGCCCCCTCGGCGGCACGCGAGCGCGTCCCGCTTGCCGGGTGCCGGCACAATCCAGGCTGCCCGTCGGCCCTAAAAAAGTGGGACCAGGGCGCATATATATTTCCCGCCTTGCCTAGCACGCGCCGAGCATGAAAAAATATGTTTCATGGCTCTGGCCGATTGGGTTGGCGGGAGACCCGCCAGAAGAATATCGCTGAATGGTCCACGAGAATATTTTTCGGTCCGTTATCTCCATTAAGGGCGGGATGGGGGCAATACACACCAGGGCCGCGCCAAGGCGGTCCATCCGGGGTTTGACGGGGTAACCATGCGGCAGTCCACATCCAAGCTCCTGTTCGACCCCCAAGATCACGAGCTGCTGAAAATCGTCAACGACGTGGCCCTGCGCGAGCCCGTGCGGCGCAAGGTCAAGAGCCTGTTCTCGGCCCACCTGCACCCCAACGGCATCAAGGAAATGGCGGCCTCCAAGGATCTGCGCATCGCCCACGCGGTCATCCACTTGCTGGATTCCCTGCAGGCCGGGCGCATGGAGGACCGCCTGGCGGCCCTGCGCGCCGTGCGCGACGAGGTGTTGCACTGCGCGCACACGCCCCTGCGCAACAACACCGGCCGGGTGCTGGTGCAGACCATGAAGGACCTGGTGCGCGCCCACGGCAACCCCCGCCGTCAATTGGAATTGGCCCACGACTTCCGCCTGGCCTCCACTGGCAAACCCAGCATGGTGCGCAAGCTCCTGGATCGCTATCACCTACTGGAGATGCCCGAGGACTGGAGCCAGTACGCCTTTGACCACCACCTGCACGACGCCAACACCAAGGGGCGCAAGTTCCCCACCCATCTGATCCTGGACGCCTGGATCAAGGGCATGCGCTCCCTGACGGTGATCCACTACAACTTCGTCTCGTCGGAGGCGGCCGCCGAGCTGATTACCGCCGGCGGGATCATGGGCATCAAGGTGCGCATCGGGGTGGAGTTCTCGGCCCGCTGGCACGACCGCTACGTGGAGCTGATCTGGACCCCGCGGGGGTTCTCGGAGGCCGTGGACTTCGTGGCCTTCCTGGAGCAGCCGGCGGTGGCGCGGCTCATGGCAGACGGCCGCCAGGTATCCGAGTACCGCCAAAACCTGGTCTTAAAAGCCCTGCGCGACCTGTGCGGTCAATTGCCCCAGAACCCGTCCTGCCCCGACGAGGACGCCCCGCGAAGGTTCATGGATTACGTGGGCAGCGGGCAGGCCTCGCTGTTTCACCTGACGCATTTTGTGCGCGAGATACTGCTGCCCGAGCTGCCCCAGACCGCGGCCGGGGGGACGCTACCGGTGGAGCCCACCCCCCAGGAGTTGGCCGAGGCCGCCATCGCCCGGGCCGAACGGGCCATCAACTTCCCACCTGTCCCGGACCAGCCCGAGCTGCCCGGCCTCTTGAGCCTGAGCCCCTGCGGGCTGGCCCGCACCCTGGCCGATCTGCGGGTGGGTTCGCGCATAACCCTCAACCTCACGGACCTGAAGGTCGAGCAGGTGCTGGAGCTGCTCTCCGAGTGCCGGGGGGGCATCACCCACCTGGAAATCTTCAACCTCAAGGACTTCGTGGGCGGCAAGGCCGAGCACATATTCGCCATCAACGAATTGCAGCGCGCCCTCAACTCCGGCAACATCATCGTGCTCAAGCGGGTGATCAACGAGATCATCGCCCGGGTGGAGGGCCAGCCCGGCCCCCAGGCCGCCCTGCAGGCCCAGAGGCTGCGCCTGGTATTGCGCGACATCAGCGGTCTGCGCGATTACTACCGCCAAAGCCCGCTGAAATCCCTGGTGGGCAGCGACTCCACCGGACGTTCGGCCACCTCGCCGGGCATGGGCTTGGTGGTGCGGGACAGCCTGCCCCGCCGGGAGCGGCGCCGGATCGACCGCCGCGCCGAACTGTTCCGGCCGGCCTTGCCCGTGCACGTGGCGCTCAAGAAGCAGGTGGTCTACCATGAGCCCCCCCGGGACCACCCCCAGGCCCAAAGGCTCTGGCAACGCCTGGGGAGCCGCCTGGGCTTCAGCGGCCTGGGCTGGACCAGCACCCACGATTGGTCCCAGGACTATCTGTTCATCCAACCCGGCACCCAGGGGAACCTGGTCTCCCTGGGCGGGGGTTTCCACGGCCAGGCCACGCCCGCCTCCGCTTCCCAGGCCAGCGACAGCCAGGCCCGGCCCTGGGCCTATCTGAACAGCGGGCTGAAAAACGGCCTCAAGGTGCTGGTCGGCTTCATCCCCGCCGCCCTGACCTTTGCCCTGTCCCGGGACTGGTGGCTCTTGGCCTGGTTCGGGGCGGCCATCTGGTTCGGCATAACCGGCCTGCGCAACATACTGCAATCGGTGTTGGGCGGGGGAGGGGTGCGCCGCTCGCCGGTGCTGGGCTGGAAAAACTACGTCGACTGGAGCCGCCTGGCCGACAGTCTGCTCTTTACCGGCTTCTCGGTGCCACTCCTTGACTGGCTGGTCAAGACCGTGGCCCTGGACCAGGGCCTGGGCATCAACACCACCACCAGCCCCTGGGTGCTCTACACGGTCATGGCCGTGGTCAACGGCACCTATCTTTCCACCCACAACGCCCTGCGCGGCCTGCCGCGGGCCGCCGTGGTGGGCAACATCTTCCGCTCGGTGCTCTCCATCCCCCTGGCCTTCGCCTGCAACTGGGCCTTGGGTCTTCTGCTGGCCCACCTGGGCGTGGCGGGCGTGGACGCCATCCTGCAGCAATGGGCGGCCATCATCTCCAAGGGGGCCAGCGACTGCGTGGCCGGCTTCATCGAGGGCACCGCCGACCGCTACGACAACCTGCGCATGCGCTCCTGGGATTACCGGGGCAAGCTGGCCCAGGTGTTTGACACCTGCGCCCAGTTGGAGGTGCTGCACCCCGAGGAAAAGTTGGGCGACCTCTTGAGCGCGCCCCTGGGCATCCTCCACGAGATGGACGCCCAGACCAAGGAGCAGGGCGAGATACTGATCATCCACGCCCTGGACCTGCTTTACTTCTGGATGTACCAACCCCGGGCCCAGACCATGTTCCGGCACCTGCTCAAAAGCATGACCCGCGAGGAGCGCCTAATCCTGGCCCAGGCCCAGCCCATCCTGGCCTGCCAAAAGGAAATCGCCCAGATGTTCGTCGACGGCCTGGTGGGGCAGCATTTCTCCCGGCCCTTGTCCTTCTATCTGCAACGCTGGGCCCAGTATCTGGACCTCTGCGAGAACATGATCGCCAAGCTGGAGGACGCTCCCGCCACCTAGGGGCCATTTTGGCCGGCCCGGCGCAAAAGGAGGGCCCGGCCCCATGCCCGCCTGGGGTGCGGTGCTCTATTCTGTCGGCGGCCGAGGCGTTATCCTGTAGGTGCTTTCGGCCCTCAGGGGATGGACCCCGCCAGCCGAGCCGCCAAAAGGAGGAGCCATGAGCAACCCCACGGAAGGCCACGGCGCCGCGCCAAACATGGACTCCTTGTTGCCGCGGGAGATGGCTTTAAAGGCCGAGCAGGTGGGCATGGCCAAGGCGGCCATGGACTTTGGCAAGATGTTCACCCTGGCGGTGCTGGCCGGGGCCTTTATAGCCCTGGGGGCGGTGTTCAGCACCACCGTCACCGCCGGGGCCCAGGCCCTGCCCCTGGGCGTGGCCCGGCTCCTGGGCGGGCTGACCTTTTGCCTGGGCCTGATCCTGGTCATAGTGGCCGGGGCCGAGCTGTTCACCGGCAACACCCTGATGGTCATGGCCTGGGCCGGGGGCCGGGTCAAGAGCTCCCAACTGCTGCGCAACTGGGTGATCGTCTATCTGGGCAACCTGGCGGGGGCCTGGGGCACGGCGGCCCTGGTGCTGGCCGGCGAGCAGTACACCCTGGGCGGCGGGGCGGTGGGGCTCAATGCCCTCAACCTGGCCCAGGGCAAGTGCGCGATGGGCTTCCTGCCGGCCCTGGCCTTGGGTGTGTTGTGCAACACGCTGGTCTGCCTGGCGGTTTGGCTGTGCTACAGCGCGCGCACCGTCACCGACCGCGTGCTGGCCATCATCTTTCCCATCACCGCCTTTGTGACCAGCGGTTTTGAGCATAGCGTGGCCAACATGTATTTCATCAGCGTGGGCCTGGGCATCAAGGGGCTGGCCGGCGATGGTTTTTGGCGGGCCATCGGGCGCGCGCCCGCCGACTTCTCCCAGCTCACCTGGCACAATTTTTTGTGGGTCAACCTGTTGCCCGTGACCCTGGGCAATATCATCGGCGGCACGGTGCTGGTGGGCCTGGTCTATTGGTTCGTGTTCCTGCGCAGCCGACCCACCGCCAGGTAGGGCGACGGCGGGCCGACGGCGACCGGCCGTGGCCCGGAGCGGGCGCTTGGTGGCCCATGCGCAAAAGACATGGACTTCCCTTATATATATTGCTAGTATGCCCCTGCGAAAATCACCCCACGCTTAGTGGGTTCGGGGAGGATCAAGATGGCCAAGCTGAAGATCAGCGATCTCGCCAAGATAAAGGATCAAGTCACCGCCAGCACCAGCCTGCGCGAGGGCGGAGCCCAGGTGAAGGTCACCGTGCATATGGGCACCTGCGGCATCGCCAGCGGCGCCCGCACCGTGCTCAACGCCGTGATGGACGAGCTGGAGAAATCCGGCCACAAGGACATCATCGTCACCACCAGCGGCTGCATGGGCCTGTGCAGCGCCGAGCCCCTGGTCACCGTGGAGAAGATCGGCGAGGAGCCCATAAAGTACAGCTACGTGGACGATCCCAAGATGCGCCAGATATTCAACCGCCACGTGTTGGAGGGCGAAATCCAGACGCAATGGGTTCTGGCCAAGGGCAGCGAGCAGTAGTCATTAGGGAGCTTGTCATGAAAAGATTCCGTCAACACATGCTCATCTGCGGGGGCACCGGCTGCCAGGCCGCCGGCTCCGTGGCCGTCAAGGATGCCTTGGTCCAGGAAATCGCCAAACAGGGCATGGCCGACGAAGTGGCGGTGGTGGAGACCGGCTGCAACGGCTTCTGCGCCATGGGACCGGTGATGGTGGTCTATCCCGAGGGCACCTTCTACGTGGCCCTGGAGGAGAAGGACATCCCCGAGCTGGTGTCCGAGCACATCGTCAAGGGGCGTCCGGTGGAGCGGCTCTTCTACAGGGAGCCCAAGACCAAAGAAGTCATCCCCGACATGCTGGACATCCCCTTCTTCGCCCACCAGCAGCTCATCGCCCTTAAAAACCGCGGCATCCTGGACGCTGAGAGCATCGACGAGTACATCGCCCGCGACGGCTACCGGGCCCTGGCCAAGGCGCTGACCGACCTGACGCCCGAGCAGATCATCGCCGAGGTCAAGACCTCGGGCCTGCGCGGCCGCGGCGGCGCAGGCTTCCCCACGGGGCTCAAGTGGGAGTTCTGCTCCAAGAGCCCGGGCGAGATCAAGTATGTCTTGTGCAACGCCGACGAGGGCGACCCCGGGGCCTTCATGGACCGTTCCATCCTGGAGGCCGACCCTCACTCGGTGGTGGAGGGCATGACCATCGCGGCCAAGGCCATCGGCTCCCACGAGGGCTATGTCTATTGCCGGGCCGAGTACCCCCTGGCCGTGCACCGCCTGCAACTGGCCATTGAGCAGGCCCGCGAGTACGGCCTGTTGGGCGACAACATCCTGGACACCGGCTTTGGCTTCGACCTGCACATCTATCAGGGCGCCGGCGCCTTTGTCTGCGGCGAGGAGACCGCGCTCATGCGCTCCATCGAGGGCAAGCGCGGCATGCCCCGGCCCCGGCCGCCCTTCCCGGCGGTGGCCGGCCTGTGGAACCGCCCCACGGTCTTGAACAACGTGGAGACCTGGGCCAACATTCCCCAGATCATCGAAAAGGGCGGCGCCTGGTACGCCGCCATCGGCACCGAGGGCTCCAAGGGCACCAAGGTCTTCGCGCTCACCGGGCACATCAACAACATCGGCCTGGTGGAGGTGCCCATGGGTACCTCCCTGCGCTCCATCATCTACGACATCGGCGGCGGCATACCCAAGAAGCACCGCAAGTTCAAGGCCGTGCAGCTGGGCGGCCCCTCCGGCGGCTGCGTGCCCGAAGCCCACCTGGACACCTTGTGCGACTACGAGGCCATCCAGAAGGTGGGCGCCATCATGGGCTCCGGCGGCATGATCGTCATGGACGACTCCACCTGCATGGTGGACATGGCCCGCTTCTTCATGGACTTCGTGCAGGAGGAATCCTGCGGCAAGTGCACCCCCTGCCGCGAGGGCACCCGCCGCATGCTGCAAATCCTGGAGAAGATCGTGGAGGGCCACGGCGAGCCCGGCGACCTGGACACCCTGGAAGAACTGGCGCCCATGATCCAGACCTCCAGCCTGTGCGGCCTGGGCCAGACCGGCCCCAACCCGGTGCTCTCCACCCTGCGCTACTTCCGCCACGAGTACGAGGCCCACATCCACGACAAGAAGTGCCCGGCCAAGAGCTGCGTGGCCCTGTTGGAGTTCAAGGTCGACGAGGACAAGTGCAAGCAGTGCGGCCTGTGCTTCAAGAACTGCCCGGTGGACGCCATCACCTGGGAGAAGAAGCAACCGGCGGTGATCCACTTGGACAAGTGCATCAAGTGCAAGACCTGCTTCGAGAACTGCAAGTTCGACGCCATCAATTAACCTTAGGGCGGGACGGCTCGCCCCGGTATAGACAAAATCGCGCCCCCGTCGGAGTCCTCCGGCGGGGGCGTTGTTTTTGGGGATGCCGCACCGGGCTATGGAGCCCGGCGCGGACAGGGACTCATTCCACCCGGAACAGGGCCTCGTCGAATTCGGGCTTGTCCTTGTAGCGGCGCATGAAAAAGCCCGGCATGGCCTCCAGGTTGGCGAAAAAGGCCGGGTCGGCCATGATGCCGGCCTGGTGCAGGGCCTTGAGCACCTGCTCGGGCTGGGGCGGGCAGCCCTTGACCGGGATCATCTCCTGGATGGCCGGGTTGTCCTTGTGGGCCTGGTACATGCACTTGCCCATCAGGATGGTCTTCTTGGCCTGGCCCGAGGGCTGCATGATCTTGCCGGTGAGCACCTCCACGTCGTCCCAGGGCTCGCCCTTCCAGGCCGAGGCCACGGCCTGCAACACCGCGCCATTCATGCTGGAGCAGTAGGTGCACAGGCTGCTGTCGTATTTATAGTAGCTGAGGCCCCGCAGGCCCTTTTTGGCCATGGGCAGCGGCAGGCCGCCATCCTCGGTGTAGGGGAAGGTCCAGCCGTGGGGCCTGGCCAGGTCCGCCACGGACTCGCCCACCACCTCCACGTCCGACAGGTCCAGGGGCCGCCCCCGGCGCTGGCCGGCCAGGGCCAGGTAGGGCACCTGGGCCGGCTCATGGCCCAGCAGCATGGAGCCCACCTTGTCGGCGGAGAAGAGGTCCCAGGAGGCCACCAAGAGGTCGCTGCGGTGCATTACTCCGTCAAAGGCCGGGCCGTACTCGGCGGTGAAGATGCCGTCCAGCACTGCCAGCACCGGCGGCAGCTTGTCGGCCAGGCGGGCGATCCAGTGGAAAAGGTCGCGCTTTGGGTCGGCGCTGTGGCAGCGCTTGCGCGATTTGATGTCGATCATGCCCTTGAGGTTCTTGAGCGCCAGGCTGACCACGGTCTGGGCGTGGGTCTTCATCACCGGCACGTCCACCACGAAGTCACTCTCCAGGATGTCCTGGTTGAAGCTAAGCGCCATGCCGTCGCCCAGGTCCACTTCTTTAAAGGGGCGCTGGAAGGCGTCGATGACCTGCACGTCGTAGCGCTCCTTGAGCTTGTTGTAGCCCAGGGTCTCGAAGGCGTGGGGGGCGGTTTGGTTGTCGCCGGCCTTGCCCAGCACCATGCCCTCGCCGATGGTGATCTGGCCGGCGCCGTGATCCTTCAACAGCCGCACCAAGTCCTCCATCACCCGGCTGGTGGTGATGGTGCCCCATTTGGGGAAGTTGACCTTGGTGGTCCAGAAGACGATGTTGGGCTTGATGAACACCTTGGCGCCGGCGGACATGCGCTCCAGGCCGCCGCAGAGCTCCACGGCCCGGGCCACCGACTCCAGGGGCTTTTGGTATTTGACCAGGGCGACCTTGTGCCGAGTCATGATCTGTTCTCCCTTACAATGCTGATTGGGCGATCACCCGTCCGGCCTGGGCCAGCAGGGCGTGGGTCGTGGCGCCCAGTTGGGCGAAGCGCTGGTCCTTGGTCTGGCCGTGATGATAGCGGTAGTATATCTGCTGCACGATCACCGTCAGGCGGAACAGGCCGAAGGTGTAATAAAAGTCGATCTGGTCCATGACCCGGCCGGTGCGCTGGCCGTATAGCTCCACCACCTGGGCCCGGGTCAGGCAGCCCGGCTGGTTGGTGATCGAGGAGGCCACCGACTGCATTTCCGGCGGGTCGTCGGCTTGCACCCAGTAGGCCAGGGTGCAGGCCAGGTCCATGAGGGGATCGCCCAGGGTGGCCATCTCCCAGTCCAGGACCCCGATGATCCTCAGGGGGGCGGCCTCGTCCAGCACCACGTTGTCGAGCTTGAAGTCGTTGTGGATCAGGGCCGGCGAGGCGCTCTCCGGCGGCATCTTGGCAAGAAGCCAGGCCATGACCGCCTCGCCGTCGGGCACGTCGGGGGTGCGGGCGTTACGGTAGCGCAGGCTCCAGCCCTCCACCTGGCGGCGCACGTAGCCGGCCGGCTTGCCCAGGCCCGCCAGCCCGGCGGCGGCATAGTCCACGGCGTGTAGTTCGGCCATGACCTCGATCAGGCGTTCGGTGAGCCGGCGCATCTGCTGGAGCCCCAGTCCCAGCTCCGGGGGCACCCGGCGGCGGATGATGATGCCCTTGATGCGCTCCATCACGTAGAAGTGGCAACCCATCACCGCCTGGTCCTCGCAGAAGGCCAAGGGTCGCGGGCAGTAGGGGAAGTGGGGGTGCAGGGCGCTGAGCACCCGGTACTCCCGGTGCATGTCGTGGGCGGACTTGGCCTTGGTGCCGTGGGGCGGGCGCCTGAGCACCATCTCGCGCGTGCCCACGGTGATGAAGTAGGTCAGGTTGGAGTAGCCCGAGGGGAACTGCTTGATGGTCAGGGGACCTTGAAGCCCCTCTATATTGGCCCGCAGGAAGGCCTCGACCCGACCCGGGTCCAGCTCCTCGCCCTGCCTGATTTCGGTGGCCTGATCGCGGTGGCTCATGATCTTTCCATCTCTCCCGGGGGGACGTGGGCGGGCGCGCAGAGGGCCAGGGCCGCCCGCACCACCGTATCGGCGTAGCGGTCCACGCTGACGCGGCGCTGGGCATACTTCCAGCGCTTGAGGTACCAATCCTGCACCATGGCCTTGATCAGCCCGGCGGCCAGGTGCTGGTCCAAGGGGGCGAAGACGCCCTCCGCTTGCCCCTGCTCGATGATCTCGGCGAAGACGCGCTCGGTGGCCAGTTCGCTCTGCTTGGCCTTTTCCTTCTGCTGCTGGCCCAGGTGGCGGGCCTCCATGTAGGCGAAGAAGAAAAAGGGCTGCATGGCCTCGCTGACGAACAGGTGGGCGCGGATGGCCGCGGCCAGCCGCTCCACCGGCCCCCGCACTCCCCGGACGCCCTCTGCCAAGAGGCGCATGGTCACCTGACGGCCGGTGCCCAGCACCATTTCCAGAAGCTCTTCCTTGCTGGTGAAGTAGTCGTAGAGCGCGCCCATGGACAGGCCGCTGGCCCGGCTCAGGTCGCGCACGGTCATGGCCTGGAAACCCTTCTGGTTGCCCAGGCTCAAAGTGGCGTCCAAGATCAGCTCCAGGTTCTTGACCGCCGTGGCCTCTTTCTTGGCCTTGATGGACTGGCGGTGGCCGGCCAGCATCTCCTGGCAGATATCGCCGCGGGACAGGCGGGCCTGGCGGCTGAACTGGGCAAAGGTCAGGGAGGTCACTTGGCGCCCCGCCGGGCGGCCTGCTCCCTGAGGATGCGCTTGGCCACCGAAACCTTGTGCACCTCGTCCACGCCGTCGTAGATGCGCGCCGCCCGCTCGTGACGGTAGAAGCTGGCCAGCACCGTGTCGTCGGTCATGCCCAGGCCGCCGTGCACTTGCAAGGCGCGGTCCACCACCCGCTGCATCACCCCGGCGGTGTAGAACTTGATCAGCGAGATGTCCTGACGCGCCGCCTTGTGCCCCTGGGTTTCCATGAGCCAGGCGCAGTTGAGCACCATCAGCCGGGCGGCGCGCATCTCGGCGGCGCTCTCGGCGATCCAGGCCTGGATGATCTGTTGGTCGGCCAGGGTTTGCCCGGGCGCGATGGGCCGGGACTGGGCGCGCTGGCACATCAGCTCCAGGGAGCGGTTGCAGATGCCGATCCAGCGCATGCAGTGATGAATGCGCCCGGGTCCCAGGCGCTCCTGGGCGATGACGAAGCCCTGGCCCTCGGGTCCCAAGAGGTTTTCCTGGGGCACCCGGCAGGACTGATAGAGTATCTCGGCGTGGCTGTGCCAGCCGCTGCCGGCGTGGCCCATGACCGGGATGTTGCGCACCAGGTTGAAGCCCGGTGTGCCCACGGGCACGATGATCATGGAGGCCCGCAGATGGGGGGCGGCCTGGGGGTTGGTGTTGGCCATGACGATGGCGAACTCGGCGCCATCGGCCGAGGAGGTGTACCACTTGTGGCCGTTGATGACGTAGTCGCCGCCGTCCTTGACCGCCGTGCTGTCCATCATCACCGGGTTGGAGCCGGGCATATCCACCTCGGTCATGGAGAAACAGGAGCGGATGCGCCCGGCGATCAGGGGCTCCAGGTAGCGCTTCTTTTGCTCGGGCGTGCCGTACTTGATGAGGATTTCGATGTTGCCGGCGTCGGGGGCCTGGCAGCCGAAGGTGTAGACTCCGGTGGGGGTGCGTGCCAGGGCCTCGCAGACCAGACCGTATTCCACCAGGTTCAGGCCCATGCCGCCGTATTCCTGGGGATGCAGGGGCGCCCACAGCTCCATCTGCTTGACCATATCGCGCTTGGCGGCTAGCTTGGGCTCCACTTCTTCCCAGGGCCGGTTGAGGAAATCCGGCTCCAGGGGAATCAGCTCGCGGTCCACGAATTCGTTGACCATCTCCAGGATGGTCTGCATCTTGTCGGATATGGCGAAGTCCATGTCTTGCCGTCCTTTGGCTGGGCTGTTCAGCGGTAGGTGAGCAGATCGGGTTCCCGGTGCTGCTCCAGATGGGCGGTGGAGTTGAAAGTGGACAGGGTCAGCTCCTGGCCACGAAATAGAAAACTGGACAGGGAGGCGTTCTTGACGACCCAGGTCATCTGGAGGGCCACCTGATCCTCCAGATTCAGGGCCAGGTGCAGCAGGGCCGCGATGGGGCCGCCGGAGGTGACCACCAGCACCGTCTGGCCGCCCTGGTGGGCGGCGAGCATATCGGCCAGGGCCTGGCGGGTTCGGGCCACGAAGGAGGTCCAGGTTTCCACCGGTCCCAGGTCGTGGCGGCCGGCCACCCAGCGCCGCATGGCCGCCTCGTACACCCGCTGAAAGGCCCGGCGGTCCTGGTACATGTCCCCCAGGCTCTGCTCCAGGGAGGGGTCCTCGGCCAGCATGGCCGGCAACAGGGCCTTTATGATGGCCAGGGAGTCGTATTCCTCCCAGCCGGGGGCCTGGCGCAGGGGCGGCGGTGCCTCCAGGCCCGCCAGGAGCGCGCTGGCGGTGTCCTTCTGGCGCCGCATGGCCCCGCAGTAGGCGGCATCCAGGCGCAGGCCGGCCTGGGCCAGGTGCTGGCCGGTCAGGCGGGCCTGGCGCTGGCCCAGGTCCGAGAGCCGGTCGTATTCTGCCTGGCCAAAGGAGGCCTGGCCATGGCGTACCACGTATAAGACGCTCATGCATATCCACCTGACGCGGCGCCTCCGGGGGCGTCGCGCGCGTTGGGGTCTGCCCAATAATGCACCGGCCAGGGGGTGAAGGCAAGAAATAAACGAGCGAGCGATCGCTTGTTATTGTTCGGGTCAGAGAACTGGCATGAAGCCAAAAGCGGGACGCGTTCCGCGGCGGGGCGGGGGCTATTTCAGGTCGTGCCCCAGCACGTAGTCATTGTTCCAAGAGGTCTGGTGACATTTTATGCACTCGGTCAAGGCGCCGGAGTCCAGGGCCTGGCCGGTACCGGTATAGACGGCCCAGAACCAGTTGCCACCCTTGGGGTTGAAGCCCTGGGCTTTGTACATCACGGTATAGGCCTTTATCTCACCGTTGGGTGCATAGGTGTTGGTGCCCATGTTTTGCCCCTCCCTGACCAGGATGGAGCCCACGGGCAGGGTGCGGCCTTTGCTCTTATGGGCGATGTCGTTGACGAATACCCGCATGAAATAGCCGTAGGCCGTGCCGCAGCGGCTGCGCCGCAATTGCAGGAACTCGGACCAGGTGCCCCATTTGTACAGGCCCGGCGGCTGGCTGATGTATTGCCACAAGGCCGCGGCATCAGGGGGCGGCAACTCGCCAGCCATGGCGGGGCCGGCAGCCGTTAGCAACAGAGCCAGGCACAATACTCGCGCCAATCCACGGGGCATGGCTGGGCACCTCGCGTTGGGGGTTGGGGCGTCCATGGCTCGCCGCCCGCTTCCACCGCGTAGACCTGGGCGGTGGGATTGAGCGGCGTGCTGGCGATCATCGCCCGAGGCCATCTCAGGCTTGGTCCTGAGCGTCTATTCCAGGGTCGCCGAGCGATGGCAGTTATTTCGTCAGGCCTGGGGGCCTGTTGGAGTAACGGCAGGCCGCGTGCCGGTGGGAGCGCGCAAGGGCCTGGCGGACTGGGGCCAAGCGGTCAACTGATATCGAATTGCACGGTTACGTTGTGGTCGGATTCATCATCGCAACCCAAGACAATCTTACCCTTGAGCGGCAGCAGGGATTCATCATAATTCAAAAACATTGGCGGTCTGCCGACCGCCATGACAAAGGTGCCATTGGTTGACTTGTCTACTAGAAAGAACTTGCCCCGCCGTAGCTCCACTCGCGCATGCCAGCGCGACACCCCCTTGTCGGTTATAACCAAGTCGTTTTGAGGACCGCGGCCCAAGGTGGCCACGGGATGTTGGCCGCAGACCTCCAGTTGGCGGTCGCCCTGCTTGAGCAACAGCCGGCCATGCGGTTGCAGAGGCTGGGGTTTGGCGGTGAAGCGGGTCAGGCCGTCGTCCTCCCACAAGACCTCGTAGACGTCCAACTCCTCGGACTTGCCTCGCAGACTGGTGCGGATAACATGCCTTACATTCTCGTCATTATCCGGGCCCATGGCCTCGATGGACGCTCGGGTGGTGAGTATCTGCCAGGGCTTGGCCAGGGTGGTCAGGCGGGCGGCGATGTTGACGGCGTCGCCGAAAATATCGCCGCCTTGCTCCACCACCTCGCCGTGCTCCAGGCCGGTGTGCACGGCCACCGTGGGCTGGTCCGCCTGGGGGGGCTCGTCGGCGAGTTGGAGATTAATGGCCTTGGCGGCATCCAAGGCGTACACAGGGTGCCAGAAACAGGCCATGATCTCGTCGCCGATGGTCTTGATGACCAGCCCGCTATTGGCCTCCACCTTGGCCTGCATGAGGGCCAGGGTTTTGTCTATCAGGTCGTGGCCCTTGCTGTCGCCCAGAGTTTCGTAGATGCCCGTGGAACCGCAAATATCCACGAACAAGACGGTCTTGAGGTTCGGCCGGTTGCGCATGTCTCCTCCGAGGGACCAACATATCGGGGCCAGGCCATTTGGCGGCACAGGGGCTTGCGGTTAGGCTCCCAATATGGACATCTTGGTGAGTATAACAAAAACCGGCAATCAAATGCTTCCTGATTTGCCGTGGTTTTGTTTTTGCTCCGGCAGGTCCTGGGGGAGGCCCATGGTGGCGGGAATGCCGGGGTCGGGGCGTGGCCGCCCAGGCGACAGCGTCTGTCGTATGTCGTGTAGCTAGGCACCCGTAATAATGCTTTGCCGACCAGGCAGGCAGCCGCCAAATTAGGGCCGGAGTAGCTTTGGCGCGTGGTAATTTTGTGTCCTGGTTAGCGATAGGCCCAACAGGCCATGTCTCAAGGCTGGCGGGGCGCATGGGAGATAAATTCTCGGACGAGTCTTGTTTGCGACTGCGCAATTGCTCCATGCTCGGGCCTGGGAGGTGGTCATGCGGTGGGGGCCGGCCCGGGGTCAGGCCGGTTTAACGCTGAAACGCCCAGGCCCCCGAGGGCGGATCGGTCCACGGGCCGGGCGCCATGGGCCTCATGGTCAGCTAGCTCATAAGACACACCTGTGACACAAAAAATATCACAATGTGAGCAGATCGCGGGTTGTTTTTCGATTGGCTCAAGCCATGCCGCATGATTGGGCCTATGCATGTGAACCATTTATAAAAATATCTGTGAAAAATAATAAATAGCTTAAGTTTAGCCTGGGCGTCCGTAACACTTCTGCCACGCCCGCTCCACTGGCGCACGACCAGCCAGGGCGGGCAAGCCCCCACCGGGCCGCACTTTAGGCCTCCGCTGGCCGGCATCCCGCCGAGTCGGTCCTGAGGCCCCCATGCCCACCGGCCCGCCAGCCCCTGGTGGGAGCGAGAGGCGCTTTATTAGTTATGTTAGCTATATTTCAGCTATTTAGCTGGACTGGCTTCCGAGCGCCGCGCATGTTATAGGTAAATTTTCAAACCGCCTGTGACAATATTTCTTAGGCACGCTGGCATGGGGTGGCGCCAACAACGGAGGCAAGCGATGGATTGGCCGGCCAACGACAACCTGCGGGCCCTGAGCGGCATGAAGGACGAAGCCTTGCAGGGCGGCGGCTCCAAGCGCCTGGACGAGCAGCACCAGAAGGGCAAGCTCACCGCCCGCGAGCGCATAGACCTGCTCTTGGACGAGGGCTCCTTCGAGGAGTTCGACCTGTTGAAATCCGGGCGCGCCGGGGCCATCGGCCAGCGCGGTTATCCCGGCGACGGGGTCATCACCGGCCACGGCACCATCGACGGCCGCGAGGTATTCATCTTCAGCCAGGACTTCACGGTGGTGGGCGGCTCCCTGGGCGAGGCCCACTCCCAGAAAATATGCAAGGTCATGGACCACGCCGTGCGCGTGGGCGTGCCCATCATCGGCCTCAACGACTCCGGCGGGGCGCGCATCCAGGAGGGCGTGGACGCCCTGGCCGCCTACGGCGAGATATTCAACCGCAACGTGCTGGCCAGCGGGGTGGTGCCCCAGATATCGTGCATCATGGGTCCCTGCGCCGGCGGCGCGGTCTACAGCCCGGCCATGACCGACTTCGTGTTCATGGTCGACGGCCCGGCCTACATGTTCGTCACCGGCCCCAACGTGGTCAAGACCGTCACCCATCAGGAGATCAGCCTGGACGACCTGGGCGGGGCGGCGGTGCACAACCGCCAGAGCGGTGTGGCCCACTTCATGGTGCCCAACGACATCATGTGCCTGCGCGAGGTGCGCCGGCTGATCAACTACCTGCCCTCCAACAACCGCCAGCGCGCCCCCATCCTGGACCTGCGCGACCCCCTGGACCGCTCCGACCCGGCCCTGGACTACCTGGTGCCGCCCAACCCCAACCAGACCTATGACATGAAGATACTGATCAACAGCGTGCTGGACGGGGCCGAGTTTTTGGAGATACAGCCCCATTTCGCGCGCAACATCATCTGCGGCCTGGGGCGCCTGGGCGGCCAGACAATCGGTCTGATCGCCAACCAGCCGGCCGTGCTGGCCGGGGTGCTGGACATCCACGCCTCGGCCAAGGCCGCCCGCTTCGTGCGCTTCTGCGACGCCTTCAATATTCCCCTGGTCTGCCTGGTGGACGTGCCCGGCTTCATGCCCGGCCCGGAGCAGGAGCACGGCGGCATCATCCGCCACGGCGCCAAGCTCCTCTACGCCTTCGTGGAAGCCACGGTGCCGCGCATCACGGTGATCCTGCGCAAGGCCTACGGCGGCGCCTACGTGGTGATGAACTCCAAGCACATCCGCTGCGACATCAATTTCGCCTGGCCCACGGCCGAGATCGCGGTGATGGGGCCCAAGGGCGCCGCCGAGGTGATCTATCGCAACGACATAAAAAAATCCGCCGACCCCGAGGCCACCCTGGCCCAGCATACCGACGAGTACCGCCGCACCTTCGCCAACCCCTTCCTGGCCGCCCAGCGGGGTTATATCGACGACGTGATCCAGCCCAGCGAGACCAGGCTTCGCCTGATCCGCAGCCTGCAATTCCTGGAGGGCAAGGCCATGGCCAAGCCCCAGCGCAAGCACGGCAACATCCCGCTATGAAAGCGGCGGGCCACGGGCGGGCGGCGGTTTTCTCACTTCAGGTGCAAGGCGGTGAATAGCATGTTTGACAAGATACTGATCGCCAATCGCGGCGAGATCGCGGTGCGCATAATCCAGACCTGCAAGCGGATGGGCATCGCCAGCGTGGCGGTGTTCTCGGAGATCGACGCCCGTTCCCTGCATGTGCGCCAGGCCGACCAGGCGGTGTTCCTGGGGCCTTCGCGCTCGGATCAGTCCTACCTGGTCGCCGAGAAGCTCATCCAGGCGGCCCTGTCCAGCGGCTGCCAGGCCGTGCACCCGGGTTACGGCTTTTTGTCCGAGAACCCCAGCTTCGCCCGGGCGGTGGCCCAAGCCGGTCTGGCCTTCGTGGGACCGCGGGCGGAGGTGATCGCCACCCTGGGCGACAAGATCGCCTCCAAGGAGCTGGCCATGGCCGCCGGCGTGCCGGTGGTGCCGGGCTACAACCATGCCCTCAAGGACCTGGCCGAGGCCCAAGCCGTCTGCCAGGACATCGGCTATCCCCTGCTGCTCAAGCCGGCGGCCGGCGGCGGCGGCAAGGGCATGCGGGTGGTGGGCGCCCCGGAGGAGCTGGCCGAGGCCTTTCGGGCCTGCCAGGAGGAGACCAGGAAGGCCTTTGCCGACAGCAAGATATTCGTCGAGCGCTACCTGCAAAAACCCCGGCACGTGGAGATACAGATCATCGCCGACCAGCACGGCAACGTGGTGCACCTGGGCGAGCGCGAGTGCTCGGTGCAGCGCCGCCACCAGAAGATCATCGAGGAGACCCCCAGCCCGGCGGTGGACCAGGACCTGCGCCAGCGCATGGGTCACAAGGCCGTCTCCCTGGTGCGCCGGGCGGGCTACACCAACGCCGGCACCGTGGAGTTTCTCCTGGACGCGGCCGGGGAGTTCTACTTCCTGGAGATGAACACCCGCCTACAGGTGGAACACCCGGTGACCGAGATGGTCACCGGGCTGGACCTGGTGGAGCTGCAGCTGCGCGTGGCGGCGGGTGAGCCCTTGCCCATCGGCCAGGAGGACGTGCGCGCCCAAGGCTGGGCCGTGGAGGCCCGCATCAACGCCGAGGACCCGGCGCGCAACTTCCTGCCCTCCACGGGCATCATTACCCGCTACGCCCCCCCGTTGGGCAGGCAGGTGCGCCTGGACAGCGGCATCGAGGCCGGCAGTCAGGTGGGGGTGTTCTACGATTCCCTGCTGGCCAAGGTGATAGCCTGGGGCCAGGACCGGCCAACGGCCATCCGGCAACTGGTGCAGGCCCTGAACCGCTACCACATCGAGGGCGTGCTGACCAACATGGACTTTGCCAACGCCATCCTCAACCACCCGGCCTTTGTGAGCGGGGAGTTGTCCACGGCCTTTGTGGAGGAGCATTTCGAGGACGGCCGCGCCCGCCTGGACCCGCCCCAGGACAAGCTGCACCTCATGGCCATCGCCGCCACCCTGATCTACCACGCCCGCCAGACCCTGGTGCGCGCCTCGCTCAAGCCCATGGCCGCCAAGGTGGGCCAGGCCCGCGAGCAGCAGGAGCCGCCCCATTACCTGGTCAAGAGCGAGAAGTCGGTCTTTGATCTGCGCCTGCTGCAACAAGACGATCCCCGTGCCTGGCTGATCTGGGTGGACCAGAGGGCCTACCAGGTGCTGACCCCGGAACTGGAGTTCTACCGCCGGCGGCTCAAGCTGGACATTGACGGCCAAAGCCAGTATTTTCGCCTTCAGTACCGCGAAAACTCCATCTTGACGGCCTACTGCGGCATCATCAGCCAGTTTGATATCTATAGCCCCAAGGAATGGAAGCTGGCCCATTTCATGCCCCAGTCCCAGGCCCAGGAGAACCAGGACGAGTTGTGCTCGCCCATGCCAGGCCTGGTGGTGGATGTGCGCGCCCGTCCCGGCGATCGCGTGTACCGGGGCCAGGACCTGGTGATCATCGAGTCCATGAAGATGGAATGCGGCGTCTCCTCGCCCCGCGATGGCCTGGTGGATCGGATCAGCGCCCAGGTGGGGCAGGCCGTGGAGACCGACGACGTGCTCTTGACCTTCAAGGGCGCCTGAGCACGGTCAGCAAGGGAGCGGAAGATATGGCACCCCGGCACCGGCGGCGTGGCTGAGTGGCATGGCCTCCGAGCAGGGACAACGCCCCAATTGCTTTCGCTGCCAGCACCTGGAGATCACCTGGGAGCGCGGGCGGTCCTATGCCTGCCGGGGCATGGGCTTCAAATCCAAGGAAATCCCCTGGCGGGTGGTGCTGGCCAGCTCCGGCCAGCCCTGCCTGGTCTTCAGCCCCAAACCCCCGCGCGGCCCCGGGACGCGGTCCTGAGGCCGGCGGCCGGCGACGGCCGGCCTTCCGGGCAGGGGGGGGCGGGGTAGGCGCTAGCGGCTAGTCGTTGCGGGGGACGCGCTTGGCCTTTTTGATCTTGCTTCCCGATTTCTTGGACTTGAGGGCCTTGGGCTTGGCGCCGGTGGCCTGCCCCGCCTGGGGGCTGGACAGGCTGGCGGCGGCTTTTTTGCCCTTCTTGCCCTTGGCGGCCTTGAGCGGGGCGGCGGCCTGCTTGGTGGAGGGGGCGCTGGCCGACTTCTTGCCCTTGCGGCTCTTGCCGGGGCTGGCCGGCGAAGCGCTGGCGGCGGCCTTGTGTCGCCGGCCGCGTTTGACCTTGGCGGGGGCGGGGGCCGGCGGGGCCTCGTCGCTGAAGGACTTAACGGGTTTGGGTTTGGGCGAATCCTGGTAGCGGGGGGCCTCGTTGACCGCCTGCCCCCTGGTTTCGGCCAGGTCATCCTCGGCCGCCCCGGCCAGGGGCGCCATCGCCAGAACCAAGGCGCAGGCCCAGGCCATGCCGGCCGAGGCGGCGCGTTTAAGCAACTTCATCCTGTTCCCCTCGCCTGGTCAGATGATAGCCTGTCACAAGGATGTGTTTGGCGCCGTCGGGTTGCAAGATGATCCGGCCGCCGACCTCCACTTCCCGGCGCACCAGGCCCACCAACTCGCTGGCCAAGGGACCGCGCTCCAGCAGGTATTCTTCCTCGTCATCGGCCGAGATGCCCACGGAAATGACCTGCCCTTCCGGATCCCAGGCGGTGGGGATGATGACGCCACGAATGGTTTTTTCCCCACTACTGGCCATGGACCATGCCCCTTGTTTGCCGCCTCGGGGTTTGCCGCGGGTTGGGCGGAGGCTTCTTCCCTGGGGGAGCAACATATAGGCCACATGGTAACTAGCTGGTTCTTGATCACAAAATGGTAAGACCCCCCAAAAAGAGGAACATGGGGTTCCGCAGGCTTCGGGGCGCCCGACCGGCGCATTCAGATGAGGCTCAATGACAGTTAACAGCTAATATACCGAAATAAAGCCATAAATCAAGTATGCAGATACGCCAGTTCCTATAACTGGCGACTGTGAACTATCTATTCCGGTTAATAGGGTTATATGGATAAAGTCCAGAGATGGTCGACAAGTTGCAGAGCTTGGCGCCATTGGCTGGGAACCCCATGTACCGCCAGGAGGGCCTTCAGGAGGGTAACTTCAAACATTGAACCAACGCCTGAGGCTGCTAAGCCAAACAGGAGGCCCACCGGCTGGCCGTTATTTTTGCGGAGCAGCCTTGAGCCTGGCGTATCGGCCGGAGAATGGCAAGGCGCGCCCTGATCTGTTTACACCCCGGCCCTAATTGGCCAGGCTCAAGGGTGGTTCGATCAGCTTGACCAACCTGAATCTCCGCCAATTTATGCCGAGGTGCAGAGCTGTTGCCTCCTCCCATCGCTATCATTGCGCAACCCAGGCACAGCCAAGCCGAAAAGGAAGGGACCTAGCCGAGGCTAGGTCCCTGCTTTATCTTTGGTGGGCTGCGAGTGGATCGAACACTCAACCTACGGATTAAGAGTCCGTTGGGACGCATTTTATGGCGCTCAGAAGGGCAGGGGATTGCCAACAAAAAGCTGTAAAAATAGGGCCTTGCAAAAATGCCGATATTGACGGTAAATTCGTCAATCTCAAAAAATCTCCAGCCATT
>JAZDIQ010000009.1:0-23772 GCA_043804825.1 Pseudomonadota bacterium
CCCCACACATGCCCGCGCGGGTGGTGTTGGGTGTGGTGGTGGGGGGGGGGGCCCCCCCCCCCGCCCGTGTGTGGTCGCTTTAGCTGGCTGGCGCTACTTCAGCACGATGATGACCTGATCGGCCTCCACGGTCTGCCCGGCGGCCACCTTGACCTCGGCCACGGTGCCGTCTTCCTCGGCCAGGATGGGCATTTCCATCTTCATGGCCTCCAACACTGCCACTTCGTCGTCCTCGGCGATGGCGTCGCCCGCCTTGACCGAGACCTTGATCACTTTGCCACCCATGGGTGCCTTGATGTCTGCCAACGTAGTCCTCCTCATTTAGCCGCCGGCCGGCGATGGCCGGTCAGGGTTGTGCCAAAACAACGCATGCTCCCAAAAGCCAGGGCAGGATAAAACGCCTCCGCCATCTAGTCAAGGTCAAAGCACCCCCCCGGCGGCCAGGGCGGGGCCGGTTCTATTCTTCTTCCGCGGCGGACTCGTCCTCCATCTTGGCCAGTTCCTCGAAGCGGATGTCGGCGCCCAGGACGCCCACGATCTGCTCGTTGTCGTCGCGCACCGGCCCGGAGACGGTCATGCACAGGGCGCCGGTGATCTTGCTGGTGTAGAAATCGCTGGTATGCACCTTGCCGTCGCGGATGGGCTCCACGAACCAGTCGCGGTCGCTGAAGTCCACGTCCAGGCTGGCGCGGCCGTACTTGGCCTTGTCGGTGATGTGGGTGATGTTGCGCGTGACCTTGTAGCCGTTGGTGTTGACCACGTAGAGGAACTGGATAAAGGGGTTCTGCTCCAAAAAGGCCTCCAGCACCGGCTCCATGACCGCCGGGGCCATGGTCTGGAACTCGGGGCGGTTGAGCAGATCGGTGCACTGGTTGATGGCGATCTTGCGGGCCCTATCCTTCAAGCGATCGAATTCGCTAAGGAAGAGCTGCGGGAGCTGCTTGCGGGCCACCACCTCCAACTCGGCGCTGCCGATGGTGGTCAGCCGGCCCTCGTCATACTGGTCCTTGACCCACTTGTATATCTTCTGCACCCCGGGGTGGCGCTTGTCCACCCGCTTGTCGTCGTCGAGCTTGAGCCGCTGGTTGATCCAGTGGGCCACGCCGGCGGCGCCGGACTTGTCGGTGATGGCGATGGTGTAGGGCCGGCCCAGTATCAGCTCGGTGTCGAAGATGTTGTATATCTCCGGGTTCTTGATCAGGCCGTCGGCGTGGATGCCCGCCGAGGTGGAGTTGAAGTCGCGGCCCACCAGGGGCGTGGCCGGTGGTATGCGGTGGCCGATCTCTTTTTCGAAGTACTCGGCGATCTCGGTGATGACCCGGGTGTCCATGCCGTCATCCTTGCCCTTGAGCTGGATGTACTCCATGACCAGGCCTTCCACCGGGGTGTTGCCGGTGCGCTCGCCAAAGCCCAGGAGCGAGCCGTTGACCGCCCCGCAGCCGTAGAGCCAGGCCGTGGTGCCGTTGATGAGGACCTTGTAGAAGTCGTTGTGGCCGTGCCACTCCAAGAGCTTGCCCGGGCAGCCGGCGTCGTCGATCATGGCCCGCACCAGCTTGGCCACGCAACGGGGCAGGGCCGCCCCCAGGTAGGGCACGCCGTAGCCCATGGTGTCGCACAGGCGCATCTTGATGGGCACCCCGGATTCCTCGCGCAGCTTGGCTATCTCCAGGGCAAAGGGCACCACGAAGCCGTAGATGTCGGCGCGGGTGACGTCCTCCAGGTGGCAGCGGGGCACGATGCCCAGGCTCAGCGCGTCCTTGACCACCCCCAGGTAGCGGTCCATGCAGGTCTTGCGATCCAGGCCCAGCTTGAGGAAGATGTGGTAATCGCTCACCGAGGTGAGGATGCCCGTCTCCTTGAGCCCCATCTGCTTGACCACCCTCAGCTCGTCCTTGCTGGCCCGCACCCAGCCCGTGATCTCCGGGAATCGGTGCCCCAGGGCCTGGCAGCGCTCCACGGCCTCGCGGTCGCGGGCGGCGTAGAGGAAGAACTCGCACTGGCGGATGATGCCCTTGGGGCCGGACAGGCGGTGCATCATGTCGTAAAGATTGACGACTTGCTCAACTTTATAGGGCGGACGCGCCTGTTGGCCATCGCGGAAGGTGGTGTCGGTGATCAGCATCTCGTCCGAGGGATCCAGAGGTTGGATCTTGTGGTCGAAGTCGATGCGGCACACCTCGGTATACGGGAACACGTTCCTCAAGAGCTCGGGCTCCGAGGTTTCCACCAGGCTGGTGAACTGGGCCTGATGAGTGTGGTCCAATAATCTTCTGCGGGGGTTCCACTTGGCCATAGGTCTCTCTCGCGTGAGGTTATATGTCGCAATTATACCGGCGGTTGGCGTCGGCGCAGCCGGATAATCGCGGCCGGAGTTGTGGGGGCCTGGTCCCAGGGAGAACCGGCAGGGACCCACCGCCGGTGGACGGCCTGGCCCAAAAAATCAGGGGAGGGGGCACCCGCCGTGGGTGTCCCCTCCCCGTCAAACATAAGGTCTCCGAGTCAGGACCGCCTGAGCGGTCCCGACCCGGTCATGCGGTCCTTACTTCGGAGGGCAGTAACGCTTGGCGCCCTTGGGCACGACGTACTTGGGGAACTTGGCGGCCTGCTTGCGGCAGTCGGCCTTCTGGGCATCGGTCAGGTCGCGAGGAATGCTCAGGACCATGCCGACCTTCAGCTTGTTGGCGTTCTTGATCTTGGCCTTGTTGGCGTTGAAGATGCAGGGCCACAGCATGGCATCCTGGTAGATCTGCGGCTTGGCGGAGATGCTCCACAGATCGTCACACTTCTCCACCGTGTAGGTGGTGGGCAGGGCCGGGGCCGGGGCCGGAGCCTCGGTCACGGGAGCAGGGGCACCCTCCCATTTCTTCGGCGGAGGCGGCGGGGCCACCTTGGCCGCCTCTTCCACGCCACACACCGCCGCGCATCCGCTGAGCATGCCCAGCACGACCAGAGCGGCAATCCAGGGGAAAACCTTAACCAGCTTCTTCATTACAGAAACCCTCCTTCCCAAGTTAACCGGCAAACTCTAACTGCTTTGATTCAGCACGACTCACCCAGGGACTGCGGTCGCTCCCGTCTTATTTAGGCGGAATATCCCGACTGCACAGGCAACCCCGCGCACAGAGACATTTTAGGCACGTATATTACTTACTGTCAACAGCTTTGCAACTCGAAAATTAGGCCCTTATGAAGTCTTCTCCACCCTGAGCCCCAGCTCCAAAAGCTGGACCTGATCCACCTTGCCGGGGGCCCCGGTCAGCGGGCAAGTGCCCTTCTGGGTCTTGGGGAAGGCGATAACCTCGCGAATAGAGGGCTGGCCGGCCAGGATGGCCACCAGGCGGTCGAAACCCAGGGCCAGGCCGCCGTGGGGCGGGGCGCCGAAGGTCAGAGCCTCCAGCAAGAACCCGAACTTTTCTTGGGCCTCCTCGGGGTCGATGCCCAGGGCCTGGAAAAGTCTTTGCTGCATGGCCTGGGTGTGGATGCGGATGCTGCCGCCACCGATCTCGCTGCCGTTGAGCACCAGGTCATAGGCCCTGGCCCGCACGCTCCCGGGATCGCTGTCCAACCGCGGCAGATCCTCGGGGCTGGGCGAGGTGAAGGGGTGGTGCATGGCCACCCAGCGCTTGGCCTCGGGGTCGTAATCCAGAAGCGGGAAATGGGTCACCCAGCAGAAGGTCAGGGGCGCGTCCTTGGTCAGCCCGAAGCGCCGGGACAGCTCCAGGCGCAGGCGCCCCAGGGACTCGCAGACCACCTTGGGCGCGTCGGCGCCGAAGAACAGGATGTCGCCCTCGGCCGCGCCCAGGCGCTGGTTGAGGCGCTCCTGGTGCTCTTGGCTGAAGAATTTGGCGATGGGCGACTGCCACTCGCCCCCGGCCTTGATCTTGACCCAGGCCAGGCCCTTGGCCCCGTAGGTGCCCACGAAGGAGGTCAGGTCCTCCAGGTCCTTGCGCGAGAGCCCGGCCATGCCCTTGCCGTTCAGGGCCTTGACCATAAGCCCCTTGGCCACCACTTCCTTGAACAGCTTGAACTCGGCGTCGCCCACCAGGTCGGCCACGTCCTTGAGCTCCAGGCCGAAGCGCACGTCCGGGGCGTCCAGGCCGTAGCGGGCCATGGCCTCGGCATAGGTGAGCCGGGGCACCGGCCGGGGCATCTCCTGCCCGGCGGCCGTCAGGATGGCCGCCACCAGGCCTTCGGTCAAATCCATGACGTCGTCCTCGCAGACAAAGCTCATCTCCAGGTCCACCTGGGTGAACTCGGGCTGGCGGTCGGCGCGCAGGTCCTCGTCGCGGAAGCAGCGGGCGATCTGGTAGTAGCGCTCCACGCCGCCCACCATCAGGAGCTGCTTGAAGAGCTGCGGCGACTGGGGCAGGGCGTAGAAGGAGCCCCGGCTCAAGCGGCTGGGCACCAGAAAGTCGCGGGCGCCCTCGGGGGTGGAGCGGGTGAGGAAGGGCGTCTCCACCTCCAGGAAACCCTGGTCGTTGAGATAGCCCCGCGCGGCCTGGGCGGCCTGGTGGCGCAAGAGGAGGTTCTTGAACATCTCCGGCCGCCTGAGGTCCAGGTAGCGGTAGCGCAGGCGCACGTTCTCGTTGACCTCCACCCATTCCTCCAGCATGAAGGGCGGGGTCTGGCTGGGTCCCAGTATCTCGAAGTGCTCGACGATGACCTCTATCTGGCCGGTGACCAGCTTGTCGTTGTCCTGGCCGGCCGGCCGGCGGCGCACCAGGCCCTTCAAAGCCAGGCAGTATTCCGAGCGTATCTGGTGGGCCTCGTCGTGGGCCCCGCCGGCGTCCTGGGGATTGAAGACCACCTGGGTCAGCCCCGTGCGGTCGCGCAGGTCCACGAAGATCAGGCCGCCGTGGTCGCGGCGGCGCATGCCCCAGCCCATGAGCACCACGTCCTGGCCCACGTTGTCCAGGGTCAGCTCGCCGCAGGTGTGGGTGCGCTTGAGTTCGCTGATGAATTTTGCCGCCACGTTGGCCTTCTTCCTAGAGGGGGATCAAAACCAAGGACCAAGGATATCAGTGAAAGGGCGTAACGGCCCCTCGGCTTTTTGGTTTTCGCAGGGGCGGGTCTATCCCCCGCCCGTCTTGACGCATGCGGGATGGCTCCCGCCACCGTCCGACTACAGAAATTGTGTCATTGCGAGCGCAGCGAAGCAATCCACCCTACTTCATATTTTTTAGACCAGTCACCCGCGATGGTGCTTGGTGGCCGAGGGCGGAGAACAAATAGGGTGGATTGCTTCGTCGCATCCCCGCGGGGATGCTCCTAGCAATGACACCTATTGCTGGACAGTTAGGCTAGTTCTTGGGCCACGTTCTCCAGCCTCACCTCCCGCTGCTCGCCGCCGTTTCTCATGTCTTTCAGCACCGCGACCTGGTTGGCCATCTCGCTCTCGCCCACGATGAGCACCCGCGCCGCGCCCAGCTTGTCGGCGCGGCGCATCTGGGCTTTCAGGCTCTTGGCCTCGTGGGCCAGTTCCACCCAGCGGCCTTGGCAGCGCAGCTCCAGGGCCTGCATGAAGGCCCAGGCGCGGGCGTCGTCGCCCAGGGCGGCGATGAACAGCTCAGGTCCGGCCTGCCAGGCTGGCTGATCGGCGATCAAGAGGGCCAGGCGCTCGATGCCCATGCCAAAACCGATGCAGCCCTGGGCCGGGCCGCCCAGCTCGGCCAGGAGACCGTCGTAGCGCCCGCCGCCGGCCACGGCGTTCTGGGCGCCCAAATCGCCGGTGACGGCCTCAAAGGTGGTGCGCACGTAGTAGTCCAGGCCGCGCACCAGGCGGGGGTCCAACTCGTATCTTACCTGGGCCATATCGAGCAGCTTGCGTACAGCCTTAAAATGCGACCGACAATCGTCGCAGAGATGATCGCCCATGCTGGGCGCGCCCATCGCCGCCTCCTGGCAGCCCGTGGCCTTGCAGTCCAGCACCCGCAGGGGGTTGGTCCCCAGCCGGCGGCGGCAGTCCTCGCAGAGCTGCTCTTCCTTGCCGCCGAGGAAATCGGTCAGGGCCTGGCGAAAGGCCGGCCGGCAAGCCGGGCAGCCCAGGGAGTTGAGCTTGAGCGAAATATTGGGCAGCCCCAATTCCCCCAGCAGGTGGGTGAGCATGACCATCAGCTCGGCGTCGCTCTGGGGACCCTGGTCGTCCAGCACCTCCACGTCCAGTTGGTGGAACTGCCTGAGGCGCCCTTTTTGGGGGCGCTCGTGGCGGAACATGGGTCCCAGGGTGAAGAGCTTGTGGGGGCCGGGGCTGGCGTGCAGCTTGTTCTCGATGTAGGCCCGCAAGATGCCGGCGGTGGCCTCGGGGCGCAGCGTCAGCGAGTCGCCGGAGCGGTCGCTGAAGGTGTACATCTCTTTTTCCACGATGTCGGTGGCCTGGCCGATGGAGCGGGCGAAAAGCTCGGTGCGCTCCAGGATGGGCACGCGAATTTCGGCGAACCCGAAGGCCCCGAAGACCGCGCGGGCTTTTCCCTCGATGAAGCGCCACTTGCCCGCTTCGGAGGGCAAAAGGTCCTTCATGCCCCTAACCGCCTGGGTCGTCACGTGGTCTATCCTCCGTTAAGCCCGTAAAATGGCATATATACCCCCGGTGGACCCGGGCGTCAAGCAAAAGGCCGGCCCCCAGCGGGCCGGGCCTCGGCCCGGGCCCAAGGCCGCCCTGGCGAGGCCGGCGCGGGGGGGCAAGCCCCGGTGGCTAAAAATCCTGGAACTGCTGGTCGTCGTCCAGGGGGATGGCCTGTTCCGGGCGCGTCCGACCGGCGGGCCTGTCCGGCTTCTCCAGCTTGTCCGGCCGGGACGGGCCGGGCAGGCGGCGCCGGGTTTGCGGGGCCGGCATCTCCGGCGCGGGGGCCGGGGGGTGGGCGTCGGCGCCGCCTCCGGCCAGGCGGGCCAGGTCGGCCACCACCTGGGCCAGGCGCCGGGCCTGGCCGTCCATCTCGCTGGCCGCCCCGGCGGTCTCTTGCGAGTGGCCGGCGTTGGCCTGCACCACCTGGTCCATGTGGGTCAGGGCCTGGTTGACCTGGGTGATGCCCTGGGCCTGCTCGCGGCTGGCCGCCGATATCTCGGAGATAAGGCCGGCCACCCGGCCCGCCGACTGGGCCACCTCCCGGAACTCGCCCTGGGTGCTGGCCACCAAGCGGGCGCCCTGGGTGATGCTGCTGACCGTCTGCTCGATCAGGGCCTGGGTGTTCTTGGCCGCCTCGGCGGCCCTCTGGGCCAGGTTGCGCACCTCGCCGGCCACCACCGCGAACCCCGCCCCGGCCTCGCCCGCCCTGGCGGCCTCCACGGCGGCGTTGAGGGCCAACAGGTTGGTCTGGAAGGCGATCTCGTCGATGGTCTTGATGATCTTGCCGATCTCTTGGCCGGCCCCGGCCATTTGGTTCATGGAGGCGGCGATGGCATCCATGCCCTGGCCGGCCTTGTCCACCTCGGTCTGCACCGCGCGCATCAGGGCGTCGGCCTGGGCGGCGTGGTCGGCGGTGCCGCCGGTCATGTTGGCCATCTCCTCCAGGGAACCCGAGGTTTCCTCCAGGGAGGCGGCCTGCTGGCTGGAGCCCTCGGCCAGGTGCTGGGAGGCCTGGCTCAGGCTGGCCGCCGAGTCCCGCACCTGGATGGCCTCCTGGTCCAAGGCGGCGATGGCCCTGGTCAGGGGCCGGCTCAGGGAGCGGGCGAAGAACCAGCCCGCCGGCGCCAGCAACAGGGCCGCCAGCCCCAGGATGCCCCAACCCCACAGGTGCATCTGGCTCACCCCGGCGTAGAGTTCGTCCTCATAGGCCGCCACGGCGATGATCCACTGCCAGGGCGCGAAGACGGTGTAGTTGATGGTCAGGCGGCGCCCCTCGGGGGTTTCCAGGCTGGCCAACAACACCTGGTCGTCCTGGCCGCCCTGCTTCAGGGCCTGGGCCATCTGGGCGTAGACCTTGTGGCCCCGGGCGTCCTGGGCCTCCAGCATGTTGTGGCCGGCCAGGGAGGGGTGCACGATCATCTGGCCCTGGCCGGTGAAGACAAAGGCATAGCCGCTCTGGCCCACCTTGACCTTGCGGAAGGCCTCCAAGAGACCCTTGGCCGACTGCTCGGGCACGCCCACGAACAAGGCGCCGATCACCTGGCCCTGGCCGTCTTTCAAGGGATCGTAGGCGGTGATGTACCAGGCGCCGGCCACCAAGGCCCGGCCCCGATAGGCCTCGCCCTTGACGATGGCCTGGGCCACCGGGGAGTCGCGGGGGATATAGGTGCCCAGGTCGCGGGCGCCCTCCTTGATCATGACGTTGGATGAGACCCTGAGCAGGTCGCCCTCGGGGTTCATGCGCTGCAGGATGGTGCAGATGCCTCCCACCAGGGACTTGACCTTGTCCACCAGGCCGGAGTCCTGGCTCAGGTTGGTGGCCGGTCCGGCCATGAAGCCCGGCAGGCTCAAGGCCTTGCTCTCCTGGCTGACTTGGTTGACGGCCTGCCAGTCCACGGCCTCCATTTTGTTAAGATTGAGACCCCAGCCGCCGCTGAGCTGGTTGAGAAGGTATTGGGCCACCCGCAGGTCCTCGGCCAGCTTGACTTGCAGTATCTCCTGCTGGGCCTGGCAGTTGATGCGCAACTGCTGGGCGATGTGGGCCTGGTCCTGGTCGGCCCCCTGGCTGATGGTCAACTGGGCGCGGTAGCCCAACACCAGGATGGCCACCAACAAGGGCAGGAGAGAGGCCAGGACCGCCGCCAATATCTTGCCGCCGATGCCGATACGCCAGCCAGCCATCGTGGTTCCTCCCAACAAGTATTGTGCCGCCCAGGCTAGAGGCGGAGCGGACGATACCACTCCCCCCAAGAGTCATGGTCAATGGCGCCCAACGCCAAGGCCCCCAGGCCAGGGCCCGGCCCGGCCTCCCTACCTCAACCCGCCCACAGCATGTACAGCGTCTCCAGGTTGACCGCCTCGGCGTGTCCGGAGAGCTCTCCGGTCCAGAAGGCGTGCACGTGGCTCAGATTGACTGCCAGCAGGGACTGGCCCGCCAGCATCAGGGACCGGCGCACCCAGCGCCGGCGTTGGCCGACCCATTGCCAGAAGGCGGCCATGGGCAGAGCCAGCAGGGGCAGAAAGTCCACCAGCACGCGCAGCCCGTAGGCGAAGCCAAAGGTGGGGTCCCAAAAACAGGAAAAGGCGTAGAGCATGCCCGCCGTGATCAACAGCGGCGGCCAAAGGCGTCGGCGAAGCTGCCCCGGCGCCACCAACAGCCCCGCCAGGGCCGTCAGGATAAGGGGGAACCAGGTGATCACCCCCCGTTGCACGCTGAGCAGCACCAGCCACAAATGGGGCGAGAGCAGATCCACGGCCGGCTGGTGGGTCTGTAAGGACAGGCTGTTGAAAAACCACTGGCCGGTGCTGATCTTCCACACCAGCAATTGGGGCGAGAAGACCGCCAGCCCCGTGGCGGCCAGCAGCGCCAGGTCAAGGCGGCGCGACCACAGACATTTCATCTGCTGGCCCAGGCCGCGCTCCGCCCACAGGCCGCCCAGGGGCAGCAGGAGCAACACGGACAGGTCCTGGGTGCGGGTCAGCGCCAAGAGGCCCACCACCACCCCCAGCCACAGGGAGTTGGCCCGGCGGGGCTCCTGGTTCCAACGCTCCAGGCGCCACAAAAAGGCCGAAATCAGGAAAAAGGCATAGGCATGGCTCATGGCCACGTCGCTGACCGCGTAGTTGTAGAGGTTGGTCCCCAGGAGCAGACAGGCCAGGGTCATCAGCACCGTGGCCGGCGGATAACGGGGGTCCAGGTATTTTTTGAGAAAACACAGGCCCAGAGCAGTGTAAAAGAGCGCGGCCAGGCCGGAAACATACTGGTAATAAAACGAAAAACCGTCGGCCTGCTGATGGAGCAGCACCGCCAGGTAATGCCCCACCAGAAAAAAGGGCAACATCAGCAGCGAAACACCGATGGGGCATTGGTTGATGTGGTAGCCGGTCGGCATGGCGAACAGGGTGTTGTGGGGGACCCCCATGGACTGGGCATCCCAAGGCATGTAGCCATGGAATTTGGCCGGGTCCAGCAGACTGGCCATGGTGGGGTCCAACCAGGAGATGTAGGCCGGTAAAAAGGCGTACCAAGAGAATCCGTCCACCCTGATCTGGAGGGTGAAGCGGCCGATCCCCAAGGAATAATAGATGAAATATCCCAGGGCCATGACCAGCAAGGAGGCCAGGAATAGATGCTGGTGGCAAAGATCAACCGCCCCGGCCATGCTCCGCCGCCACCATTGGGCCAGGCCCTCGCGTTGGGCCAAGGGGAGCAAGGTCCACAGGCAGGCCAGCAGGCCCCAGCCGAAGAGCAGCCAACCCAGGGAGCGCGCCCAGTCGCAGGCCTTGACCCAGACGTTGATATTCGACAGGTTGATATAAACCAGGTCGTCCGGTCCTAGGGGGCGCAGGCCTTCCTCTCCCGGCGCCCGCGCCAACAACTCCATGTGCCCATGGCCGGTCCAGTTGGTCAATTCCAGGTCCAGCAGGTGGATTCCCGGCTCCAGCCTGATGGCCAGCCAGGAAACCCGGCCCGCGTCCAGCCCCTTTTCCTGGGTCAGGACGGTCTTGCCGTCCAGGGCCACTCTGCCGAAATCGTCGCAGGTCAACTGAATAAGGTATTTGCCGGCCTTGGTCACCCGCCAGCCGGCCAGGGCACGCAGGGTGCTGAAGTTGCGGCGGCTTTGGAATTCCCCGGAGCTGTGGTCCTCGAAAAAGGGCTGGACCCCCAGGGAGAGGAGGTCGAAATGAAAGACCTTGAATTGGTGCCGGGTGTAATCCAGCTCCGGCGCCACCACCAGGCGCATCAGGGCAGGGTAGCAGGATAGGTGCAGAGCCAACCCGGCGGCCAGCAATAGCGCCCAAAAAGCTGTCTGGCGCAAGCGGCGCATGACCGTTAAACCTCCCGCGCTGAGGGCTGTACACGGGCGGGGCGGGCGAGGCGTTTGCCCTGTAGGTTATTGAAATGTATCATACCGCATCCAGTGATCCCAAGCGTAATCGCCCACCGTGCCCCGATGATGACCACCCGCGCCGAAAGTCAGGCGGCCCATCTGCCTAGGCGGTTCAGATCCAGGGAGCGGGCCAGGTGCGGCCCCAGCGTGGACCGGCGATCCGCTTGGTGTATAACGTAGAAACAACCATTCATACGCCGGGGGAGCCCAGTGATGCTCATAGACGCCCACACCCACGCCTTCCTGCCCGAGGATCTGGACGTCCTGGAGCAGCGTCTGACCCTGCTGGACGATCACCTGCCCTCGGACAATCCCCACAAATGGCAGATCATCGGCGGCGGCACCCTGGAGGCCCTGAGCGCCAGCATGAGCGCCGCCGGCGTGGACCGCTACGTGCTTCTGCCCGTCTCGGGCAAAAAGGACCGCGTGGCCGACCTGAACCGCTGGGCCGCCCGGGCCGCCCAGGCCGACCCCCGGCTGATACCCTTCGGCCTGCTGCACCCCCAGGGCCAGGCCGCCCAGGATGTCAGGCTGCTCCAGGAACTGGGCCTCAGGGGCGTCAAGCTGCACCCCTTCATCCAGCGTTTTTCCCTGGACGACCCTGCCAGCGACCAACTCTTTTCCTTGCTGGAGGGCAGCGGCCTGCCGGTGCTCCTGGACACCCTGTTCATCGAGGGGCTGGTCCAGGCCAAACCCCACCTGGAATGGGTGGTCAAGATGTTCGGCTTCGGTGGCTGCGAAACGCCCCAGATCGCCCGCGCCGCCAGTGCCCACCCGGAGGTGAATTTCATCGCCGCCCACGGGGGCAGCCTCTACGGCTGGGACTCCCTGGAGCCCCTCATGGGCCTGGACAACGTCTATTTCGACATTTCCTACCTCATGGGCCTTTTGGAGCCGGCGCGCCTGGTGGAGATCATCCGCCGGAAGGGGCCGGAACGGGTGCTCTACGGCTCCGACGCCCCCTGGCGCGACGCGGGGGCCTTCCGCCAGTGGTTCGAGGACCTGCCGCTGAGCCCCGGCGAGCGGGAGATGATCGCCAGCGCCACCCTGCTGAGGCTTTTGGGCGAGGCCTGACCCAGGCTGACCCAGGCTGACCCAGGCTGTACCCGGCTGACCCGGCCCCGGCCGGATGGCGGCCCCGGGGCAGACCGGGGAGATTACACCCTAGTTGCCCGGTGGATCGGCGGTCAACCCCAAGAACTTGGATTATGTTGTAAGAAAAGAACCTACATCCCGCCGCGTTTTGGCCGGGCGCTGCCGCGCCGCCGGCCAGGTGGAGGCCGGGACGGCCCCGGCGGGCGGACAGCCCCCGGTTTACAAGCCCCTGACCCTGTGATAAAAACGCAAGACTTGGGCCTAGTGGGTCCGGGGAGAGCCGTTCACCATCGCCCCTTGGGGCGTTTTCAGGGTAAGCATTGGTAACCATGAATCAAAATACGCCCAACCCCGATGAGCGTTACGACGCCTCCCTGGTGGAGGCCCGCTGGCAGAAGCGCTGGCAGGATGCCGGCCTTTTCAAGGTGGAGATGGACCCCCAGCGGCCCAAGTACTACCTGCTGGAGATGTTCCCCTACCCCAGCGGGCGCATCCACATGGGCCACATGCGGGTGTACTCCATCGGCGACGCGCTAGCGCGCATGCGGCGCATGCGGGGCTTCAACGTGCTGCACCCCATGGGTTGGGACGCCTTCGGCATGCCGGCGGAGAACGCGGCCATCGCCCACCAGACCCACCCGGCCAAGTGGACCTACGAGAACATCGACTACATGCGCGGCCAGCTGAAAAGGCTGGGCTTCTCCTACGACTGGGACCGCGAGTTCGCCACCTGCGACGCCAGCTACTACCGTTGGGAGCAGCTGGTCTTCACGCGCATGTGGGAGAAGGGCCTGGTGTATCGCAAACAGGCCATGGTCAACTGGTGCGAGCCCTGCAAGACGGTGCTGGCCAACGAGCAGGTGGAGAACGGGGCCTGCTGGCGTTGCTCCACGCCGGTGCAGCAGAAGCTCCTGCACGGCTATTTCTTTAAAATCACCCAATACGCCGACGAGCTGTTGGAGTGGCTGGACAGGCTGCCCGGCTGGCCCGAGCGGGTGACGGTGCAGCAGCGCAACTGGATCGGCAAGTCCTTCGGCGCCGAGATCGACTTCCCCCTGTGGGAGCAGGGCGGCCACATCAAGGTCTTCACCACCCGGGCCGACACGCTCTTCGGCGCCACCTTCATGAGCCTGGCCCCGGAACACCCCCTGGCCCAGGAACTCAGCGCCGGCACGCCCCAGGAGCAGGCGGTCAAGGAGTTCGTGGACCGGGTGGGGCGGCAAAGCCACGCCGATCGCGGCGATGACAAGCAGAAGGAAGGCGTCTTCACCGGAGCCTATTGCGCCAACCCGGTCACCGGCCGCAAGATGCCCATCTTCGTGGCCAACTTCGTGCTGGGGGGGTATGGCACCGGCGCGGTGATGGCCGTGCCCACCCACGACCAGCGCGACTTCGAGTTCGCCAAGGTATATGGCCTTGATTTGGTGGAGGTGATCGTGGGGCCGGACGGTCCCCTGGGCGTGCAGAACATGACCCAGGCCTTCACCGACTACGGCTACCTGATCAACTCCGGGTCCTTCGACGGCCTGAGTTCGGCCGATGCCAAGCGGGCCATCGCCCAGGCCCTGGAAAAGCGCGGCCTGGGGCGCGAGACGGTCAACTACCGCCTGCGCGATTGGGGCATCTCCCGCCAGCGCTACTGGGGCGCGCCCATCCCCATGATCCATTGCGACAAGTGCGGCCTGGTGCCGGTGCCGGAGAAAGACCTGCCCGTGGTGCTGCCCCTTGACGCGGTCATCCCGCCCACCGGCGGTTCGCCGTTGCCCCACATGCCCGAGTGGCTCAATGTGACCTGCCCGGCCTGCGGGGCCCCGGCCCGGCGCGAGACCGACACCATGGACACCTTCGTGGAGTCCTCCTGGTACTTTGCCCGCTACGCCTGCCCGGACTATGATCAAGGCCCCCTGGAGCAAAAGCGCACCGACTACTGGATGCCCGTGGACCAGTATGTGGGCGGCATCGAGCACGCGGTGCTGCACCTGCTCTATAGCCGCTTCTACACCAAGGTGCTGCGCGATCTGGGCCTGGTCAAGGCCGACGAGCCCTTCCTGAACCTGCTCACCCAGGGCATGGTCATCAAGGACGGCTCCAAGATGAGCAAGAGCAAGGGCAACGTGGTGGACCCCGACGACATGATCGCCCGCTACGGGGCCGACACGGTGCGCGCCTTCTCGCTGTTCGCCGCCCCGCCCGAGCGCGACCTGGAGTGGTCGGACCAGGGCGTGGAGGGGGCCAGCCGTTTCTTGCAGCGCCTGTGGCGCGCGGCCCTGGCCGTGGCGGCCCAGGCATCGGGCGTGGCGGCCCATGCCGGCGGCGGGGAGCTTGGTCCGGAGCTGGCCGAACTCAACCGCAAGACCCACGAGGCCATCAAGAAATTTAGCGAGGACGTGGAGGAGCGCTTCCAGTTCAACACCGCCATCGCCCAGGTCATGGAGTTGGTCAACGCCATCAGCCTGGCCGAGCAAAGCCCCCGGATCAACGGCCAGCCCCGGCGGGAGGCGGTGCTCAAGGCGGCGGTGGAGACGGCGGTGCTCCTGATCAGCCCCATCGCGCCCCACCTGGCCGACGAGCTGTGGCAACGCCTGGGGCACCAGGGCTACCTGCTGGACCACCCCTGGCCGGTGCACGACCCGGCGGCCCTGGTGCAGGAGGAGAAGACCGTGGTGGTGCAGGTGGGCGGCAAGGTGCGGGCGCGCCTGACCCTGGCCGCCGAGGCCGATGACGACGTCATCAAGGCCGCGGCCCTGGCCGATGACAAGGTCCTGGGCTTCCTGGCCGGCCGGGCGCCCAAGAAGGTCATCGTGGTGCAGGGCAAATTGGTGAACATCGTCCTTTAGGGGGCAGAGGGGCAAGTCCGGATGGGCATTGACAAGGCGCTACACGACATCCGGGCCATCCCCGACAAGATACGCCAGCACTACCTGAAAAAGCGCATCGGCAAGCGCTGGGCGGCCAAGGGGCCGGAGAGCTTGCTGGCCCGGCAATACGACAGCTACGACGACTACGTGGAGCACCAGGCGGCCAAGTTCAAGCTGAAGAACATCTGCCCCCGCGAGATAGATGACTACGACCAGCGCTATCGAGCCCTGCTCCTGGAGCGGCTCAACCAGTACGGTGTGGTGCGGACCGGCACGGCCCTGTGTCTGGGCGCCCGCCAGGGCAGCGAGGTCAAGGCCTTCATCGACAAGGGCTGCTTCGCCGTGGGCATCGACCTCAACCCCGGCAAGGACAACCGCTACGTGCTGCCCGGTGATTTCCACGCCATCCAGTTCCCCGATAGCTCCACGGACATAGTCTTCTCCAACTCCTTTGACCACGCCTTCGACCTGACCAAGCTCTTGGGCGAGATCCAGCGGGTGCTCAAGCCGGACGGCCTGCTGGTGCTGGAAGCGGGCACCGGCATGCAAGAGGATGGCTCCGCCGGCTTCTACGAGTGCCTGCAATGGTCCACCGTGGACCAGCTAGTTGGCATTCTGGGGGGCTACGGCTTCCGACAGGAGTGCCGCCATCGCATCGAGTTTCCCAACCGGGGCTGGCACTTGGTGCTGCGCCTGGAGAGTTGAGCGCGACCTTTGCCGCCAGTGCGCCCCGCGGGCATGGACAGGCCGGCGCGCCCTGTGTTAACTATGACCATCTGACCACGCGCGGCCAGGGGCCCTCGCTCCTCGGTCCCGGTCTCAAGGGAGGTTTGCGGTGCGAAAGTTATCCTTGGTCTTACTGGTGGTCGTGGCGGCCTGCGCGCTGACGGCCTGCGGCTACAACTTCCGCGGCAAGCAGAACAACCTGCCCTCGGGCATTCGCACCATCGCCATTCCGGTCTTCGAAAACCAGACCGGCGAGCTGCGCATCGAGCGCGTCTTCACCGACGAGACGATCTTCCAGTTCACTCGCAGCCAGATGCTGCGGGTGGTCTCCGAGGGCCAGGCCGACGTGGTGCTCAAGGGCATCATCAAGAAAGTGGAGACCGAGGACGTGTCTCTGACCAGGGGCTCCACCAGTTTGCAGCGGCGTATCACCATCTTCGTGGGCGCCCAGCTGGCGCGCAAGTCCAACGGCGAGATTCTCTGGGAGAACAACGACCTGTCCAAGAACGCCACCTACAATATCGTTGGCACCATCCAGGCCAGCGATCAGTACAAGCAGACGGCCATCAACACCCTGGCCAAGGAATTGGCCCAGACCCTGCACGACGGCGTGTTCGAAAACTTCTAGGTTCGGCGGACAAGTCATGGTGGCGGGTAGAGGCGCGGCCGTTGGCGGCGGGGCGGGGGCCAACCCCTGGCCCGAGGTTTCCGGCCAGGAGCCGGGGCCGCTCTATGGCCTTTTCGGCGAGGAAGACTTTCTGGTGGGCCAGGCCCTGGAGGTCTTTTTGTCCTCCCCGGCCTTCAGCCAAAACCCCAGCCTGAACGTGGAGCGCTTTCACGCCCTGGACACCACGCCCTCGCGGGTGCTGGAGAGCGCCCGCACCCTGCCTTTTTTGGGGAGGCGGCGCCTGGTGCTGCTACAGGAGCTGGAGGCCTACAAGGCCGAGCAGCTAAACGCCTTTCTGCCCTATATCGAGGACCCGGCGCCCTCTACCTGCCTGGTGTTGGCCGGGGCCAAGCTGGATAGCCGCACCCGCATGGCCAAGGCCCTGGCCAAGGCCGGCAAGGTGCACGTCTTCAAGAAAATGTGGCCCCGGGACCTGCCCCCCTGGCTGAAAGAGCGAGCCGCGGCGCGCGGCAAGACCCTGGCCGGGCCGGCCGCCGAGCGCCTGGCCGAGCTGATGGGCCTGGGCTTGGGGGCCTTGGATTCCGAGCTGGAGAAGCTCTCGCTCTTCGTGGGCGGCCGGGCGCAGATCACGGCCCAGGACGTGGCGGCCGTCACCGGCCGGGGGCGGCTCTACTCCATCTTCGACTTCACCGACGCCTTGGCCGCCGGCCAGTTGCACCGGGCCTTGACCAGCCATGACCAGTTGGACTCCCTGGGCGAGCCGGCGGTGAAGGTGCTGGCCATGGTGACCAGGCTGTTCCGGCAGCTGATGGAAGCACGGCGGGCCTTGGATCAGGGTCGGGACCAGGGGCAGGCGGCCCAGGCCTTGCATCTGCCGCCGGCGGCGGCGCGCACCATCATGGAGCGCGCGCAAAAAGAGAGCGCCGCCGGCCTGGCCGGGCGTCTGGGGCGCATCCTGGAGGCTGATTTGGCGCTGAAATCCTCGCCCGGGGCTGACCGGGTGATCATGGAACGCCTGATCTTGGACCTGTGCGCGGGCAAGAACACACGCCCGCCGGCCTCGCTGTGAGGCGGCGGGCGCGTGGCAACCGGCTAGGCGGTAAGGGCTTGGACCTGACGGGACAGACGGGCGATGTAGCGCGAGGCGGCGTTGTCGTGGATCACGCCCTGGCCAGCGGCCTTGTCGATGGTGCTGGCGGCCTGACGCAGGGCGCTTTGGGCCGCCTCGGCGTCCTTGCCCTCCAGGGCCATACGGACGGTCTTGACGGCATTGCGCACGCGGGTGCGCGCGGCCTTGTTGCGCATGCGGGCTTTCTCGCTCTGCTTGGCCCTTTTGATGGCGGAAGCGTGGTTGGCCACCTTGGCAATCCTCCGAAGTTGTCACAAGTCAAGGGAAAAGCGGCCCCGGGCCGCAGGGATCAAGAACCAACTTTTATCGGGCCTGGGTCCCAGTGTCAAGGGGTTTGTTTGAGTGATTATAGCACAAGGCCCGGCCGTGTCGAGAGCTAGCGAGGAACACCGCATCGCCCGCGCCGCCGGTGTGGTGGGGTTGGCCACCCTGGCCAGCCGGGTGGGCGGCTTTGTGCGCGACCTGGTGATCGCCTATTTCTTCGGGGCCGGTCCGGCGGCCGACGCCTTTTTCGTGGCTTTTCGCATACCCAACCTGCTTCGGCGCCTGTTCGCCGAGGGCACCCTGACCATCGCCTTCATCCCGGTCTTCACCGAGGTGCTGGCCCAAAAGGGCAAGCAGGAAGCTCTTTTGCTGGCTCGCTCCACCTACGGGCTCTTGGCCCTGATTCTCCTGGTGGTCTGCGCCCTGGGCATGACCTTCTCGCCTCAGGTGGTGCATGTCATGGCGCCGGGCTTCGTCCCCGGACATCCGGCGCGCGAGATAGCCGTACTGCTGACCCGCTGGTGCTTCCCCTACATCTTTTTCGTCAGCCTGGCGGCCCTGTCCGCCGGGGTGCTCAATTCCATGGACCATTTCTTTGCCCCGGCCGCCTCGCCGGTGCTGCTCAACCTGTGCCTGATCCTCAGCCCCGCGCTGTTGGCCGCGCGCCTGGACCCGCCGGTGCTGAGCCTGGGGGTGGGCGTTATCCTGGGCGGCGCGGCCCAGTTGATGCTTCAGGTGCCTTTCCTGCGCGCCCGGGGGGTGAGTCTCCTGCCCGGTTGGGATCTGCGCAACCCCCACCTGCGCCGCATCCTGCGCCTGATTGGGCCGGCCGTCTTCGGCGCGGCGGTCTACCAGGTCACCGTGGCCATGAACACCATCCTGGCCTCCTACCTGCCCAAGGGCAGCGTCAGTTTCCTATACTACGCCGACCGGCTCATCGAGTTCCCCCTGGGCATCTTCGCCATCGCCGTCTCCACGGCCATCCTGCCCAGCCTGTCGCGCCAGGCCTCCCAGGGCGATCACCAGGCCCTCAAACAGACCATGGCCTATGGCCTCAGGCTGACCATGTTCATCAACCTGCCGGCCATGGTGGGGCTGATCGTGCTGGCCGAGCCCCTGGTGCTCTTGTTGTTCACGCGAGGCCAGTTCGATTTGCACAGCGCCCGGGCCACGGCCCATGCCCTGGTGGGCTACGGCCTGGGCTTGTGGGCCTTCGCCGCCGTGCGCTCGGTGCTGCCGGCCTTCTACGCCCTCAAGGACACCACCACCCCGGTCAAGGTGGCGGGCTTCTGCCTGATCATCAACCTGGGGGTGAGCCTGGTCCTGATGAGGCCCCTGCTGCACGTGGGCCTGGCCCTGGCCACCACGGTCTCGGGGGCGGTGAATTTCCTGGTACTCCTGTGGTATCTGCGCCAGCGCCTGGGACCCCTGGGCGGGCGGGAGTTGTTGCACAGCAGCCTGCGCGTGGCCCTGGCTTCGGCGGTCATGGGCCTGGCGGTGTGGCTGGTGGCCTACGGCCCCGATTGGGGCCAGAGCGGCGGCTACCTGCGCCGGGCGGTGCGCCCCCTGGCGGGCATGGGCGTGGGCGCGGTGGTGTATCTCTTGACGGCCCGGCTGTTGGGGCTCAAGGAACTGGGCGAGATTTGGCGGGTGGTCCGCCGCCGGCGGGGCTGAGCGCCCCGGCGCGGCGGATATTCAGCGGGGTGGCGCCCCTGGGAGCCCGTCGGAGTAACAGGTCGGCAGGCTCCTAGACGGGCCATGGACGGCCCAAGAGGAGAAAGCCATGGATGGCTTTCTCCGACACACACCTAGTTGGCCTTGACCGGGTCCAGGCGCCGCAGCATGCGCCCCTGCTCGTCCACCAGGTAGATGGCGAACCCCTCGGGGCCGGCCATGTCCATCAGCCTGGTCTTGTGTATGGCCTCCACCTGGCGGGTGGAGCCCGCCGGGCCGGCGGGCAGGCGCCCGGCCAGCATCAGGCCTTGTTCCTTCTCGGCGGTCACGGGGATGAAGGTCTCGCCGCTTTGGGTGTCGTTGAGACCCACGAAGTTGTCTTCCTGACCCACGCTCTCCACGATGACCCAGACGTATTCCTCGTTCTTTTGCGCAGTGCTCATGCCATGGCTCCTTGGCTTTGGGCCGCGTGTTCCAGCTCCTGCAGGGCCTCCAACAGCGAGGTCCAGGCGTCCAGGGGCAGGATGCCCAACTCCAGGGACACCTCCCGGCCCGCTGACACGCGGTTGATGGCCGCCACGCGGCCGTGCACTCTCTGGGGCTCGTCGTGCACCACCAGCCTGAGCCGCATCTCCTGACCGGGCTGGTAGCCGGACAAAAACTCCCCTCCGCTGAATCTAAGGCCTTTCTGCGAGATGTCCAGAAGTTTTAACCGCTGATCCGCCAGCCACAATTGCAGGGGGGCCTGGGACGGCACCGCCAGGCGTCGGGCCTTGCGCAGGCTGGTGGGGTAGAGGTCCTCCTCGCGGGGATACATGACCACCACCGCCGGCCCTGGCCCCTGGGGGCCGTCAAAAACCGGCAGCACGTCCAGGATGCTGGATTGATAGGCATGGCGGCTCTGCCCTCCGGGGGCCTGGCGCAAAAGCACGGTTATCTCCAAGGCCTGGCCCAGCCAGGGCGGCGGCAGGGCGGGTTGGGGCTGGCTGAGGATCAGCTCGTCCTCCAGGGCCTCCAGCACCGAGGCATGGCGCACGGCGCTGTGCTGCCAGGCGCGGCGACCGGCCAGCAGCACCTGCACCTGGCGACCAGGCGTGAAGACCTCCCGCAGCCTCTGGCTGCTCCATGGCGGGGCTGACAAGCTCGCCTCCTGGGCACGCTCGGGGTGTGCGTATCCTAATTTTTATGATACGTCGCCGCGCCGCCAAATGCACCCCCTGGGGTGCCCATGGCGCGGCGGGGGACCAGGCTGGCCGGCGGGGCGGAGGCCTAGGCCACGGTGCTGTAGCCGCCTTCGTAGCGCTTCTTAAAGCGGGCCACCTTTTGCAAGTAGTTGCGTGTCTCCTCGGGCATTCTGCCGCCGCGCTCCACGTTGCCGGGGCCCCAGTTGTAGGCGGCCAGGGCCTTTTTCTCGTCGCCGTCGAAACGGCGCAGGAGCTGGGCCAGGTAGCGGGTGCCGCCGTCGATGTTCTGGGCCGGGTCAAAGGGGTTCTTGACGCCCAGGTCCTGGGCGGTGCCGGGCATGAGCTGCATCAGCCCCATGGCCCCCACCGGCGAGACGCTCTGGGTGTCAAAATCGCTCTCGGCGGTGATCACCGCCCGCACCAGGCTGGGGTCCACGCCATGGCGGTCGGCGGTGGAGGTGATGAGGCTGTCAATGTCTTGGCGGCCGCTGGAGGCCGGGGCGGTTATTTTTTCCTGCTTGGCCGGCTGGGCCGTAGCGCTGGCGGTCTGGGCGCTGGCCGTGGAGGGGGAGGGCTGGGAGGTGGCGATGGCGCTGGCTAGGCCGCCGCCCAGGCTGGCGGGCAGGACATGCCCGGTGCTCACCGGGGCCAGGCTGCCCAGGCGCGAGCCGCTTTGCAGCATGGCTATCTTGGCCAATTGCGCCAACAAGGCCCCGTTGGAGGACTGCATGGCCTTGGTCACCATGGGGCCGAAGTCCAGTTGGCTGGGCACGGCGGCGCCCTGGGGCGAGGGGGACAGGCTGAGGGCCTGTTGCTTGAGGGGGATGCCGGCGGTCTTCATGTACACCTCCGAGGGGTCTGTTCGCCCTGATAGACATGCAATACAGGGGCCAAGAATCGCGGGGGCCTGGCCGCGGGCCTGCCGATGCTTCGGCCGTTGGGGCCGGCACCTACCGAAGTCCCTCGTGCTCCCCCTGGGGTGTCTTTAGGATAACCATCACAAAATATTAACCTATATCCCCAGGCAATCCCCTGGATTGCTTCTTGCCATGGAGCCTCCCCCATAAGGAGGTGCCCCATGAGCAGAACGACCGTGGTTCTCATCCAGAAGTCTGATTCCCCCTACCGTCAATTGCTGGAGACCACCCTGGAGCAGGAATATGGCGCCCAGGGTTGGCACCGTTTCGCGGATATCCAGGGGGGCTTGGCCCCGGGCTCGCCCCTGGTGGCTTTGTGGGACCTGCATGGCCACCTGCCCGTGGAGGTCCAGGCCCTGGCCGGGGTGCTGGCCCCGGAGGAGGTGGGGGTGGTGCTGGTCTGCGGCCAGGTGGATGACCTGGCGCGTCAGGCCCTGCGCGACACCAGCGCCCTGGCCCTGTTGGCCGGCCCTCGCCAGGCCCTGGAGGTGGCCGCCGCCCTGGAGGTGGCCGGGGCCACCCACCAGCGGCTCAGGGACCTCTCGGCCCAGCGCCAGGAATTGCAGCAGGAACTGCTGGATCGCCAGGAGATCGAAAAGGCCAAGCGGGTGCTCATGGAGAGCAAGGGCTACAGCGAGGCCGAGGCCATGCGCTCGCTGCAAAGGCACAGCCGCAACACCAACCAGAAGCTGGTGGAGGTGGCGCGCCAGGTGCTGAGCGCCTATCAGTTATTCAACGGCGAGGGCGACAAGGGATAGCCGGGCGGCCAGGCCCGGGCCTTGACCAGCCCGGGCCTAGCGATTATCCTGCACCCAGCGGCGGGCATACACCCGCCATCCGCCGCCGGGAGGCCGCCCTTGACCAGCGAAGAACAGCAAAGCCCGCGTCCGGACTGCTACGGCGTCCTGGAAAAGGTCTTCCCTCGCAGCAAGGAGGGCCTGCGCGAGGTGCAGGAGCAGTGCTGGAACTGCGGCGAGCGCGTGGAGTGCCTGCGGCAGGCCGTCTCCGGCCAGGGGCCGCAGGGGATGTCCAGCGACAGCGCCCCCCGCGACGGCGCCATCCTGGGCGGGGTGGGCGGGTTCTTGAACCGCTGGGCCAAGCTCAAGTCCGAGAGCAAGAAGGACGGCCGCTGATGAAGGCCTTTTGCCCCTTCTGCGGGACCGAGGTGGACCCGGCCAGCGCCGCGCCCGGGGGGCTGCCCCACACCATGCTCTGCCCGGCCTGCGGCCAGGAGCAGGACCACCCCCAGGCCCCGGCCACCCCCGCCACCTCGGGCGACCCGGCCCCCGCCGCGCGGCCGGCCGAGCCCGCAGACTCCCAGGCCGCCGAGCCGCCCGCGAGCAGCCCCCAGACATCCCCGTCTCCGCCGCCCCTGCCGCCCCCGCTGCCAGCCGGACCCGCCGGACCAGCCATGGACGACCCACTGGACTGGGCCTGGCAGGAGGGGCCGCCCACCAAGGGGCTGCCGAGCCAGGGGCCGGCCTGGGAGGGCGAGGCGGGCCTGCTGACCCGCCTGTGGCGCACCACCTGGCAGGTGCTGGGCCACCCCGGCCGCACCCTGGCCCCGCCGCCGGCCCAGCCGGGCCTGAGCTGGCCCCTGAGCTATGGCCTGGTGCTGGGCACCTTCTCCACGGCCGTGACCCTGTTGTGGGGTCTGCTGTTGGGCAGTTCCTCGCTGTCCTCCAAGGCGGCCCTGTGGATGCTCTTTCTGGCGCCCGTGATCAGCCTGGGCGAGATGTTCTTCACCACCGCCGTGGTGCACGTCATGCTCTTCATACTGGGGGGCAATAAGAATGGCTTCAGCGCCACCTTCCGGGTCAACGCCTACGGCGAGGCCGCCGGCCTCCTGGCCATCGTGCCCTTTGTGGGCACGGCGGCGGTGCTGATCTGGCACGTGGTGATCATGACCGCCGGCCTGGCCACGGCCCACGGCATCGGCAAGGGCCGGGCCTTGGCCGCCATCATCCTGCCGCCGGTGCTGGTGATGATGCTGGTCATGCTGGTGGTGCTGGCGGTGGGCTTCACGGCGCTCTTGGCGCTGCTGGGGGAGCTAGGCAAGAGCGGGGGAGGGTGGGGCATGTAGATTGGGAGCGCGAAGTTCTGGGGAACGTCGTTGATAATAATCCTACCGCTTAACCATAAGAGGAACGGCTACGAAAGGAAAAAATGGGTTGGCGCGCAATAATTTGTTAATTAACAATGAAAAGTGCCTCCTCGTCACAACCAGTGGAATTGGGGTTTGACCGATGTCATGCTTCCCTGGCCCATTTGAGGGTAGCGAGGAGGAGCAGATCATGGACATCGGAGAACTTTTGGCCCTTGGGCTGGGGTTGCAGCCACCGTG
>JAZDIQ010000010.1:0-140683 GCA_043804825.1 Pseudomonadota bacterium
CGGTTACCCAGCGTCATCCCCTTTGCCCGGCACTTATTCACAATGCGGCCGGCTTGCTCTGGAATCGGTGGCCGACTTCCCGTGGAATGGGTGGCCGGCTTCCCGTGGAATCGCCGGCCGACTTGCTCCGGAATCCGCATCGGGGCCGTGGTGGGCTTGCGCGGCGCTATCTTGCGCCAGGGCTGCGAGCCTCTGCTTTTCGATGTTGTCTTCCACGGCCTTCTCCAGGGCAACTAGCGGGGCGGTATGCTCTTGTGTATCAAAGAGGGCAACCCATTATTACGATATCGTAATATGACCTACCTGCTAGGATTAATCAAGCGAGGCGTCCCTAGCAGGGTTTATGCTCAAGTCCAGGCCTTGCCGCCTGGGCATACTAGCACATAGGCCTGTCTGCCGCCCTGCGTTCCGGCCTTCCAGCCAGACGGCCCAGGATGGCCTCTGCACGCCGCTCCCTCACGCCCCATGCCCAACCATGGGCCAGGCGTGGCGCGTCTCCTGGGGCACCTCAGGGAGCCTGCCGACCACCCCGGCCTCAGTGGCGAAGCCGGGGCGGGCGGTGCAAGCGGCGGGGTGCCTTAGCCGGCCACGGGAGCGCTGACCACCACGGCTACAGGCCCCAGGACGGCATGCAGGTTGCGGTAGCCGGGGGAGCGCTCCTGCCAGAAGTCCACCCTGGGGCTGATGGACTCCCCCACGAAATAGCCCGCGCCCTTGGGCAGGAGCCGGAGAAGTCGCCCGGTCTGCACCACCAGGGTAGCTGCGGCGGCAATGGCGCGGTAGCTGAGGCGCTGAATCATGGTGGGGGCGGCGGTGGTCTGCTGCATGGCTCACTGTCTCCTTTGGGTGTGGTTCATGGGTCGTCCTGGGGCGCTTAATTTCATTTTGGCCCTGTACCCGCCTATGGGCTGGCCGGCGATCGTGTCTCCTGGGGCATCTGAGGAAGCCGAAGTTAGAGGGCTTGTGGCTATTGGTCCTGGGTTAGGTCGTTACCTGGCCTCAATGGCTTCCTTTGACCACATATTTGGAGTGGGCCAGGTGGGACAGGTCAACGCCGAAGTCAAGTTTGAGCATGACATCCTGGTAGATCGTCTCCAGGGGCAGGCCGTGCGTGTAAATTTTGTAACTATCGTTTCCTTGATCCAATTCGGCAATCTGTCGCGTAGTCTTGTGCCCGGTAACTTGCTGGCTTTTTCTTGGTGGAATGCTTAGTAGGTCGCAGGTTTGTAAAAAGGTATGCCTGAACGAGTGCAGTGTCTTTCGGGAGTAAGGATCATCCACGATTCCCACCCGGCGCTTGTAGGCCCGCTCCCCTTCATTGAACCACCTGGACGCATAGTGGCTGTACCTGCCACTCCGCTTTTCAAACTCAGAGAATAGGCGCGGCTTTTTGTAGCTTCTCAACTTGGCGATGTAGCCGGGAAGGTTGAGGTCGTTAATTAGAAAAGGATGCAGAGGTACGCGCCTTCTGGAGGACCTATTCTTCACATGCCGGCCTGAAGCGCCATCTGGGTCTTCAGTGATGTTGACCACCCATATTCCATCCACCAAGAGGATATCATCAAGATTAAGTTGGCAAATTTCCTCAAGGCGCGCCCCTGTGAATAACAGCAAAGGTGGAATCCAGAATTGCCACGGCTTCTTAAAAGAATCTCGGGTGTATTCTGGAGAGTGAAATATATTAAATAGGTCATCTGTCGTGAAGTTGACCACTTCTCGTTCGACTTTATCAGAGGCGGCGGTGTGTTTAAGCACCTTAGCTAGGCCGGGTGTAACGTTGTCCTGTTTGGCTTCTAGCCAGTCAAGGAAGGCGTTAATCGTGGATATGTAGGTGCCCAAGGTTCCGGGGGCCATTTTGGCTTCATCGGGGATTTTCATCGCCATGATTTGGGCCAAGGTTAAGTCTCGGTATTCCCTTCTCATAGTCATCCCCTCGGGGATGTGCTCCAGGGTATGGCTCACCCGGCGAAGATGCTCCTTGGCGAGTTGGGCATGCCCCAGGTCTTCACCTACCACGGCGAGGAAGAATTTGAGCTTTGCCTCCCCCGCTTGGCGTGACCGTTCCGTAGACCACTCCTTGCGCCGGACCTTACCGGCAACGTAGATGCCCACCAGTTCGCCCAGGGGGATGGAGGGAACAGCGGGGTCTTGCTGGGCGGGGTAGGGCAGGGAGGCGACAGGGGCCGGACTAAGGCCGGCTTCTGAGTAGTCGCCCACGGACCGGCGGGCCTCGACCTGGCAGTAGACCACCAACGCCTTGAGAACTTCCCGGGCCATGGAGCGCCATTCGGGGCTGCCTGGGGCAACCTCAATACCGTGCTGGCTAGCGATTTCCTCAACATTGACTTGGGCGGCACCCCCGATCTTGCCCAGGGCCAGGGCCTCCCGGCAATCGCTCTCCATCACGGCCAGGAACTCCAGGTGTTCCTCAAGGTGGTTTTCATCCCAGGGGCGGGGGCGGTTGGTCCGGCTGTCCTCTTCTGCCTGGAGGGTCTGCCGCAACCACTCTCCCACGAGCGCCATAATCTTCTCCTGGGTCAGCTCGGCCATGCTCCCGGCCCCCTTCCTGATGCTGTTGAAGATTGCCCGTGCAGCCACGGTGCCCCTGGCTACCTTGGCCCGTGCCTCGGTAAGATAGGCCGTCCCCAGGGAATAGCGCAGCTCAGCCCGGCCCAGGCGTGGGCGCAAGTCTACAGGAACGACTACCCGAAAATAGAAGATATGACGGTTTTTGAAGAGGTAGGACGGTGCCCTTGCAATCCGCGCTCCCATGGCCATGCTCCACAATGTACCTACGAAATGTACACATGGCCGATTGCTGGGAGCTTGGGTGCAAGCTTATGTAGTCATAACAGCAGGTTCAGAGGTTTTTGGTGCCGTCGGCCGGATTTGAACCGGCACGGGTCTCCCCACCGCCCCCTCAAGACGGCGTGTCTACCAAATTCCACCACGACGGCAGCTTGTTACCTACTTGGCGCCCTGGACGGGCGCGGGGGCCGGGGCTGGCGCGCTCTGCGCGGGGGCCGGGGCCGTTTGGGCCGGAGGCGTGGAGGTCGCCTCGTCCATAACCGAGGGCGGGGCGCCCTTGCCGGAGAAGATGGCCAGACCCAGGGAAGTGAGCATGAACACCAGAGCCACCACGGTGGTCATTTTGGCCAGGAAGGTGGCGGCGCCGGCGCTGCCAAAGACGGTCTGCGAGGAGCCGCCGAAGGCCGCGCCCATGGAGGCGCCCTTGCCGGCCTGCAACAGCACCACCAGTATCAGGGCCACGCAGGCCAGGATATGAATGATGATTATGGCGGTGGTCATGTTTATTGCCTTGAGCCGTCGGTTATATGGCCTGGATAATGCCCAGGAAATCCTTGGCGTTCAACGAGGCGCCACCCACCAGGGCGCCGTCCACCTCGCTCTGACTTAAAAGGCCGGCCGCGTTGGCCGGCTTGACACTCCCTCCATACAGGATTCTGGTGCGCATTGCAACTTCTTTGTCAAAGCGGTAAGCAATCCAGCCCCTTATGAAGGCGTGCGCCTGATTGGCTTGCTGCTCGCTGGCGGTTAATCCGCTGCCAATGGCCCAAACCGGCTCATAGGCCAGTATAAGACCGCCCAGATTCTCGGCCGCCAGCCCGGCCAAGGCCCCGGAAAGTTGGCTCTCCAAGACGCCCTCGGTCTGCCCGTTCTGGCGTTCGGCCAGGCTTTCGCCCACGCACAGGATGGGCACCAGGCCGCAGCGCAGGGCGGCCGCCACGCGCAGCCCGGCGGTCTTCTCGCTCTCGCCGAAGTACTGGCGCCGCTCGGAGTGGCCGATGATCACATGGCTGGCGCCGGCGGCCTTGATCAAGGGGCCGCTCACCTCGCCGGTGTAGGCCCCCTGCTCCTCCCAGAACAGGTTCTGGGCCGCCAGGAGCACGCCGCTTCCGGCCAGGCGCTGGCCCACGGCGTATAGGGCCAGGGAGGTGGGCGCCACGAGCACGTCCAACTCCTGGCCGGCCAGGCCATCGACCATCTGGCCGGCCAGCTCCAGCGACTCGGTCACGCTCTTGTGCATCTTCCAGTTGGCGGCGATCATCTTGCGTCGCGTCATGTCCACTCCCTAGGCCCCAGCGGCCGTTTTGGCTGTCGCGCCCTAGCCCTGCCTCGTATGCCCCTCCAGGCCGGTGAAGCCGCCCAGGGCCTCCACGGCGGGCAGGGTTTCGCCGGTGAGCAAGGCCAGGAAGGCGCCGCCACCGGTGGATATGTAACTGATGTTATCGGTCTCGCCGGCGTTGTGGATGGCCACGTCGGTGTCGCCGCCGCCGATGATGGTGAGCGCGTAGCTCTGGGCCAGGGTGCTGACCATGTTGTAGGTGCCGCGGCTGAAGGCGTCCATCTCGAAGGCGCCCATGGGGCCGTTCCAGATGATGGTCTTGCAGTCCCTGAGGGCCTCGCGGTAGAGCAGGCTGGTGGCCGGACCGATGTCCATGATCATCCAGTCCTTGGGCACGTCCTGCACGGTCACCAGCTTGGTCTCGGCCTTGGGGTCCATGCGCTCGGCCACCACGCAGTCCACGGGGATGAAGACCTTGACTCCGTGGCGCTTGGCGTTGCGCAGAAGCACGTTGGCCACCGGCACCAGCTCCTCCTCGTAGAGGCTCTTGCCCACGTCGTAGCCCACGCTCATCAGGAAGGTGTTGGCCATGGCCCCACCGATGATGATCTTGTCGGCATGCTCCAAGAGGTTCTCCAGGGCCGGCAGCTTGGTCATGGCCTTGGCCCCGCCCACCACGGCGGCCAGGGGCCGGGCCGGGTCGAGCAGGGAGCGGCGGAAGTAGTCCAGTTCCTTTTTCATGGTGAAGCCGGCCACGCTCAAGGGCGCGAACTGCACGATGCCCACCACCGAGGCGTTCTCGCGGTGGGCCACGGCAAAGGCGTCGTTGACGTAGACGTCGCAGAGACTGGCCAGTTCCTTGCTGAAGGCCTCGTCATTGAGGGTCTCGCCGGGGTGGAAGCGCAGATTTTCCAGCACCAGCACCTCGCCGGATTTGAGATCCTTGACCATCTTGCTCACCGCCTTGCCCACGCAATCCGGGGCCAGCTTCACCTCGCTGTCCTCCTTGCGCAGCAGGCGGGCCAGGCGCCTGGCCACCGGGGCCATGGAGAGCTTGTCCACCACCTTGCCCTTGGGCCGGCCCATGTGGGAGGCCACGATGACTTTGGCGCCCTCGTCCAGGGCGAAGTTGATGGTGGCCAGGGCGGCGCGGATGCGGTTGTCGTCGGTGATGTTCAGGTCCGCGTCCAGGGGTACGTTGAAATCCACGCGGATGAAGACACGTTTGTGGCGCAGGTCCACCTCATTGATAAATTTCATGGCTAGCCCCTTGGGTCAGGTCGCCGAGAGCCCTTCATGCCAGGCGGTGAGCATCGGCGTTATATATGAAAAGGTAAATCAAAGCCGCATTATGTGCGTTTGTTAAAAGCAAAATCTAGGCAGGCCGGGGCGGGACAACTCAGCCCCCGCCGCCGGACGCCCCGCGGCCTAGAGCTTGCCGGCCATGTGGGCGGCCAAATCTATCAGGCGATGGGTGAAGCCCATCTCGTTGTCGTACCAGGAAAGTATCTTGACCATGCGTCCGCCCATGACCTGGGTCAGGGGAGCATCCACCACCGAGGAATAGGAACTGGAGGTGTAGTCCACCGAGACCAGGGGGACGTCGGTCACGGCCAGCACCCCCTTCATGTCTTCCAGGCTGGCGGCCTTCAAGGCGGCGTTGACCTCCTGGGCCGTGACCTCCTTGGCCAGGCGGCACACTAAATCCACCACCGAGACGTTGGGCGTGGGCACCCGGATGGCCATGCCGTCCAGCTTGCCCTTGAGCGCCGGGATGACCTCGGTCACCGCCCGGGCGGCGCCGGTGGTGGTGGGGATGATGGACATGGCCGCGGCCCGCGCCCGGCGGATGTCCTTGTGGGAGCCGTCCAGGATGCGCTGGCTCATGGTGTAGGAGTGGATGGTGGTCATCAGCCCGTGCTCGAAGCCGAAGCTGTCCTCCAGAACCTTGGCCACCGGCGCCAGGCAGTTGGTGGTGCAGGAGGCGTTGCTGACGATGTGGTGTTGGGCGGTGTCATAGTCCTGATGATTGACGCCCATGACAAAGGTGCCGTCCACGCCCTTGCCCGGCGCGCCGATGGCCACCTTCTTGGCCCCGGCGTTTATGTGCCCCTGGCTGGCCTCGCGCTTGGTGAACTTGCCAGTGGTCTCCAGCACCACCTCCACGCCCAGGTCCTTCCAGGGAATGTCGGCGGGGTTGGACATCCGGGTTATCTGCACCCGACGGCCTTCTATGGTCAGGGAATCGTCGTCATGCTCCACGCTGCCGGCATAGGTGCGGTGCACCGAATCGTATTTGAGCAGGTGGGCCAGCTGAAAGGAATCGGCGCGGCTGTTCATGGCCACCAGTTCCAGGTCCTTGTGGCCGCTGCCCAAGATGCGGGCTGCCAGCCTGCCAATGCGCCCGAAACCATTGATGCCGACCTTTACCGCCATGGGAAAACCTCCTGTGCCCTGGAGAGGCTATTTAACCTGGCCCCTGGCCGGGGCCTCCGGTGGTTAAGAATGATCCAAAAGCATTAAATGCCGCTACAGCAAGCCTATCGGCCCGTGAAAGGCGGCAAATGATAATCTCTAGCGAACCTCTTGTCTTGCAAAAGGTTTTCTTTACCATAATGTAATCGCAGCGCCCCGGCAGGGTCAAGAATTTTCACCGCCCAGGCCCTGAGCCAGGGCCAGATCGGCGTTCAACAACAGGGCGTCCTCGCCCTCGGGCTGGTAGTAGCCAGGCCGGCGCCCCACCTCCTTAAAGCCCAGGGAGGCATACAGGCGCCGGGCGGCCAGGTTGCTGGGGCGAACCTCCAGGCTGGCCCAGGTGGCCCCTCGCCGGCGGCACTCCCCCAACCCCCGGGCCAGGAGGACCCGGCCCACGCCCCGGCCGCGCAGGCCCGGATGCACCGCGATGTTCTGTATCTGGGCCTCGTCCACCACCAGCCACAAGATCAGATAGCCGGCCACCAGCCGGCCCGGCAGGGTCAGGGCCGCCAGGCACAGGGCCTGGGGAAAGACCACCTCGGCCTCAAACAGCCGGCGCTCCCAGGGATGGCTGAAGCAGGCGCGTTCGATGGCCATCACCTGGTCCAGGTGCTGGTGCTTGAGGGGCGTGATGACTAGGCGCGGCCCCCGGTCCGGGGCCGGCGCCTCAGGATAGGAGGATTTCTCCGGCAACCGAGATGGCCCCCCGCCCGGCCTCGCAGACCAAGCGGGCCAGGTCGGTCAGGCTCTTGCTCTGACGGGAGGTGGCGGCCTTGATGATCATGGGCAGGTTGACCCCCGTTACCACCTCGACCTTGCCCTCGGCCAAAAAGGCCAGGGAGATGTTGTTGGGAGTGCCGCCGAACATGTCGGTCAAGACCAGCACGCCATCGCCCCGGTCCACCTTGGCCAGGGCGGTGGTAAGCGAGCGTCGCAGCTGGTCCACCTCAAGGTTGGACTCCACCGAGACGGTCTCCGCCTGCTCGATATTGCCCAGGATGAACTCGGCGGCGTTGACCAATTCGCGCCCCAGGCGGGCGTGGGTGATGACCACCAGACCGATCAAGTGCTTCCCCCTCTTGCGCCAGCCGGCGGGCGCGCCGGGTGCCTGCCCGCGGCACCGTCTCGGGTGAATAAAAGGGGTCTGCCCGCCGCCGGTTGGCGCCTTGCCCGCGGTCAGCCCAGGCTGATGTCCCGATGGCGTATGGTCAGGCGGTAGCCGGGGCCGGCCAATTCCTTGGCCAGCCACTCCACCACCGCCACCGAGCGGTGCTTGCCTCCGGTGCATCCCACGCTGACCGTGAGCTGGCTTTTGCCCTCCTGATGGTACAGGGGCAAGAGAAAGGCCAGCAACTCTTTGAACCGGCTTAAGAACGCCACGGTGGTCTCTTGCTTGAAGAGGTAATCTACCACCGCCGCGTCGCGGCCGTCAAGGCTGCGCAGCTCGTCCACGAAGTAGGGATTGGCCAGGAAGCGCGCGTCCATGACCAGATCGGATTCGGGCGGCAGGCCGTATTTGAAGCCGAAGGTCATGAAGTTGACCTGCATGGCCGCCGGCGGAGCCAGGCGCGAGTAAAGGCGGAATATCTCCTGCCTAAGCTCGTGCACGGTGTGGCGAGTGGTGTCCACGATCTGGGTGGCCCGCAGGCGGAAGGGCTCAAGGAGCCGGCGCTCGCGGCTGATGCCATCCTGTAGGCTGCCCCGCTCCTCGGCCAGGGGGTGCTGGCGCCGGGTCTGGGAAAAGCGGCGCAACAGGGCCTCGTCGCTGGCCTCCAAAAAGAGTATCTCCAGCACGAAGCCCCGCTCCGACAGTTCCTCGAAGATGCGCGCGAAGCTCTCCAGAAAGCGCGGGGCGCGCACGTCCATGACCAGGGCGGCCTTGAAGGGCTCGCCCACGTATTCCAGGGGCAGGTTGACAAAGGCCGGCAGCAACTCCACCGGCAGGTTGTCCACGGCGTAGAAACCCAGGTCTTCCAGGGCCTTCAAGGCCGTGGACTTGCCCGAGCCCGACAGGCCGGTCAGGACCACGAAACGGGCGTTGCCGCGCTGGGTGGTGCCGGGCAAGGCCCCTAGAACTCCTCGTCTTGGGCTTGGATGAGCTGGAACATCTCCTGGGCGTCCTTGGCCTGCAACAGGTCCTTGCGCACGGCGTGGCTTTTCAAGAGGCGGGAGATGCGGGCCAGGGCCTTGAGATGCACCCCGGCGGAGTTTTCCGGGGCCACCACCAGAAAGAAAAGGTGGGCGGGCTTGCCGTCCAGGGAGTCGAAGTCCACTCCGGCCCGCGAGCGGCCAAAGGCCAGTTGCAGCTCGCCCAACTGGGGCAGCTTGCCGTGGGGGATGGCGATGCCGTCGCCGATGCCGGTGGAGCCCAGGCGCTCCCGTTCCAGGAGCACCTCCATCAGACGGTCGGGGTCCAGGTCCGGCCGTTCTTGGCACAGGGCCTGGCAGAGCTCCAGCATCACCGCGCGTTTATTGCGGGCCTGCAGGTCGGGGATGATCTGCTCTTGGCGTAGTATCTCGGTTAGTTTCATTTCCTTCGGACGCCTCGGCCAGGGTGCTATTGGGGTTCGATCAGGCCGAAGTTGCCGTCGGCGCGCCGATAGATGACGTTGAGCAGCTCGGTGCGGGAGTTTATGAACACCAGGAAATCATCGCGGGACAAGTCCAACTGCATGGCCGCCTCGTCGGCGTCCATGGGCTTGGCCGTCAGGCTCTTGGTCTTGATGATGCGCGGCTGATCGTCGGACAGGCTCTCGGCCTCCATCACGTCTACCGTGAAGGGCACTTCCTGGTCCTTGTTGGTATCGCGGTTGACCTTCTTGAGCTTTTCCCGGTAGCGCTTGACCTGCTTCTCCAGCTTGTCCATGACCATGTCGATGGCGCTGTACAGGTCGCCGGTGGTCTCCTGGCCGTGGATCTTGAAACCAGAGGCGTAGATGACCACGTCGGCTTCGTGACGGTGCTTTTCCACGCCCAGGGTTATTTGGGCCTCCACCGGGCCGTCCAGGTACTTCTGCACCTTGCCCACCTTTTCGCGGGCGTATTCCTTCAAGGCCTCTGACGGGTCCACGTGTCGGAAGGTGACCTGAATCTGCATTAAATAACCCCTCCTTCTGGTCGGGCACGCTGTGGATGCGGGTTGGGCCTGGCTGATGCCGGCCCCGGCGAGCGGGCCAAAGCCCCGTTGGTCAAACGGGAATAAACGCCACCGGCCCCGCCCCCAGCTGGCCATGGTCGGGGGCCGGGTGGAGGCTAGGCCTAAAGGGCCGGGCGTAAAGGTAGTGCATATCCCCAGCCGCCGGCCTTGTCAACGGGCATTTTTCAAGCCGGAACCCTGCCGCGTGGCTTGAGTATCTGCCGGCGGCGGCTGGAGGGAAGAATGCCAAGCATTTCTCTATATTTTGCCACCGTGCGCCGGGCGATGTCTATGTTCTCCTTCTGGAGCATGTCACCGATGGTCTGGTCGGACAAGGGTTTGGCCGGGTCTTCGGCGGCCACGATCTGCCGGATGCGCTCCTTGACCGACTCGGAGGCCACGGCGCCGCCCTGCACCCGGTTGATCCCGGAGTTGAAGAAGTATTTCAACTCGAAGACGCCCTGGGGCGTGTGCATGTACTTGTTGGTGGTCACCCGGCTGATGGTGGACTCGTGCATGCCCACGTCCTCGGCCACGTCGCGCAGCACCAGCGGCTTCAAAAAGGCGATGCCCCTGTCGAAAAAGTCGCGCTGGAAGCCCACGATGCTCTCGGTGACCTTGTAGATGGTGCGTTGGCGCTGGTGGATGGAGCGGATGAGCCACACCGCGCTCCTGAGCTTGGACTGCACGTACTCCTTGGCCTCCACCGAGCCTCCGCTGCCCAGGGAATCCTTGTAGAAATTGTTTACCCTGAGTTTGGGCAGGCCGTCTTCATTGAGCACGATCACGAACTCGCCATCCACCTTGTAGATGTAGATGTCCGGGGTGATGTACTGGGGCTCGTCCTCGCTGACCGTGCGGCCGGGCTTGGGGTCCAGGCGGCGTATGACCTCCAGGGCCTCGCCCACCTCGTCCAGGCTCACCGACAGGCGCTTGGCTATGGCGTGATAGTTGCGCCGCTCCAGGTCGCCCAGGTGGTTTTCCAAGAGATCGAACACCAAATCGTGGCCAGGATAAAGCTCCGTGGCCTGGATGAGAAGGCATTCCTTGAGGTCGCGGGCGGCCACCCCCAGGGGGTCGAACTGCTGAATGATCTTGAGCACCGCCTCCACCTGGGGCACGCTCACCCCGCGACCGGCGGCCAGATAGTCGAGGCTTACTTGCAGATAGCCGTCTTCGTTGAGATTATTGATGATGGTTGCGCCTATTTCCATCTGGCCTTCATCCAGCGGCGACAGGCGCAATTGCCACAAAAGGTGTTCGCATAAAGAGGGTGAGCGGGTGAGCACGCTGTCGAAGGAGGGGGCGTCGCGGTCCTCGGCCATGCCGCCCTCGGAGGAGGCCGGGGCCGAGGAATATTCGCCCAGGTAATTCTCCCAGTCGAAGTCCTCCTTGACCTGGTCGCCCATGCTGACCTCTTCCAGGTCGGCCGCCACGTCGCGGGCCTCGGGCACCTCGCCGGTGGCATAGTCGGTGGACTCGCTGGGGCCGGCCAAGGCCTCCATCTCCGGGGCGGGTTCGTCGGGCTCCCCAGTGATCACCGCCAACTCGGCCTCGTTGGAGGGCTCGTCGGCCTCCTCCAGCAAGGGGTTCTCCAGCATCTCCTGGTTGATGGTCTCCACCAGCTCCAGGCGGGAGAGCTGCAAAAGCTTGATGGCTTGCTGCAACTGGGGAGTCATCACCAGTTGCTGGCTCAGCTTGAGGCTTTGCTTGATCTCCAGGCCCATGGCTATAGCTTGAACCTTTCGCCCAGGTAGATGCGCCGGGCGATCTCGCTCTGGGCCAGGGTCTCGGGGTCCCCCTCCTCCAGCAGCGTGCCCTCGTTGAGGATGTAGGCGCGGTCGCAGACGCCCAGGGTCTCGCGCACGTTGTGGTCGGAGATGATGATGCCGATGCCGCGGTCCTTTAGTTGGCGGATGATGTTTTGCAGATCAGCCACGGCCAGGGGGTCGATGCCGGCAAAGGGCTCGTCCAGGAGGATGAAAACCGGTTCGGTGACCAACAGGCGGGTGATCTCCACCCGGCGCCGCTCGCCACCGGAGAGGGAATAGGCGGGATTGTGGCGCAGGTGGGCCACCTTGAGTTCGTCCAGGAGCCGGTCCAGGCGGTCGGTCTCCTCGTCCTCGCTCAGGCGCAGAGTCTCCAGGATGGCCCGGATGTTCTCCTCCACCGTGAGCTTGCGGAAAATACTGGGCTCCTGGGGCAGGTAGCTGATGCCCCGCCGGGCGCGCTGGTACATGGGCAGGGCGGTGATTTCGGCGTCGTCCAAGAGCACCCGGCCCTCGTCGGGTCGGATGAGCCCCACGGTCATGTAGAAGCTGGTGGTCTTGCCGGCGCCGTTGGGTCCCAAGAGCCCCACGATCTCCCGATCGTTGACCGACAGCGAGACGTTGTCCACCACCCTGCGGCCGCCGTAGATCTTGACCAGTTTTTCCAGGTTCAGGCGGGCCAAGCTGTTATTTGCCTCCCTGGCTGCCCTCGGGCACGATGGTCACGGCCACGCGCTTGCCCGGGGTGCCATGCACGATGGAGCGGTCCTCGTCCAAGAACACGGTGATCTGTTCGCCCGATACCTGGTTCTTGCCCCGCCAGACCGTGGCCTGGCCCTCCAGCAATATCTTGCGCCCGCCGGCCCAGTAGGTGGCCTTTTGCCCCAGGCCCACGCGGTCCTGCTGCACGATTTTCACGTGGCCGATGGCCACCACCTTGCGCACCTTGCCGCCGCCGTCCATCAGGCCGCCCTCGCTGCTGGGGGCGCCCTCCGTGGCGGGTTGGCCCGCTGCCGGGGCCGCGGGCTTGGCCGCGGCGGGCGAGGCCTGCTCGGCGGCGTCGCGGTCGTAGTAGACCTCCAGGGAATCACTGTTGATGGTGACGTCGCCCTGCACCGCCTTCACCGCGCCGATGAAGTTGGCCACCTGGGACTTATTGTCCACCTCCAGCCGGTCGGAGACCACGTGGATGGGCTGGTCGCTCTTCATGGGGGCGGTGAAGGCCAGCGCGGCCGGAGGCGCGCACAAGGACAACATCAGCACCAGGGCCAGGATCGGCTTGCGGCTCATGGCTTTTCTCCCGCTGGAGTCTCTGGGGCAGGTTTGTCCATCGTCGCCCCCGGCGGCGGGCCGTGTCCCTGGGGGATGAAGGTGGAGTCCACCTGGCTTTTAAAAGTTACCTTGTTCTGGGGAACCACCACCAGCATGCCCTTGCCGATGACCTTGAAGCCGGGGCCGCCCACCGTGACCCAGGAGTTGGTGTCGGCCACCTGCTCTATCTCGGAATAGCTGATTTGATCGGTCTCCAGGTATTTTCCGTCCTTGGTGCGCGCGAGGACTTCGCCCTTGAGGTGCACGATCTGCTCTTTCTGATCGTATTGTCCCTCTTTGCCCTCGACGGTGATCTCGCCACCGGTCTCCTGGTAAAAGGTGACAAAGGGCTTGTACAGGATGACTATGCCGGTGTCCTCGTCATAGCGAGCCCCGCGGGCGGCCAGGGTCCATTTGCGAACCCCGTCCTTGACCTGGGTGTAGGTCAGACCGTGCACCCTGGGCTTGCCGTCCCCATCCAACTGGGCCTGGTTGGGATCCTCCACCATTGGCAGCTTGGCCGGCGGATTCAGCCAGTAGGCCAGCAGCGTGCCGGCGATCACCGCCAGCAGGGCCGCCACCAGTATCAGGCGAAATTTGCTCACAGGGCCTAGGCTCCTCCGTGCTCACCGCGGCCATGGGACTGCGGCTGGCCAGGCCTGGCCCGTTTTCACCGCCCGGGCCCTGCCCAGGCCCTCCCGCGCTCAGAGTATATCCGGCGGGGACTGGCGGGTAAAGGCAAAATTCTTGCATGCAGCCGATAGCGCGGGCGTACGCAAGGCGAAAACAGCCGGGTGGCGGCCCCTGGGACCCCCAAACGCCGCGCTTGTCTCCCCGGCGATGGGGACGGAGGCAGGGCTAGAAATAACGGGCCGTCACCTGCTCCCAGGCTCCGCTGGCCTTTAGGATCAGCTCGCAGGCCTCGCGCACCGCCCCCCGGCCGCCGAGGGCATGGCAGACCCAGTGGGCAATGGCCCGGGCCTCGGGCCGGGCGTCGGCCGGGGCCAGGCAAAAACCCACGGCGCGCATGGCCGGCAGGTCGATGAGATCGTCGCCCATGTAGGCCACCTCGGCGGGGGTCAGGCCGCAGGCGGCGATCAATTCAGTCAGCGCGGGCAGCTTGACCTTGCATTGCTCGATGAGCCGCTCCACGCCCAGTTCCCGGGCGCGCACCCGGTTGGCCTGGGAGCCCCGCCCCGATAGCCAGGCCACCTCCACGCCGGCCCGCTGTAAAAGCTTGAGCCCGTGGCCATCGCGCACATCGAAGAACTTGATTTCGCGGCCCTGGTCGTCGTATACCACGCGGCCGTCGGTGAGCACGCCGTCCACGTCCAGCACCAGGAGTCTGATCCGCGCCGCGCGCTGGGTGACGCTCTGTCCGGGCATGCTAATCCTCCCGCCGCACCAGGTCGTACATATCCTTCAGCCCCCGCAAGAGCCTTTCCACCTGGTCCAGGGGCAGGCTGTTGGGGCCGTCGCACAGGGCGTGCTCCGGGTCGGGGTGCACCTCCAGAAAGACCCCGTGGGCGCCGGCGGCCACGGCGGCCCGGGCCAGGGGCACGATGAAGCGCCGGTCGCCGCCGCTGCTCAACCCCTGGCCGCCGGGCAACTGCACGCTGTGGGTGGCGTCGAAGACCACCGGGCAGCCGGTGGCGCCCATGATGGACAGGCCGCGCATGTCCACCACCAGGTTGTTGTAGCCGAAGGTGCTGCCGCGCTCGGTGAGCCAGATTTGGCGGTTGCCGGCCTCCAGCACCTTCCTCACCATGGGCCCCACGTCATGGGGGGCCAGGAACTGGCCCTTCTTAATATTGATGACCCGGCCGGTCTGGGCCGCCGCCTGCAACAGATCGGTCTGGCGGCAGAGGAAGGCCGGTATCTGCAACACGTCCAACACCTCGGCGGCGGCCGTGGCCTGGGCCGGGGTGTGGATGTCGCTGATCAAGGGCAGGCCGGTCTCCTGGCCCACGCGGGCCAGAATCTTGAGGCCCTTTTCCAGGCCCGGCCCCCGGAAGGAATCCAGGCTGGTGCGGTTGGCCTTGTCAAAGCTGGCCTTGAAGATCAACGGCAGGTCCAGCCTCTGGCTGATCTCGGCCAGGCGGCGGGCGATGGCCAGGGTCAGGTCTTCGCCCTCGATGACGCAGGGGCCGGCGATGACGAAGAACTGCTGGCGGCCGAAGGGGCGGCCAGCGAGCAAAGTTTCGGCGCGGGGGAGTTCCATTTCAGCGTTTCCCAATGCCGCTACGCTCAGGCGGAGAGATAGCCAGATTCTGGCGCCGCCATGAACTGATTAAGTTTGGCCATAGCCGTCCGCATGATCTTGAAGCCGCATTTGTCATAGAAGCCCTCGCGACCAGGCACGACATAGAGAATGATATTCTCCACCGGAAGCATGGCGCAGAGCCGGGTGAGCATCTCCTTGCCGATTCCCCGACCTTGGAATTCGGGAAGGAGCACCATATCATAAATCGCGGCTTGGTACTCGCCATCGCAAAGCGCGCGGGACATGCCAATGAGTTCTTGGTCATGGAAGGCGAAGATAGCGGCGAAGCTTGCTGCAAAGGCACGCTTCAATTTTTCAGGTTCTCTTCTCTGCCGTCCTAGCGGGGCGCGTTGGAAAACCACGGCCGCCCGCTCCCAGTCAATACGGGAGGCATCCCACGAGAATTCGATCATGCCTTACCTCCAACAGCCTGTTCCCGGCAGGGCTTCGGGAGATGCCCCGCCCGGTTACCCCTGCTTCTCGTGATGATAGCGCAGGGCCGCGCGCACGAAGTCGCGGAACAGCGGGTGGGCGGCCATGGGCTTGCTCTTGAATTCGGGGTGGAATTGGCAGCCCAGGAACCAGGGGTGGTCCTTGATCTCCACGATCTCCACCAACTCGCCGTCGGGGGAGAGGCCGCTGACCACCAGGCCCTTGGCCTCCAGCTCGGCCCTGAAGGCGTTGTTGAACTCGTAGCGGTGGCGGTGGCGCTCGCTGATCTCCTCGGTCTTGTAGGCCTTGTGGGCCAGGGTGTCGTCCACCAGATGGCAAGGATAGGCGCCCAGGCGCATGGTGCCGCCCATCTGGGTCTCCTCGTCGCGGCGCTCGATCTTCTGGGAGCGGTAGTCGAACCACTCGCGCATGAGGTAGATGACCGGGTAGGGGGTGTTGGGGTCGATCTCCGAGGTGTGGGCCTCGGGCCAGCCCAGCACGTGGCGGGCGAACTCCACCACCGCCATGTGCATGCCGTAGCAGATGCCGAAGTAGGGAATCTTCTGCTCGCGGGCCATCTGCACGGCCTTGATCTTGCCCTCCACGCCGCGCGCTCCGAAGCCGCCGGGCACCAGGATGCCGTCCACGTCCTTGATCTCGTCCAGGCCCTGACGCTCCACCTGCTCGGAGTCCACGTACCTGATGTTCACCTTGCAGTTGCTGGCCACGCCGCCGTGGCACAGGGCCTCGTTGAGGCTCTTGTAGGATTCCTTGAGGTCCACGTACTTGCCCACCATGGCGATGGTCACCTCGTGGGTCGGGTTCTTTAGGCGATAAACCAGGTCTTCCCAGTTGTTCAGGTGGGGCTGGCGGGTCCAGATGCCCAGCTTGCGGCAGATCTGCTCGTCCAGGCCCTGCTCGTGGAACTTGAGCGGGACTTCATAGATATGGTCCACGTCCACGGCGGTGATCACCGCTTCGGGCTCCACGTTGCAGAACAGGGCGATCTTGTCCTTGAGCCCCTTGGTCAGGGGAATCTCGGTGCGGCAGAGCAGGATGTCGGGCTGGATGCCCACGCGCCGAAGCTCGCTGACCGAGTGCTGGGTGGGCTTGGTCTTCAGTTCCCCGGCGGTGCGGATGTAGGGCACCAGGGTGAGGTGGATATAGAGGACGTTTTCCTTGCCCACATCGGTGCGGAACTGGCGGATGGCCTCCAGGAAGGGCAGGCCCTCGATGTCGCCCACTGTGCCGCCGATCTCCACGATGCAGATGTCGGTGCCGTTGACCGCCCCCAGCACCGAGCGCTTGATCTCATCGGTGACGTGGGGGATGATCTGCACGGTGCCGCCCAGGTAGTCGCCCCGGCGCTCCTTGGTGATGACGCTGTTGTAGATGGAGCCGGTGGTGTGGTTGCAGCGCTGGCTGATCTTGGCGTGGGTGAAGCGCTCGTAGTGTCCCAGGTCCAGGTCGGTCTCGGCGCCGTCGTCGGTGACGAAGACCTCGCCGTGCTGGAAGGGGTTCATGGTGCCGGGGTCCACGTTGACGTAGGGGTCGAGCTTCTGTAGCACCACGGAGAGCCCCCGGGCCTCCAGGAGGGCGCCGATGGAGGCGGCGGCCAGGCCCTTGCCCAGGGAGGAGAGCACGCCGCCGGTGACGAAGATGAACTTGGGGGTCATGGGACTCCTCCGCGAAAAATAAGTGCACAGAGACCCGACGGTTATGAGAAAAACGCCAGATACCCGGCGTGCGCCATCAGAGCTAAAGATACGGTATTTTCCATAAATTTGTCAAGAATCCTGTCCGGGCCAAAAATAATTGGCACACAATTTTCGCAAGCAGGTTCACTGGCCCGAAGGAACTGACTTTTCAGTCGCCACCCGGCAAGTATGTGACCAGCGGGTCATATAGGCTCTGGCGGGTAGCCGGACGGACAAAAAAGTTCCCCTTGGGTCACAAAATCTGCTATTGCCTAGACATAGACAGGTACGTCAGCGATAGGGAGCAGCGCCGTGAAGGTCAAAAACCACATGAGCCCCAATCCGGTCACCGTCACGCCCGAGGTCAGCGTGGATCAGGCCTTGGGGCTGATGCGCGAGCACGGCATTCGCCACCTGCCGGTGGTGGAGGACGGCAAGGTCAAGGGCCTGGTCACCGACAACGAGTTGCGCTCGGCCTGGTTCCCCTCGCTGCTCTCGGAGCTGTCGGTCAAGGACCTGATGGCCAGCGACCCCCTGACCGTGGACGCCGAGGAGATGGTCTACCAGGCCGCGCGCCTGTTGCACAACCACAAGCTCACCGGTCTCTTGGTCATGGATCATGGCCAGTTGGCGGGCATCATCACCCTCTCGGACGTGTTGCGGGTGCTGGTGGCCCTCCTGGGCCTGCTCAACGAAAGCTCGCGCCTGGACGTGGCCCTGGGGTCGGGCCAAGGCGCCCTGGAGCAGGTGCACGCCATCATTCGCGACCACGGCGGAGAGGTGATCAGCGTGGCCCTGTTGTCCTCGGAGGACAACAGGCGCATCTATTGCTTCCGCTTGGAAAAGACCGATCTGGGTCCCATAAGCCAGGCCCTGACCGCCGCCGGGCACAAGGTGCTGGAATAGGCCCCTGATGCCCTCGTCCCGCCCGATCCCCCCGGACCTGCAAGAACCCTGGCAAGGCCTCCTGGCCCGCCTGCGGGAGCTGGCCCCCCTGGTGGTGGCCTTTTCCGGCGGCGTGGACTCAACCTTGCTCCTGGCGGCGGCCGTGCGTGCCCTGGGGCCGGGGGTGCGCGCCGGGCTGTGCCTGGGTCCGCTGACCCCGCCCTGGGAGGTGGCCCGCGCCCGCCGTCTGGCCGCCGAGTTGGGCGCCGAGCTCAAGGAGCTGGACGCCGGCGAGCTGGCCGACCCGGCCATCCTGGCCAATGACCCACAGCGTTGTTACCACTGCAAGCGCCGGCGCTTGACCCTGCTGGTCGACCTGGCCCGGCAGTGGGGGCTTAAATCCGTGGTGGAGGGCAGCCAACTGGACGACGCCCGCGACTATCGCCCCGGCGCCCGAGCGGTCCAGGAACTGGGCGTGCACAGCCCCCTGGCCCAGGCCGGCCTGGACAAGGCCGGGGTGCGCCGCCTGAGCCAGGCCCTGGGGCTGATCACCGCTGATCTGCCCTCCGGGGCCTGTCTGGCCACGCGCATACCCACGGGCACCCCCCTGAGCGCCCCGGTGCTGGAGCGCATCGGCCGGGCCGAGCAGGCGGTGCGGGCGCTCTTGCCCGGCCAGGTGCGGGTGCGCGAGCACTTCCCCCTGGCCCGTCTGGAGCTGGAACCCCAAGCCCTGGCCCAGGCCGTGGCCGAGCCCCTGCGCGGCCACCTGCTGGCCAGTCTCACGGCCCTGGGCTATGAGCAGGTCTGCCTGGACCTGGCCGGCTACCGCCCCAGCGGACTGGCCCTGGCCCGGGCCGCCGAATCCGCCCGGCCCTAGGACCCCCCGCCGGGGCCGGCCGGGGCGGGGGCGGCGCCCAGGCGCAACAGGGCCTCCCGGCTGAGCATGCCCCGCAGGCGTCCCTGGCCATCCAGCACCGGCAGGCGCTTGATCCTCTTCTCGGTCATCAGGGCGGCGGCCTCCTCCAGGGGGGTCTCCTCGGCCACGCTGGCAAACTCACTCTCCATCACCTGGCCGGCCTTGGTGTCCTGGTAATGCCTTATCAGCTCGGCCTGGCGCTCGCCCTCCTCCTGGGGGGCCAGCTTGCTCATCAGAAAATGCCACAGCCCCGGCTTGTGACCGGCAAAGGCCGGCAGCATGGCCTGCTCGGAGATCAGCCCCAATAGCCGTCCCTGCTGGTCCAGCACGGCCACGCGCTCCACGGAGCTATTGCCCAGAAGCTTGATGACCTCCTCCAGGGGGGTCTCCGGCGAGGCCGTGGGGGTGTTGCGCAGCATGGCGTCGCCGGCCCGGCGGGCCTGGGCCAGGGAGACGCCGTTGTTCCGCAGCCGGCGCAGAAGGGGGGCGTGCTGGCCGATGGCCCGGAAGATATCCACCCGCGAGAGCATGCCCTTCAGCAGGCCGGCCTCGTCCACCACCGGCAGGCGGCGCAGGCCGTGGGACAGCATGGTCTGCACGGCCTGGCCCAAGGGCTGCTCCCCGGCCACGGTCACCGCCGGGGCGGTCATGATCTGGCCCACCGTCTTGCCGGACAGGCCTTGCAGAAAAGGCCCCACCTCCTGATCGGCGAAGCTGGCCATGAAGCGCACCCGGATGGGAATGCCCGCCCGGTAGAGCAGATCGCCGTCGGTGAGCATGCCCAGCGGACGGCCCTGGCCATCCACCACTGGCAGCCCGCTGAAGTCCGAGCCCAGCAATATCTCCAGAGCCTGGCTCAGAGGCTGGTCGGGCCGCACGCTCCGGGGCTCGGGGTTCATCACGTCGCGCACCTTGAGGTGCGGGGGAACCAGGTGCTGCTTGACCTTATGGGCCACCATGTTCAAGGGGCTGACCCCCACCAGGCCCTGCTCCACCATCTCCGTCACTCGCGGCAACAGCTCCGCCGCTTCGGCCGCCGGCAGCACGATCTCGATCTTGAGCGGCAGGTTGAAGGACAGCACCTCCACCCGGCCGCTGGCCATCTCGCCGTCCTCGTAGCAGCCGGCCACGCCCCTGGTCACCAGGCAGCGGGCGGCCATCTGGCCTTCCCGCAAAAGTTGCATCAGCGCGTCGGCCAGGGGCCGGCCCTGCCAGCGGGCCTCCTCGCTGGCATATATGCAGATGATGCTGTATTCCATGCCCTCACCCCGCGTAGTGCCCATGAGTTCAGATCGATCTGCCCAGCCACATGCCGGCCAGCACCAGGCCCAGGCCCAGCAGGTTGTTGAGCAGGATGTTGACCAGGGCCAGGCTGAAGAGTCCGTCCCCGGCCAGCTTGACCGTCTCCCAGCCAAAGCTGGAAAAGGTGGTCAAGCCCCCCAGAAATCCGGTCACCAAAAACAAGCGCAGCGACCCGCCCAGGAAGCCGTGGCGCTCGGCCAGGCCGAAGAAAAGCCCGATGAGCGACAACCCCAGCAGGTTGGCCAAAAGGGTCCCAAAGGGAAAGCCCGCGCCCCACAGCCGGGCGGCGCCCAGGCTCAACAGGTAGCGACTGAGCGCCCCCAAGCCGCCGCCCACGAATACCCACAACACGTTCATCTAGGCTTGTCTCATTTTCTTGGCATCCCTGATGGGCCGGGGCGGTGCCCGGCCAAGCTCTACCAGGCACGCGCTGGCGCGGCCAGGCGTCGGCTTCTCCCGGCACCCATAGTATCACGCTCGCCGCCTTTGGGTAATGGCCGGGCGGGCACCGCGCCCACCCGCGCGGCAAACCCGCCGAGGGAGCGGAAAAACCCTTTGCGTATTGTCACGCTAATTATTATAATCGTGATAAATGTACCCACGCGGAAGATAGGCGTCATGCCCCAGGAGCCCCGCAAGCAGACCCGCCGCGCCCGGCCGGATCACGAAAAGGCCGCGCCCGCCTCGGGCAAGCCCCCCGACCCGGCGCGCATCTTCAATATCCCCGAGGAGGTGAAGTACCTCCAGCCCGAGCAGCTCAGCGCCCTGACCGAGGCCTTTCGCGCCTGGCGTCAAGCCGCCAAGGGGCCGGCCCGGCGCCAGGCCCGGGGGCGGGTGTGGCTGGTCTACCTCTTGCTGCGCTTCACGGCCGGCCGCCTGGGCGAGGTGCTGGCCCTGGATGACCGCCGCGACCTGGACTTGGCCCAGGGTGTGGTCAACCTGGGGGGAGAGGGGACCGGCCAGGCCCCTGGCGGCCGCCAGGTGCAGATACCCGAGGACATGGCCAGGGACATCGCTGATTTTCTGCGCGACCCCGCCCAGCGCGGCCTGCGGGGCCAGGTGCTGCGCCTGGACCAGGGCTACATGCGCCGCCAGTTCCGCGCCCGGGCGGCGGACTGCGGCCTGCCCAGCGCGCTGGCCAACCCGCGGGTGCTGCGCAACTCCCGGGCCATCGAGCTCTTGCGCCAGGGCGTGCCCCTGACCATCGTGCAGGAGATTTTGGGCCAGGGCTCGGTCAACCTGACGGCCAACTACCTGAGCTTCGCCCGGGAGGACCGGGAGCGCATCGTGCGCTATCACCTGGGCCGGGAGACCCGCCTGCGCACCAGCGCCCGCAACAGCTTTCAGGGGCGGATTACCCGCATCACCAGGGGGTCCCTGCAAAGCCAGGTGGAGCTGATCTCCACCGGCGGCTTTGAGATCGTCTCGGTGATCACCAACGACAGCCTGGCAATCTTAAGCCTGCGGCGGGGGATGCCCGTCACGGCCCTGGTCAAGGCGCCCTGGGTGATCATCTCCCAGGGGCCGGACATCCCCCGGATCAGCGCCAGAAACCGGCTGCCGGGGCGTCTGTCGAAGATCACCGCCGACGCCGTCTCCAGCGAGGTGATGGTGGAGCTGAGCGACGGCACCCAGGTCTGCGCCTTGATCACCGGCCAGAGCGCCCGGGAGTTGGGCCTGGCCGTGGGAGACCAGGTCTGGGCGGTGTTCAAAAGCTCGGCCGTGATCATCACCACCGATTGACCGGCAACGGGCCGGCGCCCGCCACCACCAGGGCCAGGCGCTGGCCAGCATAGGGAGAAGCGGCATGGAGTATCTGTTCCCCATCTCCGGCGTACAAACCTATGTGTGGCTGCCGCCCCTGGTGGCCTTCGTGGTCTCCTTTTTCACCTCCATGGGGGGGGTCTCCGGCGCCTTTTTGCTGCTGCCCTTTCAGATGAGCTTCCTGAATTTCACCAGCCCGGCGGTCAGCCCCACCAATCTGGTGTTCAACGTGGTGGCCATCCCCAGCGGGGTATATCGCTACCTGCGCGAGGGGCGCATGGTCTGGCCCCTGACCTGGGTGGTGGTGCTGGGCACCCTGCCGGGGGTGATCATCGGCTGCTTCATCCGCCTGCACTGGCTGCCCTATCCCCAGACCTTCAAGGCCTTCGTGGGCTGCGTGCTGCTCTATATCGGCCTGCGCATGCTGGGCGATGTGAGGAAGGCCCACCGGGCCGCCCAAAAGGCCAAGCAAGGCCCCAAGCTGGAGGCCCAGGTGGTCACCCAGGACTTCACGGTCAAGACCCTGGAATGCAACCATCGTTGCGTGGCCTACGAGTTCCAGGGGCGCAGCTACCGCTGCTCCACCCCCGGCATTTTCGGAATGGCCTTTATCGTGGGCGTGGTGGGCGGGGTGTACGGCATCGGCGGCGGGGCCATCATCGCCCCCTTCTTCGTGGCCATCTACGGCCTGCCCGTGCACACCGTGGCCGGCGCGGCCCTGATGGGCACCTTCATCACCTCGGTGGCCGGGGTGCTCTTTTACCAGCTCCTGGCCTTTGTGCCGGCCTACGCGGCCATGCACGTGGCCCCGGACTGGCTCCTGGGGGGTTTGTTCGGCCTGGGGGGCGTGTGCGGCATGTACCTGGGCGCCCGCACCCAGCGCTTCGTGCCGGCCAAGTGGATCAAGCTGGGCCTGTCGTTGTTGCTGCTCTTCATGGCCCTGCGCTACCTGATTGACTTCGCGGCCTGGCTGGGCCGATAGTCAAAAAGAGCGCCGCCGGCGCCTGGGCGCGTCCGGCCGCCCGTAAGGAGCGAACAAGATGGAAGACGAGCGTTATCAGCGCGGACTGGAACGGCTGCGCCAGGTGGACGGCCAGGCCGGCGAGCGGGTCATCGAGAGCCTCAAAGACATCTGTCCCGACCTGGCCCGCATGGTCATCGAATTTCCCTTCGGGGATATCTACTCGCGGCCGGGTCTGGACCTCAAGGCCCGGGAGATCGCCACCGTGGCGGCTCTCACCGCCCTGGGTCACGCCATCCCCCAACTGGAGGTGCACATCCACGGCGCTCTTAACGTGGGCGTGACCCGCCAGGAGGTGGTGGAGATCATCATGCAGATGGCCGTCTACGCCGGGTTCCCGGCGGCCTTGAACGGCATGCAGGCCGCCAAAAGGGTCTTTGCCCAGCGCGACGCGGAGGGTGGGGAGGCCTGACGACCATGCGCGGGTGAAAATTGACCCTCCGCGCGGGATGATGTAGTCTGACCCCAGCCCCCCGGGGTGGGCCGGCGGGCGCGGCCAAGACCCGGGTGCTTTGGGTTTTTCTTTGCTTGACCGCCGGCCGCCCTCCGGCGCGGGGATGTTGGCCATGGCCGTTATCGACCCCAACCTCACCGTCCTGGTGGTGGATGACATCAGGCAGATGCGCCGCATGCTGCGCGAGATGCTGCGGCTGATGGGTTTCGTGCACATCCTGGAGGCCGACGACGGCGACACCGCCTTGCAGAAGCTGCACGGCAATCAGGTGGACCTGATCGTCAGCGACTGGGCCATGCCCCGCTTGAGCGGCCTGCGCCTGCTGAAGAGCGTGCGCGAGGACGACAAGTTGGCGCGCGTCCCCTTCCTGATGGTTTCGGAAGAGATGAAGGAGGCCGAGGTGGCCGCCGCCGGCGAGGAGCGGGTGGACGCCTACATCCTCAAACCCTTCACCGCCCAGATGCTGCACGACAAGGTGGCCGAGGTGCTGGAAAAGCGCGCCGCGCCCGGGGCCATCGACACCCAACTGGGCCTGGGTCTGGTCTACCTGCAAAACCGCCAGTTCGACCAGGCCTTGACCTGCTTCCGCGTGGCCTTGAGCCAGAATCCCAAGAGCCCCCGCACCCTGCTGGCCCTGGGGCAATGGCACCAGGCCCAGGGCGAACACCACAAGGCCAAGGATCTGTACCGCTCGGCGGTGAAGCTCTCCCCGAAATTCGTCAAGGCCCACGAGGCCCTGGCCAACCTGTGCCGTCTGCTGGAAGAAAACGACGAGGCCCTGGTTCACTTGCAGACGGCGGTGAAGATCAGCCCCAAGAACATCGACCGCCAGCTGGAGCTGGGGCAGATGCTGGCGGAGTCGGGACGTTCCGAGGAGGCCCAGCAGATATTTAGGGCCGCCATGCATGCCGCCCGCGACCAGTACGCCGAGGTGGCCCAGAAGGTGGGCGAGGCCTGCATGCGCGCCGGGCTCAGCGCCGACGCCGAAGAGGCCTTCCTGCAGGCCCTGGCGGCCAAGCCCAAAGACATCCACCTCTACAACCGCCTGGGCATCGCCTTCCGCCAGCAGGGCAAGATCAAGGAGGCCGTGGCCAACTACCACCGCGCCCTCAAGCTGGACCCGGAGAACGAGAACCTCTACTACAACCTCAGCCGCGCCTATTACCAGGGCCAGGACTACAACCTGGCCCAGCAGGCCCTGGCCAAGGCCCTGGCCCTGCGCCCCGACTTTCCCGAGGCCCGCGAGATGCTCCTGGCGGTGCGGCGGGAGAGCCTGCCCGTCTGAGCGCCCAGGGCCGGCCCCGCGACAATCTTAACTTACGGGTTTGGCTGGGACTGGCGTCCCGGCGGCGGCGCCGTCCGTGGCCCGCCCGGGGGCCGCTGGCGGCGATACTCTCCCAGGTACCTAGGCCAGGCTGGCGTAGAGCCGGGCGTAGGCCTGGGCGCTGGCGTTCCAGGAGAAGTCCTGGGCCATGGCGTTGGCCACCAGCCGCGCCCATAACCGGGGGTGGGCGCGGGTCCACAGGGCCTCGCGCAGGGCGCAGGTCAGATCCTGGGGGCCGAAGTTGTCAAAGGCGAAGCCGGTGCCCTGGCCGGTGAGGGGGTCGAAGGGCCGCACCGTGTCCTTGAGCCCGCCGGTGGCCCGCACCACCGGCGCGGTGCCATAGCGCAGGGCGTATATCTGGTTGAGCCCGCAGGGCTCGTAACGGCTGGGCATCATCAGGGCGTCGCTGCCGGCGGTGATCAGGTGGGCCAGCTCTTCGCTGAATGCCACCTTCAGACCCAGGCGTCCGGGGTGGGCGGCGGCCAGGCGTGCCAGAGATTCCTCGTAGTGAGGCTCGCCCGAGCCCAGGAGACACACCCGCACATCGTCGAGCATCAGACGGGGCAGGGCCAGGGGCAAGAGGTCCACGCCCTTTTGGTGGGCCAGGCGCCCCACGAAGCCCAGCACCGTGGTCCGGGGGCCGGCCGGCTCCAGTCCCATGACCTCCAGGAGGTGCTGGCGGCAGACCAGCTTGCCCGCCAGGTCGTCGGCGGAATAGCCCCGCGGCAGGAAGGGGTCTTCCTCCGGCGACCAGGAGTCGTAGTCGGCGCCGTTGATGATGCCCAGCAGATCGGCCCGGCGCTGTTGCAACACGCCCTCCAGGCCGTGGCCCCCTCCCGGCGCCTGTATCTCCTGGGCATAGGTGGGGCTGACCGTGGTCAGGGAACGCGCCGTGACCAGGCCGGCCTTCAAGAGCGAGGTGTTGCCCCAGAACTCGCTGCCCCAGGGGGTGTCCAGCCAGGACGGCAGGCCGGTGAGCCCGAAGGACTCCCGGGGGTAGATGCCCTGGTAGGCCAGATTGTGGATGGTCAGCACCGTGGCCGCGCCCGCCAGGGGGCCGGGGTCCCAGGCGCAGGTGGCCAGGATGGCCGGCAGGAGCGCGGTTTGCCAGTCGTGGGCGTGCACCACCCGGGCCGGGAAGTCCAAGGCCCGGGCCAACTCGATCACCGCCCGGCAGAACCACACAAAGCGCAGCGGGTTGTCGCTGAAGTCACCCCCCGGCGGCCCGTAGAGGCCCTGGCGGTCGAACAGCTCCTGGTTTTCCAGAAAATACACCCGGCAGCCGGGCAGGCCGGCCTGCCAGACCGTGGCCGGGTAGTCCCGGCCGCCGGTGGGCACCGCCAGCGTCAGCCCGCTTCGGCTCAGGCCGTGGGCCTGGCGGTCCACCTGGCGGTGCAGGGGCATCACCAAGAGCACCTCCAGCCCCAGGCGGGCCAGGGCGGGGGGCAGGCTGCCGGCCACGTCGCCCAGACCGCCGGTCTTGGCGAAGGGGGCGATCTCGCTGGCGGCGAAGAGAATCTTAAGGCCGGCGGATGGATCGATAGACGTCATGGACTCTCCCCGAGGCACGTGGGGTACGACAAGGCGTATTGTGAAAACTATCCGGAAAGTATAAAGTGAAATGGAGATTATCACAACTTGCCCGCTACATAACCCTGGGGCGGGGTGTAATGGCCCTGAACATGCAGTGGCTGAATAAGCTTTGGCAGCGGCGCGACCGCGACCGCCTGGAGCATCGCCTGGAGGCCAGCATCCTGGTCCTGGACGGGGAGGGCGGGACCGGTTTGACCAGCGTCCAGCCGGCCCGGGTGCTGAACCTTTCCGAGGGGGGCTGCTGTCTGGCCCTGAACAGCCTGGCCCTGGAGGGCTTTCACCTGGACCGCTGTTTGGACGCGCCCCGGGATTTTCCCCTGGAGGTGGCTATCACCGCGCCCAACGGCGGCACCTGGCGGTTGTTGGCCCAGGTGTGCTGGACCAACCAGGACCAGGACGGGCCGCAGCCGGGCCAGTACCGGGTGGGGGCCAGGTTCGGCGGCGCCCAGGGCCTGCCGCAAAACTGGCGGCGTCTGCTCAGCGCTCCGGCCGGGCCGGGAACCCTGCACGAAACATCATCGCGGAGTCTGTCATGAACCAGGTGTTGGAAGGCATTTATCTGGAGACCAAGCAGACCCAGGTGGGCACCGGCCACACCGCCTCGCGGGTCACCTTCAAGAATCACTACGCCCTGCGCCTGGTCGGCGAGGAGGCGCTCTTGTTCTTGCTGGACGATGACCTGGGCTTGACCGGCCTGCGCGAGATGGTGCCCCTGGCCCAGGTGGGCAAGCGCCTGGAGTATCAGGCCCAGTTGCAGGATACCTACACGGCCTTGCTGCCCAAGCTGGGCGCCCGCCCCCAGGCCACGGCCCGTCCCCAGCCGGCCCCGGCCACGGCGGTGCAGACCAGACCGCCGGCCCAGCCGCCCCAGACCCGCCCTGTGGCCCAACCACCGCAGACCAGACCTGTGGCCCAACCACCGCAGACCAGACCCGTGGCCCAGCCGCCGCAGACCAGACCCGTGGCCCAGCCGCCCCAGACCCGCCCCGCGGCCCCGCCGCCGGCCCAGAAGGCCGGCCAGCAGGAAACCCCCTGGTGGGAGCTGACCCAGAAGGGGGCCTCCAACCTGCTCAAGAAGGACTGACCTAGCGGGCGGGTTTTTCTTCCTGGGCCGGCATGGCCCATAGGGCCTTGACCAAGGGCAGCCCGGCCAGGCGGTGGGGCAGGTCGGCCAGCCCCGCCAAGTTGGGCGCTCGGCCGGGGCAGCGCAAGACCTCCTCGGGGCTGATCACCAGGCTGGCCCCCAGGTCCCAGGGCTCGGCCGGCAGCTCCGGCACGATCTGCTCCGGCGCGGCCAGCACCGCCACCGGGGTCTGGTCGCTCAAGGCCCCGGCCCGCTTGAGCAGGGCGCATAGCACGTCGCACAGACCCCGGCCATCGCCCAGCATAACCCCCCCCCGGTCCACGGCCACCACCGGCGCCACCACCAGGTCGATGCGCCCCAGGCGGGACTGGGGCAGGCGCAGCATCTGGCCGGCTTGGCCCAGGGAGCCGCCGCGAAGCAGCCGGCTGCGCAACTGCAAGGCCACGTCCCCGGGGTTGATGCGCACCAGGCCCTGCTTGAGCCCCGGGGTGGCGGCCAAGAGGGTCTTGCCGTCTTGCAGGGCGTTGATGCGCACCTGCAAGAGCACCGGGTCGGCCAGCACCAGGATGGCTCGGGCGCGCACATATTCGGGCTGGCGCCGCAGGCGCTCGGCGGCGCGGTTGTGCCCCTCGAAAATCGGCGGCCTGGGGGGCTCGGCCTCCTGGGGCCACAACTCCTGCCAGCGCTCCAAGAGCCGCCGCCTGATCTCTTCCTTGCCGTTGTGCATGTATTTTCCTTGGGGGCCTTTATCGCGGAGTTAGCGCTCCAGCAGGCGGCCCTGGCGCTTGGCCTGTTCCAGGGCCGCGCGCATTTGGGTCTGGGGATCGCTGGCCGGATCGGAGATGACCTCCCGCAGGATGGCCGCCTCCTCGGCGGGCACCTGGGGGCCGGTCTTCATGAGCAGGACCTCGCTGGCCTGGGGTTTGACAAAGCGGACCAGGCGGCCGTCGTCAAGAGGCGCGGCCAGGCGCCAGGATTTTTGGCGCAGGCGCGGTCCCTGGGGGGCCTCAAGGTCGAAGGTAAGCTCCAGCCGATAGTAGGTGGCCGTGGGGCCGGGCTGGCCCACGGCCAGGCCCTGGGCCTGGCGGCCGTCGGGGGATAGTCGCAGGCGGCCGAAGTAACGGGGGCCGTCGGCCTGGCCGTAATACCAGAACAGATGCAGGTCATGGCCCTGGCGCAGCATGAAGAAGCGCCCCCAGCCGTCGCCGCCCCAGACCCCCTGCCAGGTGTAGGTCAAGGGCGCCTGGGGCATGGGCTCCGCCTCGGGGGCCAGGTGGCAGATCAGGCGCTCGCCGCTGTAGCCCTCCTGGCCCAGACGGGGCAGTTGGTCGGCGCGGCTGGTGTAGAGCATGTCCCGGGGCTGGCCGCCGCGCAGGGGGTCTTCAAAGCGCCCCTCCAACTGATACAGGGGCTGGCTGGGGGGGTGCACCTGGCCGAAGACATAGCCCAGGCGGCCCAGGGGCTCGCTGTCCGGCGGGGCCTCCGCTCCGCAGCGCAGCAGGGTGTAGCCCTGCCCCTTGTGGCGGAAGGCCCACAACTCCAGGCCGCCGGGCTGGGGTGTGGTCCACAGGCGGCCCACCGGGCCTTGCAGGTCATAGCCCTGTTCCTTGAGCGCCGCCACCTGGTCCTGGCCCACGGCGTAGGCGTGGCGCAGCAGGCGGGGGCTGTACAGGCGCAGCAGGGGCGCGGTGGGCGGGGCGGCCTCCTCCTGGGGCTGGTCGGGCTCCTGGGCCAGGTCCAGAGTCAGGTTGGGGGGGCCGGGGTGGGCCGGATCGGCCGGCTGGTCCCACAGTTCCAGGCTGGTGATGGAGCCCTCGAAATCGCGCAAGGGCCAACGGCTGGCCCCCACCAGGTAGGGTGAGCGCGAGGCCAGCCAGGGCTGGGGTAGGGGCTCGGCGGCCACCTGCCGGCCATCCAAAAACAGGCGCAGATGTCCGCCGGCCTGGTAGACCAGCCAGGCCTGGTGTTCCTGGCCCTGGCTCAGGGGCTCCGGGGCCACGGCGCCGACCAACCCGGCGCTGGTGGCCAGGCGGCCGGCCAGACGGCCATTTTGGTCGATGAACAGGTCCAACTCCTGGCCGTAGCCACCCTGGCAAAAGATGGTGGCCGCCTGGCCCGACCCCGTGGGCTGCCAGGCGAAGCTGGCGCGCACCGCCCCGCCCTGGGCCGGTAGGAGCCCCGCCTGCCAAGCGAAGACCTGGGGCCACTGCTCGCCGCCGGTCTCGGCCGGGGCCAGCTTGGCCGGGCGCACTCGTTCTAAGAGATAAGGCTCCCCCAGGGGCTCGCCAGGGTCGGGCTTGTCCTGGGGCCACCAGAAGGCGCGCACCTGCAAGCGGCCGTGCTCCAGCAGCCTGAAGCTCAGGCGGGCCTGGTTGCCGCAGCACTGGCCCTTCTGGTCTTGGGCCGTGCCCTCCAGCATTTGGGGCGCGCTGGCCCGGGCCTGGCCCTGGCTCAGGTAGCGCGGCCGGTCGCGCTGGCCGCCGTAGGCCGTGAATTCCATGGCCCGGGCCGTGCCCTCGATTTTCACGAAGTCGCTGCCCGTGCGCCGGTCCACCCACAGGCCGCTCAGTTCGCCCTGGCCGGCCAGGGGATTGCCCGGCGGCTCGGCGGGCAGGCCCTGGCGCACCAGGCGCAGCCGCCCCTCGCCCAGAGTGGAGAGGAACTGGCCCTGATAGGCCAGGCCCTGGGCCAGGGGTCGCAGGTCGGCCTTGATCTCGAAGTGGGCCTGGGGGTCCTGGTAGATGAAGCGCGCGCCCTCGGGGGTGGGCTCCAGGCGGGCCTGGCCGGCATGGTCCCGCCAGGCGCCCACGGCGGCGCCCTCCCGGGGGGCCAATAGCAGCGGGCCCTCCTGGGGGTCGGCGGGCTCGGCGTGGGGCAAGAGATCGCTGTACCACATGGACAGCCGCCAGCCGCCAGCCAAGGCCTGCCCCGCGTCCCGGGGAGGCAGGTCGCCCACCCGCTGGAAGATTTGGGCCTCGGCCAGGGGCCAGGCCGGCTGGTCCAGGGCGGGGGTGAAAAGGGCGAAACGGAAGGAATCGGCCGAAAGCGCCTCGATCTCCACGCGTCCCTGGCCGGGGCAGCAGGAGGCGGGCAGGGACTGCCAGGGGCCGGCCAGACGCCGGCCGTTGCTCTCGGACAAGAGGCGGGCCAGCAGGGCCAGGCCGCTGGGGTTGGCCTCCTGGGCCTGGTCGCCCTGCCACAGGCTCATCTGCCAGGCGTCCTGACCCAGTTGGCGCAGCTCGCAATAGACCGGCTGTCCGGGCAGTTGGTAACGGCCGGGCAGAAGCTCCGGGGCCGCCAGCGCCAGTGTGGAATGAGCCAAGGCCAGGAACAGCAACAGGCCGGCCAGCAGGGCCTTGAGCCCCGCCGTCCGCTGCCGCGCAAAACATATTGCCGGCGCCGAGCGCCCGACCTGAAGGCGATTCATGGCCTGCATGACTCCGATTAGAGGCGACCCGCCGGCCCGGAAGGGACGGGGTGGCCGTATTGTCCCCGCCGGCCGGCGGGTTGTCAACCCGCGACCAATACCGGAAAATTCCCGGCGCGGCCTTGCAAGCCCCCCTTGGCGGGATTATATTCAGACCAGCCGGGACGGAGAGTAGGGCTTATGGCTAAAAGGAGACGGTTCGCCACCAGCGAGATGGCCATGCTTGGTCAGGCCATGGAAGTAGCCGAGGAGCGGGTGAGCGACTTCTTTCACCTCTCCGCGGGCTCCTGGCAACGCCATCCCTACCAGTTGCGCACCCGAGCCGAACTCAAGCCCCCGGAGGTGAGCCCCCGGGCCTTGGCCCAGGTGCTCAAGCTGCGCCGCCCGCCCCTGGGTAGCGAGTACCGGGGCAAGGATTTTTTCCGCATCTGCCTACAGGACCACAACCTGCTGGGCGTGGTGCGGCGGGAAGGGGCCGGCGAGTTGCTCCTGCCCCTTCTGGTCTACGTTTTGGCCCACGAGTTGGTGCATGTGGTGCGTTTCGGCCGCTTTCAGCATCTGTTCGAGGCCGATGAGCAAGAACGGGCCCGCGAGGAGGCCGTGGTGCACGGGCTGTCGCGGGAGATATTGCGTCCGGTGCGCTTGCCCCACCTGGGGCGGGTGCTGGAGTTATACGAGGCCCAGACCAACCTGGAGCATGGCCAGGCCTGGTGCTGATTCGCCGAGGAGGATGAAACATGCCGATCTACGAATACGAATGCCAGAAATGCCACGAGATTAGCGAGGCCTTGCAGAAATTCTCCGATCCGCCGTTGACCGATTGTCCCCATTGCGGCGGCAAGGTGCGCAAGATGATGAGCCTCAACGCCTTTCAGCTGAAGGGCTCGGGCTGGTACACCACCGACTACGCCGGCAAGAACTCCTCGACCCTGAAGAACAGCGAGGCCGGCTGCGCGCAGGCCCCGGGCGAGGCCAAGGAGAAGGTCAAGACCGAGACCAAGACCGAAAGCAAGGCCGACTGCAAGTCCTGCAAGGCCGACTGCTCCTCCGCCAGCTAGCCTCCCACAACCCTGATCGCACCCAGGCGCCCGCCACCGGGCGCCTTTAATTATGCCCGCTTGGGGGCCGGCGGCCTTGACAGGCGACCACGGGGGGTTCTATCGTCAAGGCGAGCCCCTGGCGGACCCACGGACCCGCCGCGGGGCGGATGTTTCACCACTGCCAGCCGGTGCGGCCCTTGCCCGGCGGGCCCAGCTAGGGGGTGCGATCATGCGGTGTTTCGTGGTGATCTCCGGCGCGGGGACCATGCTGGTTCTTTCCACCTTTAAATCATCCACCCATCCCACCCTGGTGCGGCGCTTCAAGGCCAGTGGCATCTCGCGCATGATCCTGATGGAGGTGCCCCTGTCCCTGGCCGAAGAGCGCTACGGCGAGGTTTATCAGGAACTCAAGAGGCTTATCAGCCAGGAGGACTTCCGCATCCTGGACCTGAGCGGGGCCTCGGTGCTGGATAAGTTCTCTTTCTCCGAGATGGGTCAACCCATCATGGTGGAATTCTAGGCTCTGTCACCGCCATGACCGACGATCTGGCGCTGGCCCGCGCCCGCCTGGCCGGGGCCGGTCGGGTGGCGGTCCTGTGCGGGGCCGGCGTCTCGGCCGAGTCGGGGGTGCCCACCTTCCGGGGGCCGGGGGGCCTGTGGGAGAACCACCGCCCCGAGGACTTGGCCACCCCCCGGGCCTTTGCCCGCGACCCGGCCCTGGTCTGGCGCTGGTATAACTGGCGGCGCGAGTTGATCAGCCGCTGCCAGCCCAACCCGGCCCACCTGGCCCTGGCCGAGCTGGAGCGTCGCCTGGCCGAGTTCACCCTGATCACCCAGAACGTGGACGGCCTGCACGCCCTGGCCGGCAGCCGCCAGCCCCTGGAACTGCACGGCAGCCTGTGGCGGGTGCGCTGCCAGGGCTGTGGTCAAGAACATGAGGAGCGCCGTTTGGACCTGCCGGCCCCGCCGCGCTGCCCGGCCTGCGGCGGTCTGCTGCGCCCCGGGGTGGTGTGGTTCGGCGAGAGCCTGGACAGCCAGCTCTTGGACCGCGCCTGGCAAGCGGCCCAGACCTGTCAGGTCATGCTGGTGGTGGGCACCTCGGCGGTGGTGCAGCCGGCGGCCTCCCTGGCCCTGGTGGCCCGGCGGGCCGGGGCCTATGTCGTCGAGGTCAACCTGGAGGCCACGCCCAACTCGGGGCAGGTGGACGTCTCGTTCTTGGGCCAGGCCGGCGACATCCTGCCCCGGCTTTTGGCTCCCTGATGGACACGGGCGCCGCCGGCGGGCCAGGCCCCCTGATCACCCTGACCAGCGACTTCGGCCAGGGCGTCTTCGTGGGCCTGATGAAGGGCGTGCTCTGGGGGCTGTGCCCCTGGGCGCGCCTGCTGGACCTGTGCCACGACATCCCCGCCCAGGACGTGCATGCCGGGGCCTTGGTCCTGGAGCAGGCCCTGGGGGTCTTCGCGGCGGGCACCACCCACCTGGCGGTGGTGGACCCCGGCGTGGGCACCAGCCGCCGGGGGTTGGCCCTTCACGCCTTGGACCAGTACTGGGTGGGGCCGGACAACGGCCTGTTCACGCCCGTGCTGCTGGCCGACCCGGGGGCCAAAGCCTTCGCCCTTAGCGAGGAGGCCTATTTCCGCCAGCCCGTGAGCCAGACCTTCCACGGCCGCGACGTCTTCGCGCCGGTGGCCGCCCGCCTGGCCCAGGGCCTGGACCCGGCCCTGCTGGGCCCGGTGGTGGAGGAGCCCCTGCTGCTGGACTGGCCCCGGCCCGCGCGCGCCGAGGCCGTCCTGACCGGCCAGGTGCTGGCCGTTGACCGCTTCGGTAATCTGCTGACCAACCTGGACCGCGCGGCCGTGCAGGGCTTCCTGGCTGGCCGAACGGCCCTGGTGGAGATGGCCGGCCTTAAGGTGCGGGGGCTGAGCCAGGCCTATGCCCAGGTGGCGGTCGGCCAGGCCCTGGCCCTGTTCAACTCCCTGGAGCGCCTGGAGTTGGCCCTGAACCAGGGCGACCTGTGCGCCCACCTGGGTCTGCGGCCGGGCCAGGTCCGGGGCCTGGAGGTCAAGGTTATGGCCGCCGGGTAGGCCAAGGGCCTATATTCCCCGCAGGTGTATGAACCTCGCGGGCCAGCGGTGGGCCAGGATGGCAAACCGGTAAATTTGAAAGTTTGAATTGTAAATTTTAAATTATGTGCGTTGCGAGGCATATTTTTCCGCGGGGGCCGCAGCGGCCAATTGGAGGCCCTCATGATTAACGCTCTGATTTTAATCTGTTAATCTTGAATTGGCCCAATACGTTTTTGTGGGGCGGAGCGCAGTTTTTTATTGGCACTGCTTTTGCTATGTCTTATAGTTAGAAGAAATATATATCGCTGCCCCAAGATTGTTTATAAGGACAAAGCCAAACCCGCCGCGAGGCGGGGACGGAAAGCCCACGGGTCTCTAGCACGAGATGGCCGGGTTGCCGCAACGCTAGAGAAAGGACGTGGACTATGCCCCGCCTAGCCAAGGGCCTTATGGCCGCACTTCTGCTTCTCCTGGTGTTGACGGCGCAGACCGCGCGCGCCGACAGTTACATCATTTCCGACTTGGTCAGCAACACCAACGTGATGGTATCCAACCAAATAGCTGGTACCTTCAGCGGCAACTTTGGCGTGTTCACCTCTTGGACCAACGCGGTCATCACCCCCACCAATCCGGCCTGGACCCAGGACGTGGAATTCATGACCGGCGCCCACTGGATCACCAGCGGGGAGCCTGGCCTGAACTACGCCGGCGACACCTACATGGACTTCCGCCTGACCGTGACCCTGCCCAGCCTGCTCGCCGGCGCCGCCATCGACCCCCTGGTCTTCTCGGCTGACAACGCGGTGCAGGTCTACCTCAACGGCAGCCTGCTGGGCACCCTGGACCCGCGTTCCACCGGCGGCAGCGATCCCGCGGCCTATGGCTCCCTGCACACCTTGGTCCTCACCTACATGGCCAGTTCCGGAGCCACCTTGCAAGCCGGGCTCAACCAGTTTGATTTTGTCACCCAAAACTATGTCCAGTCCGGCGGCACCTCCAGCAGCAACCCCACGGCCGTGGCCTTCTCCTCGGCCACGCCCGAGCCGGGCAGCATGCTGCTCCTGGGCTCGGCGGCCGGCCTGCTCTGCACCCGCCGCCGCCGCCAGATCATCGCCAGGGTCAAGAGTTGGCGCAAGGCCGCCTAAGCGGCGGGGCCTGCGACCCGGTTTACGAAATAATCTGATAGCGGCCATTCCGGCGCGGGACCCCGTGGGGCCCGCGCCGGGTCTTTTGATCAGGGCGGCGCGCCTGGCCGCCACGCGTTGACAGGCGGGCGCCGGCTGCCTATACTGCCTCATGCTCAAACTTGTGGACCTGCAAGAATTCAAGCAATTCCTGGACTCCGGCGGCTGGGCCGAGGCCTTTGCCCACGCCGAGCACGAGCTGCGCCTGGAGATGCTGGAGAAGATCGAGGAGCTGCTGGAGGCCGCCGAGGTGGCCGACAAGGTAGTGGGTCGAGTGTTGTTCAGCCAGGAGGGCATGGCCCCCGTAGGGGATGCCTACTCTCCCCTGAAGAAGGAGTGAGCCTTGCGCCGCCTGGGGCTGATCGTTTTACTGGTGGTCCTGGCCGGGGCCGGCTTCGGGGCCACCTATGTCTTTTTGCGCGGCCCCCACTGGGCGCTATACCAGGTGGGAAAATCCATACACAACCACGACCCGCGCCTATTCCTGGCCTACGTGGACATCGGCCAGATACTGCGCTCCCAAAAGGATGACATCCTGGACCTGGTCTTGCCCAACCAGGAGCAGCGGGACCAGCGCGACGTGTTGCGCGAGTTGCTCAGCGCCTTCATCGGTCCCATCACCGACCAGGTGCGCGACAGGCTCTCCAAGGTGATCGCCGACCAGGAGCGGGAGAATCTGCCCAGCTCCTGGGCCTTGTTGGCGGCGGCCAACGTCACCACCAACGGCGACAACGCCCTGGTGGTGCTCTCCGGCCAGGGCGAGCGCCTGCGCCTGGGCATGCGCAGGGCGGGGGACGGCTATTGGCGGGTGGTGCAGATCAACGCCCAGGACCTGCGTCGCCTGGCGGCCAAGCACCTGCTGCCGGGACTGATCAAACCCCCGGAGCAATCCCGGTCCGACCAGGCCCCGGCGGCCCCCTCCGCGCCGGCCCCGGCCAACTAGCAGACCCTCGGGCCATGCTGATTTCCCTGATACTGGCCCACCCCAACCCGGCCAGCTTCAACGCGGCCCTGGCCCAGGCTGCGCGCCAGGCCCTTCTGGACCTGGGACACCAGGTCAACTTCCACGACCTGTACGCCGAGGGCTTTAAACCCCTGCTGCCGGCCAGCGAGTTTTCCCGCCGGGCCGAGCTGCCACCCTGGCTGCGCCAACACTGCCAGGAACTGGCCGCGGCCTGGGGGCTGGTGGTGGTGCACCCCAACTGGTGGGGCATGCCCCCGGCCATGCTGGTGGGTTGGCTGGACCGGGTGCTGCGCCCCGGCATGGCCTATGAGTTCCTGGAGGGCGACAGCGGCGAAGGCGTGCCCCGGGGGCTGTTGCGGGTGGCCACGGCCCTGGTGCTCAATACCTCCAACACCGAGCAAGAGCGCGAGCGGGAGGTCTTCGGCGACCCCCTGGAGCGCATCTGGCGGGACTGCGTCTGCGGCCTCTGTGGCGTGGGGCGCCTGGAGCGCCGCACCTTGGGAGTTATCGCCACCAGCACGCCGGACCAACGCGCCGCCTGGCTGCAAGAGACCCGCGACCTGGTGGGCGAGCTGTTCCCGCCGGCCTAGGGACCAGGCGCGGGCTGGCGGGGGCGGCGCTTTTGGCGATCACAGGGGGAACTCCATCATGGTTAAAGCCAATCTGCTGGCCTGGGTGTTGATGTTGTCCTCCGGGGTGAGCGCCGGCATCGGCAACCTGTTGGTCAAGCGTTCGCGCCTCTTGCCCTCGGAGGGCGGCCTGGCCAGCATGGCGGGATCGCCCTGGTTTTTGCTGGCCATGGTTTTTTTCTGGCCAACGTGTTCCTGCTGGCCAAGGCCTTGGAGAGCCTGCCGGTCTCCCTGGCGGCCCCGGCGGTCTCCGGCACCAATTTCGTGGTGGTGGTGCTGGGCGCGGCCCTGGTCTTTGGCGAGAGCTTGAGCCCCGTGCAATACCTGGGTCTGGCCAGCATCGTGCTGGGCATCGTGCTGGTGGGGCGGGCCTAGGCAGGGGCGCTGGCTGGGGCTGTCCCAGCGGGGGAATAACCGCCGGGGACATTCAGCGCCCCGGGGGGCCGGCTCACCCCCCGGGCCGGCCAGCCGAAACCTGTTGGTATCAATCCAAACAACCCTGGATTACCTGTTGAAGCACGGGATCGGCCCGCACCCGGAGACAGGGAAAAATCCGTTGCTGGATAGCTATAAAACGGCTACATTGAAGCTATAAACGGAACGGCATCGGCGGTAATCAATTTCACCACCTGGGGAGGGCAAGCGCCATGGCTGGCAATCAGGACCTGATCGCCCCTTGCGGGCTCTACTGCGGGGTCTGCGCCGTGTATCTGGCCACCCGCGATGACAACGCCAAGCTGAAGGGAGTGCTGGCCCAGGCCTACCAGGGCAAGCTGCCCCACAGCGAGAACCTCACCCCGGAGCAGATCAGTTGCCAGGGCTGCCTCTCGGGCCAGACCTGGGGCTTCTGCTCCACCTGCGCCATACGGGCCTGCGCCCAGGAGCGGGGCCTGGAGGGCTGTCAGCAGTGTCAGGATTTCCCCTGTCAGCTCATCCAGGGCTTCCCCATGGCCATCGGTAAGAAGGTGATCATGCGCGGCATACCCCGCCGGGCCGAGGTGGGCGTGGCGCAATGGCTGGCCGAGGAAGAGGCCCGCTACCATTGTCCCGCCTGCGGCCAGAAGCTGACCCGGGGCGCCCCGCGTTGCCATCAGTGCGGCGTCGCGGTGGACCTGGACTAGCGCTCTGACGGCGGGGCGGGGGGCTCGGCCCGGGCCGCCAGCACCAGGCCCTTGACCTGGGGATAGATGCCCCGGGCCATGACGCGCACGCCTTGGGCCGTGGGGTGCAGGCCGTCCAGGGTGAGGCTGGAGCGGCCCAGAACGGGGTGGCTCAGGCCGGGCTGGTCCAGCACGCCGGCCATGAAGTGGGGGTAGAGGTCCACGCCGAAACGCGTGGCCAGGCGGGGATAAATCTCATCGAAGCGGGCTGCGTAGGGCAGACCCCAATCCGGGGTGGCCCGCCAGGCGGCCAGAAGCACCCTGATGCCGCGGCTGGTCAGCGCTTGCAGGATGGCCGCCAGGTTGGCCTCGGCCAGGGCCGGGTCCAGGCCGCGCAGGGCGTCGTTGGCCCCCAGGGCCACGATGGCCGCCTGGGGGGAATCGCCCAGGTAGCGGCCCAGGCGGGCGCGCGCCCCGGCGGTGGTGTCGCCGGAGACGCCGGCGTTGATCAGCCGCGCGTTCAGGCCCTCGCTGGTCAGCATTTCCTGCAACACCGCCGGCAAGGCGGCCCGTGCCGGCAGTCCGTAGCCAGCGGTGAGGCTGTCGCCCAGGCACAGCACCCGCACCTGGCCGGCCTGGGCCGGGGTGGCCAGGCTGGTCAGGCATAGGCCGGCCAGGGCCAGCATGACAGCTTTCATCATAAACTCGCCCCCGTGCGCCAGGGTCGGGCCTGGGTGGGCACTCGCGGCTAGAGCGCCCGCATCCACTCCGGCCTGAGCTGCACGCGACCGCCCAGGGCCTGGTCGATCAGGGCCAGGGTGCGGGCCTGGTCCTGGGGCAGGCGGGCCTTGATGGGCAGGTAGTTGCTGGCGTGGTTGGCGTAGAATAGCCCGCCGCTTAGGTGGGTATGGGCGATCATCTCCCTTAGTTCGCCCAGCATGGCCGGGGCGTCGGGCAGGCTGAACTTGCCGGCCTGGGCCTGGTCGCCCAGGGGGGTGCCGGGGATGAGCATCAGGGTCAGGGCGCCCACGAAGTCCGGGTCCATGGCGCTGAGCAGCTCGCCGGTGGCCTGGGCGTGCTCCTGGGAGCGCTGGCTGCCGCCGATGCCCAGGAGCACCGTCACCGACAGCCGGATGCCCGCCGCCTTGATGCGCCGCCCCTGGGTGATGAGCTTCTGGGGGGTGGAGCCCTTGCTGATGTCGCCCAATACGTCGGGGTGGCCGCTCTCCACGCCGAAATAGAGGATGCCCAGGCCCAGCTCCTTGAGCCGCCGCAGGTCCTCGTCGCTTTTCAGGGCCACGCTCTTGGCGTTGGCATAGGCCCCCACGCGCTTGACCCAGGGCAGGCGCTCCTTGATCTGGCCCAGCAGCCACTCCCAGTGGCGCATGGGCATGACCAGGGCGTCGCCGTCCATGACGAAGAGCCGGTTCTGTCGGCGGCAGTATTTCTGGGCAAAGGCCAGGTCGTTCTCCAGAATGGCCTGGTCCTTGATGGCGAAGCGCTTGTCGCGGTAGGTGCCGCAGAAGCTGCATTTGTTGTGGGAGCAACCCAGGGTGGCCTGGATGAGGATGCTGTCGGCCTCGCTGGGCGGCCGTATGCACATGCCCACGTAGTCAAAGCCTTGGGGTTCGCTGGCGCGGTCCATGGATGAGCCCTCCAAAGTTACCTGGAATATAGGGCTAAACCCGGCCGACCGCAAGCCGGGAGCCCCCAGCCCCCTCATAACGCGGGGGCAAAGGCCGTGGTGCATGGCGGAGAGTGACAAACCCTGGCCGATCCTGGCCAGGGTTTGTCATGCCGCATCCGCGATAAAAAAACAGTTAACACATGGTGTTATGAAATTATCTCAAGTCTTGGTTTAGGTTGCACGCCCGGCCGGGTCGGCCCCTGGGCTAGTGGTACTCGTGGGTGCCCTTGATCACCGGCAGGCCGGTTTTTTCTTGGATAAAGGCCACCTTGTCCTCCAGGGCCATGTAGGGGCAGTCAGGCTTGGCCCCCACCATGCACGAGGACAGATACACCGCCTCGGGGCGCAGGTCAGCCATCTTCATCATGTGCCCCAGGTTGGGCACCGTGGCCCGGCCCGGGCATTCGCACTTGACCATGGCCACCACCTGCATCGGCTCCGTGAACTTGCCCTCGCCCAGGGCCGCGGCCTTGAGGCAGCGCCACTCGCCAGGGCAGCCGTAACCCGAATCCATGTAGGAGCCGCAACCGATGACCGCCACTTTTTTCATCTCGCCCTCCTTGTCAATGCCCCAGTAAAGCGCTGGGGACGCTCTATCATCACCCAATAATCATTAGAGATATGCCTACCACGGGTGGGGGATGCGGTCAAGGGGCCTGGCCGGGGCGCTTGCCAGGGCCGGCGGCGGGGTGCTAAACCTTATCCCAGGCGGCAAACCCCGGAGGCCCTGGCCATGCAGCCCCTGTTTTGCTTCATCGACGACGCCCAGTTCGAGCTGGACAACTTCGCGCAAAACGCGGCCCCGGCCTTTGGCCGCGCGCGTTTTGTCTATGCCCGCACCTTCCTGGAGGCCCGCCAACTCCTGGCCGGGCGGACGCCTCTGTGCTTTCTGCTGGACATCTATGGCGGCGACCCTGACCTGCGAAACCCCCGCGTCCTGGATCTGGCCCGATTGCGCTCGGCCCTGGGACCGGAAATGCCCCTGGAGACCCTGTACCAGGGCCTGGATGAGGCCGGCGACGAGGCGGGCAACCTGTACCTGCGCCGGCTCTACGGCCGGGTGGAGGGCTGGCAGCGGGCGTTCCTGGAGGCCGCCGCCGCCCTGGGCCAGGGCCGGGCCTATGGCCTGCACAATCTGCATGAGGCGCGCAGGCACTATCCCCTGGCGGCCTGCCTGGGTTATTCGCGCAAGGCCTTGTTCGCCGACGCCGTGGCCATGTGCCGGGCCGGGGCCGAGGGGGTGTTGCAAAAGCCCCAAGGCGCCTATGACCAGGCCATCGCCCGGGCCACCCGGGAGGCCGCTCCAAGCCTGGCCGCCACGGCCTATGCCACCGTGGACCAGCGCCTGGCCCGCCTGGGTGGAGAACTGGCGGCCCGCCTGGCGGGCGTCGGCCAGGCACCCGAGCTGGTGGCCGGCCTGGCCCAGGCCCTGGCGGCCCTGGCCGGGCAGGGCCAGCGCCCGCCGGCGGGCCAGGCCTTGCTCAACCTGGCGCCCCAGGCCGCCGGGCTGGCCCCCGCCGACCTGGCCCTATGGGAGGGCCTGGGCGGTTGGCTGCGGGCCGGCTGAACCGCCTCGGGGTAACTGGATTCGCCTGCCACCGCGCGCCCGCCACGAGAGCCGGCAACCCTGGTCAGGGCCTCCATGCCGCCTCGCCCCGGACTTGTCGCCTCGCTTGAATGGACCACCTTCACCGGGAGCCGGCAAAGTCGGCTAGGGCCTCACGGCCACCCGACCCGTCAAAGCCCAGCCGGGGGCACCCGGCGCCCGGCGGCGGGCACGCCGCCCGCCTTGACATGCCAGGGGGGCGTTGTTAGATTTGCTTAGCACTTGGGAGCCACGAGTGCCAACTGGGGGTAACTGCCCGTGTCAGAAGAACTTTCCCAGCGCGCCAAGCTGATCCTCTCAGCGGTGATAGCCAACTACATCGCCACGGCGGAACCCGTGGGCTCGCGCACCATCTCTAAATTGACGGGCATCGAGGTTTCGCCGGCCACCATACGCAATGTCATGTGCGATCTGGAGGACATGGGGTTTCTGGCCCAGCCGCACGTCTCCTCGGGCCGGGTGCCCACCTCCCATGGCCTGCGCTTTTACGTGGACTCCATCCTGGAGGTGCGCGAGCTGGACCAGCAGGCCAAGGCCCAGATACGCCAGGCCTTAAGGGAACAACAGCTCCTGGACATCCGCGAGGTGCTCAAGGCCGCCAGCCGCTCCTTGAGCCTGATCAGCCAGCAGGCCGCGGTGGTGGTGGCCCCCCCGCCGGAGCAGGAGGTCTTCCGGCACATGGAGTTCGTGCTTTTGAGGCCCGGGCTGATCCTGGTGGTCTTCGTGGCCAAAAGCGGTGGGGTCCAGAACCGCATTATCGAGTCAGAGACAGATATTACCCAGGAAGACCTGGATAAATTCACCAGGTACTTGAATGATCTGTTGGCCGACCTTAACTTGAATGAAGTTAAGGAGCGGGTGGCCCGGGAGATGGCCCGCGAAAAAGTGCGCTTTGACCGGGTTCTTAGCCGCGCCCTCAAGCTGGGGCAGAAGGCCCTGCCCGGCGCGGGGCCGGGTGATGTGTACGTGGAGGGGCAGACCAACCTCATGGGTGCCCCCGAGTTCGCGGATGTGGCGCGGTTGCGCCTGATTTTCCAGGCCTTTGAGGAAAAGTCCACTCTGCTGAGGCTGTTGGAGAAGTCCCTGGTGGCACCGGGGGTGCAACTTTTCATCGGGGCTGAAAGCGAGTTGGCCGGCCTGGAGGGGCTCACGGCGGTCACGGCGGCCTATGGCGGCCAGAACACCCCCCTGGGGGCATTGGGCGTGATCGGCCCCACGCGCATGGATTACTCCAAGGTGATCCCCATCGTGGACTACACCGCCCAGTTGGTGGGCCGTATCCTGGGGGCCCGCGATTAGCGGACCCCCTTAGCCAGGAGGACAATTTGGTCAAGAAGGATCAGCAGGCAGCACCCTCAAAAACCCCCGACAAGGCGGTGGACCCGGCCGCCGGGGCGGCCCCGGACGAGGCCGTGGACCAGGTGGCGCCGGCCTCCCAGGAAGACCTTCTGGTCGCGTGCACCGCCGAGCGCGATGAACTCAAGGACCGGGTGCTGCGCCTGGCCGCCGAGACCGACAATTTCAAGAAGCGCCTGGAGCGCGACAAGGTCGAGTTCCTGCGCCGGGCCAACGAGGGCATCGTCAAGGACCTGTTGCCCGTGCTGGACAACATGGAGCGCGCCCTGGGGCACGCCGACGATCCGGGCAACCAGGACTCCCTGGCCCAGGGTGTGTCGCTGATCAGCCAGGAGCTTTTCAAGGTGCTGGAACGCCACGGCCTGGAGCGCATCGAGGCCCTGGGCCAGCCCTTCAACCCCGAGTTCCACGAGGCCATGATGCAGCAGGAAGACCCCGCCGCCGAGGACAACTCGGTGCTCATGGAACTGCAAAAGGGCTATCTCTACCAGGGCCGCCTGCTTAGGCCGGCCATGGTGGTGGTGAGCAAGAAACCGGCGCCCGCCGAGGACGAGGGCGGCGAGCTAAAGACCACGATCAATTAATAAGCCGGCGGGGCCGCCAAGGCGCCGCCGGCCACCTGCATTTTGGGGAGGCACTTAAGAATTATGGGCAAGATCATCGGAATAGACCTGGGTACCACCAACTCCTGCGTGGCCATCATGGAGGGCGGCGAGCCCAAGGTGCTGACCAACCAGGAGGGCGTGCGCACCACCCCCAGCGTGGTGGCTATCACCGACAGCGGCGAGCGCCTGGTGGGCCAGGTGGCCAAGCGCCAGGCCATCACCAACCCCACGCACACGGTCTTCGCGGTAAAACGCCTGATCGGGCGCAAATTCTCCGCCAAGGAGGTGCAGGACGACCTCAAGATCCTGCCCTACAAGGTGGTCCAGGCCTCTAACGGCGACGCCCACATCAATATCCAGGGCAAGGACTACTCCCCGGCCGAGATATCCTCCATGGTGCTGGTCAAGATGAAGCAGACCGCCGAGGACTATCTGGGCGAGAAGCTCAGCGACGCGGTCATCACCGTGCCGGCCTATTTCAACGATTCCCAGCGCCAGGCCACCAAGGACGCGGGCAAGATCGCGGGCCTGAACGTGCTGCGCATCATCAACGAGCCCACCGCGGCGGCCCTGGCCTATGGCCTGGATAAAAAGAAGGACGAGAAGATCGCGGTCTTCGACCTGGGCGGCGGCACCTTCGACATCTCCATCTTGGAGCTGGGCGACGGCGTCTTCGAGGTGAAATCCACCAACGGCGATACCCACCTGGGTGGCGAGGACTTTGACCTCAAGGTCATCGACTGGCTGGCCGACGAGTTCAAGAAAGACCAGGGCATCGACCTGCGCGGCGACAAGATGGCCCTGCAGCGGCTCAAGGAGGCGGCGGAAAAGGCCAAGATGGAGCTTAGCACCTCCATGGAGACCGACATCAACCTGCCCTTCATCACCGCCGACCAGTCCGGTCCCAAGCACCTGAACATCAAGCTGACCCGGGCCAAGCTGGAGGCCCTGGTGGATGAGCTGATCACCCGCCTGGACGGACCCTGCCGCATGGCCTTGAAGGACGCCGGCCTGTCGCCCAGCGAGGTGGACGAGGTGGTGCTGGTGGGCGGCATGAGCCGCATGCCCCGGGTGCAGGCCAAGGTCAAGGAGCTGTTTGGCAAGGAGCCCCACAAGGGCGTCAACCCCGACGAGGTGGTGGCCATCGGTGCGGCCATCCAGGGCGGCGTGCTGGGCGGCGATGTCAAGGACGTGCTCCTGTTGGACGTGACCCCCTTGAGCCTGGGCATCGAAACCCTGGGCGGGGTGATGACCAAGCTCATCGAGAAGAACACCACCATCCCCACGCGCAAGAGCCAGATATTCAGCACCGCCGCCGACAATCAGCCGGCGGTGTCCATCCACGTGTTGCAGGGCGAGCGCGAGATGGCCGGCAACAACAAGACCCTGGGCCGCTTTGAGCTGGTGGGCATCCCGCCGGCCCCCCGGGGCGTGCCCCAGGTGGAGGTCACCTTCGACATCGACGCCAACGGCATCGTGCATGTGAGCGCCAAGGACCTGGGCACCGGCAAGGAGCAGTCCATCCAGATCACGGCTTCCAGCGGCCTGAGCGAGGCTGAGATTCAGCAGCTCATCAAGGACGCCGAGATGCACGCCGACGACGACAAGAAGAAGCGCGAGCTGGTGGAGACCCGCAACCAGGCCGACAGCCTGTCCTACTCGGTGGAAAAGAACCTCAAGGAGATGGGCGACAAGGTGGAGCCCACCCTGAAGGCCGAGGTGGAGGCCAAGGTGGCCGAGGTCAGGAAGGCTCTGGAGGGCGAGGACAAGGCCGCCATAGACCAGGCCGTGGCCGAGCTGACCACCGTGAGCCACAAGATGGCCGAGGCGCTCTACAGCGCCAGCACCCAGCAGCAGCAGGCCGGCGACCAAGAGCAACCCTCGGCCAAAGCCAAGGGTGGTGACGACGTGGTGGACGCCGACTTCGAGGAAGTGAAGAAGTAATTGGGCCAACGCCTGATAATTTGGATGGCGGCCGGCCTGGCCGCCATCCTGTTGCTCACCGCCGGCTGCGTCAAGGAGCCCCTGGCCCCGCCGCCCATGCTGCCCCGGCCCACGCCGGCCGACGACACCCAGGCCGTCTTGCGCCTGGGGCAGGAGCGCCTGGCCCAAGGGCATAACCCCGAGGCGGCCGACGCCTTCCGGGCGGCGCTCAAAATGCGCGCCACGCCGGCCCAGGTGGGCCAGGCCCGTCTGGGCCTGGCCAAGTCCCTGGCCGGCGCCGGCGAGAACGGTCTGGCCCTGGCCCAGCTCAAGGAGCTGTTGGCCATGGGTGCCTTGCCGCCGGTGCAAGTGGAGGCCCAGATACTGGCCGCCCGCCTGGAGCGCGACCAGAACCAGTTGCCGGCGGCCACGGCGCGGCTGCGTTCGCTCTTGGCCAACCCGCCGCTGATCCTGGGGCCCCCGGAGCGGCGCCAGGCCGTGGGGTTGTTGGCCGAGGTACTTCAGGCCCAGGGCCAGCACGCGGCGGCGGCGGTCAATCTGCTGCGGCTGGCGCTGGATACGCCGGCCGGCGAGCTGCCGGCCCTGGCTGGGCGTCTGTCCCAGGTGGCCGGCCAGGCCTCCAGCCGCGAGGTGGAGCCCCTCTTGTCCCAGACCAACGACCCCAGCCTGCGCGCCGGCCTGACCCTGGGCCTGGCCAAGGCCCGCCTGCGCGAGGGCAAGATGGACCAGGCCCAGGCCGACCTGGAGAGCCTGCGCCGAGAGCCGGCGGCCCAGCCCTTTTTGTCCCAGGTGCAGGCTCTGACCCAGGAGCTTAATCAGGCCGAGCAGGTGGAGTCCAGCGCCGTGGGGGTGATCCTGCCCCTCTCCGGCCCCTATGAGACCCACGGCCGCAACGTGTTGGCGGCCGTGGAGCTGGGCCTGGGGGTGTTCAGCGGGGCCGAGCGGCCCACGACCCTTTTCATAGAGGACAGCGGCAACGACCCCAAGCAGGCCGTGGAGGCCCTGACCCGCCTGGCCGGCGAACGCAAGGTGATGGCCGTGGTTGGCCCCCTGGACAGCGCCTCGGCCCTGGCCGTGGCCCGCCAGGCCCAGGCCCTGCAGGTGCCCCTGATCTCCCCCAGCGTGGTGGAGGGCCTGACCAGGGCCGGAGACTACGTTTTCCAGAATTTCTTCACCCCCGCCGACCAGGTCAACGCCCTCTTGGAGGAGGCCATGGACCGCCGGGGCATCAAGCGCCTGGCGGTGTTGGCCCCGCGCACGGCCTATGGCCAGGGCTTTGCCAAGCACTTCGACGCCGGGGTGCTGGCCCGGGGTGGCCAGGTGGCGCGCATCGTCTTTTACGACCCCAACCAGACCGATTTTTCGGCGGACATCCGCCAAGTGGCCCAGCTGGCCCCCAGCAGCTTCAAGGGAGCGCGTCTGGAGGGGCCCCAGCCCACCAGCGATTTCGAGGCCCTGTTCATCCCGGACAACGCCGAGCGGGTGGGCTTGATTTTGCCGCAACTGGTGTACAACGGCGTCAGCGGCCTGACCCTCATGGGCACCAGCCTGTGGCACAACCCTAAGCTGATTGAGAGCTCCGGGCGTTTTCTGCAGAACGCCATCATCCCGGACGCCTTTGACGTGCAGAACCCCGCGCCCCGGGTGGTCGCCTTTGTCAGCGAGTTCAAGAAGGCCATGGGGCGCGAGCCCAACGTGATCGACGCCCAGGGCTACGACAGCGCCCTGATCCTGCGAAACATCCTGCATCAGCCCCAGCCGCCCCGCACCCGCCAGGCCATGCGCGAGGCCCTGGCCCAGGTCAAGGACGTGCAGGGGGTCTGCGGCGATCTGACCATGGGACCGGAGCGCCGGGTGCAAAAGCCCTTGCCCTTGTTCACGGTGCGCGGCCAGGACTTCCAGCGCCTGGGGGGATCGCCGGCGGTTGGCCCGGAAGCTGCCCCGTCCGGCGAGCCGGCCGAGGAGTTCGCTCCGGCGGCGGGGCCGGCTCCAGGAGCCGTGGCGCCGCCGGCCGCTCCATCCTTGCTGGTGCCGGCGGCCACCATACCGCGCTGAGTCACACCGCCCCGGGGAGGGCGGACCTTGTCATGCCTGTATCGCGGCGCTCCGTGGCGCCGGGAATGACCGGGGATGCCTGCCCTGGCCGAAAGAGCGCCGCATGCTCGACCTGCAACGGCTAATCACCGATTACGGCTACTGGGCCTTGTTCGTGGGGACCTTCCTGGAGGGCGAGACCATCCTGGTGCTGGGCGGCCTGGCGGCTCAGCAGGGTCTCCTGGAGTTGCCCTGGGTGATGGCCTCGGCCTTTGGCGGCAGCCTGCTGGGCGACCAGACGGCCTTTTTCATCGGCCGGCGCTGGGGGCGGCGCATCATCTGCCGGTTCCCGGGCTGGGAAGAAAAGATCGAGAAAATCCGCCAGAAAATGACGCGCTACCTGGATCTGTGGATGCTGACCTTCCGCTTTTTCTGGGGCCTGCGCAACCCCACCCCCTTTGTGCTGGCCATGGGCAACGTGCCTCTGGCCCGCTTTGCCACGCTCAACGCCATCGGCGCCCTGGTCTGGGCCGTGGCCGGGGCGGGTGCGGGTTATGTGTTCGGGCAGGCCGTGGAACGCTACATCGGCGACATGCACAAATATTCCCTGCAAATACTCGGCGGGGCCGTGGCCCTGTGGCTCTTGGGCATGCTAATCCACTCTTGGTTCAAACGCCGGCGCAATCGCCAGCAGGTCTAGGTTTACGCCAGGCGGAAGCCCGGTCGGCCCGCCTGGCGGCGCTCGGGCCTTGGGTCGGCCGCAACCGGGCGTTACTTGGCGTAGGGCAGGGGATCGGCCAGGCCGGCCTGGGCAAAGCCCCCCAGCCGCAAAAGGCAGGAGTCGCAGCGGCCGCAGGCCAGCCCCCGGGGGTCGGGGTCGTAGCAGGAGTGGGTCAGCGCGTAGTCCAGACCCAGGCTCAGGCCCTTTTGGATGATCTGGGCCTTGCTCAGGCTGATGAGCGGCGTGTGGATGCAGAAGCGCCGTCCCATCTCGGTCCCCAGGCGGGTGCCCAGGTTGGCCACCTCCTGGAAGGCGGCGATGAAGGCTGGCCGGCAGTCGGGGTAGCCGGAGTAGTCCAGGGCGTTGACCCCGATGAAGATATCGGTGCAGTCCAGGGTCTCGGCCCAGGCCAGGGCCAGGGAGAGAAACAGGGTGTTGCGGGCCGGCACGTAGGTCACCGGCACGCTCTGGGCCATGTCCTCATGCCGCCGGTTCTTGGGCACCGGCAGGTCGCTGGTTAGCGCCGAGCCGCCGATGAGCCGCAGATCCAGGTCCATGACCAGATGCTGGACCGCGCCCAGCACCCGGGCCACCCGGCGGGCGGCCTCCAACTCCACCAGGTGGCGCTGACCGTAGTGGAAACTCAGGGCGTGGCAGGCAAAGCCTTCCAGGCTGGCCATGGCCAGCACGGTGCTGGAATCCAGCCCGCCGGAGAGCAGGACCACGGCCGGCGGCGGGGACGGGGGCATGTTTATCCTCCAGGGTAGGGCAGGGGCCTGGCAGCAGTATAGCCTCGGCCCGCCAGGGCGCCAAGACCCGGGTTGGCATGATTTCACCGTTGCTTAGCCCTTGAACATCAAAGCCTGCTGGTTTATGGTGAAATGCCGCCACGGCACAAATGCCGCCTTTTGTGCGGTTTTGGACGGGGGCCGTGTCGACCCGGGGCCGCGCGTCACGATTTTGGGCCGCAAGGATTGACACGGGCCGCGCTTGTTGCTAAATTTAATTTAGTAATTATTACTGAATGGAGAATAAGGTGCAAACGTCACCCAAATTGCGGATGACAACCCAGCGCCAGGTGATCCTGGAAGAGCTGCGCAAGCTCAAAAGCCATCCCACGGCCGGCGAGTTGTGTCAGATCGTGCGCCAGCGGCTGCCCCGCATCAGCCTGGGCACGGTCTACCGCAACCTGGAGATACTCTCGCGTTCGGGGGTGGTGCTCAAGCTGGACGTGGCCGGCCTGGAGATGCGCTTCGACGGCACCGTGGACAACCATTATCACGTGCGCTGTCTGGGCTGCGGCCGGGTGGCCGACGTGGATATGGGCCTCCTGGAGGGTTTGGAGCAGACCATCGGCCAGCACAGCGACTTCGAGGTGCTGGGGCATCGCCTGGAATTCGTGGGCCATTGTCCTGCCTGCCGCCAGGCTCAGGCCAACGCCTGAGGTCTAATAGCCAAGCCATAGACCCGCCAACCCATGTGACGGAGTGACCGAGGCATGACCGCCAAGGACAAGAACGCCCTGGAACAGGAAGGGCGCCAGGTGCTAAAGGCCCTGGCCCAGGCCGCCGGCCCCCAAGCCCCCAAGCAGATCGCCCTGAGCGCCGGCTTGGACGGCAAGGTGGTGAGCGAGGTTATCAAGGGACTGAAAAGCCAGGGTCTGGTGGACAGCCCGGTGCGCTGCAAATACGGGCTCACCGCCGCCGGATTAGACGCCACCAAATCCTAAATCCATTCCGGCTGGCTGGTGCCAGGCCGGACTTCTCCCCGCTCACCCAGGCCAGGTGGAGACACCATCACCCCCTACCCAACTGAAAGGATTTGCCGACCATGGCCAGCCTGAAAGGTACCCAGACCGAGAAAAACCTGCTCACCGCCTTTGCCGGTGAGTCCCAGGCCCGCAACCGCTACAACTACTTCGCGGCCAAGGCCAAGAAAGAGGGCTTCGAGCAGATAGCCTTTATATTCGAGGAGACGGCCAACCAGGAGAAGGAGCACGCCAAGCGCCTGTTCAAGTTCTTGGAGGGCGGCGATGTGGAGGTGGTGGCGGCCTTTCCGGCGGGCGTGATCGGCTCCACCCTGGAGAACCTCAAGGCCTCCGCCGCCGGCGAGCACCACGAGCAGGTGAGCATGTACCCCGACTTCGCCAAGGTAGCCCGCCAGGAGGGCTTCGAGGATGTGGCCAAGGTCATGGAGGCCATCGCCGTGGCCGAGCGTTTCCACGAGAAGCGCTATGTGGAACTGGCGGCCAACATCGAGGCGGGCGAGGTCTTCAAGAAGGGGCAGAAGGTCACCTGGCGCTGCCGCAACTGCGGCTATCTGCACGAGGGCGAGGAGGCCCCGGATTGCTGCCCGGCTTGCGCCCACCCCCGGGCCCATTTCGAGCTCAAGGGTGAAAACTGGTAGACCCGCCGCCGAAAAACATCCACAATAATTGATATCCCAAGGCTCAATCGTACAGGGAGGACCCTTAGATGAACGAGAAACTGCAGGTCTACAAATGCGAGTTGTGCGGCAACATCGTGGAAATGCTCCATGCCGGCAAGGGTGAGTTGGTCTGCTGCGGACAGCCCATGAAGCTGCAGAACGAGAACACCGTGGACGCGGCCAAGGAAAAGCACGTGCCGGTGATCGAGAAACTGTCCGGCGGCTACAAGGTGAAGCTGGGCAGCGTGCCCCACCCCATGGAGGATAAGCACTACATCCAGTGGATAGAGCTTATCGCCGGCGAGAAGGCCTATCTGGAGTTCCTCAAGCCTGGACAGGCACCGGAGGCGGTATTCAACATCGAGGCCGCCGGCGTCACCGCCCGGGCCTACTGCAACCTGCACGGTCACTGGAAGGCCTAGGGCCTGGTAATACATCCGCCGGGCCGGCCCCCGAGGCGGCCCGCGCGGACTTGTTTTTTTCACGCGCCACCAGAGGCAATCAAGGAGAAGGCCATAATGAAAAAGTACGTCTGCGGTGTCTGCGGCTACGTTTACGACCCCGCCAAGGGCGACCCCGACAGCAACATCCCGGCCGGCACCGCCTTTGAGGACCTGCCCGATGATTGGTCCTGCCCGGTCTGCGGCGCCACCAAGGACCAGTTCGAGCCCGAGGATTAGCACGCTGTTCCGTTCGGCCCGGCACCCGGCCGAGGCCGCCGTGGTAACCAAAAGGGGCGCCGCCGCGCCCCTTGTCAATGTCTGCAAGCAGAGGCGACCATGAACCCGGTTGAGATCAAAAAAGGCGTTTACTGGGTGGGCGCCGTGGACTGGGACATCCGCGACTTCCACGGCTATTCCACCTACAAGGGCACCACCTACAACTCCTACCTGGTCATCGACGAAAAGGTCACGCTCTTCGACACGGTCAAGAGCGGCTTCCAGGGCGAGTTGCTGCACCGCATCCACCAGATCATCGATCCCAAGAAGATAGACTACCTGGTGGTCAACCACCTGGAGATGGACCACTCCGGCAGCCTGCCCCAGGTCATAGCCGAGATACAGCCCGAGAAGGTCTTCACCTCCCCCCTGGGGCAGAAGGCCATGCAGGCCCACTTCCACGACCGGGACTGGCCGGTGCAGGTGGTCAAGACCGGCGATGTCCTTAATCTGGGCAGCCGCGCGGTGCACTTTCTGGAAACCCGCATGGTGCACTGGCCCGACAGCATGTTCTCCTACATCCCCCAGGAGAAGCTGCTGATCAGCAACGACGGCTTCGGCCTGCATTGGGCCACCTCCCAGCGCTTCCACGACCAGCTGGACCAGGCCGAGTTGATGCAGCACGCCGCCAAGTACTACGCCAACATCCTTTTGCTCTACTCGCCCCTGATCCAGAAGCTCCTGGCCACCGTGGGCGAGATGAAGCTGGAGATCGACACCATCGCCCCGGACCACGGCCCCATCTGGCGCGACCCGGGCAAGATCATCGGCGCTTACGACTGCTGGTCGCGCCAGGAGGCCTGGGCCAAGGCCGTGGTGATCTTCGACTCCATGTGGCACAGCACCGAGAAGATGGCCAAGGCCGTGACCGACGCCCTGGTGGACGAGGGCCTGTGCGTCAAGCTGATGAACCTGGCCACCCATCACCGCAGCGACGTGATGACCGAGGTGCTGGACGCCAAGGCCCTGATCTTCGGCTCGGCCACCCTGAACAACGGCATGTTGCCGCGCATGGCCGATCTGCTCACCTACATGCGGGGACTCAAGCCCACGGGCAAGATCGCCGCCGCCTTTGGCTCCTATGGCTGGAGCGGCGAGGCGGTCAAGCACGTGAACGAGTATTTGCAGGAGATGAAGTTGCAGGTCATCGACCCGGGCATCCGCCATCAGTACGTGCCCGACCACCCGGCCCTGCACAAGTGCCGCGAGTTGGGGCTCAAGGTGGCGGCCGCCATCAAGGACAGCGGCGCGCCAGCCTGCGCCTGCAAGCTCTAGCCCTGGGCCATGCCCACATCCAGCGTCATTAAAAGCCAGGTCCGGCGGCTCCTTCGCTCGCCGGACCTGGCTTTTGCGCCCGGTGATTGGCCGGCGGAGCTGGAGGGCCTGGAGGTCAAGCCGCTATTGAGGGCACTCATCTCGGGGCTCAGCGCCCCGGGCGAGGATGAGCGCTGGCGGGCGGTGGGGCTTTTGGGGATTTTGGCCGGCCGCCTGGCCGGCGGCGACCTGGATATCCTGCGCGAGGTGCTGCGGCGGCTGATGTGGGGCCTCAACGAGGAGTCGGGGGCCATCCTGTGGGCGGCGCCCCAGGCCATGGGGGAGATACTCCATCAGGCGCCGGCCCTGGCCAGCGAGTTTGGCCGCATACTGTGCTCCTACCTGGACGAGGGCGCCAACTTCCTGGAGCACCCGCCCTTGCAGGCCGGGGTGGCTTGGGCCATGGGCCGTCTGGCCCTGGCCGCGCCCGAGGTGGTGGGGCCGGCCGGCGGCGCGGATCTGCTGCCGCCTCTTCTGCCCTCGCCCCTGGCCTCCGCCCGGGGCTGCGCGGCCTGGGCCCTGGGGATCGTGGCCCCTGCCGGAGACAGCCGGGCCTTGACGGCCTTGGCCAGCCTGAGCCATGACCAGGCTGAATTGTTGCTACTCCTGGAAGGCCGCCTGAGCAAGGCAAGCGTGGGCCAACTGGCCCGCCAGTCCCTGGCCCACCTGCGCAAACCCATCGGATAACCAGTATTTCGGCAAAAGAATACTTTGTTGCCATTTTTATTTGGTTACAATGAAAGCAAGGACATTGTCCTTGACAGGGGAACCCGTTTCACTTATCAATAATAATTACTAAAATTAAGTTGGGTTCTACCATACAGAGGGGGTAGGCATATGGACGTCTTGATGCTCTCGCGGTTGCAGTTCGCGGCCGCCACCTTTTTCCATTTTCTGTTCGTGCCGCTCACCCTGGGGCTGTCGGTGCTGGTGGCCATCATGGAGACGCTCTACGTAAGCCGAGGCGACGAAGACTACAAACGCATGGCCAAGTTCTGGGGCAAGCTGTTTGTCATCAATTTCGCCATCGGCATCGTGACCGGCATCACCCTGGAGTTTCAGTTCGGCACCAACTGGTCGCGCTATTCCCGCTACGTGGGCGACATCTTCGGCTCGCTCCTGGCCATCGAGGCCACCCTGGCCTTTTTCCTGGAGTCCACCTTCATCGCGGTGTGGATATTCGGTTGGCGGAAGCTCTCGCCCAAGATGCACGCCGTGGCCATCTGGCTGGTGGCTTTGGCGTCCAACGTCTCGGCCTACTGGATCCTGGCGGCCAACTCCTTCATGCAGCACCCGGTGGGGTATGTCCTGCGCAATGGCCGCGCCGAGCTGGACGACTTCCTGGCCATCATCACCCAGAAGTGGGCCGTATTGGAGTTCGTGCACACCGTGGGCGGGGCCTACATCCTGGCCGGCTTCTTCGTGATGGGCATCAGCGCCTGGCACCTCTTGCGCGGCCATGAAAAGGTCCTGTTCCAGAAGAGCTTCCGCCTGGCGGCGATCTTCGCCCTGGTGCTGGCGCTCTTCACGGCCATCAACGGCGATCTGAGCGGCAAGGAAGTGGCCGAGAAGCAGCCCAGCAAGCTAGCGGCCATGGAATCCCACTGGCAGACCCAAAAGCCGGCCCCCATGTATCTCTTGGTGGTGCCCGACGAGAAAAACGCCAAGAACAGCCTGGAGCTTTTGCCCATACCCGGGGCGCTCAGCTTCCTGGCCTTTGGCGATTTCTCGGCCGAGGTCAAGGGCCTGAATGACTTCCCGCCCTCCGACCGGCCGCCGGTCACGCTCACCTTCCTGTCCTTCAGAATCATGGTGGGCCTGGGCACTCTGTTCATCGTGCTGGCCGGCCTGGCCTGGCTCAAGCGCAACAAGCTGGAGCAGAACCGCTGGCTCCTGAACCTCCTGGTGTGGGTCATACCGCTGCCCTATCTGGCCATCCAGGCCGGCTGGGCCGTGGCCGAGGTGGGGCGCCAGCCCTGGATCGTGTGGGGGCTGATGCGCACCGCCGACGCGGTGAGCCCCATCGCCGCCTCCCAGGTGGCGGTGTCGCTGACGGCCTTCTTCCTGATCTACGGCCTGTTGGGCCTGGCGGCCTTCTTCCTGTTGTTCAAGTACGCCCGCAAGGGTCCGGCGCCCCTGGCGCCCGCGGAAGGGAGGTAAGCACCATGCTGGAAACCATCTGGTTCGTGCTGTGGGGGGTCTTGTGGGCGGTGTACTTCATGCTGGACGGCTTTGACCTGGGCCTGGGCGCCCTGATGCCGGCCCTGGCCAAAAACGAGCGCGACAAACGCGTCATCTACCACGCCATGGGTCCCTTCTGGGACGGCAACGAGGTCTGGCTGATCACGGCCGGCGGCGTGACCTTCGCCGCCTTTCCCTCCACCTATGCCGTGATGTTCAGCTCGCTGTACTCGGCCCTGATGCTCTTGTTGTTCGCCCTGATCCTGCGCGGGGTGTCCTTCGAGTTCCGCGGCAAGGTGGACAGCGCCGCCTGGCGCGGCCTGTGGGACGCCTGTCTGTGGCTGGGCAGCTTCCTGCCGGCCCTGTTGTTGGGCGTGGCCTTTGCCAACATTTTCAAGGGCATTCCCTTTGACGGCGACGGGGTTTACCAGGGCACGCTTTTCACCCTGCTCAACCCCTACGGCCTGTTGGGCGGGGTGCTGTTCGTGCTGTTGTTCATGGTGCACGGCGCCTTGTGGCTGGCCATCAAGTCCGACGGCGAGCTGGGCGAGCGCGCCCAGGCCATGGCCAAGCGGCTGTGGCCGGTGCTGGTGGCGGTGGCGGTGGCCTTCCTGGTGGCCACCTGGTTCGCCACCCGCCTGTGGGCCAATTACTTGAGCAGCCCGGCCCTGTGGGTCTTCCCCCTCTTGGCCGTGGCGGCCCTGTTGTACACCCGGGTGGCCATGGCCCGGCAGGCCTGGTGGAAGGCCTGGTTCGCCTCGGCGCTGACCATCGCGGGCTGCACCTTCTTCGGGGTGGCCGGGCTCTATCCCAACCTCCTGCCCTCCAGCCTGGACCCGGCCTTCAGCATGACCGTGAGCAATTCCTCCTCCAGTCCCCTGACGCTCAAGATCATGCTGGGCGTGGCCCTGGTGATGGTGCCGGTGGTCATCGCCTATCAGGCCTGGGCCTACTTCACCTTCCGGCACAAGATCACCGACGAGGACCTGTTCTACGAGGAGTCCTATTAGGTATTTCCCCAAATAGCATCCGACCGAACGGGGCGGGGCAGGGCGATCCTGCCCCGCCCCGTCGTTGGGCGGGCCCCGCAGGCCCCGCAGGCCCCGCAGACTTACTTACTGGAAGATTTGGCGTGGGCGATGGCGGTCATGGCCGCCAGGGCCTGGTCCACGTCGTCCTGGCTGTTGAGCGGCCCCAGGCTGAAGCGCAGCGCGCCGGCCCGGCCGGTGCCCAGGTCCTGGTGCAGCAGGGGGGCGCAGTGCAGGCCGCCGCGCACGGCGATGCCGTAGTCGCCGTCCAGAATCTGGCCCAGGTCGGCGGGGTCCATGCCCGCCAGGTTGCAGGAGAGCACGGGCACCCGCTCTGGCCCGTCCTGGGCGGCGTACAGGGTCAGGCCGGGCAGCCCGGCCAGGCCGTCGCGCAGCCGTTGCCACAAGACCATCTCGCGCTGGCGCACCCGCTCCCAGCCCTGGCCCTCCAGGTAGTCCAGCCCGGCCATTAGGCCCATGACACCCAGGATGTTGATGGTGCCGGCCTCCAGGCGGTGGGGGTAGTCCCGGGGATGGACCAGGCTGTGGGAGTCCAGGCCGGTGCCCCCGAAGCGGCTGGGCCGCACCTCCAGGTCGCGGCTGATCACCGCCCCGCCGATGCCCGTGGGACCCTGCAAGGCCTTGTGCCCCGTGAAGGCCAGGGCCGCCACCCCCCAGGCCGTCATGTCGATGGGCGCCAGACCCGCGCTCTGGGAGACGTCCAGCACCAGGGGCACCCCCCGTTGCCGGCAGACCTGGCCGATGGCGGCCACCGGCTGCACAACGCCCAGCACGTTGGAGGCGTGGTTGACGATCACCAGCCTGGTGCGGGGGCCGATGGCCCGGGCAAACCAGGCCGGATCGATCAGACCCTGGCTGTCGAAGGGGGCCAGGTCCAGGCTGATGACCCCGGCTTGGCGCAGGTGGTGCAGGGGCCTGAGCACCGAGTTGTGCTCCAGGCGGGTGCTGAGCACCTGATCGCCAGGCCCCAGCAGGCCCTGTATGAGCAGGTTGAGGGCCTCGGTGGCGTTGTAGGCAAAGATCACGCGCTCGGGCGCGTCGCCGCCGAAAAGGCCGCACAGCCGCTGGCGGGCCAGGGAGACATAGTCCTCGGCCCGCCGGGACAGGTCATGGCTGCCTCGGCCCGGCGAGACCCCCAGGCTGGCGTAGTCCTCCAGCATGCGGCGCAGCACCTGGGACGGCTTGGGAAAGCTGGTGGCCGCGTTGTCCAGGTAGACGATGGGCGCCTGCTGGGGCATGGCTACAGACACCCCCGGGGGTTGGGCAGCCCGGCCAGACGCCGGGCGCCCTGCTTGAGGCCGCCAGGGAACAGCGCCTCCATCTCCAGCAGGCTCAGGCCGCAGCCCTGGCGCAGCTCCTGGTTCAGGGGGGCCTTGCCCCGGCTCAGGTAGTAGTCGCGCAAAAAGCCCATGACCTTCCAGTGGGCCTCTTGCAGGGCCGCCAGGCCCTCCTCGCCGGCCAGCAGCGAGGCCAGGCCGGGGCTCCAGTCCTGGGGGTTGAGCAAAAAACCCTCCCGGTCGAAGATGACCTGTCGCCCCTCTATAAGGCGCGTGCGGTGCCCGGAGCCGCCGGCCTGGTCATGCTGGTCCAACTCCCGGCTCAGCCGCCCGTCCGGGCCAGTTCCAGGGCCTGGCGCACCTTCTCCGGCGTGGCCGGCAGATGGCGCACCCGCGCCCCGCTGGCGTCGTCGATGGCGTTCATTACCGCCGCGGCGGTGGGCATCAGCACGAACTCGCCCACGCCCACGGCCCCCAGGGTGCCCTTGGCCCGGGGGGTTTCGACGAGGACGATCCGCGAGGGGAAGGACATCTTGATGGTGGGGAACTTGAAGCTGAGCCAATCGCGGCTCTGGCCGTGCACGTAGTGCTCGCGCAGGGCCATGCCCACGCCCATGTCCAGGCCGCCTTCCAATTGCCCCTCCACGATGGTGGGGTTGAGCACCCGGCCGGGGTCCACCACGGCGGTGATCTTGGCGACGCGCACCTGGCCGCTGGCCACCTCCACCTCCACCTGGGCCATCTGCACGCCGTGCACCCGGGAGTCGTAGGGCGCGCCCTGGCCGGTCTGGGGGTCCAGGGCGGTGGTGGACTGGACCTTGCTGCCCAGGTACTTGGTGGGCTTGCCCGCCGCCACCAGGCCGGCGTAGTCGCTGGCCCCGGCCTCGGCCAGGGCCGCTTGCAGCTTGGCGATGGCCTCGGCCATGGCCCCGCCGGACATGTAGGTCACGCGGCTGCCCGAGGCCGAGCTGGCGTCGGGGGTGCGGTCGGTGTCGCGGGTGACCAGGTATATCTTCTCCGGTGGCAGTCCGGTCAGGTGGGCGGCGATCTGGGTGAGCATGGCGTCGTTGCCCTCGCCGGGATCGGCCACCGAGCCGTAGACCGTCAGCCCGCCGTCGGGCATCAGCTCCACGGCCACGTAGGACTTGTCGCCGGGGCCCGCCTTGCCGATGCCGAAGCTGGCCCCGGCCAGGCCCACGCCGCGCTTGAAACCCTCTGGCGCCCCGGCGGCGGCCCAGCTACGGGCCTCGTCATACAACGGAGCCAGGGCCTCCAGGCAGCCGCCATAGGCCCACTCGTCCACCACCTGTCCGGTGGAGGTGCTTTGGCCGGGTTGAAGGGCGTTGACGCGCCTGATCTCCAGGGGGTCCATGTCCAGCTTGCGGGCCAGCATGTCCAGGGCCGACTCCAGGGCGAAGTTGATCTGGGGCGGCCCAGCCCCCCGGGCCGCTCCGCCCCAGGCGTCGTTGGTGTAGACCAGCCGTCCCAGGGCCTTGACGTGGGGTATGTGGTAGGCGCCGCTGAGCATCTGCAAGGCGCGCAGCAGTATGGCGATGCCCCAGGAGGTGTAGGCGCCGTTTTCCAGCACGAAGTCTATGAGGTAGGCCAGCAGCCGGCCCTGGGCGTCGGCGCCCAGTTTCACGCGCATCTGGAAGGGATGCCGCTTGGTGGTGATCCACATGGACTCCCGCAGGGAGCAGACGTAGCGCACCGGCGCGCGAAACTTGAGCGCCGCCGCGGCGGCCAGGCCCTCGGCGGTGATGTCCAGCTTGATGCCGAACTGGCCCCCGCTGAAGGCCTCCTCGTAGCGCATGTTCTCCCAGCCCAGGGCGCCTTGCAGCACCATCAGGTGATGGTGGATGTTGATGCCCCGGCCCTTGACCACCAGCTTGGCCTCCTCGCCCTGGCCCTCCATCCAGGCCAGGGCCGCCTCGGGCTCCAGGGGGGCTTGGTGGATCAACTGGGTGCTGAACTCCGCCTCCACCGTGGCCGCGCATTGCTCCAGGGCGGCCTCGGCGTCACCCTTGATCTGGGGATGGCTGAAGCACAGGTTGGGCCGGTCGGTGTGGGCCTGGGGCGCGCCCTCGGCCAGGGCCTCCTGGGCGGTGGCCACCGCCGGCAGGGGCTCATACTCCACGCGCACCGCCGCCGCCCCGGCCAGGGCCTCCGCCTTGCCGCGCGCCACCACCGCCGCCACCGCGTCGCCCAGCACGTGCACCTCGCCCTCGCAGAGCAGGGGCTGGTCGTCCACCAGATATTTAAGGCGGTTGCTGCCCAGGATGTCCCGGGCTGTGAGCACCCCCACCACCCCGGGCAGGGCCTCGGCCGCCGAGGTGTCAATGGACTTGATCAGGGCGTGGGCATGGGGGCTGCGCACCGCCGCCAACTCCAAGGCCCCCTGCATGGCGATATCGGCGGTGAACTGGGCCGTGCCGCAGGCGCGGGCAAAGGCCGTGGGGCGGATGTGGGAAACCCCGATCATGCCCGCCGCCGGGTCGGGGCGCATCTGCTCGGGCGAGACCTCGCCGCGCAGAAAGCGCCCGGCCAGGCGTACGGCCTCGATGATTTTTTTGTAGCCCGTGCAGCGGCACAGGTTGCGTTTCAGGGCCGACTTGATGGCCTCGTCATCGGGATCGGGGTCGGCGTCCAAGAGGGCCTTGGCGGCCATGATCATGCCCGGGGTGCAGAACCCGCACTGCACCGCCCCGGCCAGCACAAAGGCCTCCTGGATGAGATGGGGATTGTCGGGGGTGCCCAGACCCTCGATGGTGATCACCTCCGCGCCCTCCAGGTCGCCCGCCTTGAGCAGGCAGGAGCGAGCCGCCTTGCCGTCGACGATCACGGTGCAGGCCCCGCACTGGCCCAGGCGGTCGCAGGACTGTTTGACGCCGGTCAGGGCCAGGTCCTGGCGCAGGGTGTCGATAAGCGCCCGGTCGGGCTCCACCAGGAACTGCCGCCACACGCCGTTGATCTTGATCCTGACTTCCTTCATCTCGTCCGCCTCTTATGTCGGTTATTGGTGTGCGGGCAGAGCCGTGCCCGGCTCGGCCCTGGCGGCGGCTTGAGAGCGCCGCCGCCAGGGCCTGTCAGTTGGAGCGCACCACCTGGGCGCGCACCTGTTCGCGCAGATAGAGTTGCAGGTAGTGGGGTCCGCCGGCGTTTTTGCCGGCCGCCCCGGAGGCCTTGCAGCCGCCAAAGGGTTGCAGGCCGGGCCAGGCCCCGGTGGTGGCCCCGGTGGGGCGGTTGGCATAACAGACCCCGGCCTGCATGCCCTCGAAAAACACGTCCGCCTCCTGGTCGGAGCCGTAGAAGCCCGCGGTCAGACCGTAGGGCGAATCGTTGGCCAGGGCCAGGGCCTGGGCCAGGTCGTCCACGGGGGCCAGCATGGTTATGGGCAAAAACATCTCCTGGCGCCACAGGGAGTGTTCCAGGGACACCCCGGCGGCCACCGTGGGGGCGCAGAAGCAGCCCCGGGCCAAGGCCCCTTGGTCCAGCGGGCGTCCGCCGCATAATATCTGCCCGGCCTGGGCCAGCTCCCGGCAATAGGCCTGGTACTGGTCCTGGGCCTGGCGGTTGATCACCGGCCCCAGATAGACCTCCCGCCGGGTGGGGTCGCCGATGGCCAGGCCCTCGGTCAGGGCCAGGAGCCGCTCCACGAACTGGTCGTAGACCGGTTTTTCCACGTAGACCCGGGAGCAGGCCGAGCACTTCTGGCCTTGCAGGCCAAAGGCCGAGCGCATCACCCCCAGGGCGGCCACGGCCAGGTCGGCCTGGCTGGTGACGATGGCCGGGTTCTTGCCGCCCATCTCCAGGATCACCGGCCGCACCCAGGGGCCATCTGCCCACTGGCGGTGGATGGCCATGCCCACCGGGTGGGAGCCGGTGAAGGTGACGCCGGCCAGGTCCGGGTTATCCAGCAAGGCCTGGCCCAGGGAGCCGCCCGGGCCGGTGAGGAAGTTGAAGGCCCCCGCGGGCAGGCCGGACTCCAGGAAGCAGTCAGCCAACAGGCGCGGACCCAGGGGCGTCTCGGAGGAGCATTTAAGCACCACGGTATTGCCGGCCAAGAGCGCCGCCCCCACCGGTCCGCCGCTCAGGGCGCAGGGGAAGTTAAAGGGGCTGATCACCAGCCAGGGGCCGTGGGGCCTGAGCACCGACAGGTTGCGCGGGTCCAGGCCGGGCAGGGGGTCGCGGCCCAGGGGGAAGACGAAACCCTGGTGCAGCTCCATCTGGTCGCAGGCGTAGTCGATGAGATCGGCCGTCTCCACCACGTCGCCCAGGGCCTCCATGCGGTTCTTGCCCACCGACAGGGCCACGGCCGCGGCCATGCTGAAGGAGCGCTGGCGGATGAGCTGGGCCGCCCGGCGCAGGACCACCACCCGCCGGGGCCAGGGCGTCCGGCTCCACTGGGGGAAGGCCGCGCGGGCGGCGGCCACGGCGCGGTCGGCCTCGGCGGCGCCGCCCTGCTGGAACACCCCCAGCAGCAGATCCTCATCCACGGGCGAGCGTTCCTCGAACTTCTCGGCGCACCAGGCCTCTTGGCCGGCGATGCTCAGGGGATGTTCGCGCCCCAGGCGGGGCCAGAGTCCGGCCAGGGCCTCCTCGAACAGCTCGTGCAGCCGTGGCGGAGGGTCGAACATGGTGGCGTAGGTCAGCCTAAAGTCGGGAGTGGTCATGGCGCATCCTGGGGCAAGGGTTGGCGTTTGACGGCGCGGGGGCAACCTGGCCCGGACAAAGCCGGCATACTGGGCTTCTGACGCGGCTCCCTCCGCCGGGGGCGGGCCGAAAGGGGTGGGGAGCCTCAGGGGCAGAAGCTATGTCAAAAATGACATATATATTTACCATAAATCCTCGCGCCAGCCCTGCCCAATCTGCAACACCCGCGCGCGGCCCTCGCGCAACTCAAGGTCTCACAGGCAGCATACCCCATCCGGCGCTTGCTCCGAAAGGCCGGTCGCCGGCCGTTTTTGACCCCGGCCGCGTGGTGGGTTGAATTGCTCGGCGGCATAATGGCCAATTAGGTTTACGTACAATTTCCCCATTGACAACCCCATGCAACCTCGGTAATTTCAGAACGTATACTGAATACAGAATACAAAGCAGGCCGTGGATGGCCCCCGGACCCGGCACCTCGGAATAACCACACCTTAGGGAGCCCTTGGACCATGTCCGGCTGGGAACAGCTTAGCCAATACCTGATGAGCGGGCTGACCACCGGCTCCATCTACGCCCTGGCGGCCCTGGGTTTCTGCCTGATCTACAACGCCACCCACATCGTCAATTTCGCCCAGGGCGACTTCATCAGCCTGGGCGGCCTGATGATGTACAGCCTTCTGGGGACGGCGGGGTTGCCGGCGCTGCTGGCCTTCCCCCTGGCCGTGGCGGTGGCGGCCGGAGTGGGCGCCCTGTTGGAGACCTTGGCCATCCGCCAGGCCAAGAGCCGCGATGTCACGGTGCTGATCTTCATCACCGTGGCGGCCAGCGTGTTGTTCCGGGGGGTGTTCAAGGAAATCTGGGGCAAGCAGGCCCTGGCCGTGCCCCCCCTGACCCCCGATGCGCCCCTGCATCTGTTGGGCGCCACCTTCACCCCCCAGAACCTGTGGATACTGGGCATCACCCTGGCGGCCATCGCGGTCCTCATATACTTCTTCAACCACACCCTCACCGGCCGGGCGGTGCGCGCCGTGGCCATCAATCCCCGCGCGGCGGCTCTGATGGGCATCGACACCCGCCGCATGGTGCGCCTGTCCTTCGCCCTGGCCGGGGCCTTGGGCGCCCTGGCCGGGGCCATCATCACCCCCATCACCACGGCCTCCTATCACGTGGGGGTGATGATGGGGCTCAAGGGCTTCGCGGCGGCGGTGCTGGGCGGCTACGGCAACTTCCTGGGGGCCATCGTGGGGGGGCTTAGCCTGGGGCTTCTGGAGAGCCTGGGGGCCGGCGTGCTCTCCAGCGCCTACAAGGACGTCATCGCCTTCGTGGTGCTGCTCTTGGTGCTGTTTGTCAGGCCTCGGGGGCTCTTGGGCCGGGCCGAGGAGGCCCGGGTATGACCAGCGGCGGCCGGGCCTTCTGGTGGCAACTGGGCTGCCTAGCGGCGGCGGTGGCCTGCGCGCCGCTGATGGTGGACAACCCCTATCATCTAAACGTGCTCAACGTCATGGCGCTCAACGTGCTGGTGGTCACGGGGCTGAACCTGCTCATCGGTTTTGCCGGGGCCATCAGCCTGGGGCATGCCGCCTTCTACGGCCTGGGGGCCTATATTAGCGGCATCCTGACCTCCACCCATGGCTGGAACCCCTGGCTGGCCATGCTGGCCGCCGCCCTGGTGGTGGCCCTGGTGGCGCTCTTGATCGGCATGCCCACCCTGCGCCTGGCCGGCAACTACCTGGTCATGGCCACCCTGGGTTTCAACCTCATCGTCACGGTTCTGATTCTGCAACTGGATGAGTTCACCGGCGGACCCAGCGGCTTTGGCGGCATACCGCCGCTTAAGATTCTGGGCCGCTCCCTGGCCAGCGACCAGGATTTCTACTGGGTGGCCTGGGGCGCGGCCCTGTTGGGGCTCCTGTTGGCCCGCAACCTGGCCGACTCGCGGGTAGGCCGCGGCCTGCGCGCCCTGCACGACTCCCCCGTGGCCGCCGCCGCCGTGGGCGTGCCCACCGCCGCCTACAAGGTGCGGGTCTTCGTGCTCAGCGCGGTCTACGCCTCCCTGGCCGGCTCGCTCTACGCTGGCTACTTCGGCATCGTCACCCCCAAGACCTTCGACATCTTCACCTCGGTGGAGCTGGTCACCATGTGCCTGGTGGGGGGCATGGGCAACCTGTGGGGCGGCTTCCTGGGCGCGGCCTTTTTGACGCCTCTGCCCCAGGTCCTGCACGTCTTCGAGGAATACAAGGACATATTCTTCGGTGGCATCCTGCTGCTGCTCTTGATCTTCCAGCCCCGGGGACTGGCCGGGCTGTGGGCGGGCTGGCGGGCTTTGCGGGCTGGCCGGGCCGGGGAGATCGCCTGATGCCCGACAACCTGCTGGTGGTGGAGAACCTGGACATGAGCTTCGGCGGGGTGCAGGCCCTGTCTCAGGTGAGCCTGTCCGTGCCGGCCGGCCAGGTCACGGCGGTGATCGGCCCCAACGGCGCTGGCAAGACCACGGCCATCAACTGCATCAGCGGCGTTTACCGCCCCCAGGCCGGCCGGGTGCTGTTCGAGGGGCAGCCGATCAACGGTCTGGCGCCCCACGCCCTGGCCCGCCGGGGGCTCACGCGCACTTTCCAGAACCTACAGGTGTTTACCCACCTCACGGTGCTGGAAAACGTGATGGTGGGACTGCACGCCGTCACCGGCCGGGGCTTTGTCAGCGCCATGCTGCGCCTGCCCGCCCAAAGGGCCGAGGAGCGGCGCATCCGCCGCCAGGCCAGCGAGGCCCTGGATTTCCTGGGCTTGGCCGACAGCGCCGCCCTGCCGGCCGGGCAGCTCTCCTACGGCGACCGCAAGCGGGTGGAGCTGGCCCGGGCCCTGGTGGCCCGGCCCAAGCTGGTGCTCCTGGACGAGCCGGTGGCCGGGCTCAACCCGGCCGAGACCGAGGACATGGGTCGGGCGCTCCTGGCCGTGCGCCAGCAGGGCGTGACCCTGGTGCTGGTGGAGCACGACATGTCCCTGGTGATGCGCGTCAGCGACCAGGTGGTGGTGCTGCACTTCGGGCGCAAGATCGCCCAGGGCGACCCCGCCGCCATCCAGCGCCACCCGGAGGTGCTGCGCACCTATCTGGGTGGCCGCGAGGAGCCCATCCCCGGCCTGGAGCCGCCCGAGGAGCCGTCCGCCAGGGGGCAGGCGGCGGGGGAGGGCGCCCGTGCTTAGCGTGCGCTCGGTGAGCTACAGCTATGGGCCGGTCAAGGCGCTCAAGGACGTGAGCCTCAGCGTGGGCGAAGGCGAGATCGTCTCCCTGCTGGGGGCCAACGGCGCCGGCAAGACCACCCTGCTCAGCGTGATCAGCGGGCTGTATGCCCCGGCCCAGGGCGTGGTGGAGATGGCCGGCCAGGTGCTGAGCGGACGCCGGCCCTCGGTGGCGGTGCGGGCCGGGCTGGTGCAGGTGCCCGAGGGGCGCCAGGTCTTCGGCCCTTTGAGCGTGGAGGAGAACCTGCAACTGGGCGCCTATTGCCGCCGGGGACGCGGCCAACGTCTTGAGGTGGCCAGGGATTTCGAGCGGGTCTACCAATTGTTCCCGCCCCTGGCCAAGCGCCGTCGCCAGGCCGCCGGCACCTTGAGCGGCGGCGAGCAGCAGATGGTGGCCATGGGCCGCGCCCTGATGGCCGCGCCCCGGGTGCTGTTGTTGGACGAGCCCAGCCTGGGCCTGGCGCCCCTGGTCACCCGCGAGATCTTCGATATCATCAGGCGCCTGCCCGAGCAGGGATGCAGCGTGCTCTTGGTGGAACAGAACGCCCTGGGCGCGCTGTCGGTGGCCCAGAGGGGCTACGTGCTCACCAACGGCGGCATCAGGTTCTCGGGTAGCGCCGCCGAGATATTAAACGACACCCAACTGCGCGAGGCCTTCCTGGGCCCCGAGCACACGGAAGGCCTCACGGGTAGCAAGCCATGAAAGCCAATCAACCCCATCTGCGCCGCCGGCCCCTGGGCCAGGAGGCCACCATCCTGCTCCGGCGCCTGATAATGCGCGGCGAGCTGACACCGGGCGAGCGCCTGGTGGAGGAGCGCCTGGGCCAGCAACTGGGACTGAGCCGCACCCCCATACGCGAGGCCCTGCACCGCCTGGGGCAGGAGGGGCTCTTGCTCAAACGGCCGCGCGGCGGCTACGAGGTGCGTCCGCTCACCCCCGAGGAGGTGGAGGAGGCCGTGGGGGTGCGCGGGGTGCTGGAGGGCTATGCCGGCGAGCTGGCCGCCCGTCGCGCCCAGCCCAAGGTCATCAAGGAGCTGGAACGCAACCTGGAGCTGTTCGAGGAGGCCCTGGAACGCCAGGACGAGGTGCGCCTGGTGGAGCTGAACACCCGCTATCATGAGCTGTTGTACCAGGCGGCCAGTTCCACCCTCTTGCACCACATGCTAAGCGAGTTGCAGGACGACGTGGAGCGCATCTCCCGGGCCATCATGACCAGCGTGCAGGCTGGGCAGTGGTCGGTCAACGACCACCGCGCGGTGCTGGAGGCCATCAAGGCCGGCGACGCCGCCAAGGCCGGCCGCCTGTGCCGGGAGCACGTGCAGCGGGGCGGCAAGTGGCTCTTGACCCGCCTGAAGGCCTTCCAGACCTCCCCAGCCCAGGAGCCCTCGGCCGACCCGGAGCCCGCCGGCCGGGCGCCCCGCAAAAAACCGTGAGCAGCGCGCCGGGGCCTAAGGGGCCGGCCGCCCACGGCTGGCCAGAGATATCAAACAGCCATAGCGGACCTGGATCAATCATGTGGGATTACGATTTGCTGAGCGTTTTGGCCGGAGGCGTCATGCACCTGGGCTGGGCCGGCTTTCACCTCCTGTTCCCCCGCCTGTTCGCCTGGGATGAGAGGCTCGACACCCTGGATAAGGTAAACCAGGGCGTCGTGCGCGTGATCAACCTGTGCCTGACCTATTACTTTCTGACCGCGGCCTATTTGTCGCTTTTTTGGACCGACGACCTCCTGGACAGCGACCTGGGCCAGCAGATGCTGGCCATCATGGCCGCCTTCTGGTTGTTGCGGCTGGGCTTGCAGTTCAGTTACTTTAGGGCCAAGCACCCTATCTCCATGTTGCTCAGCTTCCTCTTCCTGCTCAGCGCCGCGGTCTATGTCTTTCCACTTTGCCATGGAGTCAGTTGAGCCATGACCTTCATGCCCGACCTCAAAGCCCCCGGCGAGCTGCAAGCCCTGCAATTGGCCGGCTTGCAGTGGACGGTGGGGCACGCCCAGGCCCATAGCCCCTTCTACCGCCAGCACCTGCGAGAGGCCGGCGTGGGGCCAAAGGACATCCAGGGCCTGGACGACCTGCGACGCCTGCCTTTCACCACCGCCGAGCACCTGCGCCAGGGCTATCCCTTCCCGCTGTTGTCGGCGCCCATGGAGGACGTGGTGCGCATCCACGCCAGCAGCGGCACCACCGGCAAGCGCAAGGTGCTGTGCTACACCCAGCAGGATATTGACGACTGGGCGCACATGTTCGCGCGCTGCTACGAGATGGCCGGGCTCACCCGCCTGGACCGGGTGCAGATCTGCGTGGGCTACGGGGTGTGGACGGCCGGGGTGGGCTTCCAGCGGGGCTGCGAGACCTTCGGGGCCTTGGCGGTGCCGGTGGGTCCGGGCAACCTGGAGATGCAGTGCCAATTTCTGGAGGACTTCCAGACCACGGTGCTGTGCAGCACCTCCTCCATGGCCCTCCTGATGGCCGAGGAGGTGCAGCGCCGTGGGCTCTTGGAGCGCATCAGCCTAAAGAAGATAATCTACGGCTCGGAGCGCACCTCCGAGGCCATGCGCCAGCGCATCAGCGAGGGGCTGGGCGGGGTGGAGCTTTATGACATACCGGGCATGACCGAGCTGTACGGACCGGGCACCGGCCTGGAGTGCTCGGCCCGCCAGGGCATCCACTACTGGGCCGACTACTATATCGTGGAGATCATCAACCCCGTGACCCTGGAGCCCGTGGCCCCGGGCGAGATCGGCGAGATGGTGGTCACCACCTTGCGCAAACAGGCCGCTCCCCTGATCCGCTACCGCACCCGCGACCTCACCCGGCTCCTCCCCGGCGACTGCCCCTGCGGCAATCCGTTGCCTCGCCACGACCGCCTCCTGGGGCGCAGCGACGACATGATCAAGTACCGGGCGGTGAATATCTACCCGGGACAGATAGACGCGGTGCTGAGCTACTGCCACGGCGTCAGCTCCGAGTACCAGATATTCCTGGAACACCGCGGCGACGGGCGCGATTACATGATCGTGCGCGTGGAGCGCCTGGCCGGGGCCTCGCCGGCCGACGACGGGGCGGTGACCGCCCAGATCGCCAAGGCCATCAAGGCCCAGGTCCTGGTCAGCGTGGAGGTGGAGCTGGTGGAGCACGGCGGCCTGCCGCGCAGCGACCGCAAAAGCAGAAGGGTTTTTGACAAGCGCTTGGAGACAAGCTAGCGCCGACTCCGGCGTCGGCGCGCAAAGGCCAATTCATATCGGGGAGGGAATCAATGTCCGGATGTAAAAAAATGCTGACCCTGGCCATGGCGAGCCTATTGGCCCTGGCCTTCTGCGGCGTGGCCACGGCGGCCGAGCCCATCAAGATCGGGGCGTTCTTTGCCCTGAGCGGGCCGGCGGCCGGCATCGGCGCGCCCACCAAGCTGGTGGCCCAGATGGTGGTGGACAAGATCAACAAGGAGGGCGGCATCAACGGCCGGCCCATCGAGCTGGTCTTGGGCGATACCGAGAGCGACCCCACCAAGGCGGTGATGACCTACAAGAAGTTCCTGTCCGTGGATAAGGTGGTGGCCGTGGTGGGTCCCACCCGCACCGATACCGGCATGGCCGTCAAGAAGCAGGTGGAGGAGGCCAAGATACCCACGGTGATGACCGTGGGCGGCGACCCGGTGATCATGGAAGGCAAGATGGGCAACATGGATTTCGGCACCGCCCACTACGTCTTCAAGACCCCCCAGCGCTCCTCCACGGCCGTCTCCAAGGTCATGGGCTATCTCAAGGACCACGGCCTGACCAAGGTCGGGCTCATCACCGCCAGCGACGGCTTTGGCCGCGACGGCCTGCGCTGGCTGGAGAAGCTGGCCCCCCAGTTCGGCCTGACCATCGTGGGCAAGGAGCAGTTCGAGCCGGGTGACGTGGACATGAAGGGCCAACTCACCAAGCTCATGGCCGCCTCGCCCCAGGCCATCGTGTGTTGGACCATCGGCGACGCCGGGGCCATCGTGAGCAAGAACCACCACGCGCTGGGCATCAAGGCCCCCCTGGTGCAGTGTCACGGCCTGCCCGGCCCGCGCTATCTGGAGCTGGCCGGCCCGGCGGCCGAGGGCAACCTCATGCCCTCCACCAAGCTGATGGCCTGGCAGCAACTGCCCGACAGCGACCCCCAGAAGAAGGTCATCGCCGAGTTCGTGCACCTGTACAACGACGTGTATAAGTTTGACAAGGAATACCCCATCAACACCCACTCGGGCTACGCCTGGGACGCCCTGTACCTCTTGGCCGGGGCCATGAAGAAGGCCGGCACCGATCCCGCCAAGCTCAAGGACGCCATCGAGAACACCAAGGGCTACGTGGGCGTCAGCGGCGTGTTCAACCTTACTCCCCAGGACCACAACGGCCTGGACACCGACTCCATGGTCATGTTGCAGGTCAAGGACGGCAAGTACGTGATGGTCAAGTAAGGCCATCGGGCCCATGAAGCGCGCAGGCGCGCGGGGCGATCGCTCCGCGCGCCTGATCTGCCTTGGGCACTTGCCGGGAAGGCCCTGGCGGGCTAAATTGCTGCTAGGGATTGTAGAACTGCCCGGACCATAAACCATGCCCAAAGCGAGGAATGCCATGGCCGATATCTTCACCCCCTGGAAACTCAACGATTTGCTGGTGCCCAACCGTCTGGTGCGCTCCGCCACCTGGGAGGGCATGGCCCTGGACGACGGCTCGCCCACCCTGGACACCGTCAATTTCACCGCCGAACTGGCCGAGGGCGGCGTGGGACTGATCATCGCCGGCTATGCCTTCATCGCGCCCCTGGGCCGGGGCCTGCCCAAGCAAAGCGGCCTGCACATCGACGCCATGGTGGGGCCGCAGACCCGCATCACCGACGCGGTGCACAAGTGCGGCGGCCTGGTGGCCGCCCAGATCGTGCACGCCGGCGGCCAGACCAAGGCCGCCTGGATCGGCGGTCAGCCCGTGGGTCCCTCGGCCCTGGTGCACCCGGCCTTCAAGGACGAGGTCAAGGAGCTGAGCAAGGACGACATCGCCCGGATCGTGGAGCAGTTCGCCGCCGCCGCCCTGCGCGCCCGGGCCGCCGGCTTTGACGCCGTGGAGCTGCACGGCGCCCATGGCTACCTCATCAGTCAGTTCTTCAGCCCCAACATCAACCTGCGCAAGGACGAATACGGCGGTAGCCTGGACAACCGCGCCCGCTTCTGCCGCGAGGTGTACCAGGCCGTGCGCCGGGCCGTGGGGCCGCGCTATCCGGTCTTCATCAAGCTAAACTCCGAGGACGGCCTGGAGGGAGGCTTTACCCCGGCCGAGGCCGTGGAGGTGGCCAAGAGCCTGAGCGATCTGGGCATCGACGCCATCGAGGTCAGCGGCGGGGTGCCGGCGGCGGGCAAGCTCTCGCCCTCGCGGGTGGTGAGCAAGCCCGAGCAGGAAGGCTACTTCTTGAACAACGCCCTGGCCATCAAGGCGGCGGTCCAGTGCCCGGTGATCGTGGTGGGCGGCTGGCGCAGCAAGGCCATGGTGGAAAAGGCCCTGGGCCAGGTGGACGCCGTGGCCATGTCCCGGCCCTTCATCCGGCAGCCTCACCTGGCCAATCTCTGGAAGAGCGGGCAAGGCGACACCGCCACCTGCATTTCCTGCGGCCAGTGCTTCGGCACGGGCATGAAGGGCGGGGTGTGCTGCGCCCAGGAACTCAAGGAAAAGGCCTAACAGTCCATGGCGATGCCGAGTAAGGCGAGCGGGCCTGGGGGGCGGCAGGAAAAACTCCTGCGCCAGGGCGTCAGGCTGGGGGTGGGGCCGGCGGCGGCCCTGCCCAGCGCCCTTTTGGGGGTACTGGCCTGGGAGTTGGACCAGCGCCTGGGCCTGGCCCCCATCAGCGAGCACCATCGGCTGCTGATGGATGTGGGCCGGCTGTGGATGGGGCTGGGTCTGGGCCTGGTGCTCTGGAGCCTCTTGAGCGTGCGCTGGTCCGACCTGGGGCGCCGCTTGTGCACCAGCGGCGCCTATGCCCATCTGCGTCATCCCCAGTACGCGGCCGTGGTCTGGTGCCTGGCTCCGGGCCTGGCCCTGGCCCTGAACAGCTATGTGATGCTGGCCTGGGCCGCCCTGCAACTGCCCCTGTGGCGCACCTTGACCACACGGGAGGAGTTGGTTCTGGAGGCTGTCTTCGGCCAGGTCTGGCGCGATTACGCCGCGCGCACCGGCGGCTTTTGGCCCCGGCGGCCACCGGCTGATCCCTAGGGCAGGGCTCCCATCCCTGGCACCGGCAGGCCGTGCTAGCCGGCGGCGATGCCATAGTAGGTGCTGGCCGGCATGATTCTGGTGAGCGGGGTTTTGCCGAAGCCCGCCTGGCGAAGCTGGTCGCACAGGTCCTGCGCGCGGGGCAAGGGGGTGCAGCCCTTGATGGAGCAGGTGGCCAGGTTGAGGTTGGCCGCGCCAAAGTCCTTGCCCTGGCTGTGCAGGTTGGAGGCCAGCAGCATGACGCCGCCCGGCGCCAGCAGGGAGCGCAACGAGCGGAAGATGGCGAGCCGCTCCTCATCCTGGAAATAGTAGACCAGGTTGAACAGGGTTATGACCTCATAAGGCCCCCGCACCTCCGGCGGCGGCTGGCGGATGTCGCCCACGGCCACGGCGAAATCCCGCGCCATGCCCCAGCGCTCCAGGTTGGCGCGGGCCTGCTCGGCCACCTGGGAGTCCATCTCCAGGCCCAGGCCCGCGCAGGCCGGGTTGGCGGCATGGGCGCTGTGCAAAAACACCCCCGAGCCGCAACCCACGTCCAATATCCTGGCCGGCCCGCGCGCGGGCAGGTGGTCCTTGAGGAAGCGCCTGAGAAAGGGCTCGGTGAATTTGGAAAAGCGGGCCACCGTGCCGGCGATCTCTTCCAGGTAATCACCATCGGGCGCGCCGCGCAGCCTGGCCGTGGCTTGCCGGTAAATGGAATGGTAATAAGTGGCGTTGGCCTGTATCACCGCGGCCAGCATGTCGCCCTGGGGACCCAGCAGGGCCTGGCACAGGCCGCCGCGCAGGCGATAGACGCCGTTTTTTTGGGCCAGTTGTCCCAGGGACAGGCCCAGTTCCAGCAGGGCGTCCAGGAATTCGGGGCGCCGCGCCGCCAGCCTGCTCAGCAGCTCCTCCCGGCTGGCCGGAGCGCGCAGCCCCTCCAGCAGGCCGCTTTCCAGGGCCGCGAATAGAAAATAGAACTTGATGCACACCTGCCAGTCCTGCATGACGCCGGCCAGGGTCAGCAGCTTTGGGAAGCGCAGCATGGTCAGCCAATAGCGCATCTGCATTCTCGATTACCTCCTGGGGCGTTCAAGCCCGTCTGGGACCGATGCCGGCCAGCAGCTGATCCAGCATGCGGCTGAAATGTTCCAGCATCTCCCGGGGACGCACCTGGGGTTGGCTCAAGCCCGCGTAGAGCACGCCCAGGTAGGTGGCGAATATGGCCATGGCCGCCAGGCGGCAATCCACGCCGGCGCCGATCTCGCCTCGGGATTTGGCCAGCTCAAGCATCCCCGCCCCCAGGTCCAAGCCGGCCAGGGCGTCCTGGCGCACCTTGGCCCCCCAGTCCCCGCCGACGAAGAGAAACTCCTTGAGCAGGGTCTGAGACAGCTCGGGCCGCCTAGCGTAGTAGGCGTAGAAGGAGCCCACGAAGTGCAGGCATTGCTCCCGGAAGGAGACCTGCGCAGGCATGCTGGCCAGGGCCGCCCCCTGCACCTGGCCCAGGTCGTCGAGCAGCGCGGCGATCAATAGCGAGGCCTTGTCGGGAAAGTGGCCGAAGATGGTGCCCAGACCCACGCCGGCCCGACGGGCGATGGCCCGGATGGTGGTCCGCTCAAACCCCTGTTCCTCGAAAAGCGCCTTGGCGCTTTCCAGGACCAGTTGCCTGGTCTCGGCCTTCTGTTGGGCCCGCCTGCCGCCGGCCGGCGGGCGGGGCGTGGTGTGTTTTAGGCGTGGCAAGTGCCGTCCTCCCATGATTATAACGAACGTGATCTATGACAGAACATGTTCGATAAAAAGATAATGTACCTTTCCTCCCCGAGAGGCAAGGTTTTTTTGGGGGGCTCCCGCCTGCGTGTCTGGTTTTGCGGGCCGACCTGTTGGTGCGGTTATTGATCCAGGAAGGCCTTGAACAGGGCGCTACGCAGGGCTCCGGCCTGCTCAAGGGCCAGCTCCAGCACCGCCAGCTCGGCGGGCGGCAGGGCCTTTCGCAGCAACGGACAGATGTAGTGCAGGCAGGCGAAGGGCCGCGCCCGCCAGGGCAGGGCGCAGCCTTGGGTCTCCAGGAAGGGGCAGCCGCGCTCGCGGGGTCGGGGGTAGGGCAGGCCCCGCAGATCCAGGGCCGCGTAGTAGATCAGGTCCATCTGGTCGATAAGGCCGTGGGGGCTGACGCGCAGACAGCAGACCTTGGGGCAGGTGGGGCAAAGCTCGGGGCACAGGCGGGCGAAGGCCTGGCGCGCGGGCTGATAGCAGGCCTCCAGTTGGGCGGCCAGGTCGCGGGCCGGGGCCTGGCCAGGGGCCGCCAACTGGGCCAACAGGCGGCGCTGGGATTTCTTCCAGCGGTCGGGCGTGAAGGGAAAGTCCTGACGGCTAATTGAGGCCCTCGCGCGAAGGAGTCAAAGTAATGGCCATGGCGGCCAGGCCAACGGTCAAGGTGCGAAAAGTTTCACCGCCGGGGCCTGGCCTCCAGCCGGCCAGGACGCCCCGGGTCGGTCATGCTAATAGTCCAGGCCCACCTTGCGGCGCACGTCCTCCAGGGTGGGCGCGGCCACGGAGCGGGCCTTCTCGGCGCCCATGCGCAATATCTGGCGAACGCTCGCCAGGTCGGCGGCCAGTTCGGCCCGCTTGGCCCGGTAGGGCGCGAAGTACTCCCACATACGCGCGAAGAGTTCCTTCTTCACCGTGCCGTAACCCAGGCCGCCGGCCCGGTAGCGCCCGGCCAACTCGGCCTTGTCGGCCTCGTTGAGGAACAGGCTGATCAGGGCGAAGACGTTGCACTTGTCCGGGTCCTTGGGCCCCTCCAGGGGGGTGGAGTCGGTGACTATGCTCATGACCTTCTTCTTGAGCGCCTTCTCCTCGCCGAATATCTCCAGGGTGTTGCCATAGCTCTTGGACATCTTCTGGCCGTCGATGCCCGGCACCACGGCGGTGTCCTCGTCGATCAGGGCCTCGGGCACCACGAAGGTCTCGCCATACTGGTTGTTGAAGCGCATGGCGATGTCGCGGGTGATCTCCAGGTGCTGCTTCTGGTCCTTGCCCACCGGCACCACGTTGGCCTGGTAGAGCAGGATGTCGGCGGCCATGAGCACCGGATAGCTGAACAGGCCGTTGTGGGGAGTGAAGCCCTTTTGCAGCTTGTCCTTGTAGGAATGGGCCAGCTCCAGGCGGGGCACCGGGGCGTGGTTGTTGAGGATCCAGGTCAGCTCGCAGACTTCGGGCACGTCTGCCTGTACGTAGAAATAGGACCGCTCGGGGTCCAGGCCCAGGGCCAGGAAGTCCAAGGCCGCGTTGAGGGTGCCCTCTCGCAGACGCTGGCCCTCGCTCACCGTGGTCAGGGCGTGGTAATTGACGATGAAGCAGAACAGGGTGTGCTCCTGCTGGAAGCGGATCATGGGCTGCATCATGGCGAAGTAGTTGCCGATGTGCAGGGTGCCCGAGGGCTGGATGCCTGATAGCACGCGCATGCCTTGCCAAACCTTCCCGGCCAAAATTGATTTAGTAGGGTCTATTTTTCACCCCGCCCAGCCAAGGGCCGGCGGGGCTGGGGGCAACCGACGTCACGGCCGGACCAGAGGTTTCCGGCCCGGCCGCGATGATCTGGAGGCCCCGGATTATTCCATTATCTTGACGTAGGACTTGGAGCGCAGCTCGCTCAGCCATTCCCGGAAGCGCTTTTCCATGGCCTCCTGCTCCAGCTTGACCCTGAGTTGCTCGCGCTGGGGCGGGCTCAGGCCCGCGCCAGCGCCCTGGGCGGCCTGGCCCACGAGCTGCATGAAGACGTAGCTGCCCGGCACCTTGATCACCTGGCTGATCTGGCCGGGCTTGAGCCGGCTCAGGGCCTGGTGCATCTCCGGCAGCAAATCGCCCTCCGAGACCTGCCCCAGCTCCCCGCCCTGGCTGGCGCCCGGACCCTGGGAGTAACGGCGGGCCAGCTCGGCGAAGTCCTCGCCGGCGGCGGCCTTCTTGCGCAGGTCCTCGGCCTGCTTGCGCACCGCCTCCTGGGCGGCGGGCGTGGCGTTGTCGGGCGCGTTGAGGAACAAGGCCCGCAGACGCACCTCGCCGCCGGGCGTCTCGGAATGGCCCTGCTGGTGGCCGCGGTAGTATTCATCCACTTCCTTGTCGCTGATCACCACCCGGCTCTTGACGTTGCGTTCCACCAGCTTGTGCTTGAGCAACTCGCGCTTCAGGTCCTGGCGGTACTCGTCGGGTGTGAGCCCCCGGCGGCTGAGTTGGGCCACGAAGTCCTCGTCGCTGATCTGGTTGGCGGTCTTGATGCGATCGATGTAGTGCTCGATCTCCGGCGGGGCCACCGTGAGGTTGGCGCGCTTGACCTCTTGGTCGAATATCTTGTCCTCAATCAGGCGCTCCAGGGCCATGCGGCGCAACTGGGTCTTGCTGGGCAACTGCTCGCCGGGGCGCTCGGCGGCCGCGGAGGCCACCTGGGCCTCCAGCAGGTTGTATATCTTGTCCACGTCCAGGGAGGTGATCACCTCGTCGCCCACCACGGCCGCCACCCGGTTTTCCTCGCCGCGGGCCGGGGCGGCGCATAGGGCCAGGGCCAGGGCGCAGCACATCATCGGTAATATCGCCAATTTTAGCCGTGCCATCATGGTCTCCCTGAATCACCTAGTAACCCGCTCTCTTCAAAGCGGGGGTCAAACTCCACGCGGGCCTTGGCGCGCATCTCCTCAATGAAGGAAGCGGCCACGGCCTCTCTTTTGTCGGCCGAAAGCTGACGCTGTATCTCCTCGGCCGCCTGGTTCAGGTCCAGCTCGCTGGCCGCGCGCTTGGCCAGCACCCGCACCACGTGAAAGCCGTAGGGGCTGGGCAGGGGGCCGGCCAGCTTGCCCGGCTCCAGGGAGAATATCTTGTCCTCCAGGGCGGGGGGCATGTGCCCCCGGCTGAGCCAGGTGGGCTCGCCGTCCTCGGCCAGGGCCACGCCCAACTCGGCCGACGCCGCGCCCAGGTCCTGGCCCTTGGCCAGGCGCTGCACCAGCCCCTGGGCCAGGTCCTTGCTGGGCATCAGCACGTGCTGGGCCAGCACCTGCTCCGGCCGCCGAAAATCCTCGCGGTGGGCCTGATAGTAGGAGCGCACCTCGTCGGCCGATATCTGCACCCGCCCGCCCAGGAGCAACTCCAGGGCCTTTTGCGTCAGTATCTCCTGGGACAGCACCCGCCGCCACTCCTCGTAGTCGATGCCCTGGGCCATGAGCGAGCGGTCGAAGGCCTCCTCGCTCAGGCCCCGGCGCAGGGAGGCCTCCTCGCGGTCCAGCTCCTCGGGCTCCAGGCGTATGGACTTGGCCTGGGCTTGGTTAAGCACCAGGCGCCGCCTGACCAGCGTCTCCAACACCGCTCGCCTCAAGTCCTGGGTCAGCGCCGTGGGGTCCTTGCCCAGGCCCATGAAGGCGCTTTGGGCCAGGAAATCCTCCATCAGGATAGGCTGCCCGTCCACGCTGGCCAGGTCCGGGGAGTGGGATTTTTTCTGGCAGGCCCCGGCCAGGGTCAGCGCCAGCAGAATCAAGCCGCAGGCCAAGGCGCGGCGGGGGCGGCCAAGCCGCGGACCCTGGGGTGATTCTTGCAGCATAACAGGCAATTTAGATACCATTTCCCCCGATGTATTGCAAGAAGTCCTTGGCTTGGGTCAGGGGCGGGGCCTGGCTGTCCAGGCGCAGATTGACCCGCCCGTCGGGGTAGACCTGCACCCGCTGGGGTTCCTTGCGGGCCAGGCCCAACAGACGATCCAGGTCCACCCGGGCCTCGTGGCTGAAGTGCACCTGCATCTGCCCGCCCGAGAGGTCCAGGCGGCTGGCCAGCATGCGGCGCAGGATGAACTTCAGCTCCACCGCCGCCAAAAGCTGGCTGGCGGCCTGGGGCGCCGGGCCGAAGCGGTCATCCATCTCCGCGGCCACGGCCGCCAACTCCTCGGGCAGGCGGGCCAGGCTCAGGCGCTTGTACAGGCTTAAGCGCACCTGGGGGTCGGGCACGTAGCTCTCGGGCAGGCTGGCCCCCAGGGCCAGGTGCATCTCAGGCTCCGGACCCTCCACCGGGGCCTCGCCCTTCAGGGCCGCCACCGCCTCCTCCAGCATGCGCACGTAGAGTTCGTAGCCCACCTCGGCCACCTGACCCGACTGCACCTCGCCCAAGAGATTGCCCGCCCCTCGTATCTGCAAGTCGTGCATGGCGATGGCGAATCCGGCCCCCAACTGGGTGAAGTCCATCAGCGCCTTGAGCCGCTTGGCCGCGTCGCGCCCCAGGGAGGACTCGGACTTGACGAAGAGATAGGCATAGGCCTTTTCGCCGGCCCGGCCCACCCGTCCCCGCAGTTGGTATATCTGGCTCAAACCCAGCTTGTCGGCGTCGTTGATGATGATGGTGTTGGCGCTGGCGATGTCCAGGCCCGATTCGATGATGGTGGTGCAGACCAGCACGTCCAGGGAGTGGCGCACAAAGGCCAGCATGACCTTTTCCAAAGATTTTTCGGCCATCTGCCCGTGGGTCACCCCCACGCGGGCCTGGGGCGTGAGTTGGCCGACCAGGCGGGCCATCTTGGCGATGTCCTGCACGCGGTTGTGCACCAGGAATATCTGTCCGCCCCGCGATAATTCCTGCTCGATGGCCTCCTTGAGGCTCTTGGGGTTGAAGGTGGCCAGGTAGGTCTTGATGGCCTGGCGGTCGGCCGGCGGCGTGTTGATCACGCTCAGGTCGCGGATGCCCGACAGGCTCATCTGCAAGGTGCGCGGTATGGGCGTGGCGGTCAGCGTCAGCACGTCCACCAGGCGCCTGAGCTTTTTCAGGCGCTCCTTGTCCTGCACCCCGAAGCGCTGCTCCTCGTCCACCACCACCAGGCCAAGGTCCTTGAAGACCACGTCCTTTTGCAGGAGACGATGGGTCCCCACGATGATGTCCACCTTGCCCTGGGCCAGCTCGCTCAAGACCTGCTTCTGCTGGGCGGCGGTCTTGAAGCGGCTCAAGGACTCCACGTTCAGCGCCTCGTTCCGCAGGCGCTCGAAAAAGGTCTGGTAGTGCTGCTCGGCCAGCACCGTGGTGGGCACCAGGAAGGCCACCTGCCGCCCCTGCATGGCCGCCAGGTAGGCCGCGCGCAGGGCCACCTCGGTCTTGCCGTAGCCCACGTCGCCGCAGATCAGCCGGTCCATGGGCCGGGGCGCCGTGAGGTCGGCGATGACGTCCTCGATGGCCTTGGCCTGGTCCGGGGTCTCCTGATAGGGGAAGGCGGCCTCGAATTCCCTAAAGGCGCTGTCGGGCGGGGCATAGGCGTGCCCCTTCTGGAAGCTCCGGGCCGCGTACAGCTCCACCAGGTCGCGGGCGATGGCCTCCACGGCCTTCTTGACCCGGCTCTTGGTCTTCTGCCAGGCCTTGCCGCCCAGGCGGTCCAGGGCCGGGGGGGTGTCGCCCGGGCCGCGGTACTTGCTGATCAGCCCCATGCGGTCGGCGGGCAGGTAGAGCTTGTCCCCGCCCTGGAAGGTCAAGAGCAAAAAATCGCTCTCGGCCGCGCCCACGGCCATGCTGGAGAGCCCCTCGTAGCGGCCGATGCCGTGGTCCACGTGCACCACGAAATCGCCGGGCGAAAGATCGTCCAGGGCCGCCAGCATGGCCGAGAGCCGGGGCGGGGCCTTCTGGCGCACCACGCGGGGCGCGCCGAAGACCTCGTCCTCGGTGACAAAGGTCAGCGGCAGCTCCAAGGGCGCGAAGCCCGAGCCCAAGGCCCCCACCACCAGCCACAAGGCCCCCCGGCCCGTGCCCACCCCCGCCTCGGCGGCCTGGCCCAGGGCCTTGGCAGTCACTTGGCGTTCGGCGAAAAGCTCGCCCAGGCGCTCCACCTGGGAGCGCGAACGGCACACCAGGACGACGTCGCGCCCCTCCTGCCCCTGCTCCTCCACCCAGCCCAGAAAGCGCTCCAAGAGCGAGCCTTCGCCCTTGCGGGCCAGTTCGCCGTGCAGCCCCGTGTGGCTGGCGGCGCGCATGGGCACCAGCACCGCCTCCTCGCCGGGCTGGCTGGCCAGGGCCAGGGCCTTCATCATCAGGCGCGGCCGGGCCTCCAGGCGCTGGTCGGTCTGCGCCGGCGTGCGGCGCAGCACCGGCGGGGCCAGGGCGATGCGCCCCTCCTCGCGGGCCTGCTCATACTCCTCGCCCAGGGTTTCGGCCTCGGCCAAAAGCCGCTCCCGCACCTGGGCCGGCTCCAGGAGCACGTGCAGGCAATTCTCGGGAAGATACTCGAACAGGTCGGCGGCCCGTGGGTAGTACAAGGGCAGCAGGGACTCCAGGCCGCTGAAAGTTACCCTGAGCTGCATCTTCTCGACCAGCTCGCTCAGACGGCGCGTGGAGAGCCCCTCGCTGGCCGCCAGCTTGCGCAGGCCCGCCACCGCTCGCTGCACCGCCGTGGCCGACAAATCCACGGGGTGGCAGGGGATCAGCGTGGCCGCCTTCAGGGGCAGTTGCGAGCGTTGGTCGTTGGGGTCGAAGCCGCGCAGGCTCTCCACCTCGTCGCCGAAGAACTCCACGCGCACCGGGTCGTCCAAGAGCGGCCCGAAGAAATCCACCACCGAGCCGCGCACCGCGAAGTCGCCCACCTGCTCCACCAGCGAAACCTGGCTGTAGCCCCCGGCCAGGAGGGCGTCCTGCAGGGCCTGGCGCTCCAGGGCCTGGCCGGGCTTGAGTTCCAGGGCGCTGTCCACCAGGTATTCGGGCGGGCACAGCCGGCTGGTCAAACCCCGGGAGGAGGTGACCACGATCAGGGGCTCCTGGCCGGCAAGGAGCTCCCACAGCACGCCCAGGCGCCGGGCCGTCACCTCCGGCGGGGCGGCCATGTCCTGGTAGGGCGAGAACTCATAGGCCGGATACAGGCGCACCGGGCTCTGCCCCTCGATCCGGCCCACCAGGAAAAACTCCAGGTCCCGCGCCAGGTGCTCGGCCGCGGCCAGGGTGTGGCACACCACCAGCCAGGCGCGCGGCTGGCTCAGCCAGCAGCGGGCCAGGGCAAAGGCCTTGGCCCCGCCCTCCAGGCCGCTGATCAGCACCCGGCCCTGCTCGGCCAGCAGGGCGTGGGCGCGCTCCAGTTCCGGTCCCAGGGGCCAGCCAGCGGTGGGGGTTTGTTGGAAATCGTTCAAAAGCTCAAGACCTTTTCCTAGCGATTGCCGCGTCGCCCCGGCCGGATCGGGCCGTGGGCAACCTTGCAAGAATAGCCCAGCCTCCTCGCCACGGCAAGCCAGGCTCGGTGCCCCCGGCCGGGCCTAAACGGGTCATTTGGCGTTGTGGCGCGCGCCGAGGCCGGCGGCACCCGTGGCCGGGGGGGCAGGGGCGGGGCAGGGGCGGGCTTCTTGTGGGAGGCAGGTGCAAATGGGGTATACTGGCCCATGCCTCCGGCCAGCCGAGCACCCAAACTTGGCCGGCGGCGCTCAGGATCATGCCATTCAGGAGGAGCGCTTGTCCAATCCCGTCATACTGCCCGAGGCCGGGGCCGGCCGCAATCAGGCCCTGCGCACCGCCTTGAGCCTGTGCGCCCTGGCTGGCCGGCCCTTGTTGTGTCGGGGGCTGGTGGACGACAATCCCCGGCCCAAGCCCGGTCTGGGGCCTGGCCATGTCACCCTGGCCCGGGCCCTGGCCACCGTGACCGGCGGGGTCTGGCAGGCCGACCTGGGCGAGGAGCAACTGGCCGTGGACCCCGGCGACCCCCAGTCCGGCGACTTTGACTTCGACATGTCCGGTGAACGCCAGAGCGCCGCGCCCCTGGGTTGGCTCCTGGAGACCCTGCTCTTGACCCTGGCCGCGGCCCCGGATTCCAGCAGCCTTTATCTGGGCGGCGGCACCCACGTCATGGGCGGGGCCACCAGCGATGAGATACGTCAGGTCCTGGTGCCCGACTGGCGGCTCATGGGTCTGGATGTGGAGTACACCGAGGTGTCGCCAGGCTTTTACCCAGAGGGCGGCGGCGAGGCCGAGGCCCGCGTGGAGCCCTGCCTGGCCATCTCGCCCCTGGTGGCCGAGGACGGCTTCACCCCCTGGCGGGTGGGGCTGGAGGTGCTTTCCTCGGGCCTGCCGGTGCACCTGGCCGAGCAGGCCCTGGACGGCGCCCTGGCCCGCCTGGAGTTGCACGGACTGAAGCCCACCTCGCGCCTGCGCAAGGCCCGGGGCGGCATGGGCATGGCCCTCTTGGTCTGGGCCGAGAGCCAGGCCGGCCTGCGGGTGGGCTTCAACGCCCTGGGCCGGCGGGGCGGGCGCCCCGAGGCCCTGGCCACCCAGGCCGTGGAAGACCTGATGGCCTTCTTGAACAGCGGGGCTGGCCTGCCCGCCAATCTGGCGGCCCAACTGCTGGCGGTCATGGCCTGCGCCCGGGGACAGAGCCGCTTGAGCGTGGATAATGTCACCCGGGAACTCAAGGGCGCCGTCAAGGGTGTGGAGGCCCTGTGGCCGGGCACCGTGCGCTTGCACGAGAACCCTCAGGGCGGACCGGCCTTGCTGCGGGTCATGGGGCGCGACATGGGGCGTGACATGGGGCGTGATCCGGGACGCACGGCCGTCTGATACTCCCAGGCGCGGCGCCGGCGGCCCCCGGCCGGCTGGCCCCGGTGCAGGGGCCAAAACAAACCGGGACCCCGCGCGGCGGGACCCCGGTTGACAAGCCTACCTCGGGGGACCAAGCCCCCGCCGGCTTACTTCTTCTTGCCGGAAGCGCGCTTGCTGGCCTTCAAGGGGTTGACCTTGGAGGATTCCTTGGCCTCGACCTTGATGTGGGTGGCGAAGTTGCAATTGCCCACGCGCCATTTGGAGGCCGGGTCGGGGTAGCTCTTGCAGAAGACCTGGTCACCGGAGCTGACCGTGCGGTCGCAGCCCTGACAGGCCTCCACGATGGGGTGGCAGGTGCCGGCCACGAATTTGCAGCCCTTGGCGGACATGAAGTTGCATTCCATGCCTTCTCTGGTGGTGGTGCAGAGCATTGCCCGTACTCCTCAATAAAAATGGTTCAGGGGACCAGGCGCCCCCAAGTTTGGCGCTTCGTTTGGCGCTTCGCCGCGGCCACAACCGGGCCTTCTGGGCGGCAAAAGCTAAATATGAGCATAAAGTTGAAGCCTGTCAAGGCGCTATTGTCCCTAATCCCACCGGCCCCGGTCTTGACAAAAGCGCGGGCCTGACGTAGATAACGTAGCCTAGTTCAAGGGAAAAAACCGCCGGGCCGGGCCGAGAGGGGCCATATCGGACCAGGCTGGGGCAGGAGTATTTCAAGTGTCTGATAAGCCTAGCAAGAACGCCGAGGCGCCCGAAAAGCCCCTGGCCAAGATTTTGGACGACAACAGCTTGATGCGCCAGCGCCGTCAAAAGGCCCAGGAGCTCAAGGACGCCGGGGTGCCGCTGTTCCCCAACAACTTCCGCCCCCGCGATCTCATCTCCGACATCCTGGCCCAGTATGAGCGCATGGACGCCGGCCGCCTGGAGAGCATGGAGGACACCAAGTTCTCCCTGGCCGGTCGCATCACGGCCATACGCTCCTTTGGCAAGGCCGCCTTCATGAAGCTGCGCGACCGCTCGGGCAGCCTGCAATGCCACCTGGAAAAAAACGTGCTGGGCGAGGAGCGCTACGGCCTGTTCAAAAAGCTGGACGTGGGCGACATCATCGGGCTGCGCGGCCCCCTGTTCCGCACCCGCACCCAGGAGCTGACGCTCAGGGTGGAGCAGTGGCAACTGGTCACCAAGAACTACCGCCCCCTGCCCGAGAAGTTCCACGGGCTGACCGACGTGGAGCAGCGCTACCGCCAGCGCTACCTGGACCTGATCATGAATCAGGAAGTGCGGGATATCTTCCAGGCCCGCTCGGCCATCGTGGCCACCATCCGCCGCTATCTGCAAGACCGGGGCTTTCTGGAGGTGGAAACCCCCATGATGCAGCATATCCCCGGCGGGGCCATGGCCCGGCCCTTCGAGACCTTCCACAACGCCCTGCGCATGAAGCTCTTTCTGCGCGTGGCCCCGGAGCTGTACTTGAAGCGCCTGGTGGTGGGCGGGCTGGAGCGGGTCTTCGAGCTGAACCGCAACTTCCGCAACGAGGGGGTGAGCGTGCGCCACAACCCCGAGTTCACCATGCTGGAGTTCTACCAGGCCTACGCCACCTACGAAGACCTCATGTCCATCACCGAGGAGATCGTGGGTCTGTGCGCCAAGCAGGTCAAGGGCACGCTGAAGTTCGAGTACCAGGGCCGCGAGATCGACCTGACTCCCCCCTGGCAGAACCTGGACTTCCGCACCAGCCTTCTGGAGATCGGCAAGGTCAAGCCCGAGGTGCTCTTCGACGTGGACAAGGCCCTGGAGCTTTCGCGCTCCCTGGGCGGGGTGCACAAGCCCGGCGACGGCCTGGGCAAAGCCCTGGGCAAGATATTCGACGTGCTGGTGGAGCCCGAGCTGTTCCAGCCCACCTTCATCACCGGCTATCCCCTGGACATCTCGCCCCTGTCGCGCACCAACGACCTGGACCCGGAGATCGTGGACCGCTTCGAGTTCTTCATCGCCGGCCGGGAGATGGGCAACGGCTTCAGCGAGCTCAACGACCCCGACGACCAGCGGGCGCGCTTCCAGGAACAGGTGGCCCAGCGCGAGGCCGGCGACGAGGAGGCCCAGTACATGGACGCCGACTACGTGCGCGCCCTGGAATTCGGCATGCCCCCCACGGCCGGCGAGGGCATGGGCATCGACCGCCTGGTGATGCTACTCACCGACCAACCCAGCATCCGCGAGGTCATCCTCTTCCCGCTGCTCAGACCCGAGCAGGGCTGATGACCTTTGAGCTGCAAATCGCCCTGCGCTACCTGCGCGCCCGGCGCAAGCGCACCTTCATCTCCCTGATTTCGCTGCTGTCCATGGCGGGGGTGGGACTGGGGGTCTGCGCGCTGATCGTGGTGCTGTCGGTGATGGGCGGCTTCGAGGGCCAGCTCAAGGAAAAAATCCTGGGCGTCAACTCCCATGTGATGATCTTCAAGCTTACCGACCAGATAGACGACCCGGCCCGGGTGCTCTCCATCGCCCAGGCCGACCCCGAGGTGGTTGAGGCCACGCCCTATGTCTACGGCCAGGTGATGATCATCTCCTCCGCCGGGGCCACCGGCGCCCTTTTGCGGGGCATCGAATTGCCCAGCGCGCTCAAGGTCCTGGACCTGGAGAAGACCATGGTTCAGGGCACTGCCCAGGACCTGATCGGCCAGGGGCCCGACTCCCTGCCGGGCCTGGTGGTGGGCGGGGCCATGGCCCGCAAGCTGGGGCTGATGCGCGGCATGGTGGTCAACGTGGTCAATCCCCTGGGCGATGAGACCCCGGTGGGACGGGCGCCCAAGAGCGAGCCTTTCCGGGTGATGGGCATCTTCGAATCGGGCATGTACCAGTACGACTCCACCCTGTGCTATGTCTCCCTGCCCGCGGCCCAGGAGTTCTTTGGCCTGGGCCGGGCGGTCAACGGGGTGGAGCTGCGGGTCAAGGACATCTACCAGGCCGCCCGCGTGGGCCTGCGCCTGACCCAGCAGTTGGGGCGCGGCTATTTCGCCCGCGACTGGATGGCCGCCAACCACAACCTCTTCGCGGCCCTCAAGCTGGAAAAGATCACCATGTTCGTGATCTTGATCCTCATCGTGCTGGTGGCGGCCTTTGGCATCGTCAGCTCCCTGATCATGCTGGTGATGGAAAAAACCCGCGACATAGGCATCTTGAAGGCCATGGGCGCCACGGCCCGCAGCATAAGGCGTATCTTCATGCTGGAAGGGCTGATCATCGGCGGCGCGGGCACCCTGGTGGGCCTGGCCTCGGGACTGGGCCTGTGCGGGCTCCTGGCGCGCTACAAGTTCATCGACCTGCCCGCCGACGTCTATCCCCTGAGCACCCTGCCGGTGGAGGTGGAACCCATGATCGTGGCCCTGGTGGCCGCCTCGGCGGTGATCATCAGCCTTTTGGCCACCATTTATCCCTCCCTGGCCGCCGGACGCCTGGACCCCGTGGAGGCTTTGAGGTACGAATGAGCCTCCAGCACCAGCGGGAAATCGCGGGACAGGGGACTCTGGAAGGGCCTAAAGCCTTGACAAAGCAGACACCTTTTATTCTAATAGAGAAGCTTGGCAAGACCTATGAGGGCCCCCGTGATAAAGTGGAGGTGCTCAAGGGTCTGGACCTTGAGGTGGCGGCGGGTGAAACCGTGGCCATCGTGGGTTCTTCCGGCGTGGGTAAGTCCACGCTTTTGCATGTGATAGGCGCCTTGGACCGCGCATCGGCGGGCCGGGTGCTGGTGGACGGACAAGACCTGGCGCGCATGGATGAGCCGGCCCTGGCGGCTTTTCGCAACCGCTATATAGGCTTCGTGTTCCAGTTCCACCACCTGTTGCCTGAGTTCTCGGCCCTGGAAAATGTCATGATGCCGGCCCTCATAGCCCGGCAGGACCGCCAGAAGGCCGAGAAAATGGCCCGCGATCTCTTGGCCGAGGTGGGTCTGTCCGACCGCCAGGGCCACCGCCTGGGCGAGCTGTCCGGCGGGGAGGCCCAGAGAGTGGCGGTGGCCCGGGCCTTGGTTTTGGAGCCCCGGCTGCTGTTAGCCGACGAGCCCACGGGCAACCTGGATGAACGTACCGGCGAGAAGGTGCATCGCTTGATCCTGCGCCTTAACGCCGAGATGGGGTTGACCACCCTGGTGGTCACCCACAACGAGCGCTTGGCGGCGGCCTTGGACCGCAGGATGCGTCTGGCCGAGGGCCAGATTTATCCCTTGCCATCGCCTGAGCCGGCAACCTAGACGCACGAGGGCGGAATGAAGAACAAAGCACTGCTGTTGATCCTGGCCGCGTTGTTACTGGCGTGGCCGGGCGTGTTGTTCTCGGCCGAACCAGCCAAGGTGGCGGTTTTTCCCTTCGACGTCTTCAGCCAGGAGCCCCTGGACCAGCTAAAGCAGGGGTTGCAGGAATCGCTGGCCAAGAAGCTCAAGACCGAGGGGCTAAGCGTTCTTGATCTCAAAGACGTCAACCGCGCCCTGGCCGAGCAGAACAAGCCTCTGGACCTGACCCTGGCCCGCAACCTGGCCGGGAAGCTGGGGGCCGAGTACGCCGTGTATGGCTCGCTCACCAAGATCGGCAACCGCGTCTCCCTGGACGTCAAGCTGCTTGACGTGCTGGGCATGCGGCGGCCGCAATCGCTGTTCGTGGAAGGCACGGGCACCGAGTCCCTGGAGGGGCTCACCGATCGCCTGGCCCGCGAGCTCTCCACCCAGGCCGCCGGCCGCGAGCAGCTGGCCGAGATCAAGGTGGAGGGCAACAAGCGCATCGAGGCCGAGGCCATCAAGGCCGTGATGCAGAGCAAGGTCGGCGGGCCCTACGCCCCCGTGCGCCTGGACGAGGACCTGCGCGCCATCTGGAAGATGGGCTACTTTGACGACGTGCGCCTGGATTCGGCCGACTCGCCCCAGGGCAAGGTGGTCACGGTCAAGGTCAAGGAAAAGCCCACCGTGCGCGAGGTCAACATCGTCGGCAACAAGGCCATCGACGAAAAAGACCTGCGCGACCAGGTAGGCATCAAGCCTTTCGGCGTCTTCAAGCCCGAAACCCTCAAGGAGGCCGAGGCCAAGATCGTCAAGCTCTATCACGACAAGGGCTATTACGACGCCAAGGTCTCCAGTGAGGTCATCACCACTCCCTCGGGCGACCCGGGCGTGACCTTCAAGATCGACGAGGGCAAGAAGGTCTTCATCAAGAGCATCACCTTCAGCGGCAACAAGTCCTTCAAGCCCGAGGAGATCCGGGACCAGATGTCCACCACCCAGAAGGGCTGGTTCACCTGGATCACCGAGTCCAACGTGCTGGAGCGCAGCAAGCTGGACCAGGACGTGGAGAAGATCACCGACTTCTACTACAACAACGGCTATATGACCGCACGGGTCGGCGAGCCCGCCGTAACCCGCGAGCCCGACGGCCTGGTGGTCAACTTCAACATCGAGGAAGGCCCCCGCTTCAAGGTCTCCGACGTGGCGGTCAGCGGCGAGATGCTGCTGCCCCAGAAGGAGATGGTCGATTCGCTCAAGACCAAACCCGGCCAGTGGTTCAACCGCGACGTTCTGCGTCAGGACATGGCCAACATCAACACCCTCTACGCCGACAAGGGCTTCGCCTACGTGGATGTGCGTCCGCAGATCCAGCAGAACATGGACAAAAACACGGTCAGCGTGGCCTTCAATATCAAGAAGGGCGACAAGGTCTACTTCGAGCGCATCCTGATCACCGGCAACACCAACACCCGCGACAACGTCATCCGGCGCGAGCTGGGGGTGTCCGAGGGTGACTTGTTCTCCGGCACGGCGTTGCGCGACGGCAACATGCGCCTAAGGCGGCTGAACTTCTTCGAGGACATCCATATCAGCACCGCCAAGGGCAGCACGCCCGAGCGCATGGACCTGAAGATCGACGTCAAGGAAAAGCGCACCGGCCAGTTCAGCGTGGGCGCCGGCTACTCCACGGTGGACAAGCTCATGATCATGGGCCGCATCGGCGAGGCCAACCTTTTCGGCCGCGGCCAGCAACTGGAACTCAAGGGCCAACTTGGCGGCACCTCCACCCGCTACACCATCAGCTTTACCGAGCCCTGGCTCTTCGACCGCCCGGTCAGCGCTGGCGTGGACCTTTACGACTGGGAGCGGGAGTACTACACCTACACCAAGGACGCCCTGGGCGGACGCCTGCGCCTGGGCTGGCCCACGCCCATCAGGGCCACCCGGCTCTACACCTACTACACCTACGAGGTGGCGGATATCTATAGCATCCAGAGCAACGCCGCCCGCATAATTCAGGACCAGAAAGGCGAGCACACCACCAGTTCGGTGCGCGCCATCCTGCGCCGCGACACCCGCGACCATGCCTTCAATCCCACCACCGGCTCCGACAACAGCATCAGCACCGAGTACGCCGGCGATCCCATCGGCGGCACCAACGCCTTCATCAAGGTCATCGGCGACACCGGTTGGTACTTCCCCCTGTGGTGGGAGCATGTCTTCGTGATGCACGGCCGCGTGGGCTGGCTGACCGGGCATGCCGGCGGCGACCTGCCCATCTATGAGAAGTTCTTCCTGGGCGGCATCAACACCCTGCGCGGTTTTGACTATCAGTCGGTCAGCCCCCGCGACCCCCTGACCAACGACCGCATCGGCGGCGAGCGCATGGCCTTGGCCAATATTGAATACCGCTTCCCTCTATTGGCCAAGGCGGGCCTGGTGGGTGTGGTCTTCTACGACACCGGTAACGTCTGGAGCCAGGAGGACAGCTACAAACTGGGGGATCTGCGCAAGAGCGTGGGCGGCGGCATCCGCTGGTACTCTCCCATGGGTCCCTTGCGCCTGGAATACGGCTACGTTCTTGATCCCAAGGCAGGCGACAGCGATTCCAACTGGGAATTCACCATCGGCAGCATTTTCTAATCATCCGGGAACAATGGCCCGGAGTTGATAGGGAGCGCACAACATGCGTAAAGTTAATAAAAAGCAAATCTTCTGCGGTGTCCTGACCTTGTTTATGATGGCCGCCTGGGCCTTGCCCTCCTTGGCCCTGGCGGAAGGCGGCGTGGCGGTGGTGAACCTCAAGCGCGCGGTGCTGGAGTGCGCGTCTGGCAAAAAGGCCCAGGCCGAGCTGAGCCGCAAGGCCGACCGGCTCAAGGCCGAGCTGAAGCAGCTCAACGACGAGGTCCAGAACATGCGCAAGGATCTGGAGAACACCGCGGCCCTCTTGAAGCCCGAGGCCAAGCTGGCCAAGGAGCGCGACTTTGAGCGCAAGGTGCGCCTCTTGAATGACCGCAACCGCGACGCCGAGCAGGAGATGCGCGAGGCCGAGCGCGACATCCTCTTGCCGATTCAGCGCCAGATGATCAAGGTCATCGACGACATGGGCATCAAGAACAACTACGCCATCATCCTGGAAGCCAGCATGGCCCTTTACGCTCCCAAGAGCTCCGATATCACCAGCCAGGTCATCGCTGCCTACGACAAGGCCCACCCCTAGGCCAGCCCAGACATGCAGGCCAGCTTGAGTCAATTGGCCGCCCTTTTGGGCGGCCACCTGGAAGGCCCGGGCGATCGCGTGGTCAAGGGCATAAAGGGCATCGAGGAGGCCGGCCCCGAGGACTTGGCCTTTTTGGCCAATCCGCGCTATGCCAAGTCCTTGCCAGACTGCCGAGCGGGCGTGGTGTTGGTGCGCCCCGACCAGGCCGTGCCCCAGGGTCTGGCCGTGATAAGGGTTGAAGACCCCTATCTGGCCTATGCCAAGATTCTTACCGAGGCCACGCGTCAACCCTTCCAGGCCTTGGGGGTGCACGCCAAGGCCGTGGTGGAGCCCGAGGCCAGTCTGAGCGAGGAAGTCAGCGTGCACGCCCTGGCCTACGTGGGCCAGGGGGCGGTGCTGGGCCGGCGGGTGGTGCTGCATCCCGGGGTCTACGTGGGACCTGGCGTCAGCATCGGCGACGACAGCGTGCTGCATCCCGGGGTGGTGGTTTACCACGGCTGTGTCATCGGCCGGCGCTGCATAATCCACGGGGGCACGGTCATCGGCGCCGACGGCTACGGTTTCGCTCCCGACGGCCAGGCCTACTACAAGATACCCCAGGTGGGCATCGTGCAGATCGATGACGACGTGGAGGTGGGGGCCCTGTGCACCATCGACCGCGCCGCCAACGGCCGCACCTGGATACAGCGCGGCGTCAAGATGGACGACCATGTGCACGTGGCCCATGGCTGCGTCATCGGCGAGGACACCCTGCTGGTGTGCCAGGTCGGCATCAGCGGCTCCACCAAGGTGGGGAGCCACGTGATCCTGGCCGGGCAGGTGGGCGTGGCCGGGCACATCAGCATCGGCGACAACGCCATCGTGGGACCCCAGAGCGGCGTGAACAACAGCATCGCCGCCGGTCAGGTGGTAACCGGCCGGCCGCCGGTGCCCCACCGCCAGTTCCTGCGCCAAAGAGGCGCCCTGGCCAGGCTGCCCGAGCTTTTGGAGCGTGTGCGGGCCTTGGAGGCCCAGCTCAAAAAGGCCGCAGTCCGCCCAGACGACAAGGAGACGCCATGACCCCGCCGGCCATGCAGCTGGAAGACATACTCAAGGTGTTGCCCCACCGCTACCCCATGCTCCTGGTGGACCGGGTGCTGGACATGGAAGTGGGGCAACGGATTCGCGCCGTCAAGAACGTCACCTTCAACGAGGGGTTTTTTCAGGGCCATTTCCCCGGCCGCCCGGTCATGCCCGGCGTGCTCATCATCGAGGCCATGGCCCAGGTGGGAGGCATCCTGGCCTACTTCACCGACCCCAACATGAAGGGTAAGTTGATCTACTTCATGGCCATGGACAAGGTTAAGTTCCGCCGGCCGGTGGTGCCGGGGGATCAACTCATTCTGGAGGTCAAGGACTTGCACCGCTCCAGCCGGGCCTGGAAAATGGAAGGCAAGGGCCTGGTGGACGACAAGGTCGTGGCCCAGGCCGAGGTTACCGCCGCCTGGTGAGCATAGGCTCGCCAGCCGCCAGCCAATCAATTCTCCGCCCAGCAAGGGATACACCAATTATGAACATTCACCCCACCGCCGTGGTGGACGCCAGCGCCCGTATCGCCGACGACGCCGTGATCGGCCCCTACACCATCATAGGACCGGAGGTGGAGATCGGGGCGGGCTGCCGTATCGATCACCACGTCAACATCGAAAAGCTGACCACCATCGGGCCGGGCACCCATGTCTGGCCCTTCGCCTCCCTGGGCACCGATCCCCAGGACCTGAAGTTCGGGGGCGAGGACAGCCGCCTGGAGATTGGCGGACAGGTTCAGATTCGCGAGTTCGTCACCGTCAATCGCGGCACCCACCACGGCGGCAACGTCACCCGCGTGGGCGACCATTGCATGCTCATGGCCTACAGCCACGTGGCCCATGACTGCCAATTGGGCGACCACGTGATCATGGCCAACGCCGTGAACCTGGCCGGACACGTGACCATCGAGGACCATGTGGGCCTGGGCGGCATGGTGGCGGTGCATCAGTTCACACGCATCGGCCGCTACTGCTACGTCGGTGGCCTGAGCGGCGTGAGCAACGACCTGCCTCCCTATTGCCTCTGCGAGGGCAACCGGGCCAAGACCCACGGCCTGAACATCGTGGGCTTAAGGCGGGCCGGCTTTACGCCGGAGGTGCTGGAGGCGCTCAAGCAGGCCTACAAGATCGTCTTCCGCACGCGCACCCCCCTGGCCACGGCCCTGCAACAGGTGGAGGGCGAGGTGCCCGACCTGCCCGAGGTGCGCCATTTCGTGCAGTTCATCCGCGCCTCCGAGCGGGGGGTGGCCCGCTAGCCATGCCCGAGGACGTCATAGGTCTCATCGCCGGTAAGAGCCAGTTCCCCATCCTGTTCGCCCGCGCGGCCAAGGCTCGGGGGCTAAAGGTGGTGGCCGTGGCCATCCAGGGCGAGACCCTGGCCGAGCTGGCCGAGGAGGTTGACGAGATCACCTGGGTCAGCCTGGGGCAACTGGGCAAGCTGATCAAGACCTTCCACAAGGCCGGCGTGCGTCGGGCGGCCATGTGCGGAGGCGTGAGCAAGCCCCGCATGTTCGATATCAAGCCGGACCTCAAGGCCCTTCTGCTTATCAAAAAACTGCTGCACATGGCCGACGACGGCATCCTGCGCACCCTGGCCGGGGCCCTGGCCGAGGAGGGCATCGAGATCGTGGCCAGCCACGAGCTGGTGCCCGAACTGCTGGCCGCGCCGGGCCAGTACACCCGCCGGGGACCCACGGCCGACGAGCGGGCCGACGCGGAGTTGGGCTGGCGGTTGGCCGCCGAGCTGGGTAAGCTTGACATCGGCCAGGCCCTGGTGGTCAAGGCCAAGGCGGTTCTGGCCGTGGAGGCCATGGAGGGCACCGACGAGTGCATCCGCCGGGGCGGCGGCCTGGCCGGCGGAAAGGACGCCGTGGTGGTCAAGCGCTGCAAGCCCACCCAGGACCTGCGTTTCGACCTGCCCAGCGTGGGCGAGGGCACCGTGGCGGTGATGCAGCGGGCGGGGGCCTCCTGCCTGGTCATCGAGGCGGGGCGCACCCTGGTATTCGATCATGACCCCATGGTCAGGCGGGCCGAGGCGGCCGGCATCTGCATCATGGCCTGGTCCCAGGCGGGAGGCGACAAGTGAGTCAGGACCCGGTCAAGGTGGCGGTGATCGGCGTGGGTTACCTGGGCCGGTTCCACGCCGAGAAGCTGCGCAAGATGAAGAGCGCCGAGTTGGTGGCCGTGGTGGACAGCGACCTGGGGCGGGCGCGTTCCCTGGCCGCCGACCTGGGGGTCAAGGCCTTTGACGATCACCGCCAGGTCCTGGACCTGGTGCAGGCGGCCACGGTGGTCACCCCCACGGTGAGCCACCACCAGGTGGCCAAGGATTTCCTGGAGGCCGGCCGGGACGTTTTGTGCGAAAAGCCCATCACCGCCACCCTGGAGCAGGCCGACGAACTGGTGGAGTTGGCGGAGCAAAAGGGGCTCATCCTGCAGGTGGGGCATCTGGAGCGCTTCAACCCGGCGGTGGAGGACCTGGTGCGCCGGGTCAAGCGGCCCCTGTTCATGGAGGTCAACCGCATCGCCCCCTTCAAGGCCCGGGCCACCGACGTGGACGTGGCGCTGGATTTGATGATCCACGACCTGGACATCATCCTGGCCCTGGTGGGCGAGGAGCCCAAGGACATCCGGGCCGTGGGGGTGCCGGTCTTGGGCGAGCACGCCGACATAGTCAACGCCCGCCTGGAGTTCCCCTGTGGCTGCGTGGCCAACGTCACGGCCAGCCGCCTGGCCCTGAAGGACGAGCGCAAGATGCGCGTTTTTCAGCCCGACGCCTATCTGTCCCTGGATTTCAAGAAGCGCCGGCTCCTGGTGGTCAGTCAGGTGGAGTTTAGGCCCGGCAAGCTGCCCAAGGTCAATGCCGAGCGGCCGCGTTTTCCCAAGAGCGACCCCCTGGAGTCGGAGCTCAAGGACTTCATGGAGGCGGTGCGCCAGCGCCGCGCCCCCCGGGTTAGCGGGGCCGCCGGCCGTCGCGCCTTGGCCTGCGCGCTGATGGTGCGCGAACGCATGTACCAGGGCCTGGGGGGCATGGAGCAGTTCCTGGCCCTGTCGCGGCGCCTGGTGGATGCCCGCCTGCCCGGAGAAGACTAGTTGCCGCCGGGGCCCAAGGTGGTCATCGTGGCCGGCGAGGCCAGTGGCGATCTGCACGCCGCCCACCTGATAGAGGCTCTGCGCGAGATGGAACCAGGCCTTGAGGTCAGCGGCATCGGTGGTCCGGCCCTGGAGGCCGCCGGGGCGCGCCTGTTGTTCCGCTCCGAGGACCTGGCCCTGGTGGGGGTCAGCGAGGTCTTCGGCAAGCTCAAGACCATCTGGGGCGCCCTCAAGGGCATGGGCCAACACCTCAAGGACCAGCGCCCCGACCTGGTGATCCTGGTGGACTTCCCTGATTTCAACTTCCGCCTGGCCAAGAAGGCCAAGTCCCTGGGGCTCAAGGTGCTCTATTACATCAGCCCCCAGGTCTGGGCCTGGCGCCAGAAACGCGCCCAGGTCATGGCCCGGCTGGTGGACCACCTGGCGGTGGTCTTTCCCTTTGAGAAGGACTTTTTCGAGGCCCAGGCCCCGGAGTTGAAGGTCACCTTCGTGGGGCATCCGGTCATGGACGAGGACCAGGCCAACCAGCGGAAGGCCGGCCAGGTCCTGCCGGTGCCAGAGGGCGCGGAGTTGGTGGGCCTTTTGCCCGGCAGCCGCCACTCCGAGATATCCCGGCTTCTGCCCCTGATGATCGAGACGGCGCGCTACATGCGCCAAAAGAACCCGCGCCTGCACTTTCTGCTGCCCCTGGCGCCGGGGCTGACGCTCGATGACCTGGAACCCCACATCAGCAATGGGGCCATGCCCGGCATCACGGTGTTGCCCGGCCGCGCGGCGGCCATCATGGCCCAGTCCCGGGTGCTGATCATCGCCTCGGGCACGGCCACCCTACAGGCGTCCCTGGCGGGAACCCCCATGGTGGTGGTATACAAGACTGGGGCTTTGAACGCTTTCGTGGCCCGGCGCCTGATCAAGGTCAAGCATATCGCCATGCCCAACCTCATCGCCGGCCGCGAGGTGATACCGGAGCTTTTGCAGGAGCAGGCCACGCCCCGGGCCGTGGGCGACAAGGCCTTGAGCCTTCTGGCCGACGGCCCCGAGCGCGTCGACATGATCGCGGCCTTGGGGCAGGTTCGGGAAAAGCTGGGCCAGCCGGGGGCCAGCCGCCGGGTGGCCGGGCTGGCCAGGGAACTTATCGCGGGGACAGTTACTTGAGCCACGAATCCAACGCCAAGGAGGACATGGTCCTCTACCGCCGTCTGCTGGACAAGGTGCGTCCCTATTGGACCCGTCTGTTCTGGGCCATGGTCCTGATGATCATCGTGGCCGGAGCCTCATCGGCCATGGCCTACATGGTCAAGCCGGTGATGGACGACATCTTCGTGGCCAAGGACCGGGCCATGCTCTTCATGGTGCCCCTGGTGGTGATCGTGCTCTATGGAGTCAAGGGGGCCTGCTCCTACGGCCAGACCTATCTGATGCAGTTCGTGGGGCAGCGCATCATCACCCAGTTCCGCGTGGACCTTTACGCCCACTTGCAAAAGCTCTCGCTCAGCTACTACGACCGGGTGCCCACCGGCGAGCTGATGAGCCGCATCACCAACGACGTAAACAACATTCAGGGCGCGGTCAGCAGCGTGGTCACCGGGGTGCTCAAGGACCTCTTCACCATCTTCGGCCTGATCTTCGTCATCTTTTTCCGCGACTGGTTTCTGGGCATCTTCGCGGTGGGCGTATTTCCGCTGTGCATGATCCCCCTGGTCAAGTTCGGCCGGCGCCTGCGCCAGATCAGCCACCGCTCCCAGGAGACCATGGCCGACGTCACGGTGCTGTTGCACGAGACCATCGGCGGGGCGCGCATCGTCAAGGGCTTCTGCCGCGAGGATCACGAGATAGCCCGCTTCACCAACGAGGCCGAGCGCCTGTTCCGCCTGCGCATGCGCGACGTCTCCACCCGGGCCATCTCCAGCCCCCTGATGGAGTTCCTGGGGGGGCTGGGCATCGCGGGCATCATTTTTTACGGCGGCTGGCAGGTGATAAACGGCCAGTCCACGCCGGGCACCTTCTTCAGCTTCCTCACGGCGCTCATCATGCTCTACGAGCCGGTCAAGCGCTTGAGCGGACTGAACAACGAGATACAGAACGGCCTGGCCTCGGCCAGCCGGGTCTACGAGGTGCTGGACTCGCCGCCCCAGATCACCGACAAGCCCCAGGCCCTGGAACTGCCGAGCCTGCATGAGGCCATCGAGTTCAGGGGCGTCAGCTTCGCCTATCGCCCCGGCGAGATGGTCCTGAATAACATCAACCTCACGGTGCCGGCCGGGCAGCTCCTGGCCCTGGTGGGCACCAGCGGCGGCGGCAAGACCACCTTGGTCAACCTGCTGCCCCGTTTCTACGAGGTCAGCGAGGGCGCGATCTTGATCGACGGCGTGGACATCCGCGACTGCACGGTGCTTAGCCTGCGCAGCCAGATCGCCATCGTCACCCAGCAGACCATTCTGTTCAACGATACGGTGAAAAACAACATTCTCTACGGCCGGCCCGGGGCCAGCGAAGAGGACGTCCACGAGGCCGCGCGAGCGGCCTATGCCTTGGATTTCATCGAGCGCCTGCCTCAGGGCTTCGACACCATGATCGGCGAGGCCGGTGCGCTCCTGTCCGGCGGCGAGCGCCAGCGCCTGTCCATCGCCCGGGCCATCCTGGCCGACCGCCCCATCCTCATTCTGGATGAAGCCACCAGCAGCCTGGACACCGAGAGCGAACTCTACGTGCAAAAGGCCCTGGAAAATCTCATGCGCGGGCGCACCACCCTGGTGATAGCCCACCGCCTCTCCACCATCCAGCGCGCCGACCGCATCCTGGTGATGAGCGCCGGCGGCATCGTGGAAGAAGGCCGGCACGAGGAGCTTTTGGCCTTGCAGGGCCTGTACAGCCGGCTGCACCGCATGCAGTTCGCCTTGGACCAGGGCCTGGAGGTGGGCGGTGGCGCCTAGGTCGTCCTGGCCACGCCTGGCGGCCCTGCTCTTGCTGCTGGCCGCCGTGGCCCTGGTGCTTATGGCGGGCATCGACCAGAACGCGCAGCAATGGTTCCAGACCTGGCGTTTCACTCCGACGGGCCAGGGCTTGGCCCAAGGCGCCTACTGGGCCGGCCTGGGCGGGACACAGGCGGCGCTCTTGGCCGGGCTGACCCTGTGGGGGTGGTACAGGCATCAGCCGCGTCACCGGGGCGCCGGCCTGAGCGGCTTGGCCAGCGTGCTGGTTTCGGGGGTGCTGGTGCAGGTGTGCAAGCACCTGGCCGGCCGGCCGCGCCCCCGCCTGGCCCTGCCGGCCAGCGAATACTTTGGCCCCACCTTCCAGAGCGACCTACTCTCCTTCCCCTCGGGACACGCCGCCACCAGCTTTGCCGTGGCCGCGGCCCTGAGCGTCTTCTATCCCCGCATGGCTTGGCTGTTCTATGCGCTGGCCGCCCTGATAGCGCTGGGCCGGGTGGTGAGCAACGCCCACTACCTGAGCGACGTAATGGCTGGGGCGGCCCTGGGCCTGGCCGTTGGCTGGCCCCTGGCCGGCTTGGTGGCCCGGCGCGCCGCGGGGCGACCATGAGCGCCAAGGCCCAAGGCATCTGGCCCGCCCTGGCCCTGGCCGTGATCGTCCTGGCCGGGGCGCTGTATTTCACCCAATTGGGCCGCCTGCCGCTGACCGACCGCGACGAGGGCGAGTACGCCGCCGCCGTGGCGGCCATGGTCCGCAGCGGCGATTATGTCATCCCCACCCTCAACGGCCAGCCCTACCTGGAAAAGCCCATTCTGCTTTTCTGGCAGATAACCGCCGCGCGCTGGGTCGCCGGGTCGGGCGAGTGGGCCGCCCGCCTGCCCTCGGCGGCCAGCGCCTTCCTCCTGGTGCTGGCCGTGGGCTATCTGGTCTGGCGCGCCTCGGGCAGCCTGGCCGCGGCGACCCTCTCCGCCGGAGCGTTTGCCTTCGCGCCCCTTGATCTCTTGGTGGGGCGGGCCTGCCTGACCGACATGCCGCTGACCCTGTTCACCACCCTGACCCTGGGCGGCTTCTTTCTGGCCAGCGAGGCGCCGCCGCCCCGAGACCGGGCCTGGTACCTGGCGGGCTGGCTGGGCCTGAGCCTGGCCTTTCTCACCAAAGGCCCGGTGGCCCCGGCGGTGGTGCTGCCCGCCTGCCTGATCTACGCCCTGTGCCAGGGCCGGCTGTGGGCCACCCTCAAACGGGCGCAGATTCATTGGGGGCTGGCCATCTTCCTGGTGGTCAATCTGCCCTGGTACGGCCTGGCCTTCTGGCGTCTGGGCGATAAATTCTGGCAGGCCTTCTTCGTCTCCCAGAACCTGCGCCGCTTCAGCGAGGTACTCCTGGGCCACGGCGGCGGCTACTTATACTACCTGCCGGTGTTGCTCTTGGGCGGCTTTGTCTTTGCGCCCGCGGCCCTGCCGGCCCTGGCCAGCGCCTTGTGCAAGAACGGCCGGGCCGCCCGCCAGGCCGATGCCATGGCCCGCCTGCGCCTGTTAGCGGCCATCGCGGTGCTGGTGGTGGTGGTGGTCTTCAGCCTGGCCGCCACCAAGCAGATCAATTACGTGCTGCCGGCCATGCCCTTCATGGCCGTGCTGGCCGGCTATTTTTTGTGGCGTCTGGGTGCTGGCGAGGCCAGCGGCCGCCTGGCCCGGGGGGTGTTCTGGGGCGGGCTGTACGTCCTGGGCAGCCTGTTCCTGGCGCTGTTTTTGGCCCTGCCCGCCGGGCTGCCCCTGGCCTGGGAAAAAATCCAGGCCTCCATCCGTCCCGACAGCAGCGAATACGCCCTGCCGGAGCTGGCCCCCCAGTTGTGGCTGTGGCCCCTGCTGGCGGCCCTGGCTGTGGCGCTCATTCTGGTGGGCATGCGCTATCTGCGGCGCGGCGGGCGCACGGGGCTGGTGGGTCCGGGGTTGGTTCTGGGCAGCGCCCTGCTGGGCGGGGTGCTCTTCCTGGGGCTTTTGCCCCAGGCCTCCGCCCTGGTGCAGGACCCTGCCCGCCAGATGGCCCGCGAGATAACCAGCCGTGGGGCCGGCCAGGCCGCGCTGCTCACCTACGGCCTGTGGAAACCCACGCTGCTCTATTATCTGGACCGCGAGATACCGCGCCTGCGCCAGGACGACCAGGCCGAACTGGCCCGGCGCCTGGCCGAGCCAGAGCCGGTCCTGGTGCTGACCAGGGTCAGCCTGCTGCCCCGCCTGGAAGCGGTGCCTGGCTTCCACCAGGTGCAACGCTACCAGGGCTATCTGCTGGGCGGCAACGGCGGCGGCCTGGAGCTGTGGGGGCGCAGCATCAACCAGGAGCCTCCGGCCCCGGCGGTGCGGCCATGAGCCGGCCAGCCCCGGATACGGCCGCGCGCCTTTGGGGCGATCTGGCCCATCCCCTGATCCTGCTGGCCCTGTGCGGCTTGTTGTTTTTCGGCATGCTGGCTCAGCGCAGCCTGTGGGAGACCGACGAGCCCCGCTACGCCGAGATCGCCCGCGAGATGGTGGACAGCGGCGACTGGATCACCCCCCGCCTGAACCACGTCAAGTACTTCGAGAAGCCCATCCTCACCTATTGGCTGGTGGCAGGCTCCTTCAAGCTCTTCGGGGTTTCGGACTTCAGCGCCCGCCTGACGCCGGCCGTCTTCGCCACCCTCACGGTGCTCTTGACCTATCTGCTGGGGCGCTCCCTGTGGGGTGGCAAGGGCGGCCTGTGGTCCGCCATATGCCTGGCCACCTCGCTGATGTTCATGGCCCTGTCCTGGGTGTTGATCGTGGACATGGTGCTGTGCTTCGGGGTGGTGCTGGCCGTGTACGGGGCCTGGGAGCTGCGCCTGGGCCGGCGCTGGGGCGGCTATCTGTTCTGGGCCGGCTGCGCCGTGGGATTCTTGACCAAGGGCCTGTTGGGTCCGGGCCTGCCGGCCATGGCCGTGGTGCTGTTCGCCCTGCTGGGGCGGGAGTGGGCGCTGCTGCGCCGCCTGGCCGACTGGCGCGGGGTTTTGCTGTTTGCGCTATTGGTGGCGCCCTGGAACATCCTGGTCAGTCTGGCCAACCCCGAGTATCCGGCCTATTTCCTCAAGGAGAACGTGGGACGCCTGCTGGCTGGCAGTCAGTTCAAACGCGACCAGCCTTTTTGGTATTACCTGCCGTTGTTGCCGGCGGCATTTTTGCCCTGGGTGGGCCTGGTGCCCTGGGGCTTGGCCCAGAACTGGCCTGGCCGGGCCTGGCTCTCGGCGCCGGCGCGCCCCTGGCTGCTGCCGGCGGTGTGGTTGGGCAGCTTCCTGCTTTTCCTCTCGGCCGGGTCCTCCAAGATGATGCACTACGCCCTGCCCATGCTGCCGCCCCTGGCCCTGTTGATGGGCCCGCCTTTGGCCTCGCTCTTGGCGGCCTGGCGGGGGCAGGCGGCGCCGGCCGGGGTGCGGGGCGGGACCACGGCCCTGGCCGTGCTGGTGCTCTCGGCGGCCTCGGCCCTGCCCCTGGTGCCGGCCTTCAGCCCCGACATAACCTATGCCCAGGTGGGGCCGTTCCTGCTGGGCGGTCCCCTGTTGTTGGCGGGCCTGGGCCTGGGGGTTTACGCCATGCGCCGTTGGGCCTGGGCCGGTCTGGCGGCTCCCCTGACGGTGCTGGCCGGGGTGGTTTTGTGCGTGGCCCTGGCCGCGCCCCGCCTGGACCAGTACCGCTCGGTCAAGGAACTGGCCCTGCCGCTCAAGACCAGCCTGGGCGCCGAGGATGTGCTGGTCTCATTCGGCGACTACTTCCAGGGTTTGGCCTTTTACGCCGGCCGGCGGGTGGTGGTGGCCGGCAACTGGGGAGAGCTGGAATTTGGCCGGTCCCGCGAGCCCCGGGCCGCGCAGTGGTTCCTGCCCGGACCCGGGGAGTTGCTCAACCTGCTCAAGGATTCCCGGAAACGGGTGGTGGTGCTATGCTTCAGCGACGAATACCAGCGCTTCCTGGATCGTTACAAGAGCAAGGACAGCATAAGGCTATACGTGTGGTCCCAGGTGGGGGACAAGGTCCTTTTCGCCAACCGCGCCCGCTGACCCGCCCGTCTTGATTTCCCCGCGCTCACCTGTAATAGTAGCCGCAAGAACCAATCGGATCAGTTTTGCGGCGGAGGTTGACATGCAGCCCCAGGCGACACCCGACACCCCCTATCTGTCCGTGGTCATACCGGTATTCAACGAGGAGGAGAACCTGGCGGAGCTGCACGCCCGCCTGGCCACCACCTTGAACGGCGCTGGCTACGCCTGGGAGGTCATCTACGTCGATGACGGCTCCCGCGACAAGTCCTGGAAGCTCCTGGAGGGCTTTAAGCAGGCCGACGAGCATGTCCGCCTGGTGCGCTTCAACCGCAACTACGGCCAGCACATGGCTGTCTTCGCCGGCTTCGAGCGGGTGCGGGGGCAGGTGGTGGCCACCCTGGACGCGGACCTGCAAAACCCGCCCGAGGACATACCCAAACTGGTCAGTAAGCTGGATGAGGGCTACGACGTGGTGGGCGGCTGGCGTCAGTTCAGGCAGGACTCCTGGCTGCGCACGTTCCCTTCCATGATCGTCAACCGCGTCACCAGTAGGGTGGTGGGGGTCAAGCTCAAGGACTACGGCTGCATGCTCAGGGCCTACCGCCGCGAGGTGGTGGACGCCATGAACTCATGCCAGGAGACCAGCAGCTTCATCCCGGCCCTGGCCAACACCTATGCCTCCCAGGTGGTGGAGATACCGGTGGGCCACGCCGAGCGTCAGGGCGGGCGCTCCAAGTACGGCCCCTTGCAGCTCCTGCGCCTGCAATTGGATCTGATGACCGGCTTCTCCCTGCTGCCCATCCAGATCGTCAGCTTCCTGGGCTCCCTGGTGGCCCTCCTGGGCCTGGCCTTTGGCCTGTTTCTTTTTGTGCGCCGCTTGATCGTGGGGCCGGAGGTGGAGGGCGTCTTCACCCTCTTCGCCATTCTATTCGTCTTCGTGGGCTTGCAGATTCTGGGCGTGGGTCTCATCGGCGAATACGTGGGCCGCATCTACCGCGAGGTGCGCCGCCGGCCGCGTTTCGTGATCCGCGAGACCCGGGATTAGGCCCGCCAGGTTGACCGCCATGCCAGAGCCTTCCGTCCAAACCGAGGCCCCCACCCGCGTGGTGCTCAAGGTGGATGTGGACACCAAGGTGGGGCTTCTGGACGGCACCCGCCGCCTTGCCGACATCCTTGGCGAGCTGGGGATCAGGGCCTCGTTCTTCGTGGCCATGGGGCCGGACCACTCGGGCCGGGCGCTCAAGCGCGTCCTGAGGCCCGGGTTCCTCCAGAAGCAGATGCACTCCGGCGCGGCGGCGGCCTACGGCCCCATCACCATGCTCTATGGCCTTCTGCTGCCCGGACCCATCATCGCCGAATGCGCCCCGGGCCTCCTGAACCGCCTGATCAACGAGGGCCACGAGGTGGGGCTGCACGGCTGGGACCACGTGTATTGGCACGACCGCGTGCGCCACCTGGACGCCGGGCGCACCCGTCGGCAGCTGGACCTGGCCGCCGGGCTGTTTCAAAAGATCACCGGTTTTTCGCCGGCCAGCTTCGCCTCGCCGGGCTGGCAGGTCAACGACGCCGCCCTGTTGGCCATGGCCCGCATGGGCCTTACCCACGTCTCCTGCACGCGGGGCAAGAGCCCCTTCCGGCCCCTGGTGGGCGGCCGGGTCCTGCCCTTGATCGAGCTGCCCACCACCATGCCCAGCCTGGACGAGGTCCTGAGCCTGCCCCAGGTGACTCCGGCCACGGCCGCCCGCTACCTGGCCGAGCAGGTGCGCCCGGGCCGGCTCAACGTTTTCACCCTGCACGGCGAGGTGGAGGGCCGCCAGATGGCCCCGGCCTTCCGGCAATTCCTGGATATCCTGCTGGGGCGCGGCGTGGTCTTCCCGCGTCTGATTGACGCGGCCCGCCAGGCGGCCCGGGGACCCCTGCCGGCCGAGGCCATCGCCTGGTCCACGGTGCCCCACCGGGCCGGCGAGCTGGCCTTCCAGCCCTCGGCCCTGGCCGGGGCCGGCCAGGCGGCGTGAAGGTCTTTGCCTACAACCTGGCCCTGGGCCTGGGCCTGGCCCTGGCCGCGCCGATGCTGGCCGCGCGCCTGGCCAAGGGACGCTACCGCGCCATCGCCGCCGCCCGTCTGGGCCTGGGCTCGGCCTGGCTGCCGCCGGCCAGTTCGGGCGGCATATGGGTGCACGCGCTCAGCGTGGGCGAGGTGCGCTCGGCCCTGCCGCTGCTGGCGGCCTTGGGCCGGTGCTGGCCCCAGCGGCCCCTGGCCCTGTCGGTGGCCACCGCCCAGGGCCTGGCCGTGGCCCGGCAGGAGTTGGCGAAATCCAGCGGGGTGAGCCTCTTCGTGCGCCCCCTGGATACCTGCTGGAACGTGGAGCGCTTGCTGGACCGCCTGCGGCCGGCCCTGTTCTGCCTGGTGGAGGGCGATATCTGGCCGGGCTGGTCCTGGGGGCTTACAAGGCGAGGGGTGCCCAGCCTGTTGGTCAACGGCCGGGTGAGCCCGCGCACCTTCAAGGGCTATCGCCGTCTGGGTGGCCTGGCCAAGGGGCTTTTCAGCGGTTTTGATCGCGTGCTGGTGCAGACAGGCGTGGACCACCAGCGCCTGGCCCGCGTGGGCGTGGACCAGCGTCGTCTGGCCGTGGGCGGCAACCTCAAGTTCGACACCGCCCCGGCCCGCCTGGACCCGGCGGCACGCCAGGCCCTGGCCGGCGAGCTGGGCCTGGCCGGCCGGCGGGTGCTGGCCGCCGGCTCCACCCATGCCGGCGAGGATGAGGCCTGTCTCCAGGCTTTCCTGGCCTTGGAGGCCGGTCATGCCGGCCTGGCCCTTTTGTTGGCCCCTCGCCAGGTGGAGCGGGGGCGCGGCTTGGCGCGCCTGGCCGCCGGCCTGGGTCTGAGCGCGGCCCTGCTATCACAGGGCGCGCCCCCCCAGGGCGCTCAGGTGGTGATTCTGGACGTGCTGGGGCGCCTGGCGCCGGCCTATGCCCTGGCCGAGGCCGCGTTCGTGGGCGGCTCCCTGGTGCCGGTGGGCGGGCACAACCTGCTGGAGCCGGCGGCCCAGGGGGTGCCGGTGCTCTTCGGGCCGCACACCCACAATTTCCTGGAGATGGCCCGCGACCTGGAGGCCTGCGGCGGGGGCGCGCGCCTGGCCGGACCCCAGGACCTGGCCGCGGCCTGGGGCCGCTTGCTGGACGACCCGGCTCGCGCCCAGGCCATGGGCCAGGCCGGCCTGGCCTTCTGCCAGGCCCACCGGGGGGCCTTGCAGCGGGCGCTGAGCGAGGCGGCTTTTCTGCTGGAGGGAGGCCGGGCATGATCCAGGGCGCCCAGGACATATTCCAGCGCGTGATCGACGGCCGGCCCGGCCCCGCCTGGCTGCGCGGCCTGCGCGGTCTGGCCCGGGCGGCGGCCGGGTTCTACGGCCTGGGGGTGCGGACCCGCAATCTGGTCTATAACCTCTACCCCGAAACCGCCCGCTATTTGCCGGTGCCGGTGGTGGGCGTGGGCAACCTCACGGTGGGCGGCACGGGCAAGACCCCCCTGGTCATGGAGGTGGTGGCCGCGCTGACCCGCCTGGGCCTGCCCAGCGCGGTGATCAGCCGGGGCTACGGAGGCCGGGTTGGGGGCGGCATGGGCTGGGTCTCCCTGGGCCAAGGCCCCTTGCTCACCGCGTCCCAGGCTGGCGACGAGCCGGTGCTCCTGGCCCGCAGGCTGCACGTGCCGGTGGCCGTGGGCACCGACCGCTACGCCGTGGGCCGCGAGGTGGTGCACCGCACGGGCATGCGGGTGCTGGTGGGCGATGACCTGTTTCAGCATCGCGGGCTGCACCGCGACCTGGACCTGGTGGCCCTGGATGCCGGCCGGCCCCTGGGCAATGGCCGGCTGCTGCCCGCCGGTCCCCTGCGCGAGCCGGCCCGGGGTCTGCGTCGCGCCCAAGCCGTGGTGCTCACCCGCGCCGAGGACCCCGAGGCCACCCGCCGCGCCCGCGCCTGGCTCAGGAGCTTTTGGGGCCGCGGCCCGGTGCTGTCCTGTAGGCACCGCCTGCGGGGTCTGACCGCCCCCGGAGGACGCCTCTTGGCCGGCCAGGAGTTGCAAGGTCGGCCGGTGCTGGCCTTCTGTGGCCTGGCCCAGCCCCAGGGCTTTGCCCGGGCCTTGCGCGACCTGGGCCTGTTGGTGGTGGACTTCCGCTCCTTTGGCGACCACCATCCCTACAGCGCCTCGGAGATCGCCGGCCTGTGGGCCCAGGCCAAGACCCTGGGCGTGCAGGCCCTGGTGACCAGCGAAAAGGACGAGGCCCGGCTGCCGGCGGTGCTGCCCCTGGACAGGGAGCTGTGGGTGACCCGCCTGGAGCTGGAATTCGACGAGGGGCCACGCGCCTTGGACGATGTCCTGGCCTGGGGGCTGGCCCCCTGGGGGCGCCGGCTGTGAATCCTGTCTTCCAAACCCTCAAGGCGGCCGCCTGGCTGGGGTCACTGTTCCCCCTGGGCCTGACCCGCGCCCTGGGCCGGGGCCTGGGCGGTCTGGCCGGCCGCCTGGATCAGCGCCATTGGGGCATCGTCACCGACAACCTGCGCGCCTCTTTTCCCCAGCGCGACCAGGCCTGGGTGACGGCCACGGCCCGGGCCTGCTTCGCCCATCTGGGACAGGTGATCCTGGAGATACCACGCCTGGTGCGGCTATCGCCCCAGGCCATCCTGGAGCGCACCCGGCAGCATGGCCTCATGCATCTGGAAGAGGCCCGCGCCCAGGGCAAGGGCGTGCTGTTGCTCACCGGGCATCTTGGCAACTGGGAGTGGTCCAGCGTGGCCTCGGGCATCGTCATGGGCGGGGTCCACGGCGTGGCCCGGCCCCTGGACTGGCCGCCGGCCGAGGCCCTGGTCAACCACTGGCGCACCCGTTGCGGCAATAAAATCATTCCCAAGGCCCGCTCGGCCCGCCAGATTCTGCGCGCCTTGAAGGGCAACGGCGTGGTGGGGGTGCTGTTGGACCAGAACGTGGACTGGTACGACGGCGAGTGGGTGGATTTCTTCGGCCGGCCGGCCTGCACCAACAAGGGCCTGGCCCTGTTGGCCATGGCCACCGGCACCCCGGTGTTGCCCTACCACTGCTTTCGTGCGCCCGACGGTGGCTTCGACGCCTATTTTGGCCAGCCCCTGCCTCTGATCAGGAGCGGCGACAAGACCCAGGACGTGTGGGACAACACCCAGAACTACACCAAGGCCTTGGAGGAGATCATCCGCCAGCAACCGGAGCAGTGGTTCTGGATGCACCAGCGCTGGAAGACCAAGCCTTTCCATGCCTGGCCTCGGGAGGGTGGGCGATGACCAGCCTGAGGCCCAATCAGCCGGGGCGCATCCTGGTGCGCGGCACCAACTGGGTGGGCGACGCGGTGATGACCCTGCCGGCCTGCGCCGCCTTGCACGAGGTCTGCCCCCAGGCCCAGATCGAGGTGCTGGCCAAGCCCTGGGTGGCGGCGGTGTACGAGGCCTCGCCGGCCGTGACCCGGGTCATAACCCTTGACGACAAGGAGGCCCATGCCGGCCTGGGCGGGCTGTGGCGGTTGTCCCAGGAATTGAAGGCCAGGCGCTACGACTGGGCGGTGCTCTGGCAGAACGCCCTGCAGGCGGCCGTGATCGCCTGGCTGGCCGGGGTGCCGGTGCGCCTGGGCTATGACAGCGACGCCCGGCGCCTCTTGCTTAGCCATGCCGTCAAGCGCACGCCCCAGGCGCGCTCCCTGCACGAGACGGCCTATTACCTGAACATCCTGGCCCAGGTGGGCCTGTTGGAGCATGACCCCCCGGCCACGGGCGTGACTCCGGTGCTGGAGTTGAACCCCCACGACCTGGGCTGGGCCGAGGGCTTCCTGGCCGGCGAGCGTCTGGAGGGCGGCCGTCTGTTGGGCTGCGCGCCGGGGGCCAGCTTCGGCCCGGCCAAATGCTGGCCCGCCGAGCGTTTCGCCGCCGCGCTACGCGATTTGGCCGGCCAGGGGTATGAGGCCGTGCTGCTTTTCGGCTCTGTGGCCGAGGCCCCGGCCACCCGGGCGGTGGCCCAGGGGCTTAAGGGCCTCAAGGTCGTGGACCTCAGCGGCCGCACCGACCTGGCCCAGGCCTTGGCCCTCTTGGGCCGGCTGGATTTGTTTCTGACCAACGACAGCGGTCTGATGCACGCCGCCGCCGCCCTGGGAGTGCCCACGCTGGCGGTCTTCGGTTCCACCAACCCCGTGACCACCGCCCCCCTGGGAGCCTGGGTGGAGCTGGTGCGCCGTCCCGTGGAGTGCAGCCCCTGCCTCAAGCCGGTCTGCGCCAAGGGCGACCTGCGTTGTTTCTCGGCCATCACCCCGGAGGAAGTGACCCAGGCGGCCCTGGGGCTGTTGGCCCGACGGGCGGGGCAGGGGGGCGCGGGGTCGTGAAGGTCTTGATGGTCAAGCTCTCGGCCCTGGGCGATGTGGTGCAGTCCCTGCCGGTGGCCATGGCCATCCGCCGTCAGATGCCCCAGGCCCGCCTGGATTGGCTGGTGGAGGCGCCCTCGGCCGGCCTTCTGGAGGGGCACCCGGCCCTCAGCGGGGTGCTGGTCTCCCCCCGGCGGCAACTGGCCCGCGCACAGGGTTGGGTAGGCCTCAAATCCTGGCTGGAAGGGCTGCGCGCCGTGGAGTACGACGCGGTGCTCGACTTGCAAGGGCTTATGAAAAGTGCTATTTTTGTTGGCCTTAGCCGGGGGCGGCGCAAGATCGGCTTCAGCGGCGGCAAGGAGCCCCTGGCGGCCTGGGCGCTCAATGAACGCCTGGCCGCCTTCGACCCCCAGCGCCACGCCCTGGAGCGTTACCTGGACCTCTTGGAGCCCCTGGGGATCATGCGTCCGGCCTGCCCGGAGTTCGGCCTGGAGCCGGCGCCGGCGGCCCTGGAGGCGGCCAGCCGGCTGTTGGGGCCGCGCCAGCCGGGGCGCCCCCTGGTGGTGCTGCACCCCGTGGCGCAGTGGGAATCCAAGCTGTGGCCGGTGGAACATTGGGCGGGCCTGGCCCGCATGCTGCGCCAGGCCGGGGCGGAGTTGGCCATCAGCGGCTCGGCCGCCGACCGGCCCATCACCCAGGACATCGTGGCCCAGGCCGGCCTGGACGAGGGGCTCAAGGACCTGGCCGGGCGCACCAGCCTCAAGGAACTGGCCGCCGTCCTGACCCTGGCCACGGCGGTGGTGGCCACCGACACCGGGGTCATGCACCTGGCCGCCGCCCTGGACCGGCCGGTGGTGGCCCTCTTCGGCCCCACCAGCCCGGGACGCACGGGGCCATATGGACAGGGACACCAGGTGCTCAGGCTGGGCCTGGAGTGCAGCCCCTGCTTCCAGCGGCAGTGCCCCCAGCCGCGCTGCCTGACCACCCTGCCGCCGGAGATGGCGGCCCAGGCGGTGCTGGCCCTTTTGGAGCATTCGCGCCCGTGAACGGCCCCCGGCGCCATAATCCAAGGCCTTTTAGGAGTTGAGCATGCGATTTCTGGTGACGGGCGTGGCCGGGTTCATCGGCTCCCAGGTGGCGGAAAGGCTTCTGGAGCAGGGGCACCAGGTGCGCGGCATCGACTGCTTCACCGACTATTATCCCCGCCGCCTCAAGGAACTCAACCTGGCGCCGGCCCTGGCCAATACCGGCTTCGACTTCATGGAGCGGGACATCATGGACGTGGAGCCCGCCGCGCTGCTGGAGGGCGTGGACGTGGTCATCCACCTGGCGGCCCAGGCCGGGGTGCGCCGTTCCTGGGGGGCCAATTTCCAGATTTATACCCACAACAACCTGCTCACCACCCAGCGGCTTCTGGAGGCGGGCAAGGAGCTGGGCCTGGGACGCCTGGTCTATGCCAGTTCGTCGTCGGTCTACGGCGACACCCAGGACCTGCCCATGCGCGAGACCAGCGCCTGCTGGCCGGTGTCGCCCTACGGGGTGAGCAAGCTGGCGGCAGAGCACCTGTGCACCCTCTACACGCGCAATTTCGGCGTGGACACCGTGAGCCTGCGCTATTTCACGGTCTACGGCCCCCGCCAACGGCCGGACATGGCCTTCCACCGCTTCATCCGCGCCCAGCTCACCGGCACGGGCATCCGGCTCTTCGGCGACGGCGAGCAGTCCCGGGACTTCACCTATGTCTCCGACATCGTCGACGCCACCATCGCCGCGGCCCTGACCCCCCAGGCCCGGGGCGGCATCTTCAACATCGGCGGTGGCTCGCGGGTCAGCGTCAATCAGGTCATCGCCATGTTGGAGGAGATCACCGGCCACAAGGCGCCCATCGAGCGCCTGGCCGTGGCCAAGGGCGATGTGCGCGACACCGAGGCCGATACCAGCCGCGCGCGGGCGGTGCTGGGCTACGACCCCCGCTTCGACCTGCAGAAGGGCCTGGCCGCCGAGGTGGACTGGGTGCGCCAGATGCTGCCCATCCTGCGGCAGGAGGTGTGATCATGGCGGTTAGCCACGAGTTGCTGGCCATCCTGGCCTGTCCCCAGTGCAAACAGCCGGTGGAGGCCACGCCGGACCAGGCCTGGCTGCTCTGCCGGCAATGCCGCCTGCGCTATGAGGTGAGGGACGACATCCCCATCATGCTGGTGGACGAGGCCCGGCCCCTGGAAGACTAGCTTGACCGCCCCCCCGGACATGCCCATCCCCAGCCGGGCCCTGGTCATCAAGCTGGGGCACATCGGCGACGTGCTGGTGAGCACGCCGGTCTTCACCGCCCTCAAGGAGGCCTACCCCGGCCTGTCCACCACCGCCCTGGTGGAGGAGGGCACCCAGGCCATGCTGCTGAACAACCCCTGCGTGGACCAGGTGCTGACCCTGAGCCGGCCGGAATCGGCCTGGGCGGCGGCCTGCTCCAACCTGCGGCTGTTGGCCAGCCTGCGGCGGGGACGCTTCGACCTGGCCATTGATCTTTCCGGCGGCGACCGGGGGGCCTTCCTGACCTTCATGAGCGGGGCCGGCCGTCGGGTGGGTTTCCAGCCCCGCAAGCCCCACGTGCGCGGGCGGGCCTTTCATCTGCTGGCCGACCCCAAGGGCACCCAGAACCACCAGGTGGAGACCCTGCTGCGCCCCGTGCGCTTGCTGGGCATCGAGCCCCGGGACCAGGCGCTCAAGCTCCACCCCCCGCCGGAGGCCGTGAAACGGGCCGAGGAGCTTATGGCCGAGCACGGTCTGTCGGCCGGAGGCTATGCCCTGGTGCACCCCACCTCGCGCTGGATGTTCAAGACCTGGACGCCCGAGGGCAACGCCCAGGTGATCCGCCACCTCTTGCGGCGCGGGCTCAAGGTGGTGCTGAGTTGCGCGCCCCAGTCGCGGGAGATGGATTTCCTGGCCCTGGTGAAGCATTGCCTGGGCGACCCGCCCGGGCTGGTGGACCTGGGGGGGCGTCTGGATTTGTCCCTGCTGGCGGCCCTGATCGCCCGGGCGCGGGTCTTCTTCGGGGTGGACAGCGCACCCATACACATGGCCGCCGCCCTGGGGGTGCCGGTGGCGGTCTTGTTCGGCCCCTCGGGCGAGAAGATGTGGGGTCCCTGGCGGGTGGCCAGCGAGGTGCTGACCCTGCCCCTGGATTGCCGGCCCTGCGGCCGCGACGGCTGCCAGGGCTCCAAGCTCTCCCAATGCCTGCTGGACATGGAGCCGGCGGCGGTGTGTCAGGCCCTGGACCGCCTGCTGGTCCGGACCTCCTAACCATGCGCCTGGGTCTGGCCCGCCTGAAGTATGAACCCGGCGGCGGGGCCGAGACCACCCTGGGGCTCCTGGCCCGGGGGCTCTTGGAGCGCGGCCACCAGGTGCACGTCTTGACCAGCGTCTGGCAGGGCGCGCCGCCGGCTGGCCTGACCGTGCACGCGCTGCCCGCCCCCGGCCGGGGGGCCGGCCGCCTGCGGGCCTTTGCCAACGCCGCGCGGCGCCAGGCCGGCAGCCTGGGCCTGGATACCTGGCTCAGCCTGGAGCGGGTGCCCGGTGCCCCGGTTTTCCGGGCCGGCGACGGCTGCCACGCCGCCTGGCTAAAGCGCCGCGCGGCCTACGAGGGGCCTTTCAAGCGCTGGTCATTCGCCTTCAACCCCCTGCACCGCGCCTTCCTGGACCTGGAGCGGCGCACCCTGGCCGCCCCGGAGTTGAGGCAAGTCATCGCCAACAGCCGCCTGGTGGCCGGGGAATTGGCCGCGTATTACGGCCTGGGACCCGAGCGGGTGCGGGTGGTCTACAACGCCGTGGACGAGGCCCGCCTGGCCCCGGCCCTGGAACCGGCCACGCGCGCGCGCCAGCGCCAGGCCCTGGGCCTGTCCCAGGGAGAACCGGTGCTGCTCTTTTTGGGCTCCGGCTTTGAGCGCAAGGGCCTGGCCTTTGCCTTGAAGGCCCTGGCCCGCCTGCCCGGGGCGCGGCTGTTGGTGGCCGGCCGTGACCGCGCGGGGGCCTACCAGCGCCTGGCCCGTAGGCTGGGCATCGCCGGCCGGGTGAGCTTTTTGGGCCAGGCCGCGGATGTGGCGGGTCTATTGGCCGCCGCCGACGCCCTGTTGTTGCCCACCATCTACGACCCCTGCGCCAACTCCTGCCTGGAGGCGCTCCACGTGGGCCTGCCGGTGGTGACCACCCTGGCCAACGGCGCGGCCGAACTGGTGCGCCAGGGGGTGAGCGGCTGCCTGGTGGCCGAGCCCGCCGATGACCAGGCCTTGGCCCGGGCCTGCCAGCGGGCCTGGGAGCTGACTCGGCCGGTGCCCCATGATCTGCCCTCCCGCCGCCAGTGGCTGGACCAGACCCTGGCCCTGTTGGAGGGCGCGGCGCGGGGGTAGGGCGGCCGCCGCCGGCGCGACCGCTCCCAAGGCTCATGGTAAACTCAATCTCGGCCCCGGCGCGGCGGCGCCACGAACCAACCACCATGCGGCGAGGAGGGGTTGAAGTCAGATGAGCCGGCCGGCGATACTGGCGGCCTGTACCACGGCCATCGGCGACACGGTGCTGTGCACTCCGGCCTTGATGGCCCTGGGGCGGTCCTTTGACGTGGACGTGCTGGTGCACCAGCACCGGTTGCCGCTCCTGACAGGCAACTCCTTCTTGCGCGGGCTCTACCCCTACCGCAACAACCCCTTCAACCGCGCCTGGTTGGCGGCCATGTTGTGCAAGCACAAATACGATAGCCTGGTGGTGCTGCACGCCAACGATGATCTCATCAAGCTGATGCCCTACCTGCGTTATCAGCGGGCGGGCAATATCCAGGGCTGGCAAGACCCCACCTTGAGCCTCATGGAGCTGAAGGTGGATCGGGGCCTGCACGTGGTGCAGCAGCGCCTGGCCCTGGCCCAGTGGGCCGGCGCCGCGCTCCAAGAGGGCGACGCCGACATGAAGATTTTCCTGGAGCCCCACGAGTTGGAGGAGGCCGAGGCCTGGCTGTGCGAACGGGGTCTGCCCCGGGAGCGGGAGCGGGTGGGCATGGTGCTGGGGGCTTCCCATATCTTCAAGCGTTGGCCGCCGGAGCGCTTCGGCCGGGTGGCCAGGGCCTTGGTGCGCCAGGGAGCCGAGGTGATCGTGGTGGGCGGACCCCACGAGGCCTACCTGGCCAAGCGCGCCCAGCGAGAGGCGGGGGTGCGCCTGCGCACCGGGCTGAACCTGGGCATGCGCCAGTTGGCGGCGGTGCTCTCGCGCCTGGACGTGCTCATCACCAACGATACCGGGCCACTGCATCTGAGCCAGGCCGTGAACACCCCGGTGCTGGGGCTGTTCGGCCCCACCGACCCGGTGACCATCGGCCCGGTGCACTACGACATGCATCGGGTCATCAAGGTGCCGGCCACCTGCACTCCCTGCCTGACCAAGACCTGCCCCGACCCGGTGTGCCTGGAGGCCATCCAGGAAAAGGACGTGCTGAGCCTGGTGCTGCAAATGCTGGCCAATCCCGAGTTACGGCTGGAGAGCCGCGCTTGCAAATAGCTTATCTTTACCCCGAGCACCTGGGAAAAAGGGCCGCTCGCCTGTTGCAGGTGGCGGCCACGGTGCGTGCCTTGGGCCGGCAGGACGGCGTCAGGGTGCACCTGCTGGTGGGGCGCTTCGCCGGCCTGGAGCGGCGCCTGGCCCAGCTGGGCCTGGTCGCCGGGCCGGGCTTGAGCCTGCGGCCGGTGGCCATGTGGCAACCCGGACCAGGGCTGCCGTTGGTTTTCTCCTGGCATTTGCCTTATCATTTGGCGGCTATGCGCGATCTGGGGCGGTTGGCTGGCCAGGGTTTGGGGTGGGTGTTGGTGCGTCACCTCAAGCTGGCCGACTTCCTGCTGCCCCGCCTGCCCGCCCTGGGGCTCAGGATGCTCTTCGAGGCCCACGAGCTTTTCAGTCAGACCGCCCGCGAGGAGGGCCGCGACGCGGCCAAGGTGGCGGCCCTGGAGGCCCTGGAGCAGCGGGTGTTCAGCGGTGCCCAGGCCCTGGCGGCCATCAGCCAGCCCCTGGCCCAAGCCCTGGCGGCCCGGCCGGGAGTGGCCGGGCCGGTGGCCCTGGCGCCCTCGGGGGTGGAGGAGGCCTTCTTCCTGGTGGATGACGGCCGTCGGGAGCCTGATTTGGTGGCCTATGCCGGCGGCCTGGGTCCCTGGAAGGGCGTGGACCTCTTGCTACAGGCCGTGGCTCGGGTGCCCCAGGCCCGCCTGGAGGTGCTTGGTGGTCGGCCCGGTTCCCCGGACTGGCAACGCCTGACCGCCCTGGCCGGGGCCTTGGGCCTGGGCGACCGCCTGAGCCTGCGTGCCCAGGCCGACCAGGAGGCGGTGCGCGAGCTTTTGGGCCGCGCGGCCGTCGCCGTGTGGCCGGGCACCGCCCGCCAGCGCATCGCCGCCGAGTTCACCAGCCCCTTAAAGCTCTTCGAGTACCTGGCCGCCGGCTGCGCGGTGCTGGCCCCAGAGCTGCCGGCGGCCCGCGCCGTGCTCAGCCAAGACGAGAATGCCCGCCTGTTCGTGGCCGACGATGCCGACGCCCTGGCCCAGGCCTTGCGCAGGCTCCTGGCCGAGCCCGCGGCGGCCCGCCGCCTGGGCCAGGCCGGCCGCCAGTTGGCCCGCTCCTACACCTGGGACGCGCGGGCGCGGGCGCTGCTCCAGGCCATGTCCGAGGCCCGGCGATGAGGTGGGCTTTGTACAACCTCACCACCACCACCCAGGGTGGCGGAGTGGAGATGTCGGTGTGGAGCCTGGGGCAAGAGCTGGCCCGCCGGGGGCACCAAGTGACCATCATCGGCGGCCAAGGCCAGCGCGCCCTGCCGGCCGAGGCGGCGGGGCTCATGGTGCGCACCTTTGGCTACACTGCCCGCGAGCGCTTTCCCGATCTGGGTACCCGCGCCAGAAAATTCATGGAACGCTTGAGCTTTGCTCGCAAGGCCTTGCCATCACTGCTTAAGGGCGGCTTTGATCGCCTCTTGGTCTTCAAGTCCTACGACCTGGCTCCGGCCCTGTGGGCGGCCCGGCGGGGCGGCATGCGCGTGGGCTTTTTGAGCGGCGGCAGCGAATTCTATCCAGGCTTCGGTCTGTTGGCCCGGCGCCTGGACTATCTGGCGGCGGTCAGCGGCTTCACGGCCGGGCAGATGGAGCGGGCCAGGGGGCTCTCCTGCCAGATCAACCATCTGGGCGTGGACACCGCCCGCTTCCGCCCCCAAGAGCCGGACCCCGACCTGGCCCGGAGCTGCGGCCTGGAGCCTGGCGACCAGGCCCTGGTGGCCGCCGTGCGCCTGGTGGCGCTCAAGGGCGTGCAGCGGACCATAGAGGCCTTGGCCCTGCTGAAGGATAGCCACCCGGGGCTCAAGCTGCTGGTGGCCGGCGAGGGGCCTTATGGCGAGGAACTGCTACGCCGCGCCCGCCAGGCTGGCGTGGCCGACCAGGTGCGCCTGTTGGGATTTTTGACCCCGGATCGCCTGGCCGGTTTTTACGCCCTGGGCACCCTGGCGGTCTTCCCCAGCATGGGCGAGGAGGCCTTGGGTCTGGCCATCGCCGAGGCCATGGCCTGCGGTCTGCCGGTGGTGGCCAGCCGCCTGGGGGGCGTGCCCGAGGTGGTGGGCGATTGCGGCGAACTGGTGCTCCCCAAGGATGACCAGGCCCTGGCCAAGGCCATCGCGGGGCTATTGGACGACCCCGGCCGGCGGGCCGAGTTGGCCCAGCGGGGGCGCCTGCGGGTGGCCCGGGAGTTCACCTGGCCGGCCTGCGCGGCGCGCCTGGAGGAGGGCCTGGCATGAGCCTGTTGTCGGCCCTTTACAACTTGGTGGTGCTGGGGCGTCTCAAGGACGACCCCGGCTCCTTCGACCCGGCCCGGGTAAAGAAAATCCTGGTGGTGCGCAACGACAACATCGGCGACGTGATCTGCACCACCCCGGCCTTGGACGCCCTGCGCCAGGCCTTCCCCCAAGCATTCATCGCCGCCGTGGTCTGCACCCTGGCCGAGGAGGCTTTAAGCGGCCACCGCGCCCTGGACCACCTTTGGGCCTATCCCAAGGCCAAGCACAAGCAGCACGGCCCGCTGGCTTCCCTGGCCCGCCTGGGCCGGGTGCTGCTGGAAGTGCGGCGGGAGCGCTTCGACCTGGCCATCGCCCCCCGGGCCAGCTTCAGTTCCTCCCAGGGATGGATCGTCTACGCCAGCCGGGCCCGCTGGCGCCTGGGTCCCCAAGCCCAGGGCAGAAAAGCGCGCTGGGGGTTTTACTACAACCTGCCCGCCCGCCCGCCCGGCCCGGACCTGCACGAAGTTGAGCGCTGTTTCCACCTGCTTAGCCACATCCAGGTTGACAGTGTGGACAAAAGGCTATATCTGAAAGTGCCGGAGGCCGCCGCCGGGCAGGCCCAGACCTTTCTGGCGGCCCACGGCCTGGACCACGGGCCGGGGCCCCTGGTGGTGAACATCACCCGCTGGGCCTACCGGCCCGACCGGCTTTGGCCCGCCGAGCGCTACCGCGCCCTGGTGGAGCAATTGGCCGGGCGGCCGGGTGGGGTGGTGGTGACCCACGCCCCGGCGGATAAGGAGTGGGTGGTCGGACTCCTGGAGGGCCTGGAGGTGCCGGTATACTTCTCGCCCAGCCTCAAGGAGTTCGCGGCCCTGCTGGAGCGGGGCCGGGCCTTGATCACCGCCGAGGGGGGACCCATGCACCTGGCGGCGGCCCTGGACCGGCCCCTGGTGGTGCTTTGGGGGAAAACGCCCCGTAAGGTGTGGCATCCCTGGGGGGTTGCCCATAGAATAGTGGGCGATGGCGGGCCGGTGAGCGCCATAGAGACCGCTCAGGTGCTAACGGCCTTGGATGACTTGCTGGCGGGCCCGGCCGGCTGATTAATCCTTTTGCTGCCCCGGGGATAGGCTCATGCCTCTGAATCTGGACGTCAAAAAACTCCTCAAGGCCGTGAGGCGCTTTCCCAAGGCCCGGGTGCTGGTGCTGGGCGATGTGATGCTGGACCAGTTCGTGTGGGGCAGCGTGCGGCGCATCTCCCCGGAGGCTCCGGTGCCGGTGGTGGAGGTGCAGAGCGAAACCTGCATGCTGGGCGGCGCGGCCAACGTGCTGCACAACCTCATCGCCCTGGGCGGGCAGGCCAGCCTGTGCGGGCTGGTGGGCGACGACCAAGCCGGCCGCCAGGTGGCCGAGCTTCTGGACGACCTGGATGTCAAGAGCGAGGGCATGCTGATCTGCAAGGATCGCCCCACCACGGTCAAGACCCGCGTGGTGGCCCACGGCCAGCAGGTGGTGCGCGTGGACCGCGAGAGCCGGGGAGCCGTGGAGCGCCGCGACCTGGCCCGCCTCAAGGCCCAGCTGGAACGCGAGGTGGCCCAAGTGGACGCGGTGATCGTCAGCGACTACGCCAAGGGCGTGATCAGCGGACGCCTGCTGGAGCCCTTGATGGACTTGGCCCGCGCGGGCAAGATGATCGTGGCCGTGGATCCCAAGGTGGCCAACATACAGTACTATGCCGGGGCCACGGTAATCACTCCCAACCACCTGGAGGCCGCCGAGGCGGCGCGGGTGGACCCCGAGGGCGCCGATTACGTGCAAAAGGCCGGCCAGCTGTTGCTCAAGAAATTGGAAGTAAACTCGGTGCTGGTCACCCAGGGCGAGCGGGGCATGACCCTGTTCGCCCGGGATGGCCAGACCCATATTCCCACCACGGCCAAACAGGTTTACGACGTTACCGGTGCCGGTGACACCGTGATCAGCACCCTTACCCTGGGTTTGGTCGCGGGGCTCAGCACGGTGGAGGCGGCCGTGTTGGCCAACTTCGCCGCCGGCGTGGTGGTCGGCGAGGTGGGCACCTCGGCGGTCACGGCCGGACGCCTGATCCAGGCCGTGGAGGCGGGCGTGCGCGCCCTGGCGGAAAGGCCCCATTAACTTGGCGAAATACTTGATAACCGGAGGAGCCGGCTTCATCGGCTCCCACCTGGCTGAAACCTTGGTTTCCAAGGGCCAGGAGGTGGTGGTCCTGGACAACCTGTACTCGGGCAAGCGCGAGAACCTGCTGCCCGCCTCCCAGGGGCCGGGGCGGCTCACCTTCATCGAGGGCGACATCCGCGACGGGGCCACCTGCCGGCAGGCCATGCAAGGCGTGGACTACGTGCTGCACCAGGCCGCTCGCGCCAGCGTGCAGCGCTCCATGGAAGACCCCCTGCAATCCCACGACGTCAACCTCACCGGCACCGCCAACCTCCTGGTGGCGGCCAAGGACGCCAAGGTCAAACGCTTCGTCAGCGCCAGCAGCTCCTCGGTCTACGGCGACCGCGACGACCCGGCGGCGCCCAAGCGGGAGGACATGGACCCCCGGCCCATGAGCCCCTATGCCGCCAACAAGGTGGCCATGGAGTTTTATTGCCAGGCCTTTCACCGGGCCTTTGGGCTGGAAACCGTGATGCTGCGCTACTTCAACGTCTTCGGACCGCGCCAGGATCCGGAATCGGCCTACGCCGCCGTGATCCCCAAGTTCCTTTTCGCCCTCATGGACGGCCAGGCCCCGCCGGTGCACGGCGACGGCCGCCAGAGCCGGGATTTCACCTACGTCAGCAACGTGGTGGCCGCCAACCTGGCCGCCTGCACCGCGCCTTCGGCCCCCGGCCAGGCCATCAACGTGGCCAGCGGGCGCTCCCATGACCTGATCGAGCTGTTGGAGATACTGGGCCGGCTCACCGGCCAGCAGGTGAGCCCCCGGTTCGGCCCCCCGCGGGCCGGCGACGTGCGCCACAGCCTGGCCGATCTGGGCAGGGCCCAGCGCATCCTGGGCTACCAGTTGGGCGTGGGCTTCGAGGAAGGTCTGGCCATCCTGGTGGATTTGGCCAGGCAGGGGAGGTACCTGGCCCAGTGACCACCGCCGGCGCCGTCATCCCCCAGACCGGGGCCTTGCCCGACAAGGCCGATCTGGTCTATCGCCTGGCGCGGCTGTTCATGCTGGTGCTGATCGTGGTGATGCCCATGGAGGCCATCACCGCCGCTCGCGAGATCGGCCTGGTGGGGGTGGGGGCCATGATGGCCCTGCACCTGGCCCTTTCGCCGGACCGCCGCCTCAAGGCCACGCCCCTGTGGCTGCCCCTGGCCCTATACGCCCTCATGGCGGTCTTGAGCCTGTTCACGGCGGTGGATTGGCACTACACCCTGCGGGAGTTGCGGGCCGAGGTGCTCAAGGGCCTCTTGATGTACTACGCCGCCGCGCACTTCGTGTTTCACGAGCGCCACCTGTCCCAGTGCTGGTCGGCCCTGGCCCTCTGCGCGGGAATCATGGCCGTGGCCGGCCTGGTGTTGTTCGTCAACTACGGCGGCAGCCCCCATTCACCCTTTGTGCGCGCCGGTTCCCTGCACAGCGGCTACGGGGCCTACGGCACCTACCTGGTGCAGGTCTGGCCCTACCTGCTGCTGGCGCCCCTGGCCTTTCCCCAGCGGCGCTGGCGGCCGGTGTGGATTTTGCTGATCGCCCTCAACGCCCTGACCGCCTACCTGACCTTCAGCCGGGCCTGTTGGACGGCCCTGGTGCTGGAACTGGGACTGTGCATATTGATTTTGGGCCGTCACCGGCTGCGCAACGCCCTTATCGTGGCCCTGGTCTGCCTGGGCATTCTGGGAGGCTTGTTCCTGGCCCCGGGCTCCCGCCATGGCGAGACCTGGCACAAGCTCTGGGATAAGCCCCAGGAGGTGGGCGGCACCGCTGGCGACCTCTTGGCCTTGTGGCGTTTTTCGTTGAGCCAGCTGGGGGAGCATCCCTTTAGGGCCATCGGGTTGGGCCGGCACAGCTTCTCCAAGGCCTACAAGGACTTTCGCCAGAAGCACCAGCCTTTGTTGTGGCATGCCCACAACGCCTTCCTGGATCAGGCGCTGCAACTGGGCGTGCAGGGACTGGCGGCGCTGGTGGCGATCATGCTGACCGTGGTGGTGGTGCTCTGGCCCCATGCCCCGCCGGCGCGGGGGCAGGTGGCGGGCCTGTTCAGCGCCGCCACGGCGGTCATGGTGTTGGGCTTTTGCCTGCGCAACATGTTCGACGACTTTTTCGTGGACGACAATTCCTTGTTCTTCTGGCTCCTGACCGGGCTGGCCATGGGCGCCCGCGGCCTGACCAGCCCCAATAGCGCATTATCGCCGGCCGTCCCCCAGGGCGCGGCCGGGACGGGGGTTTCATAGGCATGAATATCTGCGTGGTGGGCGTGGGGTACGTGGGTCTGGTCACCGGCACCTGTTTCGCCGAGCTGGGGCTCAACGTGACCTGCGTGGACAATGACGAGCACAAGATCGCCATGCTCAAAAAGGGCAAGGTGCCCATCTACGAGCCGGGCCTGGAGGAGCTGGTCAGCAAGAATACCCGCGAGAACCGGCTCAGCTTCACCACCGACCTCAAGGACGGCGTCTCCAAGGCCTTGGTGGTCTTCATCGCCGTGGGCACCCCCCAGGGCGACGATGGCGCGGCCAACCTGCAATATGTCTGGGAGGTGGCCCGCTCCATCGGCGAAACCATGGCCGACTACAAGGTGGTGGTCACCAAGTCCACGGTGCCGGTGGGCACCGGGCAAAAGGTGGCCCAGATCATCCGCGAGAGCCAGCCCCGGCCGGTGAATTTTGACGTGGCCAGCAACCCCGAGTTTTTGCGCGAGGGCTCGGCCATCGAGGACTTCATGCGCCCCAACCGGGTGGTCATCGGCGCCGGGAGCGACCAGGCCAAGGCCATCATGAAGGACCTGTACTCGCCGCTGTACTTGATAGAGACGCCGTTTGTGATCACCAACGTGGAAAGCGCGGAGATGATCAAGTACGCCTCCAACGCCTTTTTGGCCACCAAGATCAGCTTTATCAACGAGATGGCCAACATCTGCGAGATCGTGGGGGCCGACGTCAACGTGGTGGCCAAGGGCATGGGCCTGGACAGGCGCATAGGATCGAAATTCCTGCACGCCGGCCCGGGCTTCGGCGGCTCCTGCTTCCCCAAGGACACGGCGGCCATCGCCTCCCTGGCCGCGGACAAGGGCTACCGCTTCCGTATCGTGGAGGCGGTGATGGAGGTCAATTACCAGCAGCGCCTGGTGATGGTGGACAAGATCAAGGCCGCCCTGGGCGGCGATCCCCAGGGCAAGACCATCGCCTGCCTGGGGCTCACCTTCAAGCCCAACACCGACGACATGCGCGACGCCCCCAGCCTGGTGATCCTGCCGGCCCTGCAACAGGCCGGGGCGCTGATCCGCGCCTTCGACCCGGCGGGCAAGGACGAAGCCCAGAGGCATCTCTCCGGCCTGGTCTACTGCGACAACGCCTACGACGCGGCCCAGGGGGCGGACCTCTTGTTGCTTATGACCGAGTGGAACCAGTTCCGCACCCTGGATTGGTCGCGGGTCAAGGCGGCCATGGCCGGGCGGGTGGTGGTGGATCTGCGCAACGTGTACAACCCCCAGCGGGTGCGCGACGAGGGCCTGACCTATTACAGCGTGGGCCGGCCCTAATGTGTGTCCAATAAAGCCATCCCCGGGGTCCCCGGGCAAGCTCGGTTTGCCTGGGGTGAAGCCTTGGCTTTCTCCTTTTGGCGCTTGCCAAAGGTAAATTTTGGCAAGCTTACGCCAGGGCGCCAAATAGAGATTTGGTGGCAGGCGGGCCGTCCATGGCCCGCGATTAAGATCGGAGTGACGCCGGACCCTCGGGCTTATGGGATATTTTGCGCCGACCTCGGTGGGGGAGGCCATGGTACCAACCGCGCCCCAGGCTCGCTTGCTGATCAGCCTGCTGGCGGCGGCCGAAGCGCCCCGGACCGAGGCGCTGCGTCGCCTGGTGCAGAGCTTCGGACCCCTGGTCCACCTGAGTCGACCCCTGGCCTTTGCGCCCACCGACTACTACGCCGCCGAGATGGGCGGCCCCCTGACCCGGCGCCTGGCCAGTTTCCAACGGCTGCTGCCGTCCCACGGCCTGGCCCGGGCCAAGCGCGTCTGTCAGGGGCTGGAAGACCAACTGGCCCTTGAGGGCCGCCGCCAGGTCAACCTGGACCCCGGCCTGCTCTGCGCCCACTCCCTGGTGCTGGCCTCCGCCAAGCCCCAGGGACACCGCCTGGCCATCGCCGAGGGGCTGTGGGCCGAGCTGACTCTGTGGTATCACCACGGCGATTTTCACGCCCTGCCCTGGACCTATCCGGATTACGCCGGAGAGGGGATGCGCCGCCTGCTCGGGGGCTTGCGGGCGCGCTATCTGTGGCAGCTTTCCCAGGAGAAGCCCCAGGGAGTAACCCCTTGATAAAATCCATGACCGCCTATGGCCGCGGCCAGGCCCCGGTGGGCGAGGGCAGTTGGATCGTGGAGCTGCGCACGGTCAACTCGCGTTTTCTGGACCCCCACCTGCGCCTGCCCTCGGGGCTCTTGGCCCTGGAGGACCGGGTCAAGAAATACTTGGGCGAGCGCCTGACCCGGGGGCGGGTCAACCTGACGGTGAGCGCCTCCGGCGCCGCCGAGGCCCCGCCGCGCCTGGTGCTGAACCGGCCCCTGGTGCGCGAGTACCGCCGGGTGCTGGAGGAGCTCAAGCAGGAGCTGGGCAGCCAGGCCGATCCTGGCCTGGCGCCATTTCTGGGCAACCGCGACCTGATCCTGGTGGAGGAGACCGCCCCGGACCTGGAGGCCATCTGGACCTCCCTGGAGCCGGCCCTGGCCCAGGCCCTCAACGAGGCCGAGGCCATGCGCCAGGCCGAGGGCGCCGCCCTGGCCCAGGACCTGAAGGAGCGCCTGGCCAGGGTGGACGATCTGTTCAAGCAGGCGGCGGCGCGCTCCCCGGAGATCGTGGAGAACTACCGCCAGCGCCTGAACGAGCGCCTGGCCAAGCTGGGGGACCTGCCCGAGGTGGACCCCCAGCGCCTGGCCCTGGAGGTGGCGGTGGTGGCCGACAAGTGCGACGTAACCGAGGAGGCGGTGCGCGCCGTGAGCCACCTGGAGCAACTGGCGGCCTTTTTGGAGGCGGCCGAGCCGGTGGGGCGCAAGCTGGATTTTTTGATCCAGGAGCTTAACCGCGAGGCCAACACCATGGGCTCCAAGAGCCCCGACGCGGCGGCCAGCCAGGTGATCGTGGAGATCAAGACCGAGCTGGAACGCATACGCGAGCAGGTGCAGAATATTGAATAGGGGGTGAGCGTGGCCGGCAAACTTCTCAACGTGGGGTTCGGCAACTACGTCATCGCCCGGCGGGTGGTGGCCATCGTGGGGCCGGGCAGCTCGCCCATGAAGCGCCTGCGCGAGGAGGCCCGCGAGGCGCGCATGCTGGTGGACGCCACCCAGGGCCGGCGCACCCGCTCCATCATCGTGGCCGACTCCGGGCACGTGATCCTCTCGGCCATCCAGGCCGAGACCATGTCCCAGCGCTTCGAGCAGACCACCTTCGAGGAGGCCAGCATCGCCCTGGCCTCCGAACCGGAGGAGGCTTGAGCATGGACCAGGGCCAGGTCTTCGTGCTCTCCGGCCCGCCGGGGGCCGGCAAATCCACGGTGGGCGCGCGGGTGCGCCAGGCCTTTCCAGACCTGGCCTACTCGGTCAGCTTCACCACCCGCGCCCCCCGTCCCGGCGAGAGCGAGGGCGTGGATTATCACTTTGTCAGCCGCGAGGACTTCCTGGGCCGGCTGGCTCGGGGCGAGATGGTGGAGCACGTGGAGGTCTTCGGCAACCTCTACGGCACCTCGCGCCAGGCCATCTCCGAGACCGTGCGGGGCGGACAGGACCTTTTCCTGGACACCGAGGTCAACGGCGGGGCGGCTCTGAAGCAGGCCTTTCCCCAGGGGGTGTTCATCTTTCTGGTGCCGCCTTCTCCCCGGGAGCTGGAGCGCCGCCTGCGCGGCCGGGGCACCGAGAGCGCGGAGAATATCCAGGAGCGTCTGGCCCGGGTGGCCTATGAGTTGGCCGCGGCGCGGGACTACACCCACCTGGTGGTCAACGACGACCTGGAGCAGGCCGTGAGCGACATCGGGGCCATCATCCGCACCGACCGCCTGCGCTGTGCGCGGCGTTTCGAGGAACTGCGCCGCCTGTGGGGGGTGTGATGGCCGAAAACCCCGGTCAGGTGGTGGTGGGGCGCCACGCCGTGGCCGAGGCCCTGACCGCCGCCCCTCAGCGCGCCCAGGAGTTGCTGGTGGCCGCCCAGGGTGGCAGTGGAGCACTGGCGCGCATCCTGGAGCTGGCGCGGGCCGCCGGGGTCAAGGTGCGGCGGGTGGAGCGCCGCGACCTGGAGCTGCTGGCCGGCGGAGCGGTGCACCAGGGCGTGGGCCTGCGCCTGGCCGCCGCCGCTTACGTGGATTTCGGCCAGGTGCTCCAGGCGGCGATGGCCGCCGGGCCGGGGGCGCTCTTGCTCATGGCCGACCACATCCAGGACCCCCACAACCTGGGCGCCCTGGCCCGCTCGGCCGCCGCCGCCGGCGCCCAGGGCTTGCTGGTGCCCAAGGATCGCGCCTGCCCGTTGACCCCGGCGGTGGCCAAGGCCGCCGCCGGCGCCCTGGAGAGCCTGCCGGTGTGCCGGGTCACCAACCTGACCAACACCCTGGAGGAATGCAAGGAGGCTGGCCTGTGGTCCCTGGCCGCCGCCACTCAGGGGCACCCCGCGCCCTGGGATCTAAGCCTCGACCTGCCCTTGGTGCTGGTGGTGGGTGGCGAGCACCAGGGCGTGGGACAACGCCTCTTGAAGGCCTGCGACCTGGCCGCCAGCCTGCCCCTGGCCGAGGGGGTGGAGAGCCTCAACGCCTCGGTGGCCGCCGGCATACTGCTGTTCGAGGTGGTGCGCCAGAGGCGTCTGGCCCGGGGCTAGAGGCTGGTCGGACTACAAACCTGGAGAGCGTCGGAGCCGGAAACCTCCGCCACGGCCCCGGCCACCTACTCGCTGCACAGGGCCACCTCGGCCCGCAGGCTGGCCCGCAGGCGCTCCAGATAGCTCACGGAGAGGCTGGAGAGGCTGCAACCCACCTCCTCGAAAAAATCCCGCAGGGGCTGTTCCATCTCCAGGTAACGGCGCTGGCAGAGCAGGGCCAATTCCAGATGCTCCAGGGCCGCCTGGGGATGACCCAGCATCTGTAGAATGCAAGACCACTCGGCGTGCAGGGCGGCCCCGCTCATCTCCAGGCTGACCTGAGTGCCCATGATCCCCATGACCTTGGGCATGTTCTCCAGCATCTGCTCCACCTCGTGCAAGAGCTGCCAGTGTCCGGTGACGCGCGTGGTCTCGCGGTAGGCCGTGGCCAGGTGGAAATAGGCGGGGTAGAAATCTTTTTTTTCGGCGATGGCCTGCTGATACCAGCTCCGGGCCTTGAGCAGATGGCCCCAGCGGGCGCAGGCTAGACCCCGGCGGGTGAGCCAGAGGGCCTTGGCCAGGCTGAGGGCCTCGGGATGGTCGTGGAGCGCGTTATCCAGTTGTTTGAATTTATTGGCTTTAAACGGATTGAGCCAGAGCCAGAGCCTGGTTAGGCCTCCGGGTTGGCTGGCGGGTCCGCCGGGGGCTGCTTGGCCGGGTAGGGGAATTTTCTGGGGGGCTGATGATGTGACTGCCATGACCTCGCACCTCGGCTTGGAATTTCCCCCCTGTGTGGTCGCGGCCGTGGCTGGACGCGACGTTCCCTATCTGAAAGGTCATATTTACAGCCATGCCAGTTTCGTGCCAACAAACCCCGGGTCGGCCGTGAGCAGCCTACTGGTGGGCCACCTTATATTTAAGCAATAAATACAGCTAGTCATGGACGATAGGCTTGAGCGGGGCCTGGGACCTGACATGCAAAATGCAAGACGAGCGCCTCGCCGCACAGGAAAAAGCAAGACAAGGGCGTAGGGAGCACATGACAAGCGTGTAGGAAATCAGGTCCGCTGGCCAAAGATGGCCGTGCCCACCCGCACCAGGGTGGAGCCCTCGGCGATGGCCGCCTCGAAGTCGCCGCTCATGCCCATGGAAAGCTCGGCCATGCTGCCCGGCGGCAGGTCCTGGGCCAGGCTCCGGGCCAGGCGGCGCAAGCCCGCGAAGATGGGCCGGGCCTGCTCCGGGTCGTCGAAGAAGGGCGGCATGGTCATCAGGCCCTTGAGTTCCAGGCCCGGCAGGGCGGCCACGGCCTGGGCCAGGCCAGGCGCCTCGGCCGGCGAGCAGCCTGATTTCTGGGCCTCGCCGCCCAGGTTGACCTGCACCAGCACTGGCAGCCTGCGGCCCAGTTCCCGGCAGTGGCGGTCCAGGGTCTGGGCCAGTTTCAGGCTGTGCACCGTCTCCACCATGTGGAACAGCTCCACGGCCAGGCGGGCCTTGTTGCCCTGCAAATGCCCTATGAAATGCCACCGCGGGCCGGGTCCCAGGGCGGCGATCTTGTCCTGGGCCTCTTGTATGTAGTTCTCGCCGAAGAGCGCTTGCCCCGCCGCCAGGGCCTGAGCTACCTCGCCTGCCGGGTGCAGCTTGGATACCGCCACCAGGCGCACCTGGCCAGGATCGCGCCCCGTCTGCCGGGCCGCCTGGTCCATGCGCTGGCGCACGCGTCGCAGATTGTCGGTTATGCTCATGTCCCCATCTCCGTGAGCGGATCGATGATCCCCAGCCCCAGCATCAACTCCACCACCCGCGCCAGGGGCAGGCCCACCACGTTGGTGTAGGAGCCGCGCACGCCGTCCACCAGGGCGGCGCCCAGGCCCTGCACGGCATAGGCCCCGGCCTTGCCCAGGGGCTCGCCGCTGGCCAGGTAGGCCTCGATCTCCGAGGAAGTCAGTTGGCGGAAGCGCACCCGGCTCACGGCCAGCCCGGCGTCCTGGCGCTGCCCCTCCAGCAGGCAGTAGCCGGTGACCACCTGGTGCTCCTGGCCGGAGAGCAGCTCCAGCATTTGCCGGGCCTGTTCCAGGCTCTGGGGCTTGCCCAGAATCTCGGGGCCCAGGGTCACCAGGGTGTCGGCGGCCAGCACCGCCGCTCCGGGCCAGGTTGGGGCCAGGGCCTGGGCCTTGGCCAAGGCCAGACGTTGGGCCCCGGCGAGGGCGTCCTCGCCGGGCCAGAGGCTCTCGTCCACCCGGGCCGCCGCCGGCTGGAAGGCGATGCCCAGGCGCTGAAGGAATTCGCGGCGTCGGGGCGAGGCCGAGGCCAGCACCAGCCCTTGGCCCTCCACCAGCCGATACACGTCAGACCCCCTGCCCGGGCAGGCCGAAGAGCCGGCGGGTGTTGGCCGTGGTCAGGGCCGCCACCTCCTCCGGCGCGCGCCCCAGGGCCTGGGCCAGGGCGGCGCAGGTGTAGGGCAGGTAGGCCGGCTCGTTGTCGGGCTTGCCGGTGCGCTTGGGGCTGGGGGTCAGGTAGGGGCAATCGGTTTCCAGGAGCAGACGCTCGATCGGCACCAGGCGCACCAGTTCGCGCAAGGCCCCGGCGTTCTTGTAGGTGACCACCCCGGTGACGCCCAGGTGGAAGCCCAGGTCCAGCACCCGCCGGGCCAGGTCCAGGTCGCCGGAGAAGCAGTGCAGCACCCCGCCCACCCGCTCGGCGTGCTGCTCGGCCAGCATGGCCGCGCAGGGCTCGTGGGCGTCGCGGTCGTGCACCACCAGGGGCAGGTTCAGTTCCAGGGCCAGCTCGATCTGGCGGGCGAAGGCCTGGGCCTGGAGCGGCCGGGGCGAGCGGTCACGGAAGTAGTCCAGGCCGCACTCGCCGATGGCCACGGCGGCCGAGGTCAGGGCCAGCTCGCGCATTTGCCGGAAATAGTCCTCCCCCTGGGCCTGGGCCGCGTCGTGGGGATGCAGGCCCACGCTGGCGAAGACCTGGGCGTGGGCCTGGGCCAGGCCGGCGGCGGCCTGGGATGAGGCCAGGTCCACGCCGATGGTCACGATCTGCGCCACCCCGGCCCCGGCGGCGCGCTCCAGGGCGGCCCCCAGGTCGGGCAAGAGATCCAGGTGGGCGTGGCTGTCGATCAGGTGCATGGCGGTCGTCTTCCGCTGGTTGAAGCCCTCAGGGGCGGTATTCGGCCGGGGCGAAGACCCGCTGGCCGGCGAAGACCGCGCAGAGCCGGGCCATGTCCAAAAGCCGCGGCTGGGTCACGTCCAGCATGACCACGTCCAGGCCGGCCCCGGCGGCCGCGGCCAGGAAGGGCCCGCCCACGAACTCGGCCCGGGTCGCCGCCGTGGCCGTGGTCAGGTTGCTCAGGGCCAGGAGGGTGCGCGGGGCGGGGTCGAACAAACAGGGCAGGGCCCGCAGGGTGGCCAGCACCGCCGCGGCCTGGGTCTCGCCGCCGGGCAGGGCCAGGGGCAGGACCATGGGGTCCAGGATCAGGCGCGGCCCCGCGATGCCCCGGCGGGCGGCCTCGGCCACGATCAGGGCGGCCAGGGCCAGGCGCCCCTCGGCGTCGGCGGGCACCGTGGCGGTCATGGTGGCGGCCACCACCTCCAGGCCGTGGGCCGCCGCCAGGTCCAGGACCGGCCCCAGGCGCCCTTCCTGGGCCGTGGCCATGTTCAGGACCGGCGGCCGGGTGCAGAAGGACAGCGCCAGTTCCAGGGAGGCCACGTCCGGGGCGTCTAGCATCAGCTTGAGCGGGCAGGCGGCCTCGGCGGTGGCGATCAAAAAGCGCCACAGCTCGCGGCGCTGGCCGGCCGGCACGAAGCCGGGGTTGAGGTCCAGCCAGTGGGCCCCCTGGCGGGCGCTCAGGGCGCAGAGCCCGGCCAGGGCCCCGGCGTCGCGTTGGGCGAGCGCCCGGCGCACCGAGGGCCGGGCGGCGCTCAGGTTGTCGGCGGCCAGCAGCATGGCCAGCAGTGTAACCTCCCCGCGCCGGGCTGGCAAGGCGGCCGCCGGGCCGTCCCTCACGGCCCCTTGACAGGGCCGCCGTCGCGGGGTGTAGTTTGCTGATGAGCAACGGCGGCGGGCCACGGGGCCCGTGGCCATGGCCCTGGGCGGGGGAGCATGACCGCAGTCAGCCTCTTAGAGATGCGCCGCCAGTTGGAGCAGGCCGAGGAGCGGCGCCTGTCTCCCCTGGCCTGCCCCAGCAGCCGGGCCCGGCGCCGGCGGCCCGACCCCTTGGCCCAGGAGGGCCACCGCCTGGAATTTTCCCTGGACGCCGACCGGGTCCTGCACTCCCTGGCCTACACCCGCTACATCGACAAGACCCAGGTCTTCTCCCTGATCGACAACGACCACATCACCCACCGGGTGCTGCACGTGCAACTGGTCAGCAAGATCGGGCGCACCATGGGGCGGTTGCTTGGGCTGAACGAGGACCTGATCGAGGCCATGGCCCTGGCCCACGACATCGGCCACCCGCCCTTCGGCCACGACGGCGAGACCTACCTGGGCGAAAAATGCCGCGAGCACGGCCTGGGGGCCTTTCTGCACAGCGTGCAGGGTGTGCATTTCCTGGAGCGGGTGGAGAACCGGGGGCGGGGCCTGAACCTGAGCCTCCAGGTGCTGGACGGGGTCTTGTGCCACGACGGCGAGAGGCACAGCGCCCTGCTGCGGCCGCGCCCGGACAAGAGCTTCGCCGGCCTGGACGCCGAGCTGGCGGCCAAGGTCCGGGACCCGGCCCTGCCGCTGCTGCCCATGACCCTGGAGGGCTGCGTGGTGCGCCTGGCCGACACCGTGGCCTACGTGGGCCGCGACTTCGAGGACGCCATCCGGGTGGGTCTGTTGACCCGGGCCGACCTGCCGCGGGCGGTGGCCGAGGTCCTGGGCGACAGCAACGGCACCATGGTCTACCGCCTGGTGGAGGATCTGGTCAGTCACAGCGCCGGCCAGGATTACGTGGGCTTCTCGCCGCCGGTGGGCCAGGCCCTGGCCCAACTAAGGTCCTTCAATTACCAGCACATTTACCTGCACCCGCGCATCAAGACCGAGCACCAAAAGATTCGCCAGGCCTTCCACCATCTTTTCGACCGCTACCTGGAAGACCTGGCCGCCGAGCGCGCCGACAGCCCCATCCTGGCCGATTACCTGGCCAACCTGGACCAGGAATACCGCCGGTCCCTGCCCCCGGCGGCCCTGGTGCGCGACTTCATCGCCGGCATGACCGACGAGTTCTTTCTGCGAAGCTACCGCCAACTGACTTGGCCCCGGCGACTGCCCGCGCGCCTGGACGGCGCCTGGCCCGGGGCGGAGGGCTGAGGCGACGGCTGGGTGGGGCGGGATGGTCACGGCTGCCGCACAGCTATGAACCATGATTCACAAAACCTTTAGTTTTGCGTAGTTGCTGGTTTTTTGCCTTGACAATGGGCAAGCCGGTTGGCTACAAAAAAGTTACCCCATCGCGGAGGCGAGGGAAAGCCTACCATCGGCAAGGGGTTGTCGACAACGTCTCAGCCGGGTATCGGGCCAGGTATTACCCATTAAGCTGAACGGACCTGACAGGCAGGCCGCCGACATTGCCCGCGTGGTCACGACGGCGGCGAGGGGTGGGGCCCGCGCCAGAGCCAGGGCCGGCAGGGTGGGGTAAGGCCTGGGGGCGACGGCCAAGTCGGCACTCCATGGTGTGGCGCGGCACCGTCGGCACGGGCCCTTTTTCATGGTACCCCGCCGCGGACGCTTAAACTGACCGAGGCTTCCGGCATTAGTGGAATCTAAAGGAATGTGGGTGTTGGTAAAGGCCTCGCCGGGTCCAACCCGGGGGATGAGCCGATAAACCTGCACTTGTGCGCGTATTCACCTTTACAAATCTAGATTATTTACCTATGGTAAATATTAGCCAGAGATTAAGGTTGGCCAGATTGCGGCAAGGTCCACACAGGAATTTCGGCACCACCCTTGCCCTGCCGCGCTGGTGTCACAAGGAGACAAGTCACACCTTCAGATATCACAGAGAGCTTGGCGCGAGTCTGGCCGGGGAGGTTTTATGGCTGGTGTAGCTGCCGGCGCCGTGCAGAAGACAAACCCCGCCACCGTCCAGGAGGAGCCTCTCCTGGTCCTGGACGACATTCATCTTAGGTTCGGTGGACTGAATGCCCTGAGCGGCGTGAGCTTCGCCGTGAAGCAGGGGCACATCCAGGCCATCATCGGGCCCAACGGCGCGGGCAAGACCTGCATACTCAACTGCATCTGCCGCTTCTACCATCCCTACCGTGGCAAGATCGTCTTCGGGGGCCAGGACATCTCGCACATCTCCACCCACCGGGTGGCTGGCCTGGGCATCGCCCGCAGCTTCCAGAACATCGAGCTTTTCCGGGGCATGACCGTCCTGGACAACATCAAGCTGGGCCACCACGTGCACATGAACAGCGGCTTCCTCTCCGGGGGCCTCTACCTGGGCAAGGCCCAGCGCGAGGAGTTGGCGGTGCGCAAGGAGATCGAGGAGCGCATCATCGACCTGCTGGAGATCGAGGCCATCCGCAAGCAGGTGGTGGGCACCCTGCCCTATGGCCTGCAAAAGCGGGTGGAACTGGCCCGGGCCCTGGCCATGAAGCCCAAGATACTGCTGCTGGACGAGCCCATGGCCGGCATGAATCTCGAGGAAACCGAGGACATGGCCCGCTTCATCCTGGACGTCAACGACGAATGGGGTGTCACCGTGGTGCTGATCGAGCACGACATGGGCGTGGTGATGGACATCAGCGACAATGTGGTGGTGCTGGACTTCGGGACCAAGATCGCCCAGGGCACCCCCCGGGAGGTCAGCAAGAACCCCCATGTGATCGAGGCTTACCTGGGCTCCGAGGCGGCGGCCCACTCCAAGCTCGGCCTGTAGGCCCTCACCATCTCGGGAGAGCGCAACGTGCCCCTGACCTATATCAAAGCCGAGGAACCGGGAGTAGACATCGGGGACGCCACCCTGCCCGCCCTGCTCAAACGCAACGCCGAGCAGTTCGGTCACGACCGGGTGGCCCTGCGCGAAAAGGAATACGGCATCTGGCAGGACGTCACCTGGCGCCAGTACTACGAACACGTCAAGTACCTGGCCCTGGGCCTGGCCGCCCTGGGCTTCCAGGACGACGACGCCCTGGCCATCATCGGCGACAACCGGCCGGAGTGGGTCTATGCCGAGTTGGCCGCCCAGTCGCTCAAGGGCCGGCCCCTGGGCATCTACCAGGACTCCATCCTCACCGAGGTGGCCTTTGTCATCGACCACTCCGGGGCCAACTTCGTGGTGGCCGAGGATCAGGAGCAGGTGGACAAGGTCCTGGACATGCGCGCGAAGCTGCCGGGGCTCAAGAAGATCGTCTACACCGATTCCAAGGGCATGCGCGCCTACGACGACCCCCTGTTGATCTTCCTACCGGAGGTGGAGGAGTTGGGACGCCAGTTCGAAAAAGGGCATCCCAGCTATTTCGAGGACTCGGTGGCCCGCCTGGCGCCCCAGGACATGGCCTTGATCGCCTACACCTCCGGCACCACCGGCTTTCCCAAGGGCTCGCTGCTGACCCACGCCAACATGCTCAACATGGCCCTTAACCTGAGCCGGGTGGACCCCAAGCTGCCCGGCGACGAGTTCGTGTCCTTTCTGCCCCTGCCCTGGATAGGCGAGCAGATGATGTGCATCGCCTCGGCCCTGGCCATCGGCTTCACGGTCAACTTCCCCGAGGAGCCGGAGACGGCCATGGCCAACCTCTACGAGATCGGCCCCAACGTGGTTTTCAGCCCCCCCCGGGTCTGGGAGCAGATGTCGCGCACGGTGATGGTCAAGCACCTGGACGCCAGCTGGTTCAAGAGGTTCATCTACCGTTTGTGCATGCCCATCGGCTACATGATGGCCGATTTCCATTTCGAGAAAAAGGACCCCGGGCTGTCCTGGAAGATCCTCTACGGCCTGAGCTACGTCCTGCTCTTCCGCGCCCTCAAGGACCGCCTGGGCTTCAGCAACATCCGCTCGGCCTCCACCGGCGGCGCGGCCCTGGGGCCGGACGTGTTCCGCTTCTTCCACGCCTGCGGCGTCAACCTCAAGCAGATCTACGGACAGACCGAGATCAGCGGCATCTCCTGCATCCACCGCTCGGGCAACGTGGACTTCACCTCGGTGGGCCAGCCCATCCCCGAAACCGAGGTGCGGATATTCGATCCCGACCCCGAGGGCGTGGGCGAAATCATCTCCCGCTCGCCGGCCTTGTTCCAGGGCTACCTGAAAAACGATGAAGCCACCCGCGAAACCATTTTGGAGGGCTGGCTGCACTCCGGCGACGCCGGCTACCTGACCGAGGGCGGCCAACTGGTGTGCATCGACCGCATCAAGGACCTGATGCGCCTGTCCGGCGGTGCCCGTTTTTCGCCCATGTTCATCGAGAACAAGCTGAAGTTTTGCCCCTACATCGTCGAATGCATCGCCCTGGGCCATGAACGCGACTACGTCACGGCCATGATCTGCATAGACTACAAGCACACCGGCAAATGGGCCGAGGAACACCGCATCGGCTACACCACCTACACCGACCTGGCGGCCAAGCCGCAGATCTACGACCTGATCGAGCGCGAGGTGGTCAGGGTCAACCGCTCCCTGCCCGAAAAGGCCCGGGTCCAGAAATTCCTGCTGCTCTACAAGGAGTTCGACCCCGACGACGAGGAACTGACCCGCACCCGCAAGCTCAGGCGCAAGTTCATCGGACAGCGCTACATCCGGGAGATCGAGGCCCTGTACCAGGGAACCGACCAGGTCCACGTGGAGAGCGAGATCCGCTACCAGGACGGCAAGACCACCACCATCGTGGCGGACCTGCAGATCCGCCGCATGAAGCCCCTGGACCAGTACGCCCTGGAGGAGGAGCGCAAGTGGTGGCAGTTCTGGAAGCCGGTCCACTGAGGCGCGGGACCAGGGCGCCCCATCAGAACCCCGGCGATCCGGCCGCGGCCGGACGCTGACCACAAGAGGAAGGCATGCAGGAATTCCTTCAGTTGATCGTGACCGGGCTGGTCATCGGGTCGGTCTACGCCCTGGTGGCCATGGGCTTCGCCCTGATCTACAAGTCCACCAGCATCCTCAACTTCGCCCAGGGCGAGTTCGTGCTGGTGGGCGGCTACTTCTGCCTGTGGCTCTACACCGACCTGGGGGTGCCCATCCTGCTGGCCTGCCTGCTGACCATGCTCATGAGCGTGGCGATGGGCGTGCTGCTGGAGCGCCTGATCCTGCGGCCCATGATCGGCGAGCCCATCATCAGCGTCATCATGATAACCATCGCCCTGGCCACTGTGCTGAAGTCGGTGGTCACCGTGGTCTGGGGCACCCAGATCAGGGTTTTCGACCCGCCCATATTTACCCAGGAGGCCATCCATTTCGGTGATATCCTGGTTTCAGAGGTCTATCTCTGGACCGTGGCCTTCGCCTTCATCTTCCTGGGCATCTTCGCGGCCTTCTTCAAGTTCACCAGGGTGGGCATCGGCATGCGGGCGGTGGCCAACAACCAGGTCGTGGCCCAGAGCATGGGCATCAGCGTCAAGAAGGTCTTCGCCATCTCCTGGTCCATCGGGGCTTTGGTCTCGGCCGTGGGCGGCATCCTGGTGGGCAACATCAACGGCGTGAACATCGCCTTGAGCGACTTCGGGCTCAAGGTGTTCCCGGCGGTGATCCTGGGCGGCCTGGAGTCCATCGGGGGCGCCATCATCGGCGGCTTGACCATCGGCATCCTGGAGAACATCATGGGCTCGTACCTGGATGTCTACTTCGGGGGCGGCGTCAAGGAGATATCCCCCTTCGTGGTGCTGATCATCATCCTCATGGTCAAGCCCTACGGACTCTTCGGCATCAAGGAAATCGAGCGGGTTTGAGGGAGCGGGAGTAAGCCATGCCCTGCGGATTGTTCTTTTCCAGCTACCGCAAAGACGACGCCATATTCCACACCCTTTGGCTCAAGTGCTGGATGGTGGCCCTGTTCGTCTTCCTGCTCTCCTATCCCCTCTACGCCCCCCACGTCAGCCGGGTGGTGGGCTTCAACACCACCAACCTTTTCAACCTGATCTTCATCTACATCGTCGGCGCCCATGGGTTGAACCTGCTCACGGGCTACACCGGACAGATCTCCCTGGGCCACGGCGCCTTCATGGGCGTGGGGGCCTACACCGCCGGCATCCTGGCCAACGCCGGCTGGCCCTTCTGGCTGGCCTTGCCGGTGGCCGGACTGATGACCGCGGCGGTGGGCATGATCTTCGGCATCCCCTCCCTGCGCCTGCGAGGCCTGTACCTGGCCATCGCCACCATGGCCGCCCAGTTCATTCTGGACTACGCCATGCGCAACTGGGAAAGCCTCACCGGCGGTTCCAGCGGCCTGATGGTGCCCTCGGCCAGCCTGGGCCCCATCACCTTTGACAACGACCGCTACTTCTACTATCTGGCCCTTTTCTTCGCCGTGCTGGCCACCCTGTATCTTAAGAACGTCACCCGCACCCGCACCGGCCGGGCCTTCGTGGCCGTGCGCGACCGCTACCTGTCGGCGGAGGTGATAGGGGTCAACCTGTTCAAGTACCGCATCATGAGCTTCGGCATAAGCTCCTTCATGGTGGGCATCTCCGGCGGGCTGTGGGCCTATTACATCAATATCATCAGCGACGAGCACTTCACCATGTGGCTGAGCGTGCAGTACCTGGCCATGATCATCGTGGGCGGTCTGGGCCACGTGCTGGGTTCCATCTTCGGAGTGATCTTCATGGTGGTGCTGCCGGAATTGCTGCGCCTGCCGGCCCAGGCCCTGACCGACATCTACCCCAACATTTTTGGCATCTTCGCCTCGCTCAGGGAAATGATCTTCGGGCTTATCGTGATCCTCTTCCTGATTTTCGAGCCCGACGGCCTGGCCGCGCGCTGGCACACGGTGCGCGCCTACTGGAAATTGTGGCCGTTCTCCTACTGAGAGGGGGGGTGCGGCGTAATTGCTGTATCAAGTCCCGGGTCCCCCCAGGGAGGGAAGGGAGGTATCAGGCACGGAGGGACCAGGGGGTTAGTTCGTGGGATGCGCCCGGAACCGGGCAGCATCCGGTGGGAACCACTTGGGAAGGGAGCGGATCATGAAAAAAGTTTCTTTGTTGGTGGCCTTGGTCCTGGTCTTGGGCCTGGCCTGCGCGCCCCTGGCCCTGGCTGGGGAGATCAAGATCGGCGGCATCTTCGACATCACCGGCGCCACCTCCACGGTGGGCAAGGACTACGCCGCCGGCTGCCTGGCGGCCCAGGAGTTCATCAACAAGAACGGCGGCATCGGCGGCGATACGGTCAAGTTGCTGCCCAACGACTACGCCTACAAGATTCCCGAATCGGTCAACCTCTACAAGAAGTACAAGACGGTGGACCAGGTCTTCGCCATCCAGGGTTGGGGCACCGGCGACACCGTGGCCCTGGCTCCCCAGGCCAAGAACGACCAGATCGTGTTCTTCAGCGCCTCCTTCGTGGGCGCCCTGACCGATCCCAAGACCTCGCCCTACAACTTCTTCGTGGCGGCGGACTACTCCACCATGCTTTGTCTGGCCCTGACCTACGCCAAGGACCAGGGCGCCAAGAAGGTGGTCTTCATCTATCCCGACCACCCCTACGGCAAGATGCCCATCCCGGCCGGCAAGACATGGGCCAAGCAGTTGGGCCTGGAAGTGGGGCCGGACCAAAACGTGGACCTGCGGGCCATTGACGCCACCAGCCAACTCCTGGCCATGAAGAAGTTCGACCCCGACTATGCCTGGATCGGCGGCACCACCCCCTCCACGGCGGTCATCCTCAAGGACGCGGCCAAGCTGGGCCTGCGTACCAAGTTCCTCATCAACTGCTGGGGCTTTGACGAGGACCTGCCCAAGCTGGCCGGCGAGACCGCCAATGGCCGGGCCTTCGGCATGGTGCCCGTGGCCTTCTACGGCCAGGACGTGCCCGGCATGAAGAACGTCGTGGCCGCCGGTGGCGACAAGCCCCACACCCTGCACTTCGTCAAGGGCTGGGTTTCCATGATGGTCATGGCCGAGGGTCTGAAGCTGGCCAAGAAGGCCGGCAAGCTCACCGGCCCGGGCCTCAAGGAGGCCCTGGAGACGCTTAAGGATTACAACACCGGCGGGCTGACTCCGCCGATCACCTACACCGCCAAGGACCACCGCCCCAGCACCAGCTGCGTGGTGGCCACCATCGACGGCGGCAAGGTCAAGACCATCAAGGAAGTTACCTTCCCGCGCAAGGACGAGTTCCTGGGTAAGTAATAAAGTCCGATCTGGCGGGGGGCCCGGCGCCCCCCGCCCACGCTTGATCCTTCCCGGCGCGCCACGCGGGGCGGTGCGCCGGCGATCGGGGTAGCGGGGATTGAACTGGCTTTGGCCAGGCCCGGCGCGGCCGGATCTCTGATGCCAGGCCTACCAATTTGACGACAACCGGCGCGATCTCGCGCCGGTGTCTCGGGGTGCCGCCTATGCCGCTGCTTTCGGTGAACAACATCGAGGTGATCTACAACGATGTCATCCTGGTGCTCAAGGGCATGTCCCTGAGCGTGGAACAGGGCCAAATAGTGGCCGTGTTGGGAGCCAACGGCGCGGGCAAGAGCACCACCCTCAAAGCCATCAGCGGCCTGCTCAAAACCGAGGAGGGCGAGGTCACCGACGGCACCATCGAATTCGATGGGGTCAAGATCAACGGCTTGGACGCCGAGAAGATCGTGCGCCTGGGCGTGTTCCAGGTCATGGAGGGGCGCCGGGTTTTCGAAGACCTCACCGTGCGCGAAAACCTGGTGGCCGCGGCCCACACCCAGAAGTGCAATCGAGGCGAGTTGGACCAGCGCATCGAGCACGTCTACTCTTATTTTCCCCGGCTCAAGGAGCGCGAGGCCGGCCTGGCTGGTTATCTCTCCGGCGGGGAGCAACAGATGCTGGTCATCGGACGCGGCATGATGGCCAAGCCCAAGCTGATGATGCTCGACGAGCCCAGCCTGGGGCTTAGTCCCCTGCTGGTCAGCGAGATTTTCGAGATCATCGTCAAATTGAACAAGGAGCTGGGCACCACCATCCTGCTGGTGGAACAGAACGCCCGGATGGCCCTGAACATCGCCGACCATGGCTACATCATGGAAAACGGCAAGATCGTGTTGGACGATACCACCGAGAAGCTCAAGAACAACGAGGACGTCAAGCGCTTCTACCTGGGGATGACCGACATGGGCACCAAGCGCTCCTACCGCGACGTCAAGCACTACAAGCGCCGCAAGCGCTGGCTTACCTAACTTTCCAGGATTGGCGGCCGTTCCTTTTCCAGGATTGGCGGCCGTCCTGGCCGCCAATCCACCGCCGTCCGCGAGTGAATCGCGGCCGGCTGACGGGCCGCGCCAGGGGGCGCGTCCCAAGGGCGGGTCTGGGAAAATCCTTCGGGCCTCCCAAAGGCTTTTCCCAGAATAGCCCTTTCCCGAAAACCAATTTGCTGGGCGCTCGGGCCGTGCCAATGGTCGGTTGGGAGCATCAGCCCGCCTGGAGATGAGCATGCCGGACAAGGACCGCCTTTCGGGATATCTGCTACCCGAGTTGGAGACCATGGACCCCGAGGCCCGGCTGGCCGAACAGGACAAAGGGGTGGCCGGCATCGTGGCCCACGCCTATGCCCATGCCCCGGCCTTTGCCGCCAAGATGCGCGCCGCCGGCGCCGAGCCAGGCGACGTGACCACGGTCGCGGACCTGGCCAAGCTGCCCATCACCGAGAAGGGCGACTTGGTGGAGATGCAGCGCCGGGACCTGCCCTTCGGCGGCCTGGTGGGCGAGCCCCTGGAGAGCCTGGCGCGCATCTACGTCTCCCCCGGCCCCATCTACGAGCCCGGCGAGAAAAACCCCGGAGACGACCGCTGGGCCCAGGCCTTCTATGCCGGCGGCTTCCGCCCCGGGGATATCGCCCAGGTCACCTTCAACTTCAACATGGTGCCTTTCGCCTTTTGGCTGGACCAACAGCTCAACCGCGTGGGCTGCATCTCGGTGCCCACCGGCGTGGGCAACACCGAGATCCAGATCCAGACCATGAAGGACCTCCGAGTTCAGGGCTACGTGGGCACCCCCAGCTTCCTGGCCACCATCGCCGACAAGGCCGAGGCCATGGGTCTGGACCTGCAAAAAGACCTGAACCTGCAAGTGGGTTTCGTGGCCGCCGAGATGCTGCCCGAAAGCCTGCGGACCTCCCTGCAGGAGCGCTTGGGCATGCTGATCCGCCAGTCCTACGGCACCGCCGACGTGGGCTGCCTGAGCTATGAGTGCTATCACATGGCAGGCATGCACCTGGCCCAGAAGTGCGTGGTGGAGGTTGTGGACCCCGCAACCGGCCAGCCCATGGGCGAGAACGAGCCCGGCGAGGTGGTGGCCACGGTTTTCGACAAGGCCTATCCCCTGATCCGCTTCGGCACCGGCGACCTCTCCGCCTACACGCTGGAGCAATGCGCCTGCGGTCGCACCTCTCCCAAGCTCACGCGCATCATGGGGCGCGTGGACCAGGTGACCAAGGTCAAGGGCATGTTCGTGCACCCCAGCGGCGTGCAGCAGGTGACGGCTAAGTTCCCCCAGGTCATGGCCTACCAACTGGTGGTCACCCGCGAGGGTCACAAGGACGTGATGACCCTGGTCTGCGAACTGAAGGAGCCGACAGCCGAGGCCGGCGAGCTGAAGGGCCACATGGAGGCGGCCATGAAGGACGTACTGCGGGTCAGCGGCGAGGTCCAGTTCCAGGAGCCGGGCCAGTTGCCCCAGGGTTGCAAGATCATCGACGACCGCCGCACCTGGAAATAGTCCCGACGGCGGCCACGGGGGCGGGGAGCTTCCCCGCCCCCTTGTTTTGCCGGCCCTGTCCGCGGGCTGGCCCCTGGCGCCCGGTGGTGGTAAGTTTGCCGACGAAAGTGGTTTCATCCCTGACAGGCGGCAACCCATGAATCTCGCCACCCCCCTTCGCCTGGGGCGTATCAACTTTGTCAACGTCCTGCCGGTGCATCTCCATCTGGCGTCACGACCCGATCTTTTCCGCGAGGAACCGGACGTGCCCTCGGCCCTCAACCGGCGCCTGTGGGCCGGCGATCTGGATTTGGCCGAAGTTTCCTCGGTGGCTTACGCCCTGCAGGCCGGTGCCTATCTCATCCTGTCCGGCCTGTGCCTGTGTACACGCGGGCCGGTGAGCAGTGTGCTGCTCCTGTCGCGACTGCCCCTGGAAAGCTGGAACGGCGGGGAGATTGAGGCCCCCTTCGAGTCCGATACCTCGGTGATGCTGACCAGGGTGCTGTTGGCCCGCCTGTGGGGGTTGGACTGCCGCATGGTGCCCGAGACGGCGGCGGGGCAGGGCGGCGAACCGGTGGCGGTGCTGCGCATCGGTGACCGGGCCATTGGCGAGGCCGCCTCCGGGCGCTGGCCGGTGGTCCTGGACCTGGGCCAGGTCTGGCAGGACTGGACCGGGCTGCCCTTTGTCTATGCCTTGTGGGTGGTGCGCCGAACGGTGGCCAGGGACCGGCCGGCGGAGGTGGCCGCCCTGCACCAAGCCCTGCTGGAATCCCGCGACCGTGGCCTGGCCGACCTGGAGGGATGTGCCAGGGCGGCGGCGGCGGCCTTGGGGGGTGACCTGGGATTCTATCGCCGCTACTTCACCCAGCTGCGCTACCGCCTGGGCCCGGAAGAGCAGCGGGGCCTGCGTCGCTTCTATGACGAGCTGGCCATCACCGGTCAATTGCCCCATGCGCCCGAGTTGGATCTTTTCCCCACAGCCTAGTGGACACTTCGGCCCAGCCCAGCCTCCTTCGGGTCGGGAAGATCCCGTGGAGATACCCGGCTTGAGCCAACGGTGATGCCGCGCAGGACCAGCCAGCTGATAGGTGCCTATTGTTGGTGGAGGTTACCGGATGGAGCGAGGCTTCTCTGCTGGAAGCCAGCTAGCGACATCAGGCTGGTGACGGCCAGCGCCAAGTTGTTCAAGGCCAGGGGCCTGCCCGCGGCTGGGCCGGTCTTGCCCGTCCGCGATGGCCGCTGACTTCGATCGGGACATCATCGCCGGTCTGCCCTGCGGCGCCATGTCTGCCGAGGATGTCAAGATGATCCTGGCTCTGGCGGTTGCCGAGACCGGCGTCACCGGCGGCAGGGCCGGGCACTGGCCTCGTCTGCCATCGGACCACAGGCCATGCCGGCTCGCTGGCCAACTCAAGCATTGCTGGCTCGGCAGGGTATCGGCCACGCCAGGACAGGGCCTTATCGTCCCACGACCAAGGCAGGGTCGAACGCTGCCATAGGACGATAATGGCCTGCTCCAGCACGGCCCGGCCGATACCCAGCGCCTGGGAGCCGATGCCGGTGCGGCCGCTGTCCAGGGTGGTGAGCATCTGCTTAAGCCCGGCCCCAGGAGTGCCCAGAAGGTTGGCCTTGGGGATGCGCGCGTCTTCGAAGAGCAGCTCCGAGGTGCCCGAGGCGCGGATGCCCATCTTCTCCTCGACCCGTCCCACGCTGAAGCCCTTGGTGTTCTCTAGATCAACCACAAAGCTGGAGATGCCCTTGGTCGCGGCGGCCTTGTCGGTGACGGCCGCGATGACTGGTTAGGGGGCCAGGTTGCCGTTGGTGGTGAACCTCTTCTCCCCGTTGATCACCCATTGGTTCCCGTCCAAAACCGCCGTGGTGCGCATGGAGCCGGGGTAGGAGCCTGCGCCGGCCTAGGTCAGGCCACAGCAGCCGAGTTTCTGTCCGCTGGCCACCGGGGTAGGAAATGCCTCCTTCTGCCCTTGGCTCCCGAAGATCATCACCAAGAAGCAGTGGAGAGCGAGTTGCAGACGCTCATGATCACGCCCACCGAAGCGTCGCCCCGGCTTACCTCGGACAGGGCCGGCACGTAGCTGATGTAATCCAGGCCCGCGCCGCCGAACTCCTCGGGCAGCGCGATACCCATGAAGCCCAGCTCGCCAGAGTTGCGCAGGCGTGGGCAGGATGCTGGTGGGTGGCGTCGAAATGGGCGGCCTGGGGCTTGAGCACCTCGCCGGCGAAGCGCGCGGCCGTGTCCTTGACCATCCGCCGTTCTTCCTTGAGCGCAAAGTTCATGACCTAATTTCTTTAATCTTGATTGTCCGGCGGGGGCCGCCGCGGCGTGCCAAGTTCATCTGGCCAAGCTAACCCTGCTCCCGGCCCAGCCTTCCCCCGGGGGCCAAGACCACCGGATGGTCGATTCTGTCGGTTGGCATGGGAGCGCGCGATGGCGCCCGCTGTCAGGCGGGCTGTTGGCGAGGGCGGCCCATTACCAGGATGTTGAAAAAGTCCATCCATGGCCTTTTTCAACCCAGGTTGGCCGAAATGAATTCGGCCAACCTGGCGAAAAGCCTGGCCTGGTTCCCAGGCCAGAGCTTTTCGGCGGGCCGTCCATGGCCCGCGCAGGCTGTTTT
>JAZDIQ010000011.1:0-2163 GCA_043804825.1 Pseudomonadota bacterium
GCGCGCCAACGGCGCTCACCCATGATGATCTGCCATTTGCGGCCGCGCCTGGCCACCACGATGGGCTCCAGGAGACCATGCTCCTCGATGCTGGCGGCCAGCTCCTCCAGCTTGTCCTTGCGGAAGAGCTTGCGCGGCTGCTTGGGGTTGGGCTCGATCTCGCTCAAGGGCAGTCTGTCCAGGGCCATGATCCTTATCCTTCCCTGCCCGGCCCCCGCGCGGGGGGCCAGGCGGAATGCGGGCGGTGGTTAGTTGAGGCTCAACAAGCGCAGCTGGGGGCGGGGCCGGGCGGCCGGGCAGGCCTCCACCTCGCTTTGCTCTTCTACGACTTCGGCCTTCTCGCGGATCACGAAGCGCTGGCCCCGGTTGGGCTCATCGGGCCGGCGCACGTTGGCTTGGAAGACCCCTCCGAAAACCCGGCCGTCCTCCAACTGGATGTTCAGCGAGGCCCCGCCGAAGCGGCTGGCCGGCATGTGGCTGCCCACCCAGCCCTCGCCGTCCTCATTGGCCATGTCGCCGGTGTAGTAGACCTTGGAGCCGATGGGCAGCAGGCCGGGTTGGTTATCTTGAGTGCCCAGCTTAGCGGCCGGGGTGGGCACGGGCTTCCGGTACTTGCCGGAGATCGGCCCGCCGCACTTGTGGCAGGTCCAGATGGTGCGGCCATCCACCCAACGCTTGGTGCCGATGTCATGACCGCAGGCCGGGCAGGGCTCGCGGTGGCACAGGGTCGATTCGGACACGGCCCGGTTGATGGCCTGGGTGATGTTGTCGTAATAGCTGCCGGCGAAGTAGTCAGTGTAGGGATCGTCGTGGTCATCGATCCGGCGCACCCGGATGCAGATGGCATCACCGCCCTGATCGTAAAATTGGATCACCACCGCGTTGAACACGCAGGTGTGCAGCCCGCTGCCCTCGCTGGTCTCCACCGGCGCGTACTTGCTAAGCCTCTTGATCGCGTAACTCGTCTTGGCCATTTCTTACCCCCTTGGTTTTGTGCCAACGTTGTAACTATTAGATATCATGGGCAATTACAGGCCGTCAACAGCAAAAAGCAGGAATATATAAAAATATCAGCCAGTTGTGCGGTTGCGCTCAAGGCTAGAGAAAGCCGGGAGACGGGTGTCGAGGGGTTGGCGGATGCATCCATATCTAATGGTGGCGCGCCATGCTGGGCCTGAACGACCTCAAGGAGAAGACCGGCGAGGCCCTGAAGGTGGTCCTGGGCAAGACCATGGAGGCCGCCATCAAGGAGCCTACCATCGCCAACCAGGCGGCCTACCAAAAGGCCCTCAAAGCGGTGGATGAGCACGACGCCAGGCAGGCACAGGCCAAAGCTGTCGCCGACCCTAGCGCGCCCGCGTCCGGGCAGCTTTTCAAGAACCCCCGCCAGGTGGCGGTCTTCCTGGCCGGCCAGGGCTGGAAGATCTCCGAAAACACCGCCTACAACCACCGCGAGCGCGGCCTCTTGCGGCCGGACCGCGAAGGCCTGTTCTCGGAAAGCGCCGTGCTGCGCTACGCAAACGACCACTTAAAGCGCAAGGACGGCGCCGGCTCCGAAAAACTGGAGGCCCTGCAGGAGCGCAAGGTCCTGGCCGAGATCGAGCGGGCCGGGGCCCAGGCGGCCAAGATGCGCCTGCAACAGGAAATCCTGGAGGGCAAGTACATCCCCCTGGAGCAGTACCAGCGAGACCTGGCCACCCGCGCCCGGCTCTTGAAAGCCGACATGCTGGGCTGGGTGCGGTTGTCCATGGAGGAGATCATCTTCCTGGTGGGCGGGGACCCGGCCAAGGCGCCGGAGGCCCTGGCCCTGGCCGAGCGCCAAGTGGAGGACTGGCTGCATCGCTACGCCAGCCAAGGCGAGATCAGGCTGGCCGCGCCCCAGGTATCGCAAGATCAATTATAAACAAGTGCAATGATAAGGCCTGTAAATATGTGGCCCCATGACCAAGGCATGTAAATATGCAGGCTCTTGAGCAAGCCCAGGCCGAGCTGTTCCCGGCCGTGGCCCTGACCGCCGGCGAGATCGAGGCCTGGCGCCGCAAGGAACCATTGACCGTCTCGCAATGGGCCGTGCGCTACCGCATGGTCACCGACGGTCCATGGAAGGGCAACTGGCGCAACGACCACACGCCTTACCTGATCGAGCCCATGGACACCTGGGGC
>JAZDIQ010000012.1:0-3870 GCA_043804825.1 Pseudomonadota bacterium
ACGGATTAAGAGTCCGTTGGGACGCATTTTATGGCGCTCAGAAGGGCAGGGGATTGCCAACAAAAAGCTGTAAAAATAGGGCCTTGCAAAAATGCCGATATTGACGGTAAATTCGTCAATCTCAAAAAATCTCCAGCCATTTCCAGCCAGAAGTTGTGCTCGCAAGCGCCACCAGGCAGAAGCTGACGCTCACCGCATTTGCAGTCTCTACAACCACTCCAATCCATACCGCCCTAGGCCCATGGCCGTGTGCCCGCCGGCATGGCAGAGTTGGCCCTGGACCAGCAGGGGAGCCAGATTCTGGACACCAGGAATCGAGTGTCAGATCAAATCTTGGTTTCTACAGATCAAGAGCCATCCTTCAACTGCCACTGATCCTGACCGGAAAATCCCCAGCCCTTGGCTTCAAACAGGTCAAGGCAGGCGTCAACCACCCGAGGGTCATAGGAACTGCCCCGGTGCTGGCGAATTTCTTCCATGGCGCCCGGCAAGCCCAGGCTGGGGCGGTAAGGCCGGTGGGAGGAAATGGCCTCCACCACGTCGGCCACGGCGATTATGCGCGCCTCCAAGAGAATCTCGTCGCCCTTGAGCCCTTGGGGATAACCGGAGCCGTCCAAGCGCTCATGGTGCTGCAAGACGATTTGGCTTATGGGCCAATGAAAGTCCATGGGGCGCATGATATCGCAGCCGACTTGCGGATGGGTGCGTATGATGCTCATCTCGGCGGGACTGAGCCGCCCGGGACGGTTCAGGAATTCGGAAGGCACGTAGACCTTGCCCAGATCGTGGATCTGAGCTGCCAGCGTCACGCAGGCCACCTGATCCGCGCTTAGCCCCAACTCCCTGGACAAGGCCACGGCCAATTGGCTAACCCTTTCCTGATGGCCGGCCGTGTAGGGGTCGCGGGTCTCCACCAAGCGGGTGAAACCGACCACCACATGCACCAGGGATTCTTTCAGTTTTTTCAGGCCGTGCAACTCGCGGGCGTCCAGCACCTGCCGGTGTTGCTCAAGGCCATCATTTATGGCCCTGATGAGCACCTCGGGCCTGACGGGCTTGGTGAGAAAGCGATAGATGTAACCTTCATTGATGGCTTGCATAACCTGTTCCAAGTCGTAATAGCCGGATAGCACGATGCGCACCGTGTCTGGAGATATTTTTTGGGATCGCTCCAAGAGGCGGATGCCATTTAGGCCGGGCATATGCAGGTCGGTAACCAGCACGGCAAAGGGGCCGGCTTGGGCCATCCGGCTCAAGGCCTTCTCGCCACCGGAAGCCACCTCCAGATCATAGTGATTACCCAACTGCCGTTGCATCACCGCCAAAAGGTTGGGTTCATCGTCGACCAAAAGCACTTTATGGCTCATTGCGACCGCCCATTCTCGGCCTCGGGTGCCTCGTCTTGGGTCTGTTGGCTTACTACCTTGAGCGGTTCCACCACGCCCAGGCTTTTAGCGAAGTTGAGCAGATGGTTCACCAACAGACGCGTAACCCGATAGCCCCGAGGCACCAAAACCCGTCCATCCATGGCCATAACGTCCTCTGCCAAGACCATGCTTTCGGTGAGGTCCTTTATGGCTACCATGCGTACCGTCTCCATTTTAGTCAGGCTGAGGTACTCGCCCAGGGCATTCAATATCTTGCGGTCATACCAGCCCTTGCGGGCGCGCATTTCCTCCAGGGCCTGCTCGGGTGCGCCTTTCTGGGAACGCAACAAGTCATAGTCTTGAACCACCTTGAGGATGCGCGCCCCCAGGGGGATCGCTTCCGCGGACTCCGTGGCTGCGGGAGGTGGACCCGAGCCGTCATAGCGCCTTTCTTGAAAGGCGATGATGCGCGAAACCTCCTCCAGCCGCGGTATGTGCTTGATTAGGTCTGAACCTATCATGGGATGCATGTCATAGAGTTGTCGTTCCTCACCGGTCAAGTTCTCGCCAGCATAGAGCTTTTGGACAGCCTCCGGCGGCACGACGAGCATGCCCACCTGGCAGAGCATGGCCGCCGATTCCAGTGTCCAGTCAGAGTCCAGGCCCATTTCCCCGGCGATGCCGCTCACCAGTTCCCGAATGCGGGTGGACCGGCCCATGGCCGCTGGATTGAGCAGGGCAAGCAACTCGGTGAGGACCTTGATCATGCCGGCCAAGGTCTGCTGCAAAAGGTCGCGCTCGGCGTTCACCAGGCGGTACTGCTTGATGCCCGCCACCAGAGCCCTGACCAATGTCTCGGTTTCTATGGGCTTGGTCAACAGGCGGAAGATGTTGCCTTCGTTCACCGCCCTGATGGCCGTTTCCGCGTCCGCATAGCCAGTCAGCAGGATACGCACCGTATCCGGCACCAACTCCTTGAACCGGTTGAGCAGCTGCACGCCGTCCATGCCTGGCATCTTGAAGTCGGACACCACCACTGCGTACGGTCCTTTGCTGTTCAGCAATTCCAGGGCCTGTTGGCCGCCCAGGGCCGTGTCCGCGGAGAAGTTGCGGCGCAGTTGGCGCAGAAAGGAGGCCAGGATATTGGGGTCGTCGTCCACGAACAGGAGTTTTTCCGCGGGCCTAGATGGTTCCATTGGACCCCTCGCACAGTGACAGTTGCTGACAGGCCTGCCTCCAAAGGGTCGCATGCTCCATCAGGTTGGCCTCGGCCAGAAAACCCCGGTCCAGCTTGGGGCGGGCATACTCGGGGTGGATGACGCAAAGCTCGTGTTCAAAGGCATTGGCCGCGTGCACTGCCGCCAACAGCAGCCGTCCCTTGCGGCCGCCCGAGGATGGGAACGCCGGCTTGTTGTGAAAGGCCACGGCCAAGACAACATCCTCGCCGAGTCCCCACAAGCCCATCAGATAGGCCCCGGCCCGGGCATGACTGGTCCCCAGCACCTCAAGCTCCACCGCCGCCACCAGGCGGCTCTGCTGACGCGCCGTCTGAATCACTTGAGTGTATTCTTTGGGAGCCACCGTGGCCAAGACTAGTTTGCCCACGTCGTGCAGCATCCCGGCGATAAAGGCTTTGTCCACCAGTTGTTGCTCTTCCTCTTCCAACTGAATAATGGCCTTGGCATAAGCGGCCACCGCCAGGCTGTGACGCCACAGATATTGGAAGGACATGCCCGGCACCTGGTGGGGTTCAAGGGCATTGAACAAGCCCTGGGAGAGTACAAGCCCCTTTATGACCTCCAGGCCCAGCAGCGATACCGCCTGCTGCGGACTGGCGATGTGGCGCTGGAGCCCGAAAAAGGCGCTATTGACCAGCTTGAGCACCGTGGCGGTCATGCCCATGTCCTGGGATATGAGGTCTCCAATCCCATCCAAGGAGGAGGTCTCATCCTCCAACGCCTCCAACAGGCGGGTGTGAATGGCGCTCATGGTGGGCAGGGACTCGATCTGGGCCACCAGGCCAATCAATTTGTCCTGGCACAGCATGGCCCGCATGGCCGCGGCCTGCTGGAGCACGGTTTGCAGCTTCTCCTGATCGCAAGGCTTGGCCAGGTATTGGTGAGCCAAGCGCACCGACTTCATGACCACCTCCTGGTCGGAATGGCCGGAGAGAATGATGCGCGCCATATGGGGATGGAGACGGCGCACCTTGGCCAATAGTTCCAGCCCGTCCATGCCCGGCATGCGCATGTCGGTGACGATGATGTCGAAGCCCTCGCGGTCCAACAGGTCCAGGGCTTGGGCACCGCTCTCCACGAAAACCATGTCCCATTGCTGGCGCATCCCCCTGAGCAGGCGCCTCAACCCGTCGAGTATCTTGGGCTCATCGTCAACAAAGATAATTGGCTCTTCGTCATTAGCTGTGGAATTTGATCAGCTCCCCCAGGGGAGCGGCGATGAAGTAGATCATGGTCATGAAGGTAAAGACATTCCGGTAGCCTCT
>JAZDIQ010000013.1:0-12583 GCA_043804825.1 Pseudomonadota bacterium
ATGTTGCCGCCGTGGGTGGGCTCGCTCTCCGCCCCGATCAGCTCGTCCACTATCACCGGGTTGCGTTGCACGCAGGTGTAGCAGTTGTCCTTCATGAACTTCTTGCGGGCCAGGCCCTGCTCGAAGCCCTTGCCCTTGACCTTCAGCTCCGTGCCGGTGTCGATCACCTCGGTGATGACCCGGCCCGGGAACTCGGCGGCCACCTTGCGGCGGTCCAGCATGCCCGGGCTGGCCACGCCGATCACGTAGAGGTTCTCGCGCTTGAGCTGGTTCTCTTTGATGAGCCCCACCAGGTTGCGGCTCACGCAGCCCTGGGCCACCACCGCCATCCGGCCCGGACGCCGGATGGTGAAGTTGGCCAGGTTGCTGTTGCAGAACCCAGACCAGGTCAGGTTCTCGGCCTCCTCGGGCGTGTAGGCAAAATACGGGTAGTCGCGCATCGGCACGCTGCCCTTGGCGTAGCCGATGACCACGTCCACCTTGCCCTCGCTCAGCAGCTTTTTCGCCGCCGCGCGGATGCCCTGGGCAATTTGCGCGTTGTCCATCAGGCCACCTTCCGGATGTCTTTGATCATGTGCGTGGCCGGTCCCAGCTCCTTGACCGCCGCGGTCACCGCGGTGACGGTCTTCTGGAACTTCTCGGCCTCGGCCGAGGAGATCCAGGAGAACTGCAAACGGCCGGGCTCGATGCCCACGTACTCCAGCAGGTTTTTCAGGACGGCGAACCGCCGCCGGGCGAACATGTTGCCAGCTATATAGTGGCAGTCGCCCGGGTGTCAGCCGGAGACCCAGACCCCGTCCACTCCCTTGCGGAAGGCCGACAGGATGAACTTGGGGCTCATGCGGCCGGTGCAGGGGATGCGGATCACGTGGATGTTGGGCGGATACTGCAACCGGCTGACGCCGGCCAGATCCGCGGCTCCGTAGGAGCACCAGTTGCACAGGAACGCCGCGATGCGCGGCTGGAATTCGGCTTGCTCGCTCATGGCCTACCCCGTACTCCTTACAGAATGGCCTCGATCTGGGCCATCACGTCCTGGGTGGTGAAGCCGCGCAGGTTTGGCGCGCCGGACCGGCACGAGGCCACGCAGGTGCCGCAGCCCTTGCACAGCGCCTCGTTGACCACGGCCAGGCCCTTGTCGTCGGCGCTGATGGCCTGGTAGGGGCAGACCGTCCAGCACACCCCGCAGCCCACGCACTTCTTCTGCTCGATCCAGGCCACGGTGCCGGGCAGGCTCATCTCCGGGCTGGCCAGCACGGTCACCGCGCGGGCCACCGCGGCTAAAGCCTGGGCCACCGCCTCCTCGATGGGCTTGGGATAGTGGGCCAGACCCGCCATGAACACGCCGTCGGTGGCGAAATCCACCGGCCGCAGCTTCTGGTGGGCCTCCAGGAACCAGCCGTCCTCGTCCTGGGGCACCTTGAACATCTGGGCCAGGTCGGTGGCCTTGTGGCTGACGATGGCCGTGGCCAGGCCCACCAGGTCGGCCTCGATGATCAGGTCGCGGTCCAGGATGTGGTCGCGCACGGTGATGTTGACCTTGTCGCCGGCCGCCTCCATGCGCGGCTTGTTCTCCAGGTCGTAGCGCACGAACAAGACGCCCTTGCCGCGGGCCTCCTTGTAGAGCAGCTCGCGCTCGCCAAAGGTGCGCATGTCGCGGTAGAGGATCACCACCTGGCAGTCCGGGTTGTGCTCCTTGAACCACAGGGCGCTCTCCACCGAGTGGGTGCAGCAGACCTTGGAGCAGTAGGGCCGCTCGGGCTCCCGGCTGCCCACGCACTGGATGAAGACCGCGGTGTCGATCTGCTTGGCGTCCACCTCGCCGGCCATGATGGCCGCGTCCAGCTCCAAGTGGGTCTTGACCGCCGGGTGCGAGCCATAGAGGTACTCGTGGGGCTTGTACTCGCCCGCGCCGATGGCGATCACCGCCGCGCCGTGCTCGATGACCTCCTGGCCGGCGTCGCCGGTGAGCGTGGTCTTGAAGTTGCCCACGAAGCCGTCGACGCTGCTGACGTTGGTGTTCAGGTGGGTGGTGATCAAGGGCTCGGCCAGCACCTTGGCCGACAGCTCCGCCAGGTAGGCCTGCACGTCCTCGCCCAGGGCGGTGGTGCGGATCAGGCGGGCGTTGCCGCCCAGGGCGTTGTCGCGCTCCACCAGGTGGCAGCCGAAGCCCTGCTTGGCCAGCTCCAGGGCGGCGTTCATGCCGGCGATGCCGCCGCCGATGACCAGGGCGCCGGGATTGACCGTGAGCTGCACCTCCTGCAACGGCTGCAGCAGGCTGGCCTTGGCCACCGCCATGCGCACCAGGTCCTTGGCCTTCTCGGTGGCCGCCTCGGGCTCGGCCGAGTGCACCCAGGAGTCCTGGTTGCGGATGTTGGCCATGTCAAACAGGTACTTGTTCAACCCGGCGCTGGCCAGGGTCTCCTGGAACAGGGGCTCGTGGGTGCGCGGGGTGCATGCGGCCACCACCACCCGGTTCAAGCCGTGCTCCTTGACCATCTGGGCCATCTTGTCCTGGGTGTCCTGGGAGCAGGTGAACAGGTTGTTTTCCACGAACTCCACGAAGGGCAGGCCGGCGGCGTAGTCCGACACCGCCTTCACATCCACCACCCCGGCGATGTTGATGCCGCAGGAGCAGACGAACACGCCGATGCGCGGGGTTTCGCCGCGCACGTCCATGGCCTTGGGCGTCTCCTTGACCTGGGCCAGGGAGCCGCGCGCGCTGCTGAGATTGCCCGCCGCCGCGCAGGCCGCGGCCGAGGCCTCCACCACCGACAGCGGAATGTCCTTGGGGCCGGCCAACGCGCCGCAGGCGTAGATGCCCGGACGGCTGGTGGCCACCGGGTTGAAGGAGTCGGTCTTCATGAAGCGGCTGGCCTTGAGCTCCACGCCCAGGCGCTGGGCCAGTTGCACGGTGCCGTCGCTGATCTCCAGGCCGTGGGAGAGCACCACCATGTCGAAGACCTCTTCGCGGGCCTCGCCGTTCTCGGTGGCGTACTCGATGGTCAGCGACTTGTCGCCCAGCTCGCCGATGGAGTGGATGCGGCTGCGGATGAAGCGCACGCCCGAACCCTTGGCGTTTTCGAGATAGCGCTCGAAATCCTTGCCAAAGGTGCGCATGTCCATGTAGAAGATGGCCGCGTCCATGCCGTGGTGGCTGTGCTCCTTGGCGATGACCGCTTCCTTGATGGCGTACATGCAGCAGACCGAGGAGCAGTAGGCGTGGTCGCAGGTGTGGGTGTCGCGGGAGCCCACGCACTGGATCCAGGCCACCTTCTTGGGCTCCTTCTCATCGCTGGGCCGCACCAGGTGGCCCATCCAGGGGCCGCTGGCGGCCAGGATGCGCTCGAACTCCAGCGCGGTGACCACGTTGGTGAACTGGCTGTACTGGTACTGGATGTAGACCGAGGGGTCGAAGGGCTTGAAGCCCGCCGAAAGGATGACCGAACCCACCTTGATCTCGCGGTTGGTCTCCACGTCGTCATACTTGATCGCACCGGTGGGGCACTGCTTTTCGCAGTTGCCGCACTTGCCCTTGGTCAGCTTGAGGCAGTTGGCGGCGTCGATGCCGTACTTGAGGGGGACCGCCTGGGCGTAGTTGACGTAGATCGCCTTGCGCGTGTCCAGGCCGGCGTTGTATTCGCTATCGACCTTCTTGGGGCACTTGGGGGTGCAGGCGCCGCAGGCGATGCACTTGTTCATGTCCACGTAGCGGGGGTGGCTGAGAACCTTGACTGTGAAGTCACCCTCTTTACCCGCGACGTCGACCACCTCGGAGAGGGTGAGCAGCTCTATGTTGATGTGCCGGCCGACCTCGACCAGCTTGGGGGAGATAATTCACATGGCGCAGTCATTGGTGGGGAAGGTCTTGTCCAACTGGGACATGACCCCACCAATGGCAGGCCCCTTTTCCACCAAATACACGTAGTAGCCGGAGTTGGCCAGGTCCAGGGCGGCCTGCATGCCCGCTATGCCGCCCCCGACCACCATCACCGCGCCGGTCACGTTGCTGCCTGCACTCATGGGCGCTCCTCGCGCTTGAGGGTGAGATGGAATGGGTGACTAAACCGTGGGGATTACAGCAACTTCGCCGCGCCAGGCTGCGGGGGCCGAACCCCGCACCGGCCGCGGCCGGGCCGTCGATTGGCCTAAGTTGTTCGTGCTCCCCAGAAGGTCGCAAACAGACGGCATGCGCGCAGCATGCCATCCTGTTCACAAACTACAACCTTTAGTATACTCAGACGCCCAACCTGTCAAGCTAAAGATTGGCCGCTTTCCAGATTGAATGAGCCCTCATTTATTTATAATGGCAATTAATCCAATGTATTATCTAGACCGTATCACCACCCGGTCCGCGGCCGCCCCCTGCTCGGCCAGCTCCACGTCCACCACCCGGCCCTGGCCGGCCGTCAGCCGGACCCCCACATAGTCCGGCTGGATGGGCAGTTCGCGCTCGCCCCGGTCGATGAGCACAAGGAGTTCGATGCGCCGGGGCCGGCCGAAGTCGATGAGTGCGTCCAGGGCGGCGCGCACGGTGCGCCCGGTGTAGAGCACGTCGTCCACCAGGATCACCACCCGGTCGTTGATGGGAAAATCGATGTGGCTGGGGCCCACCTTGGGCCGGCTGTGCAGGCGGGTCCAGTCGTCGCGGTACAGGGTGATGTCCATCACCCCGGTTTCCAGGACGCCGAGGCCCAGGTCGGCCAGGGCGCCCTGCAGGCGCCGGGCCAGGTGCTCGCCGCCGGTGCGGATGCCCACCAGGGCCACCTCGCTCAGGTCGGGATGGCGGGCGGCCACGGTCCGGGCCAAATCGCCGACCATGGCCCGCACCTGTTCACCGTTGTACGCCTCGTGGATTTCCGCGGCCGCCATGCCCCCTCCCGTCCGGCGCTCACGCGCAGTAAAGCCCTTGTATAGCCCGGAATTTGGCGTCAGACAAGCATTTTTGCCGGCCGGGGCCGATGGAGAGGCCCCAAAAGCGGGCCGAGGGGCTTGACCCAGCGCCCCGGCCGGTCTATAAATGCCGCCAGGCGCCGGAGTGGCGGAATTGGTAGACGCAGGGGACTCAAAATCCCCCGATCCTCGTGGTCTTGCGAGTTCGAGTCTCGCCTCCGGCACCAATTATTTCGGTTAGTTATGAGCTGCGCGGAGGCTTTTGGGGGCCTACCGCGCGGTGTGCTTTTGGGGTTGTTTGGGGCCTTATGGCGGCAGTTCTGGGCACAAAGTTGGCACACCCTATAAAGTACGCGAGTTGACCCGCGCATATCGCTTTCCTAACCTGGCTGGCGCCGCCTGGAGAGCCGATTCCCCATCAGATCCCCGGCCGGTCTTGTGCCGTTGCCAAAGGGCAAGAGGTTGGCCCCATAATTTGAACAGCTATGTAAGGTATTGAGCCTGACTGGATAATGAAGGGACACCCAAGATGGGCAAGGGTAATAAGTTTGGTCCATAAAATTGCGCTGATTGTCACACAGGAGTGTAAGGGATGCAGGCTGCACAATTTCTATACCCAGAGGAAAAGGCCAGCACGACCCACAATGTCCTGATCTGACAACGCTAACGCCTTAATACTGCGATCTTCCAGCTCTGTTTCTATTTAACCCCATCGCCTGGCTTTGCAGCTTATCTTGCCATCGGCCTTCCATGTTTAAAATGTCTTCGGTCGTTGCTGAACTACCTGCAACTTCTAATATAGACACTTGATAATCGCTTGGTTCTCTACTTTTTAAACCAATGTTACCACCATGTCCTGTTTGGATATACTCTTGCCAACGGCCCCAAAAACCTTCTTCACCAGAAGCCGATCCAACATACTGCTCTTTCGTTCTTGGGCAAGTCAACAGATAGACACCTCGAGATGATTTGAGAGCAGCGATCCAATTGTTTGGGAGATTGGTAAGCTCTGATAAGATTTTTATCATGCTAAGATATCCAGGAAAATCTGGCTCCTTAAATGAGGGGCGCAATTCTATAATTGGCTTTGGTCTAAAGTCGGGCGTATTTTTATAAGCATATTGAATCCACGCACGTTTGCCATCCCCCCAATCAATAATCAATCTACCGATTAAATCGTGCAAAGCGCTATCCAGTATTAGGTTGTATTTATCACAACTTTCGGCCTTATCGATTACGCCTTCCATATGTGGTGAAGGGGTATCAACCTTAAGTAGACCTTCATATTCTACTCTGTATACGCCAGCGAACATCGTTTCATCGCTACTGGTTACAACAAATACTGCCCAATATTTAACGTTTAATTTCTTTCGGTCATGAAATGATTGGAGCGATTGGTAGGTCTCAAATTGTGACCGATTGTCTCTCCAAAGTTCATAGGGAGAACGGCCTCTATCGGCATTTTTATCCTTGTGCCGCACTAGCCTTACCTCTTGAACTGGTAATCCTGCCTCCCTAATAATTGTATGAAAAAAGATTGGCATTGCCACACTACTCCTGTGCATAATTATCAGGTGTATACGTTAATCTTTTAAGAACACCTTGAAATACTATTTAAATAATGCATGGCCGCTTGAGTGTAGTTGTCCTTTTATTGCTATTAATTAATCAACTATTGTTTCGGGGTGCGCTCGTCTAATATCATAGATAATGCGCTCCAACTCTCCTTTTATTTCAGATGCATCGGCCTTAAACCCGTGGTGGGTAGCTCCAAGACAGAAAATTAATTTGCCATCGGGTTGTTCCTGTAACTCAACAAAGTAGTGTGGGCCAAACACCAATCTTACTCGTTTATAATCACCCACATCATTGGTTGTGACATCAACAGTCCTAATACCAGATAACTTCACTTGCTAGCTCCTTTCATTCCGTCACCGTCGCGTCCTAAGGTAATGCACCAAACTACGTGAGTTGTCGGGTTAATGTCAACCAATACCCGGAAGATTACATATCCGCGTTGCCAATACGGCCGCCCAACCAAGTCCCAGTTGGATGTCACCGAGACCCTAGAGTCCCTGATGATGCTTCTAAGCAACCGGCCATAAATTCCAATAAATTGTATTACCTCATTAAATCTTCGTCTAGTTCTGCCTCTTGATCTTCCCAAAGAGCTTGGTCTTTATATGACCTGGCGATTGTGCGTAGGAGAGCCTGGGTTCGTGGCCATTGTCCGCCTAAGGTTTTAGCGTGACTTTCGTATTGCGCAGCCAGTTCACGCTCCTGACGCCCGCCCTCGAGTACCCACCTTGAGGTTACACCCCGGCCCCTCAAAACTCCCACGACTAATCCCCGCTCTATTTCCTCAGAAGAAAAGGTCTCAATCACCTCGCGTACAGCCTCGCAAGGCCAGGCCCCATCGGAACCAAGCATTTGGCTGCTTAGCGCCTGACCGATGCGTTGGTCCCCGATAGCCTCCCTGTCTTTAGCCTTCAAACCTTCCCTGGCCGCCGTCACCCACTGCTTTAATGCAGTAGGATCAAGATTGGTTTTCAGAGGGTATTGCCAGTCATCGATGAGTTGATAAGCCCTTGTGGCCATTTGGTGGCCATGTTCATCCAATTCAATATGGTCTTCATTTCTTGCTTTGAAAGCCGTTGAAACGACATCGACAAAAAATACCGGCCTGGAAGCTAGAGAATTGTTAAGGGTATTAGGTGTTTCTTCGAGGCGAAATATTGGAAGGAATGCCCACTCCAGACCAGCCAATCTGTCTGTGTCAAAGTCTTTAGCCTTGCTAAGCAATTCTAAAAGTTCCCGAATGTCGTAGGCATCGATACGAGATTTTACTTGTGACTGATCCTGCACCAACATCTCCAGAGCAGAGGCGATCAGTTCAGCAGAAACCTGGGTATTTTCATGATTAACTAACGTAATAAACTTGACCGCTTCTGAAACTTGTCCGTGCTTAAGCAGTTCGGCTATTGGTCGGTCGATGACCCCAGGTTCATGCGCTCTAAACAGCATAACAGCATTGATAGCGCGCCAATAAAAGCCTTTTGTATTTGCCCCCAATTGTTCGGCTAAATCCCAAGTTCGCTCGTCACATGGCATACTTCTTAAAAACAGTGCCTTCAGTTCGCTACAAAGTTGACCATCCATTTCCTTTAGCCTGGATTCAGCCCAGTCTCTGCCTCGACGGCATATTAAGCTGTCCAAGAATGTCCAAGCGAATATGGAATGCCCTCGGTTTTCGGAGCCAAGGTAGTTGAGCACTAGCGTGTCTGTGAAGGAATTTAAAGCATCTAATTCTCCGGCCACCCTCCCGAGTGCCACAATATCTTTAACAGATTCCGATATGTTAAGCAGGCCACCTAGGCCCTCTTGGCCAAGGATGGCTTCAATCGCCTGCTTTCTCAACAAATCGATTTTACGGTTGTATTTATCCTGAGTGCCTCTTTGATTCCCCTCCAGCAGATCAGGGTGACTGTCGAATAACCAAGCGAATTTTTCAATATATCCTGCGGGTTCAAATTTGGGGTGAAGATCAGCCAAACGGATGATGCGGTTCTGGGGCATGGACCAATCGGCATCGGGGAAAGAAATATGCCGCGATATCTCCTCGCGGAGTTTGTGCCAAATTGCGCTTTTATCCATTTCCGGTAGGGTTGATGAGTCAAGGTTCGAAAGTTGTGCGACGATTTGATCGAATTGACCGTCGGGTAGTATATGCATCGCTTCAATCAAATCGCACCACTTCTCTCCGTCGGTACCAACGTCTTGAAGCATGCGCAGCAAAACTCCAGTGATCACCGTCCAAGAATCGCCTCTTGTTGGGCGCCGAGCATCCAGGGCCCACTCTCTCCATTTTGGCTTTTGATTGTAGTTGCCGATATCGTGATTTTTCGGCAACAACGATTTTAGGAGTGCCCAGGACGCACTAGGTACTCGTTCCCTGATTAGGTCTATCGCCCCTAAACGCGAATCCACAGAAGCAGATGTTTGGTGAAGCCAAGGCAGGAAAATTGTCCGAAGGCTAGCTGAGGGCCTGTTAGCCCATTGGCCGCCAGGATCAATTAAACACAATCTAGCTAAGATTAGAACCACCCTGGGTAGCAAGTCTTCTGACCACGCCATCGTCTCCAGAGCCCATAATAGCCCTGTGTGAGATGGCGAAATGAACCAGTCCCCGTTCTGGTCTCGAAAAAGGTCTGACAGAACAGGTGGGTCTCCCTGTAAGGAGCTCTCTAAAGCTAAAAGGAGTTCCTCCGGCGCGGCCTCGGCCAGGCATTCCAGCATATTCTGCAGAGAAGCCCAAGTCTTCCAGTCAGAAGCTGCTTTAGCAAGGAGGTCCCTGACAATACGTTCGGCGTAATGGCCAATAGTCACGCCACGAAAGACCGGCAGATCGCTACTTCTGGCACCCATTATGGCCAGGCTGTCGGCCAAACCTTTGCGCAGATGACTTGAATGGGGCGCTTCATAGCCCAGGATGTCGGCCATGAAATGCTTATCATCGGGCAGTTCGTATTTGGGCAGGGGCGTGCCGAGCACCTCATTCACAGCAGATGTGATGCGATCCAAATCCTCTTTGGTTATGATTAGCGAGAGATTGCGCCAAATGTCCTCCCTGCTGACCACATACCATACGCCGCCAACAAAGCGAACTGGGGGATCATCGCATAGGGTCCAAGGTTGCAGCCTTTGTTTGTAACTTTCATATGGCTCTTGGGCAAGTTCACTTAAAACTTTGCAATCCCCCTCTTTGGCCTCGTTCCAGGTGCCAGCTAGCATGGCCGGGAGCAAGTCACGGGCCTGTTGGGGCTTGGCCCATTCTGGAGCCTTAACGCTACCGTCTGCAGCCAGTTTTCTGCGGAAAGACATGATGCTTCTGCGGGCTAACCCCGCGAGTTGATAGGCTGCATCATGTTCAAAGCCCGCGCTAATCAGGACCTCCTTGATCCCCTCCCGCGAAAGTCTTGGCAACAAGCAAGACCTCTTCAAGTGAGCACCCAAGGCATCCGATGGGACTATGACACGGTGCCCGTTTTTTGTTGCCCTGGTCATCGATTCAGAAACATCGAAAAGAGGAACTATCAGCAATGGAGAGGTAGAAGCGGAGAGATGATCCCAGGCCTCTTGAGTATAAACAACCACTGCGCTTGCTAGGACCTTGTGACGCAACTCATCCGGTAACTGTTGCACCACGGCGGCAAAAAAGGCCGCGGCCTCTTTCCGATTTTCGCTTTGGATGCCAAAAACAGTAGCCCCGGCCTCGGAGAGCCAATCTTCTACTGCCTTCTTTCCCTCATCGCGGCCAGCCAACAGAAACGTTGCTGGTAAAGCTGGCCTAGTGGATTCAGACCAGCCTTCCCAATAAGATTCAACATCTTCCATGCCAGGGATTGACTTTCCCAACAGGCGTGACAACCACAGATGAACCGCGGGTGCTGATTCAAGCCAGGTCTCTAGCATATCCGCATCATAGGCCCGAACCTCTCGCCAGATTCCCTCAGTTTGTTTGGCTGAACACCAATCTTGTCCCCTCGACCACCGACGGGGCGTTGCGTATACAAATATTGTTTGACTCGGGTCTAGCCCCAGTGGGTCTTCGTTGCGTTTTTCATAGTCGTCTTGGGCTTTGCCTTGGCTGCCAGAGTTGCAACTCAACTCCCAACCAGAAAATCCGGCAGGTATAAAGGCATTATTTCCTTCAGCCTCAACAATGCCATCCCAGCCGCCTTGCTGGACTCCTTCTCCCGCAGGAAAATGGATAAATTTCAATCCGTTGGCAGTGGCAGCAACCAGCCGTCTGATGAGTTTAGGGAACTGGTCTTGGGATGCTCTAGATTTAGCCCACTGGTCCAGGTCCGTGGCATTTGCCAAAGTGATGTGACTCATTTTGCCCCCCTAACCGGTATTCCGTTATTTGGCATCACACTCGCTATAAGTGAAATATGTCGAAAACAAAAACAAATCTAAATTAACCACACTATTCACTATATATAAAATAATTATTGTATGCGTTTTATGCGTTTCTCTACCGGGCCAGATCGAAAATGCCATCCAGAGGGGGCCGGCAAGTGTCAAAAAAGAGTGGCCGCGTAAATTTCCTGCTATGCGAAGCCCTTTGTTAATCGCCACCAATTTAAATACAAATTGTTTTCATGAAACGTCAAGCCCCCGGCCGGGCTCCACAACCGGCCGGGGGCTCTCACGTCTATCCCTGGTATCAGCGCGATGGTCGCTAATCCCCACCCACCACCAGCGCCGGAGGTTGCTCCACCACCGTCGGCGGGCTGGTGGCCGGGCTCACAGCCTGCGGACCGGCCCCGGTGTTGATCCCGCCGCCTGCCCCCTGTCCGTTCACGGCCACGTCCTGCTGCACGGTGCTGGCGGTGCGAGTGCCGCCGGCGTCCTTCAGCTCGTGGGCCAGGCCCAGAACCTGGGCCACGCCAGGCAGCCCAGAAAGCAGCGCCCCGAAGCCACGCTCCACCTGGCCCTCCCGCGGCGGTTCGAGGCCCTGGGGCTTGTGTGTCAGCGCCAGGACCAAAAGGCCCAGCATGCCCATGTCCCGCGTGCGGGCGTCGTCGCTCTTGACCGCCTCGGCCAGGCCGTTGGCCGTGGCGGTTTTCGTCTCCTCGCTGGCCTTGATGGCCTTGCCCTGCTCAACAGCGTAGGTGCCGTAATTCATGGCCGTGCACCCGCCCAGGGCCAAGCAAGCCATTATGGCCAGAATCGCCATTGCCCTCATGCCGCACCCCCTTAGAAAAACAAATAAATCGGCCAGGGCACGCAGGGCATCATGTGGTTGGGCGTGCCAGGGGCACAGCAACCCGCCGCCAGCGCGATCAGGCCAGCCAAAAGCAGGATGGTAGCCAGCTTTTTCATTCCTTGCCTCCCAGGGGCCCGGCCCCGTCTTGATCGGGAAGGATGGAGCCTTCCTGCCGGGGGGCCTTGGCGTGGGTCAGGATCGCCCACCCCAAGGCCCCCAGCAGCTTCAGGCCCGCCATCAGGGGCGTGTTGTCTAGGACTCGGCCAGCTCGGGCGCCAAGAGCCCCAAGGAATCCGCCAGCTCGCTCACCCCCTCCACCAGGTAGTTGTCCAGGTTGGTTGGGGTGGACTCCACGAAGTCCCGTGCCAAGCTCAAGCCCCGGCCGATGAGGGCCTTCATCTCCGGGCTCACTTCCTGGGCCAGGGTGTCCTTCAGGCCGGGAAACATCTTGTCCAACAGCATGGGCAAGGCCGCCTTGGCCGCCTTGATCGCCAGGGAGAGCACGGGACCCATCAGAAGCCAATTCATCTTCGGTCTCCTTTCGGTTGAAGTAGGCGGCCCAGGCCATGACCTTGTCCGGGTAAGCCTTGTTGCCGCCGCCGTTATAGAGCAGCAGGCCTTCACGCAAATCGCCCTTGGCCTGCTTGATCTTGTTGGCAAGGTGCCGGGCACCCAGGCCCAGGTTCAGCGCCGGGTCGGCCAGTTCCTCCAGGTGGCCAGCAAAGCCGTACTCACGGGCCACGGCCCCCATGACCTGGCAGAGGCCCCAGGAGTAGTGCTGCAACACCAGGTCCTCGGCCAGGTCCACGCCCCCGGGCAGGCGGGCCTTCTCGTGGGCGTCGTCGCCATAGAGCCAGCGGTAATGCCCTTCAAAACGCCGGGCCTGGGGATCGCCGGCGCTTTCCTGGCAGACCAGGC
>JAZDIQ010000014.1:0-30037 GCA_043804825.1 Pseudomonadota bacterium
GCCGCCGCCGCCGGGACCGCGACCGCCGCCGCCGCCGGGACCGCGACCACCACCACCGCCGCCGCCGCCCTCGCGGGGCTTGGCCTCGTTGACCGTGAGGTTGCGTCCACCCATGTTAAAGCCGTTGAAGCGGCTGATGGCCGCCTGCCCTTCTTCGGAAGAGGGCATTTCCACGAACCCGAAGCCGCGCGAGGCCCCGGAGTAGCGGTCGGTGATGACCTTGGCCTGGGCCACCTGGCCCGCCTGGCCGAACAACTCGCGCAGAGCGTTGTCATCACAATTGTACGGAAGATTGCCGACGTAAATGTTCATGCCCTCTCGACGTCCTTTTCTTGTCCGGTAAGCACCACCCGCAAGGCGGCTGTCAGCCTCACGGCAACCCCAGAGTCACTTGCAAGGGGCGGATCGAAAAACCTGCTGGCTGGTCCACACCTTACGGGGCGCCAAGGCACTCCCCGCCGACACCATAGACCTCTCGCGTCTCTTTGCAAAGCTCCTGGTCGCATAGTCTAGCATAAAGCCTTATTGGGGTTTGGGGTTTTATTGCTGGCGGCTGGGCCTGGCCGTGGACGTGGCGGGGATGGCCAGGCCCCGCTTGCCTCGTCTGGCCGGCTGTGGCAATCTGAGGCCGCCGGTGGATCAACCCCGGCGGGCAATGGCCCCCCGGGGCCAGCGGAAAGGTGGCGGGCTTGGCCTGGCGTTACATCAGATTGCAACGGCGGGGGGCCGTGGCCCTGCTGACCATGGATAATCCGGCCACGGCCAACGCCATGGACGAGGACCTGGGGCCGGAATTGGTGGCGGCCTTGCAGGGCCTGGCCCTGGAGCCGGAGGTGGGGGCCGTGGTGCTGACCGGCGCGGGGCCCATCTTCTCGGGTGGCGGCAACATCGTCAAGGCCCGGCGCTTCTTGGAGGAGCACCCCGGCCAGGGGGCGGCGTCGGTCTTCGAGGGCTACACCAAGTGGGTCAGCCGGGCGGTGGCCGCCCTGACCGGCATGCCCCAGCCGGTGGTGGCGGCGGTCAACGGCGCGGCCTCCGGCGCCGGCTTGGCCTGGATATTGGCCTCTGACCTGGCGGTGGCCGTGGAGGAGGCCAGGCTGGTGCCGGGCTTTTTGGCCGTGGGCCTGGTGCCGGCCGCCGGCAGCAACCTGGGCCTGGGCCGGCTGCTGGGCCGGCTGCGGGCCAGCGAGATGCTCATGCTCAACCGCGCCCTCTCGGCGAGGGAGGCCCTGGAGCTGGGCCTCTTGCACCGCGTGGTGGCGCCGGAGGAGCTGCTGGAGGTGGCCCTGGAGCTGGCCGGGCGACTGGCCCGAGGGCCGCGCCGGGCCCTGGCCGCCAGCAAGCAGTTGCTGGGCCGCGCCGCCCGCGCGGGGCTGCACCGCCAACTGGAGGACGAGCGCCGGGCGGTGATGATGGCCGCCGACCAGCCCGAATTCGCCGAGCTGGCCGGGCGCTTCGCCCACAAGCGAGGATGACCCTGGCTCTCCCAAGGAGGTGAAGAGTGGAATTTTCAGAGCTGATCGCGGCCCGTTATTCCTGCCGCCGTTTCCTGCCCACCCCGGTGCCGGCCCAGACGGTGCGCGAGCTGGTGGCCCTGGCCCAGCGGGTGCCCAGTTGGGGCAACACCCAGCCCTGGCGGGTGCACGCCGCCGGCGGGGCCAGCGCCCTGGCCATCCGCCAGGGGTTGGTGGAGGCCCTGCGCGCCGGCCAGGAAGAGGGCCCCGAGCTGCCCATGCCCCCCGGCTTCTCCGGGGTGCTGATGGAGCGCTACCGGGGTCTGGGCATGGCCCTGTTCCAGGTGCTGGGCATCGGCCGGGGGGACCAGGACAAACGCAACGCCCACTACGCCAACAACTTCAACGCCTTCGGCGCGCCGACCCTGGTCTATGTCACCGTGCCCGCCGACCAGACCCCCTACGTGGTGCTGGACGCCGGGGCCTTCATCACCGCCCTGTGCCTGGCCGCCAGCGACCGGGGCCTGGCCACCTGCGTGCTGGCCGCCCTGGCCCGCTACCCCAGCGTGGTGCGCCAGCACCTGCCCATACCCTCAGAGGAGCGCCTGCTCATGGGCCTGGCCCTGGGGCATCCCGACCCCCAAGCGCCGGTCAACCAGTTCCGCAGCTCCCGGGCCGCCCTGGATGACGTGTTGAGCCTCACGGGATTCTAGCCGGGTGACTCCAGCGGGCCGGGTACCCTCGGCTGGGCATATACGGGCCGGTTGGATTCGCGGTTCAGGCGGGCGCCAGCGGCTCCCGTGGAGGGGTTGCGGCAAAAAATCCGGGCGGGGATAAACCCCGCCCCTACATCAAGAAAAAGCCATTACTACATTGACTTATTGTAGGGGCGGGGATAAACCCCGCCCGTGCATTATGTTCGGAACAACCTACCCACGGGAGCCGCCGGTCCCGGCCTGCGGAACGCCGCCAACCGACCCGTTTATGCCCCGTGGCGGGCACGCCGCCCCAGCCTGATCTTCAAGAGCACCCAGATAGCCTCCAGGCCGTCCCGGAAGGTGATCTTTTTGCCGTGGCCCTTGTCGCGGGGGGTGTAGGAGATGGGCACCTCCAGGATGGGGATGCCGCGCTTCAAGAGCTTGCCGGTGACCTCGGGGCAGAACTCAAAGCCGGTGCAGGTCAGGTCCAGGCCCTTTAGCAGCGGGGTCTCGAAGGCCTTGTAGCAGGTGGGCTCGTCGGTGATGTGCGAGCCGTAGAGCAGGTTTGTCACCAGGCTCACCAGCCGGCCGCCCCAGTAGAAGCTCAGATAGGAGTAGCTGTTGCCGGCCTTCATCAGGCGCGAGCCGTAGACCACCCGGGCGCGGCCCTCCATGATCGGCCCCGCCACGGCGTGATAATCCTCTGGGTCGTACTCCAGGTCGGCGTCCTGGATGATCACCACCTGGCCGCTGGCCCGGGCCAGGCCGCTGCGGATGGCCGCGCCCTTGCCCCGGTTCCGGCCGTGGCGGATCAGCGTCAGGTCCGGGCCGGCCAGGCCTTCCACGATGGCCGCCGTGGCGTCGGCCGAGCCGTCGTCCACCACGATGATCTCCTTGTCCAGGGCCACCGCCCGCACCCGCGCGATGAGGGTGGCGATGAAGGCCTCCTCGTTGTAGGCCGGGATGATCACCGACAATAGCTTCATGGATGCTCCCCGGGGCTTTGGCCGGCGGACGCCGGCAGCCACAACGCCAAGTGGGAGGCGTTCACGGGCCTGGGTTGATAGCCATGGGCCCGGGCATATTCCACCAGCGGCGGCTCCAGGCCGGGGTCGAAGCCGGTGAGGATGGCGGCCGGCGGCTGGGAGGCCAGGAACCGCGGCAGGTCCTGGGGGGCCAGCATGCGCCGCTCCCGGCGCTGGTCCGGGGGCAGCAGGTGGGCCACCCGGAAGGCGAAGGGACCCGAGGCCAGCTCGGGATAGATGGGCAAGCGCCCCTCCAGGGCGTAGACGGGGGCCAGGGTCAAGACCGGTCCGGGGCCGACGCCGCGGGCCAATTGACGGCCCAGATCATGGGTCTGGGCAGCCGGCCAGGCCCGCCAGGCCGCCAGGTCACGCCAGCCCACGTGGCCCAAATGAATCCCCCCCACGGCCAATATGTACAGCGAGGCCAGGCCCAAAGACGCGGCCAGCGCCCAACGCGGCGGCCCGGGCGGGGCCAGTTCATACAGGACGGCCAGGGCCAGGGCCAAGGCCAGCAGGCTGAAGGGCACGGTCTGATAGTAATACTGGTACATGTTGGGAGTGGGTAGCATGGCGCCCAAGAATATCATGGGCAACAACAACAATACCAACCCGCACTGCCGCCAGGGGCCGACCTTTTTATACACCGCCAGCAGATTCAGGGGCAGGGCCGCCAGCGCGGTGGCCAGAAACAGGCACCGGGTCTGTTGATAGGTGCCGAAGAGGGCCAGGTCGCCGGGTGAGTCCAGCACGTGGCGCAGAAAGTAAACCAGCTTGCCGGCCCAGGTCATGGCCTTGTCTCCGCCCTGCTGCTCCCAGAACTGGGTGGTGAGCCAGCCGGGGTAGACCAGAACCCCGAAGAGCATGTCCTGGCCACTGGCCGCCAGCCAGGCCAAGGCCGGCAGGGAGGCCAAGGTCAAGCCAGCCAGCCAAGGCAGGAGCCGCCGCCAGGCCGGCAGGCTGGCCTGGGCCGGGCCGGGCCAGTACAGGGCCAGCAGGCAGGGCAGCAGGACCGGCCCCCAGGACAGGCGCGTCCAAATGGCCCCGCCCAGCAAAAAGCCAGCGGCCAAGACCCAGCCGCCGGGACGGGGTCGCTGTAGGCCTTGGCCCAGGAACAGCACGGAGGCCAGGGCCAGGAACAGGCCCAGGTCGTGGTTCCAGGCCCGGCCGCTGCTGTAGAGAAACAGAGGGTTATGGGTCAGCCAAAGGGCCAAGGCCGCCGGCCAAAGCAGCCGCAGGCCCCAGGGCAGGCCGGCCAGCCAGCACCACCCCCCCCAGAAGACCAGCCCCAGGCTGCCCAGACCCCAGGCCAGGGAGCTCAGTCGAGCGGCCACCAGCAGGTGGTCGCTGGAACCCAGCCACAGGGCCTGCCATGGCACCTGGTAAGGCACGTGGAAGTAGTTGAAGTCCAGATAGGGCCACAGGCCTTCGTGGGCCAGAAGCCAGGCGGCGCTGATGAACTGGTGCTCGTCGCGGGTGGGACCGCTGGACAAGGCGTGCTGGACCAGATAGGGCGTGGCGATGGCCAACAGCAGTCCCAGCATCGCCAGGGCCGCCGGCCGCTCCCGCCAGGCCCAGGCTCCCTGCGGGGACCTAGGACTCATCCTCGTCCGCCTCCCCCTCCAGGGGCTCGTTGCCCTCCAGGCCCAACAACCCGGCGGCCTGGGCCTCGGGCAGCTCCTGCACCACCTTGAGCTTGCGATCAATGACCCGCTTGCGCACCGCCACGTCGTCGATGTGCTTCTCGGCCTCGTGCAGCTTCTTGCGCACCTTCTCCATCACCACGCCGTACTTGGCGAACTCGGTCTTGACCGCGCTGAGCACCTGCCATATCTCGCTGGAGCGCTTCTGGATGGCCAGGGTGCGGAAGCCCATTTTGAGGCTGTTGAGCATGGCGGCCAGGTTGGTGGGGCCGGCGGCCTGCACGCGGTACTCGCGCCACAGGGTCTCGGCCAGGCCGGGGCGCCGGAGCACCTCGGCGTAGAGCCCCTCGGTGGGCAGGTACATGATGGCAAAATCGGTGCTGTGGGGCGGGCTGATGTATTTGTCGCCAATGTCCTTGGCAAAGGCCTTGAGGCGCGCCTCCAGGGCCTTGATGGCCACCTCCTCGGCCAGGGCGTCGGCCCGCTCGGCGGCGTCCAGCAGGCGCTCGTAGTCCTCCTGGGGGAACTTGGCGTCGATGGGCAAGAGCAGATCGTTGTCGCCGGTGGGGCCGGGCAGACGGATGGCGAACTCCACCCGCTGGCCGCTGCCAGGGCGGATCTCCACGTTCTTGGCCACCTGCTCGGCGATGAACACCTCATCCAGGAGGTTGCCCAACTGCACCTCGCCCCAGGTGCCCCGGGTCTTGACGTTGCTGAGCATGCGCTTCAAATCGCCCACGCCGTTGGCTAGGCCCTGCATCTCGCCCACGCTCTTGTGCACCATCTCCAACTGCCGGCTCACCAGGCCGAAGGATTCGCCCAGGCGCTTTTCCAGGGTGCCTTGCAGCTTCTCGTCCACGGTTTGGCGCATCTGCTCCAGCTTGGCGGCGTTGTCGCTGGTCAGTTTGTCCAGGCGCTCCTGCACCGTGGCGGCGATGGCCTTGAGTTCGTCCTTGATCTGGGCCAGGCTCTGGCCCTGGGCCTGGGATAGCCCTTGCAGGGTCTGGGACATCTCGGCCCGGCCGGCGGCCAGGCCCTCCACCAGGGCCTGGCGCTGGGCCTCCAGGCGGGTCTCCTGGTTCTGGGTCAGGGCGTCCAGGCGCTGGGCCAGGGCGCTGAGCCGCTCCTGCTGGGCCTGGGCCAACTGGGCCAGGGTGGCGGTCTGGGCCTCGCCCAGGCGGGTCAGGCCCTGGCCCAGCTCCTGGCGGGCCTGGCGGGCGTTCTCGGTCTCCTCGGCCCGGGACTTGTCCAGCTGCCCCTCCATGATCTTGCGGAAGACCTCCAGGGAGGTGGCGAACTTGTTGAGCTGGCTCTCCTGCACCCCGGCGGCCCGCTCCATGACCTGCACCAGGTCCTGGCGCAGGCTCAAGAGGCCGGTGGATATCTCCTGGCGCAGGGCGCTGGCCTGGGCCGTGGCCTCCTCGCGGGCGCGGGTGGTCTCCTCGCGCAGGGCCGCCTCCAGGGCGCCCTGACGTGGACCGCGGGCCAGCAGGATCAGCGCCACCAGCAGCAGGATCAGCGCCAGCAGGCTTGAGGCCGCGTTGATCAGGGGCCAAAAGTCGGGGTTCATGGTTCACCTTGCATGAAAAATAGAGCTGGTGTCAGGGTATGAGCGCCATGGCCGCCTGGCCCAGGACCTGGTGCAGTTCCTCCGGCCCCAGGTCGGCCTGCTCCAGCTCGGTCAGGTAGCGGCTGATGGGCAGCAGGGGATAATCGCTGCCCAGGAGGAGCTTGTGGGGACCCAGGAACTCCACGGCCAGGGCATAGGCCCGGGGGCCGTAGAGAAAGGGGCCGGCCGCCGTGTCCAACCACACGTTGCCCAGGCTTTGGGTCACCTCGCGCTTGAGCAGGGAGTAGAGGAAGATTCCCCCGCCCATGTGGGCCAGCACCAGCTTGGTCTCCGGGTGCTGGCGGATCAGCTCGTAGAGGGTGGTCAGGCTCATGGGGGACTTGCCGGGATAGCGGTGGCCCACCGGCTCGTTGGTGTGCAACAACAGCGGCTTATCGGCCCGGGCGCAGAGCTGGCACAGGGGGGACAGGGCGGCCAGGTCCAAATCGCTGTCATAGAAGGCCAGCTCGCCCAGGCCGGCCAGGCCCATCTCAAGACAGCGCCGGGCCTCGCCAACAGCCCAAACGGCCGGGGCGTGCACGCAGCCCAGGCCGCGCAGGCGCCCCCCGCTGGCGGCCACGGCCTCCACCAGGTAGTCGTTGTGCAGGCGGGCGTGCTCTTCCTTGACCCAGGGGAAGCCCAAGGCCCAGGAGACGTCCACCCCGCCCTGGTCCATGGCCGCGATCAGCCCCGGGCCGTCCACCATGGGGGCCTTGGGGTTGGCGTAGATGGCGGCAAAGGCCGGCTCGCCTTCCAGAAAGGCCTGGCGCTGGGCCAGCACCCGGGGCGGGAAGATGTGGGTGTGGGCGTCGACGATCATGGGGGTCACTATAACAAGCTGTCGGGGCGGGGTAAACCCTGGGTTGAGCGCCACGGGGCAACAACCGCTCGCTTGGCCCCTGGCTGTGGCCCCGCCCTCCCCCTCCCTTGACGCGCCCCACGGCCATTGTCTACCATGGCCCCAGGCTGGCGTCGCCCGCGCCGGCCCTCCTCTGCCTGCCCCAGCCGAGGAACCTCCATGACCGATGATATGCCCGACGACATCGCCAGCCAGCTCATGGCCCACATCCAGGCCAAGTGGAGCCCCGAGGCCCGCTGCCCCCTGTGCGGACACGAGGAGTGGGAGGTGGCCGACCAGTGCTTCGAGCTGCGCCCGGCCGTCCGGGGCGGCCGGGCGGCGGCGGGATTCTTCCTGCCCGTGCTGCCGGTGATGTGCGCCCACTGCGGCCACACGGTGCTGCTCAACGCCCGCCTGGCGGGCATCACCCCGCCCGCGCCCGCGCCCGCGCCGCCGGCCCCCTCAACCCTGGCCCCGGCCAAGGCCCAGGCCCAGACCAGGCGCAAAAAGAAAAGGCCCGCCGCTAACCACCCGGACCTCGCCGACCCCGGCACCCAAACTAAACCCGCGCCGTGGATCACGGCGCGGGTTTAGTTTCGAGTAGCGAAGGCTTCTAGTTCAGCTTGTCCATGAGCTTCTCGGCGGTCTTGGCCTCGCTGGACTTGGGGTAGTTCTTGATCAGGTTGCCCAGCACGATCTTGGCCGTGCGCTTGTCGCCCAGCTCCTTGAAGGCCATGCCCTGCTTCAAGAGCGCGCCGGGGGCCTTTTCGCTACGGGGCCAGTGCTTGACAAGCTGGTTGTAGGCCAGGATGGCCTCCTCGTATTTCTTCTGGGCGTAGTAGGACTCGCCGGTCCAGAACTGGGCGTTGTCGGCCAGCTTGTCCTTGGGGTACTTCTTGAGCAACTCCTCGAAGCGGTCGCGGGCCGGCTCGTAGGACTTTTGCTTGTACAGGCGCAGGCCCAGGTCGTAGAGCCCCTGGGCCGACTTGGGGGCCGCGGCGGGCTGGCCGTCGCCGTCATCCCTGGCCGCCGGCCGGGCAGGCTTGGCGGCCGGGGCGGGCGCGGCCACCGGGGCCGGGGGAGCGCCAGGGGCGGGCTCCTCGCCGCCGGGCTTGATGCCCAGATAGGCCTCCAGACGGGCCAGGCGCTGCTCGGTCTCGCTCTGGGCCCCGGGAGGCCCGGCGGCCATGGACACCTCGTCCAGGCGGCCGTTGATGCGCATCATCTCCTGGCGCACGTAGTCCATGTCGGCCACCATGTTGGCCTGGGGGCCGCGGGTGGTGTCCACGCTGCGGGAGAGTTGGTCCACCCGGCGGGTTAGCTCGCGCGTCTTTTGCTGCTCGCGGGCCACCTGGCTCTGCAGGGCCATGAACTCCTGCTGGTCCACCGTGGAGCAGCCCTGGGCCAGGGCCAGGGCCAGCAGCAGGGACAGGGCTAGGGCCAGCCGTGCTTTGTTCATCTGCCTCCCCCTTTGGGTCTCGAAGGGCTCCAGCGCCGCATCGCCGGCCCGGAGCGCCGGGGATGGCGTTCCGGGCCGGCAGCGGCGCGGGCGCTTACTTTATGACGAAGTGGGCGCGGCGGTTGGCCGCGAAGGCCTCTTCGGTGTTCCCCTGCACCAGGGGCTTCTCCTTGCCGTAGGTCACGGTCTCCATGCGGGCGGCGCTGATGCCCATGGCCTGTAGATAGGCGGCGGCGGCGCGGGCGCGCTTCTCGCCCAGGGCCATGTTGTAGCTGGCCGAGCCGCGCTCGTCGCAGTGGCCTTCCACGATGACGTTGAGCTCGGGGTGGCTCTGCATGTAGCCGGACTTGTCGTTCAATATCTGCTTGGCGTCGCCGCGCAGGTCATAGCGGTCGTAGTCGTAGTGGATGTCCTGGTTGGTGAAGATCTCGCGCATCTGGGCCTCGGTGCCGGTCAGTTGGCCGGCCTGACCCTCGCGCAGACGCTGCTCGCGCAGGCGGCGCTCCTCCTCGGCCTTGAGCCTGGCCTGCTCCTCGGCGCTAAGCTCGCCGGGCGCGCCCACTTCCTTCTTGCTGCAACCGCTGGATGCCCCCACCGCCAGGCCCAGAATCAGGGCCAAGATCAAAGTCCAAATCACGCGCTTTTTCACTTTATCCTCCATGGTCTTTTAAAATATTTTGTCGCTCACCTGGTTCCGATCACGCCGCGAGGCGACCAGGCCGGGTCGCTGTTTTCACCGGACAGCTCGGTGATCCTGCGTAGGGGCTGGCCGGAGGCGGTCATGACATATATCTGGTAACGCCCCGTGCCGCGGCTGGCATAGGCGATCAACCGCCCATCGGGCGACCAGGAGGGGTCCTCGCCGCCGCCGTGGCCGCCGGTGAGAATCTGCTGGTCGCTGCCGTCGGGGCGTATGGTGGCTACCTGGAACACGCCGCCCACCTCCACCTGGAAGGCGATGCGGTCGCCACGCGGGGACCAATCGGGCGCGGCGCAGTACTTGTAGCCATAGGTTATCCGCCGGATCTGGCCGCTACCCATGTCGCGCACGAAGATCTGGGGATTGCCCGCCCGGTCGGAGACAAAGGCCATCTGCCGCCCGTCGGGACTGAAGGTGGGCGCCACCTCGATGCCCCAGCCGTCGGTGAGGTTCTGCCCCACGTTGCCGGCCTGGTCCACCAGGTAGATGTTGGTCTTGCCCGAGAAGCTGAGGGCCGCGGCCAGACGCCCGTCGTTGCGGAAGGCCGGTGTGAGGTTGACGCCGGTCTTGTTAAGTATCACCTGGCCCGAGCCGCCGGCCAGGGCGTGGATGGCCACGGCCGGGCGGCGGCTGACGTAGGTGGTGTAAGCCAGGAGCTTGCCGTCGGGCGACCAGGAAGGGAACAGGGTCAAGTCGCCGCGATGGGTCAATTGACGGGGGTGGGAGCCGTCGAAGTCCATCAGCCAGACTTCCTTTTTGCCGCCCTCGGCGCGCACAAAGGCTATCTGGGTGGAGAAGACCGATTTCTGGCCGGTGATGGCCTCCATCACCTCGTCGGCGAAGCGGTGCATCATGGCCGGCAGGTCGGCGGGCACCCCGTCGTAGCGCCGCCCCACCATCAGACGGCCGTCGGTGACGTCGTGGAGCTTGCACTCCATGCCCAGGCTGCCGCCGGTCAGGGTGTACTCGGCGGTGATCAAAAGCTCCGCGCCGACGCGCTTCCACTCCCGGGGGTTGATGGTCCCGGCGCCCGTGCCCAGGTAGGTCTTGGGGTCCAGGATGTCGAACAGGCCGGTGTAGGTCAGGTCGGCGCCCAGGATGCGGTTGCCCTCCCCGCCCAGGGACTGGGAGCCGGCCGAGGCGTTGGGCCGAAACTCGGGCATGGCCAAAGGCAGCTTGCGCGAGGAGGGTTTGGTGATGTCGATATAGACCCGGGCCGGGGCCTCGGCGGGCAACCACAGGCCCAGGGCCAACAAGACCAGACAAAGGATGGCTGTAAGTCTAGGCATGGCTCTCGCTTTGCTTAACCATTTGCGTCCTCGACCCTGAAACGGATGCCCAGCTCGCGCAGGTCTCCCGGCGGCGGGGGATAGGGCGCGGCCTTTTCGGTGGCGCGCACCGCCGACTGGTCGAAACGGGCGTTGCCCGAGCTTTGCTCCAGCCAGGCCCTTTCCAGGCCGCCGTCGGTGCGCAAGCGGATGCCCACGATGGCCACCAGGCCCTTGGGCTTCTGCACCAGCACCTCGGAGAGCACCCAGGCCGCCTGGATGCGCTGCCACAGCTCGGTGAGGTAGACCTGGTCGCGCACCGAGGGGTTGCCGCTGGCCCCGCCGCCACCGCTGCCGCGGGAGTTGAAGGCCCCGCCCACCTGGTTTTGCCGGGTGGCCGCCTTTTCCTCCAGGCGGCTCATGACGTTCTCCAGGCGCTTCTGGTCGCTGACCTTGGCCTGCAGGTTGGCCAGGCGCTTCTCCAGCTCCTTGGAGGCGTCCGGCGTCGGCTCCGGGGCCTTGGGCTTGGGCTCGGGGCGCTTCTTGACCTCCTCGGGCTTGGTGGCGATGGCCTCCTTGGGCTTGGGCTCGGGCTTGGGCTCGGGCTTGGGCAAGGCCTTGGGTGGCTCCTTCACCTCCGGCTTGGGCTCGGGCTTGGGCTCCGGCTTGGGAGCCGGTGGCGCCGGCGCCGGCTTATGGGCCGCCGGGGTCTTGGCCGCCGGCCCGGCCGGGGGCAGGCCCGGCAGGCCCACCAGTTGCACCTGGTAGGCCGGCGCGAACAGCTCGGCCTTGGTCGGTCCCCAGGCCCGCCAGAAAATCACCACCGCCACCAGCAGCAGATGCACCCCCAGGCTGGCGGCAATGGCCCAACCCAGTTGCTCCCCGGGCTCGGGGTTGAAGATTCTGCCCACCAAGGCGCTCAAGAACCCTTCTTTTTATCCGGCGCCGCCACCTTCTCGGGCTCGGTGACCATGCCCAGATTGCTCACCCCGGCCTTGCGGGCCTCGGACATGACCTGCACCACCACTCCGTAGGGCACGTCCTTGTCGGCCCGCAGGTAGACCTTGGTCTCGGGCTTGCGGCCGGTGATGCCGGCGATCTTCTCGGCCAGGCCCTCGGTGGCCACCTGGAATTCATCCAGGAAGACCTTGCCCTCGCGGGTCACGGTCAGCACCAAGAGCTCCTCGCTGTGCTTCAGGGTGGCCGAGTCGGTCTCGGGCAGCTTGACGTCCAGGCCCTGCACCATCATGGGCGCGGTGACCATGAAGATGATCAAGAGCACCAACATGACGTCCACCAGGGGCACCACGTTGATCTCGCCCATGAAGCGGCCCTTGCCCGAGCTGACTCCCGCCACGGCTCACTCCCTAATAAACCACAAAGTGTGCCGGAAAAAGCCTTGCCGGCCTTCTCCGCCTGGCCCTCCCCGGTGGGTCCGGGGATTTTGAGGCGGGTCGCCCCGCCCCGGGGGCTAGCGCCTGGTCTCGCCGGGGTGCACGGCCTCCACGGCCGGGGCCGGTCCCTGGCGGCGCATCAGGTCGCGCTCCACCAGGTTCAGGAAGTCCTGGGTGAAGGAGGCCATCTCCGCCTCCAACACCTGGATGCGCCGGTTGAAGTGGTTGTAGAACACCACCGCCGGGATGGCCGCGAACAAACCGGTGGCCGTGGTCACCAGGGCCTCGGCGATGCCCGGGGCCACGGTGGCCAGGTTGGCCGCGCCGGTGGCCCCGATGGAGCGGAAGGCGTCCATGATGCCCCAGACCGTGCCGAAGAGCCCGATGAAGGGGGCCGTATTGGCGCAGGTGGCCAGAAAGGTCACCGCCCGGCCCAGGCGGGTGCTCTCGGCGGCCATGCCCCGGTTCAGCGAGCGCTGCAGGTTCTCGATCACGCCCTTGGCCGCCAGGGTGGTGTCGCCGTTTTCGCCGGACTGGGCGCGCATCACCTTGCCCAGCTCGCCGTAGCCCAGGCGGAACACCACGGCCATGGGGCTGGCCTCCAGGTGCTTGGTCTGGTTGTAGGCCGCCGACAAGCTGCCGGCATGCCAGAACATCTCCTGGAACTCCTGGTCCTGGCCCTGGGCGTCGCGGATGGCCTTGTACTTGGAGAGGATCACCGCCCAGCTGAGCACCGAGAACAGAATGAGCATCAGGAGCACCAGCTGCACCACCAGGCCGGCGTGCCACACCAGTGACCAGACGTCCGTGCCGCCGCCAGCCCCGCCGGCCCCGCCGGCCTGGACCGCGAAGGTTGGCAGGGAATCGGCCAGCAATCCCCAGATGTAGTTAGTCATGGTTACACTATCCCACATTATATAGTGGCCACTATAGCCAGGGGCCTGGGCAAAGTCAAGGATTGGCCAGGGATTACTGGTCCAAGGCGAGCCAATTTTATCCCCGCCGGGCAAGCATTTAAAGGGGTCGGCCGGGCATATTTTCAGACCCGCCGCCCTGGCGCGCGCCAGCCCTGGCCCTCGGAGGCCCTATGGGATATATTTAGTTTATATGCGTATTTAGGAGTAAAGCCGTGGAAACATTGCCCGCGCGCGGTCTGTTCCTGGACCTGGACGGCACCCTGGCCGACAGCATGCCAGTGTTGGAGGGGGTTTATTTCCGCTTTCTGGAGGAGCGCCAAAGCCCCGGCAGCCAGGACGAATTCCTGGCCCTGGCCGGCTTGCCCCTCACGGAAACCGTGGTCAGGCTTAAGAAATCGCACCGCCTGCCCGACCCGGTGGGCGAGCTGCTGGCCGATTATTACAATTTGATGGACAAGGTCTACCAGAGCGCGGCCCAGCCCACCCCCGGGGCGCGGGCGCTCTTGGACGCCGCCCGGCGGGGCGGGGTGGCGGTGGCGGTGGTCACCTCGGCGCGGGGGGAGGTGGCCCGGGGCTTCCTGGAGCACCACGGCCTGGCCGGGCTGGTGGACCAGGTGCTGGGGGCCGAGGCCACCCGCCGGGGCAAGCCCCATCCCGACCCCTACCAGAAAGCCCTGGAGCTGACCGGCCTCGGCCCCGCCCAGGCCCTGGCCGTGGAGGACACCCCCCTGGGCGCCAGCGCGGCCCTGGCCGCCGGCATCCCCACCTATGTCATCACCCCGGCGGGCAGGCACCCGCATGTCCCCGGCGCCGCCGGCCACATCCGCCGCCTGGACGAGCTGATCCCCCTGCTGTGAGTTGGCGACCCCTGGGGGTGCCTTGTATCCCCACTTGAATCAAGCCGTGGGTGTCATTGCGAGAAGCATCCCCGAAAGGGATGCGACGAAGCAATCCACCCTACTTTAGTATTTACCGGGCGATGCAGGCCCCGGGGTGAAGAAGATAAATCCCGGCGGTTTTTTTTGTGCCCCGCCCAGCCGCCCGGCCATACCGCGCCCCGCCGGGGCGGGTGCCTCATCGCGGCGGCCAAGTCCCGTGTTCTCGGGCCGGCCTGGCCGTCTCAACGGGCCAGGTGGGGCATATTAACGCGCGCCCTGCCGGCGATTAAGAATGGCCGGGCTGAGGGCGGGGCACGGGGTCTGGGTGGGAGAAAAGGCGCGGGCTGCCGGCCCCAGGATGGCGCTGCTGAGAAGGCCGGGAACCGGACGGTTCGCTTTTGCGCGAGGGCCCTGCCACGGGAGCCGCCGGCGCTGGTTGATTCGACAGCATCAATCGACCCGTTAACGCCCAGCGGCGGGCACGCCGCCCGGGCCGCATAGCTCCTGGTACAGCCCCAGATAGGCCCCGGCCATGGCCTCCAGGGAGTAGCCTTCTTGCATTCTTTGGCGGCCCAGGGCGCCCAGGGCCTGGCGCTGGGGCGCGGGCAGGCGCAATAGCTCCTCCAGGGCCTCGGCCAGGGCGTAGGGCTGGCCCACGGGCACCACCCGGCCGGCCGGCCCCACCAGGGCGGCGCTGTCGCCGGCGGCCGTGGCGGCCACGGGCAGGCCGGCGGCCAGGGCCTCGCCCAGGGCGTTGGGCAGGCCCTCGCTGAGCGAGCTTTGGGCCAGGACGTCCATGGCCGTGAGCCACTGGGGCACGTCGTCCCGCCGGCCCAAGAGGGCGCAGCGCCCGGCCAGGGGCGGCTCGGCGCAGGCGGCGAAGCGGGGATTGCCGGCCTCCACCCCCTGGCCCATGAGCAGAAAGCGCGCGGCGGGCAGGCGGCCGGCCAGCATGCGGGCCGCGTCGATGAAGCCGGCGTGGTCCTTGGCCGGGTCCAGGCGGGCCACGTGCCCCACCACCAGGTGCTCAGGCCCCCAGCCCAGCTGGGCCCGGCGGCGGGCGCCCTCGGCGGGGTCGGGGGCGAAGCGGGCCAGGTCAAAGCCGTTGGGGATGAGCTTGAGCTTGGCCTTGGGATAGCCCAGCCGGGCGTGGAAATCCAGGCCGGCCTGGCTGTTGGCCACGATGACGCGGGGCTCCTTGAGGCGGGCCAAGGTCACGCAGGCCCCCAGCACCAGGCGGGTGGAGCGGCGATAGCGCGACAGGTCCAGGTCGGAGCAACGCAGGGTCCAGAGCACCGGCGGCTTGAGCGGGCGGGCGGCCAACAGGCCCAGCAGGTCGGCGTGGTACATCCAGGTCTGCACCACATCCGCCGGCCAGGAGGCCAACAGCCGGCGCAGGGCCTTGACGCCCCGGGTGAGGGCCGCCGGAGAGGGGGTCAGGTCCAGGCAGGTCACCGGCGCCCCGGCGGCGCGCATCTCCGCCGCCAGGGGCCCCTCGGGCAGCAGGCAGGCCACTCGGCACCGCGCGCGCTGCCCCAGGGCCTGGATCAGGCGCAAAAGCTGGGTTTCGGCCCCGCCCACGTCGGTGCTAGTGATGACCTGCCAGACCTTCGGCGGCGCCTGGGCCACGGCCTAGCCCCGCCGGCCCTGGAGGTCCTCCAGGGCCTTGACTAGGGCCGGCAGCACCTGGCCGGCGTCTTCGTGGAACACGAAGTCCGAGATGCGCTCCGACAGGGCCGTGGGCTCCAGGTTGATCTCCACCACCTTGGCCCCGGCGCTCTTGGCCAATAGCGGCAGATGGCTGGCCGGGGCCACCACCGCCGAGGTGCCCACCACCAGCATCACCTGACAGGAGCTGGCCAGGGCGAAGGCGGTCATGGCCGCCCGCTCGGGGATGGGCTCGCCAAAGAAGACCACATCGGGCTTGACCAGACCCCCGCAGGCGCAGCGCGGCGGCAGGGGGTCCATCATCACCTCGGCCCGGCTGAGCTGGCGCTTGCAGGACAGGCAGCGCAGGCGCCGGCCCGAGCCGTGGAACTCCACCACGAAGCGCGAGCCCGCCGCCTGGTGCAGGCCGTCGATGTTCTGGGTCACCACCCCCGAGAGCCGCCCGGCCTGCTCCAGCTGGGCCAGGGCCAGATGGGCGAGGTTGGGCTCGGCCTGGCGCACCAGCTGGTCCAGCTCCAGGAGCATGCCCCACACCCGCGCCGGGTCGGCCTCGAATGACTCGATGGAGGCGAACTCCATGGGGTCGTACTTTTCCCACAGACCCTGGGCGCCCCGGAAGGCCGGGATGCCGCTGTCCACGCTGATGCCGGCCCCGGTCAGGGCCACCACCTGCTCGGCCTGGGCCAGCAGCCCGGCCACGGCCTCAATCTGCGACTGCGTTTGCGGCGTGTTCATGTTATACACCATATAATAGGCCGTTGAGGATACGAGAGGCCAGCGGGCCCCGGTGTGAGGCGCCTGGCAATCCTCTACCGCGCATAATACCCCAGGGGGCGGCAAGCCCCAAGGAGAACCGCATATGTCTCCCCAAAACCATCCGCCGGTACCCCTCTTGGACCTCAAGGCCCAGTTCGCCACCATCAAGGATCAGGTCCTGGCCGCCGTGACCCGGGTCTTCGAGGAGCAGTCCTTCATCCTGGGTCCCCACGTGGCCACGGCCGAGAAAGACCTGGCCGCCTTTCTGGGGGTGCCCCAGGCCCTGGGCGTCTCCTCGGGCACCGACGCCCTGCTGTTGTCCCTGATGGCCCTGGGCATCGGCCCCGGCGACGGCGTGGTCACCACGCCGTTCACCTTCTTCGCCACCGTGGGCTCCATCGTGCGCCTGGGGGCGGTGCCCCTGTTGGCCGACATCGACCCGGCCACCTACAACCTGGACCCGGCCAAGGTGGCCGAGCTGCTCTCCCGCTCGGACCTGCCCGCCCCGCCCAAGGCCCTGGTGCCGGTGCACCTCTTCGGCCAGCCGGCGGACATGATCCCCCTGATGGAGCTGGCCCGCCAATACAAGCTCAAGGTGGTGGAGGACGCCGCCCAGGCCATCGGCGTGGTCTATCCAGGCCCGGCCGGGCCGGCCACCATCGGCTCCATCGGCCACACCGGCGCTTTCAGCTTCTTCCCCAGCAAGAACCTGGGCGGGGCCGGCGACGGCGGGCTCATCACCTGCCAGGACCCGGAACTGGCCGCCCGCCTGCGCTCCATGCGCACCCACGGCTCCCACCCCAATGAGAAATACCGCCACATCCACGTGGGCGGCAACTTCCGCCTGGACGCCGTGCAGGCCGCCGTGATCAGCGTCAAGCTGCAATACCTGGAGGCCTGGAGCGACGCCCGCCGGGCCAACGCCTTGGACTACGACCGCATGTTCAAGGATAGCGGCCTGCTGGACAAGGGCCTGGTGGCCACGCCCCACCGAGCCTGGCCCGATCAGCCCCGCACCCACGTCTTCAACCAGTACGTCATCCGGGTCAAGGACCGCGAGGCCCTGATGAGCCACCTGGGCCAGGCCAAGATCGGGCATGCCGTGTACTACCCCATACCCATGCACCTCTTGGAATGCTTCGCCCGCCTGGGCGGAGCGCCCGGCGACCTGCCGGTGGCCGAGCAGGCCGCCCAGGAAGTGCTGGCCATACCCGTCTACCCCGAGCTGACCAGCCAGCAGAAACAGCGCGTGGTGGAGGTGATCGCCGACTTCTACGCCGGCCGCTAGACCAGGAGCCAGGGGGATGGAGGCCGCCAGGGGCTTTGCGCACGCCTTCACGGTCTTCACCCCCGCCTTTAACCGCGCCCACACCCTGCCCCGGGTGCATGAGAGCCTCCAGGCCCAGACCTTCCGCGACTTCGAGTGGCTCATCGTCGACGACGGCTCCACCGACGGCACCGCCGAGCTGGTGGCCGCCTGGACGGAGGGCTCGTCCTTCCCCATCCGCTACCTGCGCCAGGAAAACCAGGGCAAGCACGTGGCCTTCAACCAGGGGGTGGCCCAGGCCCGGGGCGAGCTGTTCCTCACCCTGGACTCCGACGACGCCTGCCTGCCCCAGGCCCTGGCGCGCCTGCACCAACACTGGCGGGACATCCCCCCCAACCGCCGCCAGGAGTTCGCCGGGGTCAGCGCCCGCTGCCAGGCCCCGGACGGCCGCCCCCTGGGCCGGCCCCTGCCCGCGCCGCTCATGGACATCAGCGCCCTCAACCTGCGCCACGGCCACCGCCATCAAGGCGAGCTGTGGGGCTTCACCCGCACCAATATCCTCAGGGCCTTTCCCTATCCCCAGCCGCCGGGCGCCCGCTTCGTGCCCGAGGACCTGGTGTGGAGCCCCATCGCCGCCCGCTACCTGACCCGCTTCGTGGACGAGTGCCTGCGGGTCTATCACACCGAGGGCGCCGACCGCCTGACCGGCTCCGGCGTGCCCTGGAGCCACCTGCCGGGGCTGATGCTCTGGCACCAGATGGTGCTCAACCTGGAGATACCCTGGCTCGGCCGCCACCCCGCCTACTTCCTGCGCTCGGCCATCAACTACGCCCGCTTCGCCTTGGGCCTGGGCCTAAGCCTGGGCCAGCAATGGCAAGGGCTCGGCAACTGGCCGGCCCGCCTGCTGTGGCTCTGCGGCCTGCCGGCGGGCTGGATATTGCGCCTGCGCGACCGTGGGTAGGCCGAGCATGGGTGGGCGCGGCTAGCGCCTGGGTTGGCTTGGGGGCCTTGCCCCGTAACCCAACATCTTCATTCCTGGCTCGCGGGGCCGGCGATAGGCGCGATCAGGGACGAGGCATCAGAAAAAGGCCGTCATTGCGAGGAGCATCCCGGTGGGGATGCGACGCGGCAATCCACCATACTTGGATCTTTGCCAGGCGAGGCTGCCCACGGGGGAGGAAATAAATCCCGGCGGTTCTTTTTTGTGCCCCGCCCAGCCGCCCGGCCACACCACGCCCTCGCGGTGCGCAGGCCCCGTCGCGGCGGCGTACTCCCGTGTTCACGGGCCGGCCTGGCCGCCTCGCCGGGCCCGGTGGCGCATACTGACAAGGCCCCTGGCCGGCGATTAAGAATGGCCGGGCTTTAGGCGGGGCACGGGGTCTGGGTGGGAGGGAAGACCAAGGCTGTCGGCCCCAGATTGTTGTGGGATCAACCTAGGGCGGGAGCCGCCGGCGCCGGCCAGTACTGCAAGGCCAATCGACCCGTTCATGCCCAGCCGGGGGCACCCGGTGCACGCCGCGGCCGGGCTTGAAGGGTTTGGCGGGCTGGGATAGACTGCCCAGACGGCAAAGTGGCACCATTTTGGGATGACTGGGGCGAGGGCAGTGGCGGCAAGCAAGCAGATCGGCATCGGCCTGATGGGTTTCGGCCGGGTGGGGCGGGGGCTCTTCAGGGAGCTTTGGCGGCGCGACGGGGCCTTGCGGGTGGCGGCGGTGGCCGAGATCAACCCCGGCGGGCGCGACCCGGCCCAGTTGACCGCCGACCTGGCCTATCTGCTGGCCCACGACCCGGTGTACGGCCGTTTCCCTGGCCGGGTGGGGGCCACCGGGGCGCAACTGCTGGTGGATGGCCGGCCGGTGCCGGTGCTTTTGGGTGGCCAACCCCGGCAGGTGGACTGGGGCGGCCTGGGAGCGCGGGTGTTGGTGGAGGCCTCGGGCGACCAGGCCGCCGCCGATGCCGCCGCCGGACTGGCCGGAGCGGGGGTGGACAAGGTGGTGATCACCCGCTCGGCGCGGACGGCGGACGCCACCCTGGTGCGGGGCCTCAACCTGGCGACCTACGACCCGGCCCGCCACCACGTCATCTCCTGCTCCACCTGCACGGCCAACGCCCTGGCCCCGGTGCTGGGGGTGCTGGACGAGGCCTTTGGCGTGGCCAGCGCAGGCATCGCCACCATCCACCCGGCGCTCTCCGGCGACACCCTCCTGGACGCCCCGGCGGTGGAGGCCAGCGCCGGGCGCTCGGGCCTGGGGGTGCGGCCGGTGTCCAGCGAGGTGGCCCGCACCACGGCCCAGCTCTTGCCCCGCCTGGAGGGCCGGCTCATGGCCATGAGCTTTCGGGTGCCCACGCTGTTGGTCAACGCCCTGTTGGCCGATCTGGTGCTGGAGCGCCCGCCGGCCGACCGGGAGCGGGTGATCGCGGTGCTAAGAGAGGCCACGGCCGGTCCGCTCAAGGACGTGGCCGCCCTGGAGGAGGGCTTTTTGGGACGGCCCCGGGTGGCGGCCGACTTTCTGGGCGACCCCCACTCGGCCCGCGTGGACCTCAATTGGCTGGAGCTGCGCGGCCCCCAACTCAGGGTGCTTTTGTGGCATGATAACGAACATGCCTACTGCTGCCGGGTGGCGGACACCCTGGAGGAGATAGCAAGACATCTGGCCTGACCTTGCCCGGCTCCGCCCCTGGGAGCCCAGGCCGCCACGGTCCAGGCCGCCCGACCCCTGGCGGAGCGGCGCGGCCAACAGACGACGGGCGACATACACGCCCGTGGCGCGGGAGGATGCGGTGTCTCTGCAAAGCCATGGTTATCCCAGGCCCCTGATCCTGAAAAACGGCGAGGAGGTCTGGCTCAGGCCCCTGGAGCCCCAGCAGGACGAGGGGCGGCTGCTGGATTTCTTTGCCCGCGTGCCCGCCGAGGACCGCTGGTACCTGGAAAACGACGTGGCCGACGAGCAGATCGTGCGCCACTACCTGCTGCAATACCACCCCCGGCGCACCCTGCCCATCGTGGCCCTGGACGAGTTGGACCGCATCGTGGGCAAGGCCACCCTGAACCGCTTCCCCAACCCCGGGGCGCGGGCCCACATCGGCCGCATCCGGGTGGTGGTGGACCTGGAGTTCCGGGGCCAACGCCTGGGCACCTATCTGCTGCTGGACATGATCCAGTTGGCCATGAACCTGGGCTTGCGGCTATTGATCACCGAGTACATCAAGGGCGTGGAGGACAAGGCCATCCGGGCGGCGCGCAAGCTGGATTTTTTTGAGCAGGCGGTGCTGCCCGACTACGCCAAGGACAGCCGGGGCAACAACTACGATCTGGCCATCATGGTCAAGCGCCTGCACGGCGACTACGAAGATTTTTAGGGCCAATCCATGCCCGAGAGCCAGACCACCCGCCTGGAGACCCCCAAGGGGCCGGTTGATCTGGTCACCTACGTGGCCCCCGAGGAGGTGCCGCGCCTTGACATGGACCCGGGCATCGGGGTCTTCTCCTCCTACCGCTCCATCCTCACCTGCCCCGACAGCCTGATGCACCAGGCCAGCTTCCCCGGGGCCAACCTGTGCCTGGCCCTGCACGAGGGGCAGACCATCGTGGGCTACTGCGTGCGGCGTCCGCCCCTGGCCGGCGAGCGCTGGGCGGCCATGGACCCGCCGGTGCTCTACGAGGTCTTTGGCGAGAACGCCCGGGGCTGGCGCGACCTGGGGCTGATGCGGCCCATGCTGGGGCTGGTGGTGGACGAGCCGGCCAACGAGGAGCGCATACTCTACATCGTGGGTTATTCCTGGCACTGGGACCTTGACGAGACCAAGAAGACCCTGATGCAGTACCGCGACACCATCATCAACCTGCTCACCCCCCTGGGCTTTCGGCAGTACCCCACCAACGAGCCCAACGTCAGCCTGCGGGCCGAGAACCTGTTCATGGCCCGCATCGGCGCGGGCATAGAGCGCACGGTCAAGCGTCGTTTCACCAACCTGCTGTTCGGCATGAGCGACGATTAGGCGGGACGGGTGACTGGCTGGATAGCCAGGCTGGCCAGCACATGCTCCACGGCGGCGGCGGGGCTCTCGGCCTGGAACACGCCGGGCACCCGCCAGGAGCCCAGGCCGGCCACGGCGCGGCCCATTTTCAGCGCGTGGCCGATCTCCGAGAGGGTGCCGGCCCCGCCGCTGACCGCGATGACCGCCCGCCCGGCCCGCACCACAAGCACGTTGCGGGCCTGGCCCAGGCCCGAGGGCAGCGCCACCCGGCACCAGGGATTGGCCGCGCCGGCCTCCTCGCCGGGCAGGATGCCCAAGGTCAGCCCGCCTGCCAAGGCCGCGCCCCGGGCGGCGGCCTCCATCACCCCGCCCAGACCGCCGGTGACCACGCCCCAGCCCGCCCGGGCCAAGAGCCGCCCCACCTCCTCGGCCCGCTCCAGCACCTCCGGCGGGGCCTGGCCGGCGCCGATGACGCTGATCAAACGGGCCTGTTCCACGCCTGTCATGGGATGATCCGCCTTGTTTAATTAGGCGCCGCAAGGGGAACCGCCGGACCCCTCACCCCGGCCCTCTCCCCCGGTGGGGCGAGGGGGTAAAAAGGGCCGTGGCATTTTTGCCGCGATTGCTTCCTCGCCCCGGCCTGGGCTGGGGTACGCGGCGGGTTACGCTGTGCTAACCCGCCCTACGTCCTTTCTGAATGGTCCAGAACGAGAGCCGGCGGCGGCGGCCAGGTCCACGCTGCCCCTCGACCCGTTTACGCCCACCGCGGCTCGCGGTTACCAGCCGTGTTCGCCTATGACCTACACCGGGAGCCACCGGCGTCGGCTAGGGATGGCGGCCTCTCGACCCGTTTACGCCCACCGCGGCTCGCGGTTACCAGCCGTGTTCGCCGACGAGGTTGACGAAGCGGCAACCTCCCAGGTCCTCGCTGATGAATTCGCCGTCGCGGCGGGTGATGCGCATGAGGGTCTGCACCTGCTTGTCGCCCACGGGCACCACCAGGCGCCCGCCTTCCTTGAGCTGGGTCAAGAGCGGCTGGGGCACCCGGGGCGCGCCGGCGGTGACGATGATGGCGTCGTAGGGGGCCTCGCGGGGGTGGCCCTTGCTACCGTCGCCCACGATGAGGTTGACGTTGAATATCCCCACCTGCTCCAGCACCCGCTGGGCGCGGCGGGACAGGCCCAGGAGGCGCTCCAGGGAATAGACCCAGTCGCAGAGCTTGGCCAGGATGGCCGTCTGGTAGCCGCTGCCGGTGCCGATCTCCAGGACCTTCTCGCGGCCCGTGAGCCCCAGGGCGTCGGTCATCAGGGCCACCATGTAGGGCTGGCTGATGGTCTGGCCCTCGCCGATGTTCAGGGGGTGATCGTTGTAGGCCTGGGACCACAGGGCCTCGTCCACGAAGAGGTGCCGGGGGACCTCCTGCATGGCCGCCAGCAGGCGGCGGTCGCCCACCCCCCGGCCGGCGATCTGCTCCTGGACCATGCGCCGGCGGGCCAGGGCGTAGGTGTCGGCCAGGGGGGTCATCGGGCCTGGCCCGGGGCGGCCTGGAGGTCGCCGGGGCGCACGCCCCGGGGATAGACCCGCCCTTCCAGCACGGCCAGGCCCTGGGGATTGATCACCAGGCGACCCGTGGCCATCAGCTCCACGGTCAGGGGGAAGATCACCCAGTCGCCGCGCTCCTTGAGGGCCTCTTGATGCTCATCGGCCACCCGGCGCAGGCGGGCAGGGTCGGCCACAAGCTCCTCCAGGGGGGCGGGCAGGTCCACGGGCAGGGGGTCGCTGACCATGAGCAGCGGCCCGGAGTCCACGCCCTGGTCGATCCACAGGGTGGAGGCCCGCAGCTCCTTCTGGCCGGCGGCGATGGCGTCCATCACCGCGTCGTCGCCCACGAAGCGGCGGCGGCCCTTGGCGTCGTCGATGGACAGATCCGCCGGGTGCACGTTGATGCCCCGCTTGAGGGTCAAAAAGCTCATGTAGCCGCCCAGGGCCAAGAGGTCCACCCCGAAGGCCCGCACCAGGCGGCCGGCCACGGCATCAAAGGCCCGCCGGGTTTGCAGGCCCTCCTTGGTCAGCACGCTGCGCTTTTGGCCCCTGAGCTGGTGGAAGCGCCGGGTGTCGTAGGCGAAATAGGGCAGCCCGTACTCGTGGGCGATCTTCTGGCCCTGGCTGTGGTCGTCGGCGCGGTCGCTGAAAATGAAGGCCACCTCATAGTGGGGGCTTTTTCGCTCCAAGAGGCGCCGGATGTTGGAGCCGCTGCCGCTCATGAAGGCCGCCACGCGCAAGGGGCGCCCGGCCAGGGCGGGTGAAAAGGCAAAACCGCGGGGGGGCATGATTCAAGGCTCCACGAAGGGTTGGCGCCGGCTTTGGGGGCGGGGGACGCCGGCAAGTGACCATTGCTTGCATTTAACCATATCCGGCGGGATTCGTGCAGTCCCTTGTGAAGATATGGGCCTGCCGCCCGGCCATACCGCGCCCCTCCGGTGCGGGGGCCTCATCGCGGCGGCCTGCTCCCGTGTTCTCGGGCCAGCCTGGCTGTCTCGCCGGGGTTGTGTGGCCATGGAGGCAGCCACATCAAGCCTGGTGTCATTGCGAGGAGCATCCCGGCCAGGGATGCGACGCGGCAATCCACCAACTTGGTCTTTGGCCGGCGCGTCGCGGCGCAAGGGACTGGCGGGGAAAAACCAAATCCCAGCGGTTCTTCTTTGTGCCCCGCCCAGCCGCCCGGCCATACCGCGCCCCTCCGGTGCGGGGGCCTCATCGCGGCGGCCTGCTCCCGTGTTCTCGGGCCGGCCTGGCTGTCTCGCCGGGCCAGGTGGGGCATACTAACGCGGCGCCCTGCCGGCGATTAAGAATGGCCGGGCTGAGGGCGGGGCACGGGGTCTGGGTGAAGAAAAAACAAAAGCTGTTGGCCCCAGGAGGCCGTCCAGAAAAACCAAAAACCGGGACTAGCCCGCCACGGGAGCCGCCAGCCCTGGTCCGAGCTGGCAGGCTACTCGACCCGTATATGCCCAGCGGCGGGCAGGCTGCCAGGCCGGGTTCTAAGCCGCCGTATCACAGATCGTGTCATTGCGAGGAGCATCCCGGCCAGGGATGCGACGCGGCAATCCACCCTACTTGGGTTTTTGCTGGGACTGGCCCGCCACGGGAGCCGCCGAGGCTGGCCGGGGATACAGCGGAACTCGACCCGTTTATGCCCAGCGGCGGGCACGCCGTCGTTGACAAGGCTGGCGGCCCCACCTACAATCGAGGGCCACGAGGTAAAAAGTGAGCATGGACGAGAAGGATAAGCGCATCATCGCCCGCTTGCAGGGGGATTTGCCCCTGGAGCCCCGGCCCTTCGCGGGGCTGGCGGCGGAGTTGGGCTTAAGCCAGGCCCAGGTGGTGGAGCGCATCGCCCGCCTCAAGCGGGAGGGCATCATGCGCCGTTTCGGGGCCACCCTGCGCCATCAGAAGTCGGGTTTTCCGGCCAATGTGATGGTGGCCTGGCGGGTGACCGAGGACCAGGTGGACGAGGTGGGGCACAAGCTGGCCGCCTTCCGCCGGGTGAGCCATTGCTACTGGCGCCGGCCCTGCGCGGACTTCCCCTACAACCTTTTTTCCATGGTGCACGGCAAGAGCCAGGATGAGTGCCGGAATCTGGTGGAGGAGATGGCGCGAGAGGTGCCGGGCGTGGCGCACGAGTTGCTTTTCTCGGTGGAGGAGCTTAAAAAAACCTCCATGCAGTATTATTAAATCAACAGGTTAAATCACACGACATTTACCGGGAGGCAGTCTGATGGCTGGCCGTCGTTCACAGGAGCTTTGGCAGCGGGCCTTGGAGGTCATCCCCGGCGGGGTCAATTCCCCCGTGCGGGCCATGGGTTCGGTGGGGCTCACCCCGCCCTTCATCCGCTCGGGCCGGGGCTGCCACATAGAGGACGTGGACGGCAGCCGCTACCTGGACTACGTGGGCTCCTGGGGTCCCCTGATCCTGGGGCACTCCCATCCCGAGGTGATCGCCTCGGTGCAGAAGGCCAACGAGAAGGGCGCCAGCTTCGGCGCGCCCACCGAGGCCGAGGTGCTCATGGCCGAGAAGCTTTGCAAGCTGGTGCCCAGCCTGGAGCAGGTGCGCCTGGTTTCCAGCGGCACCGAGGCCACCATGAGCGCCCTGCGCCTGGCCCGGGGCTTCACCGGCCGCGATTTGATCGTCAAGTTCGACGGCTGCTACCACGGCCACTCCGACGGCCTCTTGGTGGCGGCGGGCTCGGGCCTGGCCACCCTGGGCATCCCCTCCAGCCCGGGGGTGCCGGCGGCCGTGGCCGGCCAGACCCTGAGCCTGCCCTACAACGACCTTGAGGCGCTGGAAAAGGCCTTTGCCCAGCGGGGGGAGCAGATCGCGGCGCTGATCGTGGAGCCGGTGGCCGGCAACATGGGCGTGGTGGAGCCCCTGCCGGGCTTCCTCACCGGCCTGCGCAAGGTCTGCGACCAGTATGGGGCGGTGCTGATCTTCGACGAGGTGATTACCGGCTTCCGGGTGGCCCTGGGCGGCGCCCAGGAGCGCTTCGGGGTGATGCCCGACCTGACCTGCCTGGGCAAGATCATCGGCGGCGGTCTGCCCCTGGGGGCCTACGGCGGCCGGCGGGAGATCATGCAGAAGATCGCCCCGGCCGGGCCGGTGTACCAGGCCGGCACCCTCTCGGGCAACCCCCTGGCCACGGCCGCCGGCCTGACGGTGCTGGAGCTGTTGCTGGCCCCGCGCACCTACGAGATATTGGAGGAGACCAGCCAGAAGCTCTACGAGGGCCTGGGCGCCATCTTCATGGCCAAGGGCCTGCCCCACTTCGGCCAGCGGGTGGGGGCCATGTTCACCTATTTCTTCCAGGCCGGGCCGGTGACCGACTACGCCTCGGCGGCCAAGAGCGACACCAAGCTCTTCGCCCGCTACTACCAAAACATGCTGGCCCGGGGCATCTACCTGGCCCCCAGCCAGTTCGAGGCCACCATGGTCTCCCTGGCCCACGACCTGGAGGCCGTGGAACAGACCATCTCCGCCGCCGAGGAGGCCGTCAAGGAGCTGTGAGCGCGAGGCTGGGGCCCGCCGCGAGCCTAGGACGGCGGCGTGGTCTGCTCCAGCTTGGAGCCCACCTCGTCGCCGCAGACCGTGCAGTAGTAGGCGTACTTCTCGCCCTGGGGCAGCACCAGCAATAGCTTGCGCCGCACGGGCTGGGCCTTGGCGCAGCGCCGGCAGTACAGGCTGGAGGCCTCCAGGCCCCCGAAGCTGGCGCGGCCTTTGCCGGGCCGGGCGTATGGGTCCATCTGCGCCGTCCTGCGTGGGGAAGCAATTACAATTATAGCTTGGTTTCGATGCCCTAGGTGCTAAGTTCCAGCTCGGCGATGAGCCGGTCCACATAGCCCAGCAAAAATTGCCGCTGGGCCGGGCTGGCGTAGCCGGTGCAGTTGCAGCGCAGGGATTGGTGGGCGCGCACCAGAAGCTCCAGGCGCAGGGAATCCTCCTCCAGCACCAGGGCCACGCGGTGGGGTCCGCACTCGGCGTGGGCCACCTGCTCGGGGCTAAGCAAGTCCGGCGGCATCTCCAGCCAGTACACACCCTCCATGGCCGAGGGATGCAAGGTCTCGCCCAGGTGCTGGGCCAGCTTTTCCACGTCCGGCCGCCGCAATTCATCCAGGACCAGCGCGCGCATCAGGCTTCCTCCGAGGTTTGGGCGTCGCGGCGTCGACCGCCGCGCCAGGCGTCGATGACGGCGTAGGCCCACAGGCAGGCCAACAGCCCCCCCAGCACCAAAAACCAGGCCGAGCCCTGGGCGCGCAGTTGAGCGCTCAGGGCGCTGAAGTCGCCGGGCTGGGCCCCGGCCTCCTGGATGGTCATCACCGCCTTGCTGAACTGGTGCAGGCCAAAGCCCAGCATGATGATGAACAACAGGCTCATGGCCGCCACCATGATGGAGCCCTTGAACAGCTCGCGGTTGACGATCTGCCCCAGGCCCGGCACCAACAGCGACAGCAGCGGCGAGACAACGGCCTTGCGCATGGCCTAGGCCTCCCTGCCATACACGGCCAGGTAGTCGCGCACCCGCTGGAGCAGCCCGTCATCCAGGGGCCGGCGCTGGCCCTCCACCAGGACCGGCTCACCGCAAGCGTGCAGATACTCCACGCACTGGCGGATGCCCAACAAGGGCCACACCGGCAGGCCGGTCTTCTGCGTGAAGGCCGCCAAGGCGTCGGCCCCGCGCGCGCCCTCCACCACCTTGCCCTCGGCATCGTAGACCGCCTGCACCTGCTGGCGGTCCACGGCCAGGGCCACGCCCACGATCTTGAGCTTGAGGCCCTGGGCCTGCTCATGGGCCTTGAGCTTGTCCAGAAGCTCCACCTTGGTGGCCATGGAGGTGCCCACGTCGTCCAGGATCAAGACCCGCGCGCCGTCGGTCAGCGCGCCGGTGACGAACATGTTGCCCTGGCCGCTGGCCTCGCCGTGGGTCTTGGCCTCCTTGCGGTCATAGTCAAAGAGCAGGTCGCGGCCCTGGTCCTGCCACAGGGCGATGGCCGCCGCCTGGGCGATGGCGCTGCCCTTGTAGGACGGCCCCAGCAGCACGTCCACCTCCTGGGTCAGCTTTTGCTGGGCCAGCCAGGCGGCGAAGCAGCGCCCCAGCTCCAGGGCCAGGCGGCCGGAGCGGAACACCCCCAGGTTGGCGAAGTAGGGCGTGGGGCGGCCGTCCTTGAGCTTGAGCCCCGAGCGGAAGAACAAGGCCCCGCTCTGGGCCAGGAGCCGGGCCAGGGTTTCTTGATATGCTTGCATGGGCACTCGCGCCTCAGAGGGGGGTGAGGATGTATTTATCCACCAGGTGGTGGGGGTTGTAGGACTCCTTGGCCGCCTTGAGGCCCTCGATGCCCAGGTCCTGCTCGCGGTTGATATAGGCATAACCCGCCCAGGCCTCCTGGGCAAAGCGCTGATTGATGGCCGCGTAGAGCCCTGGCAGCTCGGGATTGGCCTTCTCGATGTGGATCACCGCCGTGTCGGGGTTCAGGGGCTCGCCCAGGCTGAAGGCCTCCACCTTGCCCTGAACCAGGATGGCCCCGCCCACGAAGTCCAGGGCCTCGAAATGCTTCAGGGCCTCGTAGATGGCCTGGTCCTCGTTGGCCAGGCTGACATCGCTGGCGCAATCCCTCAGGGCGCACCAGTCCTGCTGCATGGCCAACACCCGGCAGACCAGGCCCTCGTCCAGGGGCCGATACTCGTAGTCGGGATAGGCCTTGCGGAACTTGTTCAGGTGGTTCTTCTTGCGATGGAAGCGGTTGCCGCTTAGCGCGATCAAATCGGCGCTCAGATACACGTAGTCGCTCTGGTCGCGGTCCAGCACAGCCGCCAGGCGTCCCTGGTCGATGCGCTCCAAGGCCTGGCCGCCCAGGCGGCGCAGGCTGGGCGCCTGGCCGGCGGCGCCCAGCGCCCGGCACAGCTCCAGGCAGGCCGGGGTGAGATCACCGGGGCCGATGGGCGGCAGGCCGAAGGCCTCCTGGCCGTGGGGCTGGAGCACCAGCAGCAGATGCTCCCCCCAAACCCGCCACAGGGGGCGGTAATGCTCCCGCCACATGAACAGGTTGGTGAAGGTCAGCTCCGAGGTCTGGGGAGGGTCAGCGCGCAAATAGGCGCCGATGGCCTCTTTATCGGTCAATTCCAGGGGCTTGAAGCCCTGGCTTTCCAAGGGGGCAATGGTCATGGGCCTCGCTCGTTGCTGGTTGGCCGGCTACCGCGTTAATCCTTAACCTATTACCGCAAATCGCCCCCCAGGCCAAGGCCCAGTGCCTGGGCTCCCAATCACGGGTCGGGCGGGGCTATGGCCCGGGCGGGCCTTGCCGGCTCCCGTAGGGGCCTGGCCGCGCTGGCCGGGGACAGGAGCAAACCTTGACAGCCTAGGGGCCAGGGGGCTTTAATGGCCGAGCACGCCTGCCCAGCGTCCGCCGGGTCCATTGCCTTGGGGGGATCATCATGAAGGACTTCTTCATCAGCTACAACAAGGCCGACCGCCAATGGGCGGAGTGGATCGCCTGGCAGATAATGGCGCAGGGCCGCCAGGTGGTCATCCAGGCCTGGGACTTCGGCCCTGGCTGCAACTTCCCCTTGGCCATGCAGCAGGGCATCCAGGAATGTGAAAAAATCCTGCTGGTGCTCTCGCCCGACTACCTAAAGTCCGAGTTCACCCAGCCGGAATGGGCCGCCTACTTCGCCCAGGACCCCAAGGGCGACAAGCGCCAGATAGTGCCCGTGCGGGTGCGGGACTGCCAGCCCGGCGGCCTGCTGGCGCCGATCGTCTACGTGGATTTGCTGGGCATCGCCGCCGAGGCCGAGGCCCGCCGCCAACTGCTGCAAGGCCTCTTTGGCGGCGGCCCGCCCGCCACGCCCCCGGTGTTCCCGGTGGGCCAGGTGGCGGCGCCACCCTTTCCCGTGCCCGCTGCCACCGGCGCGGCCCCCCCCGCCCCCCCCCCCCCCCCCCCC
>JAZDIQ010000015.1:0-2111 GCA_043804825.1 Pseudomonadota bacterium
TGGGCAAAAACGTGATTTTGCCCAGCCCGCCGGGCGCTTACGCGCCCGGCGGGCCATCCATGGCCCGCTTCGGCCATTGCCTGGCAAATGGTGTTTCACGAGCTTACTAGCTGCTTTTACAGACTATATACCTGTTTCGCCGTGCAATGGCCCCCCTTTGTTGGACAACTTTGCGGCCGGTTTATGGAAAGCTGCCTTGTCCTCAGGGAAGAATGGCAAAAACCCGGGCTGGGAATCCTGACCCATCTTTTGGTTTTGGGAAAGTAGATACCACCAGGGCGCCAGCCTCCGGCACCTCGTCCAAATGCGCCAGGAGTTCAATCTGGTAGTGGTTACTCTTTAATATGTAACTCTCCAAGGCATAATCATCCTTAGAGGTGGCCACGCCAGGGTCTGTATCGGTTGTCTCGTGGCCGGAAGCGGTGATCTTGCGCACCTCATAGAGGAATTTCAGCACCTCCAGGCTCCAGCCGGGATAATGAGCAATACCGCTGACGTCCTTGTTGTGCATGGCTTCCATATTGGGCCATCGTTTGGACCAATCTGTACGCATCGCCACGAACGCACCCTCCGGAATTTCGCCATGCCGCTTTTCCCACTTTTTGACGTCTTCCATGCTGATAGTGTAGTCAGGGTCGTCGGCCACGGCCTGGTGAACATCTATTACCACCAAAGGAAGGATCATCTCTTTCAAGTCGATCTGATCCACGGTGCGAAGGCCCTTTACAAAGTGCGCTGGAGGGTCAACGTGGGTTCCCCATTGACCCACGTGCGTGAAGGACTGAGCATAAAAGCCGCTGCCCAATCTTCCCACCCCTGGTTCATACCAATACAATGTTTCGCGTTTCTCGTCGGGAAAACCTTTCCAATGGGGAACTCCGGGTGAAAAGGCATGGGTGAGATCAACGAATTTCTTTCCCCTTATCACCCGCCACGCATCTTCCAGCGTAAGCTTTTCCGAAGCCAGGCAGCAGGGGATTGCAGACAACATCATCCCTGCCACCAGGAAAAACACTCCGGCGACTTTAACCATGCTCCTCATAACCGAGATGGTTGGAGCCGTTACATAACTAGCGCTGGCTATATGGCGAATTGATTCCATATTAGGTCAACCCCAGGCGCTGCACGGCGTGCACGCCCTTGACCCGTTTCAACTCGGCCAAAATCTGTTTCAATTGCGTGGTGTCGTGCACCTGGATCAGGAAGGTGGCCACGCCCTTGTGGTCCTCCACGTGGACTTCGGCTTCCAGGATATTGATATCACGCTGCTTGAGGGCGCTGGCCAGATCGGCCAGGATTCCGGCGCGGTCGCCGCTCTCCACCCGGATGCGCACCGGCCGCACCTGGTCCTGGGACACGTCCCACTCCACCTCCACCCGGCGCTCGGGCTCCACCTGGGCCAGATGGGGGCAATTCGCCTGGTGCACGCTCACTCCCCGGCCGCGGGTAATGTAGCCGGCAATGCGCTCGCCGGGCAGGGGGTTGCAGCATTTGGCCAGGCGCACCAGCACGTCGTCCACGCCCTTGACCTTGATGCCTTCCTGGGGCCGGCGCCGCAGCCGGCCCAGGGAACGCTCAAAAAAGGAGGGGCGTTCCTCCTTCTCGGGCCGGGGCAGGATTCTGTTGGCCACCAGGCGGGGGGACACCTTGCCATAGGAGATGGCGGCCAGCAGGTGGTCGGCGTCCTTGAAGGAAAAATCGCCCAGCACCGGCTCCAGCTTGCCCTCGCGGACCACTTGATTAAGGCTGAGGTTGTGCTTGCGCAGCTCGCGGTCCAGGAGTTCCTTGCCCAGGCTCACCGCCCGGTCGCGTTCCGATTCCCGAATGTAGGAGCGGATCTTGGTGCGGGCCCGGCTGGAGACCACGAACTTCAGCCAGTCCTTGCTGGGGGTCTGGTTGGCCTGGGTGATGATCTCCACCTGGTCGCCGGTGGTCAACTGGTGGCGCAACGGCACCATGCGGCCGTTGACCTTGGCCCCCACGCACTTGTGCCCCACCTCGGTATGGATGCCATAGGCGAAGTCCAGGGGGGTGGAGCCGCGGGGCAGTTCCTTGACCTCGCCGGTGGGGGTGAAGACGAATATCTCCTCCGGGTAGAGGTCCATGCGCAG
>JAZDIQ010000016.1:0-2874 GCA_043804825.1 Pseudomonadota bacterium
CCGGGGCGGCGGCTGGAGGCTTGGCCGGGGCGGTTGGAGCGGTGCCGGCGGCGGCCGTCTCGGCGGCCAGCTTGGCGGCGTTGCGGGCCTCCTGATGGCGGGTCAGCAACTCGCCGATGCGCGCGGCGTGATCGGGCTTCAGGGTGGCCATGATCTTGCCCGAGGTGCGCGGGGCCATTTTGCTGAAGATGTCCACGGCCATCTGGTCGTCCAGCTTGGCCACCACGGCCCCGGCGGCGTCGGCCTTCATGTTGGAGAGCACCTTGACCAGTTGGGCCACCCTCCCCTCGCGCTGGTCCTTCTCGGTCTTGACCAACTCCTCCAGCGCGGTCTGCACCTTCTTCAGCTCCTCGATGCGCGACACCACCTCTTCCTGAAGCTTGGTCAGCTCCTGGCGCTCACGGGCCAGGCGGGCCTCCTCCAGGGCCAGGTCGGCGCGTTTTTGCTCTATAAGCTGGATCAGGCGGGGATCGTACTGGGGCTGGGCCGCCGGGGCGCCCAGCCCGGCCTCGCCCTCGGGCAGGGACTTGGTGTCCAGGCCGGTGGCGCTTTCCTCGGCGGCCTTGTCGCCCGTCAGGATGTTGGCGGCCTTGTCCTGGGCCTTGCCATCGGGCTGGGGGGGCAGGCTCTCGCCGGGCTGGGCCGGGGCCTTTTCAGCCGCCTTGGCGGCGGGCTTGCCCTTGGCCGGGGCCGCCCAGGCCGGGCCGGGGCCGCCCCCGCACAGGGCCAGGGCCAGGATCAGGGTCAAGGCCAGGGTCAGCAACGGGGCCGGCGGCCCCCAGGCAGGCCCTTGGCCAGTACGTTCGCCGGGCGCTGCGCTCATGTAATGTTTCTCCGCGCGAAGGAACCCACCGCCACCTCGTCCAACAGCCGCTGCTCGGCCAGAAGCTCCTGACGATCATAGTCGGCCCGGTGGGTGTCGCGCAAGCTCTCCAACACCTTGCGGTCCTTGGTGGCCTCCACCAGCTTGAGGCGGGCCTCCTCGGTCTGGGCCTTGAGCATGGGCAGGCGGGCCTGCTCGCGCAGCACCTGGAGTCTGAGGACCGTGACGTACTCGTTGGCCAGGATGAAGTCCTTGGCCGGCATGCCCGCCTGCTCGCGCCCGGCCAGATCAAAGCGGGCGCGGGTCATCTCGTCGCCCAGCCAGGCCAGGTGCAGCTCGCACTGCTGCTGCACCTTCTGGAAATGGGCGAACTGGGCAAAGGCCAGGTCCTCCAGGTGGTGGCGGTGGTCCAGGACGGTTTGCAGGCGAAAGACAAAGCCCACGGCCTACTTCTCCTGCATCAGCCTTAAGAGCTGCTCGCGGCTGCTGGCCAGGTTCACGCCCTCGTCCTGGGGCTGGCGCAAAAAGCCGTTGATGCGCTCCATCAGGCGCAGGGCGCGGTCTATCTTGGGGTTGGTGCCCTCGGCGTAGGCGCCGATGTTGATCAGGTCCTCGGCCCGGCGGTAGGCGGCCAACAGCTCCACCAGCCCCCGGCCAGCGCTGAGCATCTCGCGGTTGTTCAGCTCGCTGACCAGACGGCTGACCGAGCCCAGCACCTCGATGGCCGGGTAGTGGCCCTGCTCGGCCAGGCGCCTGGTGAGCACCACGTGGCCGTCCAGGATGGAGCGCATGGAGTCGGCCACCGGCTCGGTGACGTCGTCGCCCTCCACCAGGACTGTGTAGATGCCGGTGATGGAGCCGGTGTGCTCGGTGGTGCCGGCGCGCTCCAACAGGCGGGGCAGTTGGGCGAAGACGCTGGGGGTGTAGCCCTTGGTGGTGGGCGGCTCGCCCACCGACAGGCCCACCTCGCGGGCGGCCAGGGCGAAGCGGGTCACCGAGTCCATCATCAAGACCACGTCGGCGCCCTGGTCGCGGAAATACTCGGCCACGGAGGTGGCCAGGTAGGCGGCGCGGATGCGCAGCAGGGCCGGGCGGTCGCTGGTGGCCACGATGACCACGCTCCTGGCCAGGCCCTCGGGCCCCAGGTCGCGCTCGATGAAGTCGCGCACCTCGCGGCCGCGCTCGCCCACCAGGCCGATGACGCTGACGTCGGCCGCCGTGTGGCGGGCCACCATGCCCATGAGGGTGGACTTGCCCACGCCGGAGCCGGCGAAGATGCCCACGCGCTGGCCCTTGCCCAGGGTCAAGAGGGAGTTGATCACCCGCACCCCCACGTCAACCGGCTCGGTGATGCGCCGGCGGCTCATGGGCGGGGGCGGGTCGTTGTACAGGGGGTAGAGGGTGTGGTAGTCGGGGTCGGGGCGGCCGTCCAGGGAATGCCCCAGGCCGTCGATGACCCGGCCCAACAGCCCCGGCCCCACCTTGACCTGCCCCTCGGCCCCGGCGGCGGAGACCAGGCAGCCGGGCCTCAGGCCCCGGGTCTCGGCGTAGGGCATGATCAGCATGCTCTCGCCCTTGAAGCCCACCACCTCGCCCAGGGCCGCCGGGCCTTGGTCCATGTGCAGGAAGACGCCGGCGCCCACGGGCAGCATCAGGCCCTTGGCCTCGGCCACCAGGCCCACCACCTGGGTGACGCGCCCCAGGTGCACCAGGGGGTCGGCCTGCTCAACGGCCTGGCCGTAGTGGGCCAGCCGGAAGGCCATTACCAGTCCTCCAGCTCTGCGGCCGGCGCCGGCGCCGGCGCGGCCTCCGGTGCCGGGTCGGGCGCGGCGGACGCCTGGCCGGGCTCCGGGGGCTGGGCCGGGGCCTGGTCCAGGGCCTGATCCAGGGCCTCTTCCAGGGCCTCTTCTAGAACCAGGCGCGGGGACTGATGGAAAGTCTCTTCCAGGAGCTGGAATATCCTGCCCCGACGGGTGGCCAGGGTGGCGTCCACCTGGGCCTGGGGGCCGTCCACCAGGCAGTCGCCGGGGCGCAGCTCGGGGTCGGCCAAG
>JAZDIQ010000017.1:0-79891 GCA_043804825.1 Pseudomonadota bacterium
GCAAGCTTGACCACCCCGGGTCATCAGGAGTAACTACATTATCACCAGCGTCGCCCCCTCATAGGTGGGTGGCCGGCTTCACGTGGATCGCCCGGCCGGCATCAAATGGAATCAGTGGCCGAAATCGGCGGAATCCGCACCTGCCTTTAGCCCTACGATTATGGCCCCTCCAAGAAAAATCGCATATAATATATCCAGGCACTTTATTGCTATACTATGATGTACGAGCCGCCTTGAAATTGATTCCCAGATTAAAATATTTTGAGGAAAATTATCATTAACTCTTTCCGCTATCAGCTGTTTACAGCCACCCAGCGCCATTACAATAGTAGTATTATATATGGCATATAGAATGATACCCATAAAGGCAAGAGGCATCAATATTAATATCTCATTGAGTTCTTCGTTAATTCCATAGCTGATTCCAGCGCCAATAATAGTAATACCGAAACCCATTATTTTGTCACTCCTGCCTACACGCTCTTTAATCTCCTGGGTAAGGAGTTCATATTCCTTCATCAGGAGTTGAATCATAACTTCTTTTTCATCCATTAGGTGCAGATCTCTTCTGAGGTTATTGGCCGCAGACATCCTCGAATCAGGTTATTTGTCAACCCCGCTAACCCGATGTGTAAGATGAACAATACATGAGCATATCCTCTCTCTTTACCTTATGATAAGCGCTAGCCTGGTAGCATTGCAACTGCCGTTGTTATAGTTGCCATCCCGTGCAATCCCAAATATAACAAAAAGGGCCTCTCCCATGCGGGAGAGGCCCTCGTAATGCCGTGCTATTTAGGAGCTACGCTAGCTGACGTGGTCCTCCAAGAGGCAGCGCCATTGGGGATGCCGCAGGCGTTGCAGGGCCTTCTTCTCGATCTGGCGCACGCGCTCGCGGCTCAGATTGAAGACCTGGCCGACCTCCTCCAGGGTGTGCTCATCCTCGTCGCCCAGGCCGAAGCGCATCTCCAGGATGCGGCGCTCGCGGGCATCGAGAGCGTCCAGGGCCTCGGTGAGGTGGCCCTGCATCTCCTGCTCGCCCACCTTCTCGAAGGGGCACTCGGCGTCCTTGTTCTCGATGAAGTCGCCCAGCTCGTCGCCGTCCTCGCCCACCGGGGTCTCCAGGGAGGTGGAGTCCAGGGTCAGGTTGACGATATCCTTGATCTGGTCCTCGCCGATGCCCACCGTCTCGGCCACGGCCTGGGGTAAAGGCTCGCGGCCCAGCTCCTTGAGGAGCCCCTAGTAGACCCGGAAGTACTTGGAGCGCCGCTCCAGGAGGTGGATGGGGATGCGGATGGTGCGGGCCTGGTCATAGATGGCCCGGCTGATGGTTTGGCGAATCCACCACGACGCGAAGGTGCTGAAGCGATAGCCGGTGCGGTAGTCGTAGCGGTTGACGGCCTTCATCAGGCCGATGTTGCCCTCCTGGATCAGGTCGGCAAAGCTAAGCCCGCGGAAGGTGTACTTCTTGGCGATGCTCACCGCCAGGCGCAGGTTGGCCTCCACCATCTCCTTGACGGCCGTCTCCACGCTGTCGCGGGCCTTGTCGATGTCGCTGACCAGCTTGGCCAGCTTTTTGGTGGGCCTGAGCCGGCGGGAGCAGTAGTAGACCTGCTCGCGGGCCTCGGCCATGACGTCCTCCACCGACAGCGGCGACTTGTGGGAGTCCTCGAGCCAAGACTCGATGCGCTGGCAGGTGTCCAGGGCGTCCTTGACGCTGCGGATGATCTGCAGGCTCTTGCTCAGGATCACCTCGCGGCCATCGCGGATGGTCTTGCCCAGAGCCAACTCGCGTTCGGGGGTAAGCAACTCGCGCCCCTCGACCTCCTTGAAGTAGGCCACGGGGGTGTCCAGGCTCAAGTCGCTGCTCCGCTCCTCACGGGTAGCGGGCGCCGGCTCGACTCTTCTTTCGGGTTCTATTGCCAATTCATCTTCCCAGGTTTCGGCTGCGGTCTGGTTATCACTGGCCATGGTTACCGCCTTGTTAGGCTACGAACGCTCAGTGTTGTTCGACGGTGTTTTTACCCCTCCCCAGAGGGGCACCATATGGATGTATCCGTGAACCATGCCGCCGGTTGGCCGTGCGTCGGCGGCTCTGGGACAGAAACCCCGGGGCCGGACTGCCCTCGGGTGCACTGCCTTTAAAAGTTAAACCTCCGCGGGCTGCTTGCAAGCCTCCATGCAGGCTGACTCCGCTTTTTTTGTCCTGGCCGCGCCACCGCCGTTGTCGGCCGCCGCGCGGCGGATGCCTGGAGCGTGTCGGAGAAAGCCGCGCACGGCTTTCTCCTTCAGGAACTTGCCACATCATTTTGGCAAGTTATATAAACTAAGCGCTTGGCTTCCTCTAGGCCGGCCGTCCCTGGCCCGCCGCGTGGGGCCTCTGGGGGAGCATTACTGGACCAGGCTCCTAGCCGCCCGGCGGGGCTTATGGTATATTCGTAACCACAAGCAGGTCATTGCCGGCCTGACCAAAATCTCAAGCCCCTCTCCTATCCGGTGAGGGGTATGAGGCGCTAAACCCCAAGACTAAGCGATGAGCCTGGGGGGTGTCAATATTTATTTGGCACCCGCTGTTTTTTTTCGTGGCCGACCCACGGACCCCGCGCCTCCCCTCTCGCCCCCGATCCCCTCGACCCGCAATCCCCGCCCCGCCCTGGCCTGGCCTGGCCTGGCATCATGCCAGCGCGGGGCTGATCATATTCTGAAATATCATGTTGATTCCCAGGGGTTGAACAGGAGACAGGCTGGACCTGGGGGCTGGCGCGGTCCGCCCGCCTGGCCGGCCAGGGCGGCCCATGCCCCCTCAAGACTCTCGGGCGGGCCGTCCTGGCCCGCCCGAGAAAGGCGCGACGCGTTGGAACCGTTTATGGTTGCTTGCCAGGCTGCCCGGCGCCGGCGGCCAGGGGCAGCTTCTTGAAGCGGCCACCGAAAAGGATGGGATCACCCTTGTAGCCCAGGTCCTTGAAGTTTAGATAGTCGGTCTTGCCGATCAAATCCCCCACGTCACGGCCCTGTTCCTTCATCCACTGGAAATCCGTGCTGCGGTGGGCCAGCTTCTTGAAGTCCACCTGACGATTGTCCTGGTGGCAACGGTTGCAGGTCTTTTCGCCGGCCAGGGAATCATGGCACTGGGCGCAGCCCAGGGCGGCCTTGGCGGGCATGGTCTCGTGGGTCAGCCCCCAATACATGCGGGTCTGGACCCACTTGTACTGGCCGCTGAAGGGCTTGATGCCCGGGTTGCCCGGATCGGCCTTGTGGGCCTCGGCCATGCCGGTCTCAAAGGCCTTGCGCCAGGTCTGGTCGATCAGCTCCGCGCTGATCGGCGGCTGGGCCGCGCCGATGATGGCCCAGAAGCTTCCCGGACCGAACAGATGGGGCACCAGGAGGGTGTTGTGCTGGGCGTCGGCGGCCTGGATGCCTTCCATCAACTTAAAGGGGAATATGCGGCTTTGGGGGTCATGGAGCCCGCCCTGGGGCCGCGTGAGGTCCACCACCCCCTGGCTGGCGATGGTGTCGCCGACGATCATGCGCTCGACCCTGCCGTTGTACCAGGCATAGGCGGGCTTGACGCTCTCGCCCCAGCGGAAGACCCCCTTCTGCCAGTTGTAGTCAGGCTCGCCGTACTTGTCCTTGACCGGCTTGCGCTGCTTGTAGCCGGCCTGGGACCAGTCCCACCAGGTCTTGGTGGGCTTGCACTTGGCATAGACCGGGCTGTGACAGGTGACGCAGAACAGGTGGTCCACATGGCGGTTGAGGTGGCTGTCCAAAAGCGGGTTGCCATAGTGGGGCTTGGCCGAATGGCAGTCTTGGCAGGTGCGGGAGCCCTCGGCCACGGGCACCGACAGGGAGCGGCCGCTGATCTGGTGGTTGCGGGTCTTGTGGCAGTCCTGGCAGGCGAAATCCATGCCGCCCATGTGCACGTCGCAGTTCTTGGTCGGGTAATAGAGGATCGAGTTCATGTCGCCGTGCTTGACGGCGTCGCCGCCGCCGCCCTGGAAATGGCAGTCCCCGCAGGTCTTGCGCGAGGGATGGCCTACCTTCTGGGCGATGGACTTGAGGTTAAGCTGCGCGAAGGGGTAGCCGGCGGCGGTGGGCACCTTGGCGTAGGTGCCGGTGGTGTCGTGGCAGACCAGGCAGTCCATGCGGGTCTGGTCGTTGAAGTCGAAATTGGCGTCGCTCCATCCGTAACCGGCATGGCAGGAGGTGCAGCGCGGCCAGTTGGAGGGCAGGGCGATGCAGAAGTTGTTGATGGTGTTGGTGGCCTTGCCCATGTCCACCCGCCGCTCCTTGCCCACGGTAAAGGGCGAGGGACCCTTCCAGCGCCAGTGGGCCGCCTTCTGCAAATGGTCGGCCGACTCCTGGTGGCAGCGCAGGCACTCCTTGGTCACGCTGATGGGATCGGGGTTTTCCGGCAGGTTGACCAGCTTGGCATGGTCGGGCACGTTCTTGGCGTGGCACTCGGTGCAGCCGGTGGGGCCTTGGTTGCGCTGCTGGTGGCAATCCAGGCACTGCCGGTGATAGGCGGCCTTGAGCCCCAGCCGCTCGGGCAGGGCGGGGTTGAAGGAATCCTGGTGGCAGGCCGAGCACTTGGTGGTCTCGGCCGCCTCGGCGGCGGCGGGCCGGGCATGGTGGCAGAGCAGGCAATTGCCCTGCAGGACCGCCGCGTGCTTTTTGTGCATGAAGCGCACCGGGGAGTAGCGGTCCTCCTCCTTCTTGATTATGGGGCTGTCCAGGACCATGTAGGGGTGTTTCATGTCCCGCAGGGTGGGCGTGGTCTGGGCCTGGGCCAGGCGCTGCTGGCGCGTGGAGGGGTCCTCCCGCAAGACGTCCTTGACCAGGGACGTGGCCTGGTGGGCCCGTTCCAGGGCCGCGGCCTGATCCACCGCCACCCAGGGGTTGCCCTTGTCGTCCACCTTGGCCGGTGGCGGTGGCGGAGGCTCTTTCCAGGCCTGAATGGCCTTGGCCGGGTCGAAGCCCTTGGCCGGGGCGGCGGCGGGGGGGGCGGAGGCCTGGCCAACGGCCACGGCCAGGGCCGTGGCGATCAACAGCGCCAGCAGCCAGCCGGCCAGGGATTGGAGTCGTGGGCGGCTCATGAGGCGGGCTCCTTCTGGGCCGGCGTGAGCACCGGCAGATAATAGACCGTGAAGCGGTAAGCCAGCATCAGGGCGGCGATGAAGCCCATGGTTATGGCCATCTCACCCACCGAGGGGAAATAGGGGTGGGCCGGGAAGGGCGGCTGATAGGCCACCAAAAACACGTTCACCCGGTTGAGCACCACCCCGGCCACGATCAGGAAGGCGGCCATGAACAGGGTGGCCCGCCGGCGGCGCAGGGCCGGGACCAGCAGCATCAGCCAGGGAATCAGGACCCCGAAGAGCATCTCCACGATGAAGGCCCGGGACTGGGTGGAGCCATCCCCCACATAACCCCAGGCCCCGCGCGCGCTTAGGTCCCCCAGCTTGAGGGCGCCGTAGATGCCCAGCAGAACGATGGTGATGCGCAGCAGCCGGGAGAGCAGCCCCGACTCGTCGGCCAGGTCGAAGGACTTGCCGGCGATGGCGTTCTCCACCACCACCATGGGAAAGCCCACCGCCAGGGCCGAGGTGAGGAACAAAAGGGGCAGGATGGGGGTGTACCACAGCGGGTGCACCTTGGTGGGGGCGATGAGCATCAGCGAGCCCAGCCCGGACTGGTGCATGCAGGAGAGCACCACCCCGGCGATGATGAAGAACCACATCACCTTTTCCAGGCGCTGGTTGAGCCATTTGAGGGGCTTGATGCTCTCCCCCAGGCGCTGGGCCAGGATGGGGATGAACTCCACGTGCAACACCGTGGAGTAGATCATCACGCACACCGCCACCTCGAAGAGCACCGAATTGGGGTTCCAGAAGATCATGGGCTTCCAGATGGCCCAGGAGCGGCCGATGTCCACCAACAAGGCCAGGGAGACGAACACATAGCCCAGAAGGGCGGTGAGCAGGGCCGGACGCACCACAGGCTCGTAGGCGTGGCGGCCAAAGACATGGGCCAGGGCGGCGGTGGTGAAGCCGCCGGCGGCCAGGGCCACCCCGGAGGCCACGTCCACCCCTATCCACAAGCCCCAGGGATGGGACTGGCTGAGGTTGGTCACCGCCCCCAGTCCGCCCAGATAGCGGGCCGCCACAAAGCACAGCCCCAGCAGGGTCATGGCCGCCAGCACCAAGGCGCCCGGGCTCCAGAAGCGCGCGCGGCCTTGCATGGGGGCCGGCAGGGCATGCGGGCTCATGACTGATCCTCCTTGCCGTCCCGGCGTCCCCGCAGGGCCATCACCCCGCCCAGGATCCCGAAAAGAGTAAGGGGCGCCCAGAGATAGGCGAAGACGCCATGCTGGATGGTCTCGGTGAGATGGGGCATGGCCTGGGTGGGCAGGCTCTGGAAGCCCAACTTCGCGAAGGGCTCGGAGCTTAAGTAAAGCCAACTGGTGCCCCCGGCCTCGTGCTGGCCGTAGATGTGGGGCTCATAGCGGCCGGGATCGTTGGCCATGCGCTGCCGGGCCAGGCTCAAAAGCTCCTGGCGCCGGCCGAAGGTGATGGCCTCCACCGGGCAGGCCTGGGCGCAGCCGGGCTTGCCGCCGGCCTGGGAGATGCGTTCGAAGCAAAAGGTGCACTTGCGCACGCGGGGGGTCAGGGGATCGGAGTACTCGTAGGCCGGAATCTGGAAGGGGCAGGCCACCATGCAGTAGCGGCAACCGATGCATTTGCCCTCGTCGTAGTGCACCGCTCCGTTGGGCTTTTTGCTCAGGGCGCCCACGATGCAGGCGCTGACGCAGGCCGGGTCCTGGCAGTGCATGCACTGCACCTTGACAAAGGTCGGCTTGAGGTTGTTGCGCTCGTCGCGCCGGCCGGTGTGGTAGCGATTGATCACGGTGAAGGACTTGTCATCCGGGCGGCGCTTGGACTCCAGCACCGTGACGTCGTCAAAGGGCCGGGCCGGCGCGGGCAACTGGTTGACCTCGTTGCAGGCCTGCTCGCATTTGCGGCAGCCGACGCACAGGCTCAAGTCCACCAGGCAACCCAGGGCCTCGGGCGGCGGTTGGTATTGCCGGGCCGCCGCCGGGCTGGCCGCCCCGCTCAGGACGGTGGCCCCGGCCGCTCCGGCCAGCCTGAGGAAGTTTCTCCGATCCAGTTTCACTTTTGCCATCCTTGTGTTGGGCCGGTCCGGCCACGGGTCTTGGCGGGGGGTTGCCAAGGTCCGCCCCTGGACCTTGACGCCTGGTGTCGGCCAAAATCAATTCAGCCGACTCTCCCCATAGCTAGGGCTCTTCCAGCCCGCGCCTGTTGGCGGGCCATCCTTGGCCCGCCAACAGACTGTTGAAAAACAGCCTGTTGAAGCCAAGAAACCAGGCGCCGCCAATCGGCAAATAAAATAGCAAGCTTCGTGCCGCCGAGAGGGCGGAGGACAAGGCCCTGTAATTGATTATAAGTTTAACTGACAGCCCGGGTAAAGCAGCAATTGACCTGCGTGATTTGGGAGATTATATTTACAGGTGTTTAAACACATGTGAGGACGCCATGGACTCAGCCCTGCTCGATCGCAATTGGCGGCGGGTTCTGGACACCCTGCGCGACGGCGTGGTGGTGCTCGACCCCGGCGGCCGGGTGGTGATGGTCAACCAGGCCATGTGCCGCCTGACCGGGTTCAGCCGGACGGAGCTGCTGGGGCAGGCCTGCACGGTCTTCAACTGCGACGCCTGCGCCGGGGCCCGCGACGGCGGGGCCGGCCATTGGTGCGAACTCTTCGCCGGCGCCCAGCCCGAGGACAGGGCCCTGGCCTGCACCATCATACGCAAGGACGGGGGCTGCCTGCCGGCCATCAAGACCGCCCGCCTGCTGCGAGACGCCCGGGGCCGGGTGATGGGGGCGGTGGAAACCCTGGCCGACTATTCCGAATTGGAGCGCCGGGACCGCAAGATAAACGAGCTGTCGCGCCAGTTGGCCCGGGAGGAGGGCTTCATGGGCATGGTGGGCGGCAGCCAGGCCATGGAGCAGGTCTTCAACCTGGTGGAGAGGGCCGGGCTCTCCGAGGCGCCGGTGATAATCCACGGCGAGAGCGGCACCGGCAAGGAGCTGGTGGCCAAGGCCATACACGCCATGAGCCGGCGTCGGGAGCGGCCCCACGTGGTCTTCAACTGCGCCGCCCTGAGCGAGGCGCTGTTTGAGAGCGAACTCTTCGGCCACGTCAAGGGGGCCTTCACCGGCGCCCACCGCCACCGCCGGGGCCGCCTGGAGGAGGCCGACGGCGGCTTTTTGTTCATGGACGAGATAGGCGAGCTGCCGCTGAGCGGGCAGGTCAAGCTGTTGCGGGTGCTGGAGCAGAAATCCTTCGAGCGCGTGGGGGAGCAGAGACCCATCAGCGTGGACGTGCGCTTCATCGCCGCCACCAACCGCGACCTGGAGGAGATGATCCAGGCCGGCCAGTTCAGGCATGATCTCTATTACCGGCTCAACGTGATTCCCATATTTCTGCCTCCCCTGCGCCGGCGCGCCGAGGACCTGCCAGCCTTGGTGGACCATTTTCTCTCGCGCATCGCCAGGAGCACCGGCAAGCTGATCACCGGCGTCTCCTCCCAGGTCATGGAGCGCTTTGTGGAATACGACTGGCCGGGCAACGTGCGCCAGTTGCGCGCCGCCCTGGACTACGCCTTCGTGGTGGCCGATCACGGGCGGATACAACTCCACCATCTGCCGCCCCAGCTGGGGCTGGACCGGCGCGGCCAGGCGCCGGCCGCCGGCAAGGCGGCCCCGGCCATGCCAGGGCCAGGCGACGGGCGACGCCCCTTGGGCGGCAGGCCCGATGATGACGCCCTGCGGCGGCAGTTGGCCGAGGCCCTGAAGGCCAGCGGCGGGAACATCAGCCAGGCGGCCAGGCTGTTGGGCGTAAGCCGCACCACGGTCTGGAACCGCATGCACCGCCTGGGCGTGAAGCTGCATCAAGTGGTGGAGGAGACCGATGGCGGCGGCCGGTAATCTTGGCCAGGCCAGGCGCCCTGGCGCGGGTGTCTCCGGCGTGCTCGCTTTTTTCCGTCCGGCCAATTGTTATTTCTTATTACCCGTGCTTAAATTGACGCGCAATGTCAATGACCGGACAACTAGGGTTAATTACCATGAATTCGGACGGTTGCGCCGGGTGGTAGGCCAGACGAGGCTGTGTCTTGGCCGGGACGCCCCGGCCCGGGACCGGCACTTCCGGCTGGCCGGAGGCATGGGCCACCATGGGGCCCAGCCGCTGGAGCCCCCCGGCCCCCCGGCGTTGGTCGAGGGCCGGGACCGGCTGGCCGCGGCCGCCGTTCGGGAGGCGGGCCAGTGAAACCTGGCGGCATGAGCCTGCTCCCGGGCATGGTGGCCCTGGCCATGGCCTTTGGCGTTCTCTATCTGGCCAGCCTCCAGAGCTTTCATCTGTTTCATATCCTGGCCGAGTTCTTCAGCATCGTGGTGGGCTGCGGGGCCTTCATGATGGCCTGGAACACCCGCCGGGTCACCGAAAACAACTACATCCTCTTCGTGGGCATCGCCTACCTCTTCGTGGGTTCCCTGGACCTGCTGCATGCCCTCACCTACCAGGGACTGGGCGTGTTGCCCATGGCCAGCCTGGATCACCCCATACAATTCTGGATAGCGGCGCGCTATTGGGAAGCCTTCGTCCTCCTGCTGGCGCCTCTTTTCTGCAACCGCCGCCTGAACCTACCCCTGGTCTGGGGTGGGTTCGCCCTGGCCGCCGGGGCGCTGGTGGCCGCGATATATGGCGGCATTTTTCCTGACTGCTACCAAGAAGGCCTGGGCACCACCGACTTCAAGACCATAAGCGAGTATGTGGTCTGCGCCATGGTCGCCCTGGCGATGCTGCACACCCACCAAAAGCGGGCGCACTTCGAGCCCCGGGTGCTCAAGCTGCTGCTGGGGGCCATGGCGGCAACCATCCTGGCCGAGCTATCCTTCGCCAGCTACATGGGGCTGTTCGGAGTCTCCAACAAAGTTGGCCATTATCTCAAGATCATCTCGTTTTATTTGATCTACAAGGCCACCATCCAGGCCAGCCTCACCCGGCCCTATGAAACCATGTTCCTCGACCTTTCCCGCCAGGAGGCAGCCCTGCGGGAAGGCCGGCGGCGCTTTGAAACCCTGGTGGAAGAAAGCTTCGACGGGATATACGTGATCCAGGACGACCACATAGTCTTCGCCAACCAGGCCGCGCACCAGATGTTGGGATACGCCCCGGGCCAAATGCAGGAGCTGAAGTTCTGGCTGCTCTTCCACCCCGATTATCGGGAACTGACCCGCCAGAGGGCGCGCGCCAGGCTGCGCGGCGAGGATATCGTTTCGCGTTACGAGGTGATAGCCCAACGCGCGGACGGGAGTTTTTTCGAGGCTGAAATCAGCGCCAAGGCCATCGTCCTGGATGGCAAGCCGGCCGTGCAGACTTGGCTGCGCGACATCAGCGAGCGCAAGCGGGCGGAGGAGGAGTTGCGGGACCGGGCGGCGCGCATCAAGCTCTTGCTCTCATCCACCGCCGAGGGCATCTACGGCCTGGACCTTGAGGGACATTGCACGTTCTGCAACCCCGCCGCGCTGAGGATGCTGGGATATGAATCGGAGGCTGACCTGCTCGGCAAGAACATGCATGAGTTCATTCATTATAAGCGGCCCGACGGGTCGCCCTACCCGGATGAGGAGTGCCCCATCTTTCAGGCCTTCCGGGAGGGGCGGGGCACCCATGTTGACTATGAGGTCCTTTGGCGCAAGGACGGCGGCAATTTCCAGGCGGAGTATTGGTCCTACCCCCTGCGGCCGGACCAAAAGGTCGTGGGCGCGGTGGTGACCTTTCTGGACATCACCGAACGCAAGCTGGGCATGGCGCAACTTAGCCAGGCCAAGGAGAGGGCCGAGGCGGCCAGCCAGGCCAAGAGCATCTTCCTGGCCTCCATGAGCCACGAGATACGCACCCCCTTGAACGGCGTCATCGGCATGACCGGCCTGTTGTTGGACGGCGAGCTGACCGCCCAGCAACGCCGGTTCGCCGAGACGGCCCGGGCCTCGGGCGAGGCTCTGCTGGCCATCATCAACGACATCCTGGATTTTTCCAAGATCGAGGCCGGCCGCCTGGAGCTGGAGCGCATCGCCTTCAATCCGCGCGCGCTGGTGGAGGACTCCCTGGACATCGTGGCCGGCAAGGCGGCGGACAAGCACCTGGAGTTGACTTCCATCGTGGCCCCGGACCTGCCGTGCTGGTTATGGGGCGATCCCACCCGGGTGCTCCAGGTGCTGGTGAACCTGTTGTCCAACGCGCTCAAGTTCACCGAGCGGGGCGAGGTGTTGGTGCGCGCGAGCCTGGAGGCACCCCCGGCAGGCCCGCCGCGGCTGCTGGTGCGGGTGGTCGACTCGGGCGTGGGCGTTTCACCCGAGAACCAGGGCAAGCTGTTTCAGACTTTTAGCCAGGCCGACAGCTCCACCACCCGCCAATACGGCGGCACCGGCCTGGGTCTGGCCATCTGCAAGCGGTTGGTGGAGATGATGGGCGGCTCCCTCGGGGTGGAGAGCGCCCAGGGCCAGGGAAGCACCTTCTGGTTCAGCCTGCCCTTGCTGGAGGCCCCCGCGCCCGCCGAAGCGCTCCCCGAGCCCGCCCTGCCCGACCTGGAGGGCTCGCGGGTCTTGCTGGCCACGGCCCACGCGGGCTTGCGGGCCAGCCTGACCAGCATGATGGGACCCTGGGGGGTGCGCCTGAGCCACGCCGCCGACGCCGCGCAGGCGGCGGAGGCCCTGGGGCGGGCCGGAAGCCAGGGCGGCCCGGTGGCCCTGGCCCTGGTGGACGAGGACCTGCCCGGCCTGGAGGCCGCCCGACTGGCCCGGGCGGCGGTGGCCGAGGGCGCCGGCGCCCCCTGTCGTTTGGTGCTCATGCACCGACTGGGCAAGGTCATATCCGGCCAGACTCTGCTGCGAGACGGTTACGCCGCCGCCCTCAGCAAGCCCGTGCGCCAGTCGCGCCTGCTGGAGGTGGTGACTTCGCCTCCCAGCGCCCCCCTATCCCTGCCGGAGGGGTCCAGCCCTTCGGAGGCCACCACCAACACCCACCGCCTGCTGCTGGCCGAGGACAACCCGGTTAACCAGCAAGTGGCCTTGCATCTACTGTGCAGGCAGGGCTACCGCGTGGACGTGGTGGCCAACGGACTGGAGGCGGTGGAGGCCGTCGGCAACAGGCCTTACGACCTGGTGCTCATGGATTGTCAGATGCCGGAGATGGACGGCTACGAGGCCACCATGACCATCCGCCGCCTGGAGGGGCCGGCCAAGCATATTCCCATCGTGGCCATGACCGCCAATGCCCTGGCCGGTGACCGGGAGAAGTGCCTGGCAGCCGGCATGAATGATTACGTCAGCAAGCCGGTGCGCGCCAGCGAACTGGCGGCCGCCCTGGCCAGGCAGCTCGCTCCGGTGCGGCCCCTGGCCGAGAGTCCCGCCGCCTCCGGCGCCGACGCGGCCTGGCCGGTTTTCGACAAGGCGGACCTGCTGGCCAGGGTGGAGGGCGACCAGGATATCCTGGCGGCCGTGGTGGGGGTTTTTCGGGAGGGGATCTCGGGGCGCTTGGCCCGCTTGAGGCAGGCTCTTCAGGAGGGCGATGCCGCCCTTCTGGGGCAGCACGCCCACGGCTTCAAGGGCGAGTTCGCCAATCTCTCCGCCCCGGCGGCCCGCCAGGTGGTGGCCCGCCTGGAAGCCTCGGCCCAGGCGGGAGACCTCGGCCTGGCGGGCCAACTTGTCGCGCAACTGGAGGATGAAGCCGCGCGGCTGCTTTCCGCCCTGCGCGGGGAGTAAGCGCGCCGGGACCGGCCCTTTGTCCACCCGCCCCGCGCTATCAGCCCGAGGTGTCCACCATGCCCACCGGCTGGCCATGCGCAGACCAGCGGGTGCTGGCCGGGCTGGTGGCTCCACGCCTGGAAGCATCCCTTCCAGGCGGCGGCGGGATATCCTGGGCCAGGCCCCCGGAGCCCTTGGGAATGCCCTTGACAAAACCAGCGGCTTGCCCTAGATAATGCTGCATGAAAAACTACTCGAAAACGATCTAGGGCGGCCGGTCTTGCAAAGCCTGCTCTCACCCCTGGTCTCCTCGGGCACCCGCGTGCGCCTGTTGCTGCGCTTTTTCGGCAACCCCAAGGCCAGCAGCTATCTACGCGAGTTGGCGGGAGAAATGGGCTCGTCCACCAACGCGGTGCGCGAGGAGCTCAACCGTCTGTCCGACGCCAAGCTGCTCACCCACGCCAAGAACGGCCGCGAGGTGCGCTACCAGGCCAACCAGCAGCACCCCCTCTTCGCCGAACTTATTTCCATCGCCCAAAAGGTACTCGGATTGGATCAGGTCTTGGACCAGATCATCCACCGCCTGGGGGACCTGCAACTGGCGCTGCTGCTGGACGACTACGCCCAGGGACGCGACACCGGCATCATCGACCTGGTGCTGGTGGGACGCATCAATCCCAAGCGCCTGAACGAGCTGGTGGCCACCACCGAGGGCTACATCAAGCGCAAGATACGCACCCTGTGCCTGACGCCCGAGGAGTACGAGCGCCTGGGCCAGACCCTGCGCGGCAAGCCGCACATGGTGCTATGGCAGAGCCGGGAGGAAGAGGCGTGAGCGGGGCCAAGGCGCACAGCGTGGAGATAAGCCCTCGCCGAGGCTGGAGTTCCCTGGGCCTGGCCGAGGTATGGGAATTCCGCGAGCTCTTGTTTTTCCTGATTTGGCGCGAGGTCAAGGGCCGCTACCGCCAGATGGCCCTGGGGCCTCTGTGGATCATATTGAAGCCCCTGGTGACCATGGTCATCCTGAGCGTCATCTTCGGCAGGGTGGCCAAGATGCCCTCCGACGGCCTGCCCTATCCCTTGTTCACCTACTCCGGGCTCCTGCCCTGGACGCTGTTCGCCGTGGCCACCGGCAAGGCCACCACCAGCCTGGTCACCAACCTCAACGTCATCTCCAAGGTCTACTTCCCCCGCCTGGTGGTGCCCATCGCCGCCGCCGCCTCGGGGCTGGTGGACTTCTTCATGTCCTTCTTGATTCTCTTGGGCATGGTCTTTTTCTACGGCCTGACGCCCTCGCCCAATATCATCTACCTGCCGGCCTTTTTGCTGCTGGGCCTGGCCACGGCCCTGGCCCTGGGCCTGTGCCTGGCCACCCTGGCCGTCAAGTTCCGCGACGTGGGCTACGGCGTGGAGCACATGCTGCAAGTGATGATCTACCTGACGCCGGTGGTCTACCCCAGCAGCATGCTCTCCGGCACCTGGCGCACCCTGTACCTGCTCAACCCCATGGCCGTGGTGATAGAGGGCTTCCGCTGGTCGCTGTTGGGCCACGGCCAGCCCCCTGGCCTGGCCACCCTGGGCGTGGCGGCCGGGGTGCTGGTGCTCCTGTTGGTGGGGGCCATGTTGTTCAGGCGCAGCGAGCGCACCGTCGTGGACTTGATGTAGCCATGTCCACCCCCGTCATACAAGTGGAGGGCCTGGGCAAGCGCTACCGCCTGGGCGTGGGTGTGGCCCAGGCCCAGAGCCGGGCCGGGGGCCTGTGGCGCACCCTGACCACCCCCTTCCATTACTTGATTCGCTCCTTCAGCCGGGCCAGCGAGGCCGAGACTCTGTGGGCCTTGAAGGACGTCAGCTTCGAGGTGCAGCCCGGCGAGGTGGTGGGGATCATCGGCCGCAATGGCGCCGGCAAGACCACCCTGCTCAAGATACTCTCGCGCATCACCGACCCCAGCCAGGGCCGGGCCGTCCTGAACGGGCGCGTGGGCAGCCTTCTGGAGGTGGGCACCGGCTTCCACCCCGAGCTGACCGGCCGCGAGAACGTATTCCTGAACGGCGCCATCATGGGGCTCAAACGGGCGGAGATCAAAGCCAAGTTCGAGCAGATCGTGGAGTTCGCCGAGGTGGGCAAGTTCATCGACACCCCGGTGAAACGCTACAGCAGCGGCATGTACGTGCGCCTGGCCTTTGCCGTGGCCGCCCATCTGGAGCCCGAGATACTCCTGGTGGACGAGGTGCTGGCCGTGGGCGATCTGGCCTTCCAGAAAAAATGCCTGGGCAAGATGGGCTCCGTGGCCCAGGAGGGGCGCACGGTGCTTCTGGTCAGCCACAACATGGAGGCCGTGCTGGGCCTGTGCCCCCGCTGCCTGTGGATCGACCAGGGCGGCAAGCGCGCCGACGGCCTCAGCCGCCAGGTGGTCAAGGACTACACCGCCTCCTGCCTGGAGGTGGCCTGCCAAGAGGGGCTGGAGGGGCGCGAGCGCGAGGGCACGGGCGTCATCGGCCTCAAGGGCTTCACGGTGCGCGACGAGCAGGGCCGCCCCAGCCCCTTCGTGCTCTGCGGCGACGCCGTGGAGTTCGTCATCGATTTCGCCACCCAGGACGGCCGCGAGATATCCAACGTGATGGCCTGGATGTGGCTGCGCGACCACCTGGGCCAGCCCATCATGTGCCTGTACACCCGGCTCACCGGCCAGGACTTCGACAAGATCCCCGGCCAGGGCCGCTTTGTCTGCCGAGTGCCCCGGCTGCCCCTGGCGCCGGGCACCTACCTGGTGGACATCATGGCCCGGGCCTTGGGCCACCCCTCGGACAAGGTGATCGGCGCCGCCAAGCTGGAGGTGGCGCCCGGCGACTTTTACGGCACCGGGCGTTCCCTGCAAGGGGTGGGAACCGTGTTGTGCGACCATTCCTGGCGGCTGGAGGCCTAAAAGCACCCCGGCGCCGCGACAACACCGCGGGCGGCCCCTGGCTGGACAACCTCCGGCAAGGGCGGCCCAGAAGAGAGGTTCAGCATGGCCCCCGACAACGACAGCCAGCCCGAGGCCTACTTCGGCCTGCCCCGGGAGGTGGTTTTTTGCAAGCGCTGCGTGATGTCCAACCAGCGCCCCAGCTCCTACCCGGAGTTCAAGCATACCCAGGACCGCATCTGCCCCACCCTGCACATCGCCGAGGATGGCGTGTGCGACGCCTGCCACTACAACCTGGCCAAGCCGGCCATCGACTGGCCCGCGCGCGAGCGGGAGCTGCTGGCCCTGCTGGACCGCTACCGGCGCGACGACGGCGGCTACGACTGCCTGGTGCCGGGCAGCGGCGGCAAGGACAGCGCCTACGCCGCCCACCTGCTCAAGTACAAGTACGGCATGCATCCGCTCACCGTCACCTGGCCGCCCATCCTCTACACCGACTACGGCTACCAGAACTTCAAGAACTGGATCGAGGTGGGCGGGGTGGACAACCTCACCTTCAAGCCCAACGGCCGGGTGCAGCGCCTCTTGACCAAGCTGTCCATCGAGAACCTCCTGCACCCCTTCCAGACCTTCATCCTGGGGCAGAAAAACCTGGCCCCCAAGATGGCCCTGCAACTGGATCTGCCCCTGGTCTTTTACGGCGAGTCCGAGGCCGAGTACGGCAACCCCATCGCCGAGACCAACACCTCCCTGCGCGACAAGTCCTACTACTCCTTCCAGAACATCAAGGAGCTTTACCTGGGCGGGGTGTCGGTGCCCAAGCTGATGGAGACGCACGGCCTGGACAGAAACGACCTGGCGCCCTATTTCCCGGCCGACCATCGCGAGCTGGAGAAAAAGAAGATCGAGGTGCACTACCTGGGCTACTACGTCAAGTGGACCCCCCAGGAGGCCTATTACTACGCCGCCGAGAACACCGGCTTCAACGCGCGGCCCTTCCGCACCCAGGGCACCTACAGCAAGTACAACAGCATCGACGACAAGATCGACGACCTGCACTACTACACCACCTTCATCAAGTTCGGCCTGGGCCGGGCCAGCTACGACGCCTCCCAGGAGATCAGGAACAACCACCTGACCCGGGAGGAGGGCGTGGCCCTGGTGCAGCGCTTCGACGGCGAGTTCCCGGACCGCTACTTCCAGGAGGTCATGGACTACCTGGAGATAGATCCGCAACATTTCATGGAGCTATGCGACAAGTTCCGCTCGCCCCACCTGTGGCAGCAGGTGGACGGCCAGTGGCGCTTAAGACACCAGGTATCCTAGCTATTGGCAGGGGGGTGGACTATGTCTGAAAACAATAGCTACGACCATCTCCAGGTGGAGGTGTCACCAGCTTGGTTCAAGGTCTATCGCCGGCAACGGCGCCTGGGCGACCTTTTACGGCACCAGCCCTGGCTGGCTAGCGGCCTGCTAAAGCTCTCGAAGATGTTCGACTGGCTGGGGCGCGTCTCGGCCAGCGCCGGCTACGTGGCCAAGAAATACGGGCTCCTGGGCCACTATGAAGAGGACCACCGCCTGCACCTGGGGCTTTTGGAGAGGGAACAGGCTGGATCCCAGGACATAGGCTCACCCTATGGCTACGAGGACGAACAGAGGGAAGTCAAGGTCACCAAGTACTACCACCGTCAGTTGCTGGAAAGCCAACTGCGCCCATTACAGGTGGAGTCGCTGGAATTATACCGGCACGCCATCGCCGCCGTGGGCGAGTTGTTGGCCAGCGACCAGGCCATCAAACGCGTGGTCAACTTCGGCGTGTCTTACGCCTACGTGGACAGTGAATTGGCCAAGAGGTTCCCCGCCGTGGAATTCGTGGGCGTGGACCGGGCGCGGGGCACCAGGGATTTCAACCTGGAGCACTTCGGGCACCTGGGCAACATGCGCTTTATGGCCGAGGACATATTCCAGGTGCTCCAGCCGGGGGCCTGGGACGGCGCCCTCTTGCTGCACGTGCGCACCTGCACCTTCCTGCCCCGGGGGTTCATCCAGAGTCTGTACCAGGCCGCCCGCCTGGCCGGCGTGCGCCACATCGTGGGCATGGAGCCCCTGGGCATCAGCCGTCAGACCCACCAGCCCTACGCCTTCTCGGACCAGGAGCAGGAAAGCGTGTTGTTCCGCAACGCCATGTACATCCACAACTACCCCTGGCTGCTGGGCCAGGCCGGCTATGCGCCCCAGCGGTTCGAGATGGTCAAGACCGCCCACAAGGCCGAGGACTACCGCATCTTGAGCTTCACGGGCCGGCGGGATTGAGGGCCAGGTGGCCGGCGATGACCAGGACTACCAGCGATGGATAGAGCGCCAGCGGCGCTATCGCCTGAAAGCCCTGGCCCAGTCCCCCGAGGCGCGGCTACGGGGCGGCCTGCGCCTGTGCGCGGCCTGCGGCGAGGTCTGTCTGTGCCACGAGGCGGATTGCCCCAACTGCGGCGGCGCGGACATCGCCTGGGGCGATCTGGCGGGGGGGCTGGCGGCGGCCGCCGGCCGCATCCGCTGCCGCCTGCGCTTCGCCGGGTTGAAGGACCACCCTGGAGAATGACGTGCCCTGTGATCTGAGCAAACACTGCCTGCCTCCGGATAGCGACATCCGCCGCTGCATCCAGGCCCTCAACCAGGGGGAGAAGGGCATCGTGCTGGTGCTGGACGACCAGGGGCGGCTCTTGGGCACCGTCACCGACGGCGACGTGCGCCGGGCCATCCTGGCCGGCCAGGGGCTGGACACCCCGATTCAGACCCTGTTGGCCGCCAAATCCAGCTCCACCTACGCCAGCCCGGTCACGGCGCCCCTGGGCAGCGAGCGCGCCCAACTCCTGGGGCTCATGCGTCAGCACTCCATCCGCCAGGTGCCCCTGGTGGACGGGCAGGGCCGCGTGGCCGACCTGGTGGCCATGGCCGATCTGTTGCCCCAGGCCGAGGCCCCGGTTAAGGCGGTGATCATGGCCGGCGGCTTCGGCAAGCGCCTGTACCCCATGACCCAGGACCTGCCCAAGCCCATGCTGCCCGTGGGCGGCCGGCCCCTGTTGGAGCACATCGTCGAGCAGCTCAAGGACGCGGGCATCAAGCAGATGCACGTGACCACCCACTACCTGCCCGAAAAAATAAGGGAGCACTTCGGCGACGGCAGCCAGTTCGGCGTGGACCTGAGCTACCTGTGCGAGGAGACCCCCTTGGGCACCGCCGGCTCCCTGGGTCTGTTGGATCCGCCCCGGGACACCATCCTGGTGATCAACGGCGACATTCTGACCCGGGTGGACTTCGCGGCCATGCTGGCCTTTCACCGCGAGCAGGACGCCCTGATCACCGTGGGGGTGCGCAAGCTGGACTTGGCGGTGCCCTACGGGGTGGTGGAGGGCCAGGGCGGCTTCGTCACCCGCCTGGAGGAAAAACCCACCGTGAGCCTGTTCGTCAACGCCGGGGTGTACCTCTTGGAGCCGGCCGCCTTTGGCTACCTGCCGGCGGGCGGCCACCTGGACATGACCGACCTGATCCAACTGGCCCTGGCCGAGGGCCAGCGCGTGGCCAGCTTCCCCATCATCGAATACTGGCTCGACATCGGCAACCCCGCCGACTATCAGAAGGCCCAGGACGAGTTCGGCCTGACGGGCTGCCAGCCGTGAGCCCGGACCTGCGCCCCTTCCTGCGCTTTCTGCTAGGCCGGTTCCACGGCGGCCAGGACCTGGACTTGCCGGCCGGCCTGGTGGAGGCCGCCACGCGGGACACCATCGCCGACGTGCGCCACCACTACGATGTCACGGCCGAGGAGGTGGCCCGGCGCGTCAGCTCCAACCAGAACGAGCTGGCGGTCTTCCTCTACCGCCTGGGGCGGCGGGCGTATGAGGACCAGCCCCGGCGCGCCGACCTGCTGGAGGCCCTGCACGGGCTCATGCGCTCCTGCTGCGCCTGCGAGGTATACTTCTCCAACGCCATCGGCGAGGGCTTCTACATGGTGCACGGCCTGGGCACGGTCATCGGCTCGCGCAACACCATCGGCAAGGGCTTTCAGATCTACCAGGGCTGCACCATCGGCCACCGCCAGGATTTCGAGGACGGCTGCCTCATCGGCGACAACGTCATCATGTACACCCAGGCCATGATCTTGGGGCCGGTGCGCATCGGCGACGACGTGGTCATCGGCGCCGGCTGCCAGATCATGAGCGACGTGCCCGCCGGCACCATCTGCCAGGCGGCCAGCGATTACCGGCTCCTAACCCGTAAATCGACCTCCAACCAGCCCCTCCCGCGGGGCGGTCATAACGCGAAAGGACCATCATGAGCCAAAACAAAAACGACGCCCAGCCCGCCGCGGTGCTGGTCACCGGCGGGGCCGGTTACGTGGGTTCCATCCTGGTGCGCGACCTCTTGGAGCAGGGCCACCAAGTCATCGTCCTGGACAAGCTGATGTTCGGCGGCGAGTCCCTGCTGGGCGTGTGGGGGCACCCCGGCCTGGTCTTCATCAAGGGCGACGTCACCGACCAGGCCACCGTGGCCGCCGTCCTGGACCGGCACCCCTGCCAGGCCGTGGTGCACCTGGCGGCCATCGTGGGCGACCCGGCCTGCAAGCGCGAGCCGGAGCTGGCCCGGGCCACCAACTGGGAGGCCTCGGTCAACCTCTTGGGCGAGAGCAAGCGCCGGGGCGTGGAGCGCTTCATCTTCGCCTCCACCTGCTCCAACTACGGCAAGATGGCCGACCCGGGCGGCTACGTGGACGAGGAATCCACCCTGGCCCCGGTGTCGCTTTACGCCGAGCTGAAGGTCAAGTTCGAGGAGGTGCTCCTGGCCCCGAGCGACCAGTCCCTGTGCCCCACCTCCCTGCGCTTCGCCACGGTCTACGGCCTGAGTCACCGCATGCGCTTCGACCTGACGGTCAACGAGTTCACCAAGGAGCTGGCCCTGAACAAGGAGCTGGTGGTCTTCGGCGAGAAGTTCTGGCGCCCCTACTGCCACGTGGCCGACTTCTCCCGCGCCATCCGCGCGGTGCTGGCCGCGCCGGCGGCCAAGGTCTCCCACCAGTGCTTCAACGTGGGCGCCACCGAGGAGAACTACACCAAGGGCATGATCATCGCCGAGCTGGCCAAGCACTTCCCGGCGGCCAACATCAAGCGCGTGGAGAAGCTGGAAGACCCCCGCGACTACCGGGTGCGCTTCGACAAGATCGAGAGCCAGCTGGGCTTCAAGATTTCGCGCACCGTGCCCCAGGGCATCGCCGAGATCAAGGAGGTCGTGGAGCTGGGGGTGATCGCCCAGCCCGAGGATCAGCGCTACTACAACATCCCCCACCAGGCCTAGGCCCCGTGGCGGAGCGCGGCATGAAGCAGGACAAGCCATCCCTGGAGCCCGGCGCCCGGCCCGCCGAGGGGTTCATCCCCCTGTGCGTGCCCGAGATCAGGGGCAACGAGTGGGCCTACGTCAAGGAGTGCCTGGATACCGGCTGGGTCTCCTCGGTGGGCGCCTATGTCACCCGCCTGGAGAACGACATCGCCGCCCGCCTGGGCGGCGGCCAGGCCGTGGCTTTCACCAGCGGCACGGCGGCCCTGCACGTGGCGCTTATCCTGGCCGGGGTGGGGCCGGGCGACGAGGTGCTGCTGCCGGCCCTGACCTTCATCGCCCCGGCCTTTGCCGTGCGCTACACCGGGGCCTGGCCGGTTATCTGCGACGTGGACCCTGACTACTGGCAGATGGACCCGGCCCAGGTGGGGCGCTTTCTAAGGGATGACTGCCGCCATGAGGGCGGAGCGCTGATCAACCGCGCCACCGGCCGGCGGGTCAAGGCCTTGTTGCCCGTGGACCTCTTGGGCCACCCGGCGGACATGGACGCCCTGATGGAGCTGGCGGCCGAGTTCGGCCTGACGGTAATCGAGGACGCCACCGAGAGCCTGGGGGCGCTCTACAAGGGCCGGCCCGTGGGGCGCCTGGGGCACATCGGCTGCCTGTCCTTCAACGGCAACAAGACCATCACCACCGGCGGCGGGGGCATGCTGGTCACGGGCGACCCGGCGCTGGCGGACAAGGCCCGCTATCTGAGCACCCAGGCCAAGGACGACGCCATCGAGTACGTGCACAACCAGGTGGGCTTCAACTACCGCCTGAGCAACGTGCAGGCGGCCATGGGCTGCGCCCAGTTGGAGCTTTTGGACGAGTACGTGGCGGCCAAGCGGCGCATCCACCAGGCCTACCAGCAGGGCCTGGCCGGGGTGCCGGGCGTCACCGTCATGGCCCTGGCCCCCTGGGCTCATAGCGCCTGCTGGATGTCCACCATCGTCGTCGACCCGGCGGCCCATGGCCGGGACTGCCGGGCGCTTTTAAAGGCCCTGCACGCCCGCCGCATCCAGACCCGCCCCCTGTGGCAGCCCCTGCACCAGTCCCCGGCCCTGGCCGGCGGCCACGGCCTGGGCTGCCCGGTGAGCGAGCGCCTGCACGCCCGGGGCTTGAGCCTGCCCAGCTCGGTGGGGCTCAGCCCCGCCGACCAACAGCGGGTCATCGAGGCCATCGGCCACATCGCCGGCCAGGCCCCGGAGCGGGGCTGACGGCAACCATGTACCACCGCGTCATACCCCGCCTGGACATCAAGGGACCCAACCTGGTCAAGGGCATCCACTTCGAGGGCCTTAGGGTGCTGGGCCGGCCCGAGCATTTTGCCCGCCACTACTATGAGGGCGGCGCCGACGAGCTGTTCTACCAGGACGCCGTGGCCAGTCTCTACGGCCGCAACTGCCTGACCGAGATCATCGCCAAAACCGCCAGCGAGATATTCATCCCGCTCACCGTGGGCGGGGGGCTGCGCAGCCTGCAGGACATCAAGGAGGTGCTCAGGGCCGGGGCCGACAAGGTGTCCATCAACACCGCGGCCATCGCCCGGCCGGAGCTTATCAGGGAAGCCGCGCGCAGCTTCGGGTCCTCCACCATCGTGGTCTCCATCGAGGCCGTGCGCCGCCCCCGGGGCGGCTGGGAGGCCCTCACCGACTACGGCCGCGAGAGCACCGGCCTGGACGCCTATGAGTGGGCGCTCAAGGCCGCCGAGCTGGGAGCCGGCGAGCTGATGGTCACCAGCATCGACCGCGAGGGCACCGGCCAGGGCTTTGACCTGGAGCTGGTGGGGGCCATCGCCCGGGCCGTGGACATCCCGGTGATCGCCGGCGGCGGGGCCGGATCACTGGCGCACGTGGGCCAGGTGCTGCAAGAGGGCCGGGCCGAGGCCGTGAGCCTGGCCTCCCTGCTGCACTACCGCTACCTGGAGGACTACCGCTTCGAGCAGCAGAACTTCCCGGGCGAGGGCAACACCGAGTTTCTCAAGGCCGCGCGGGGTTTCGGCAAGATAGAGGGCGCCACCCTGGCCCAGGTCAAGGGCCACCTGCGCGCCCAGGGCCTGGACTGCCGCCCGGCCCCCGGGGAGGCCAGCCATGTCTGAGCCGCGCGCCCCCCAGGTGGCCATCGTGGACTTCGGCCTGGGCAATCTCTTCAGCGTCAGCCAGGCCTGCCGGCGGGTGGGGCTGACCGCCCGCATCACCGAGCAGCGGGCCGACGTGCTGGGCGCCCAGGCCCTGATCCTGCCCGGGGTGGGGGCCTTTGGCGACGCCATGGCCGCCCTGGCCCGCCTGGACCTGCTGGGCGCCATCGGCGACTTCGCCGCCTCGGGGCGGCCGCTTCTGGGCATCTGCCTGGGCATGCAGCTCTTGATGGCCCAAAGCCTGGAGTTCGGCAGCCACGCGGGCCTGGGGCTCATCGGGGGCGACGTGGTGCACCTGGGCCAGCCCCGGGAGGGCGATCGCCGGCTCAAGGTGCCCCAGGTAGGCTGGAACCGCATCGAGCCCCCGCCGGGCGGTGACTGGCGGGGCAGCCTCTTGGAGGGCCTGGAACCCGGCGAGTTCATGTACTTCGTGCACTCCTTCTACTGCCGCCCCGCCGACCCCGGCCTGGTCCTGACCCAGACCGACTACGGCCAGGTGCGCTTCTGCTCGGGCCTGAGCCAGGGCAACATCACCGCCTGCCAGTTCCACCCCGAGCGCAGCGGCCAGGCCGGGCTGACCATCTACCGCAACCTGGCCGCCCGCCTGGGCGTCGGCGCGGGGCGGGCATGAACGCCCCGGCCCGGGTCTGCTTCCTGCCCAGCAAGGCCCCCACCTGGCCGGAGATGGCCGACCTGGCCGGCCTGCTGGCCCTTGAGGGTTGGGCCCGGCCGCTGATGCTTCTGGCGGGGGCGCGGGGCCAGGCCTATCTGCCTGACTGCCAGGCCCGCGGCCTGGACCATCTGCTCCTGGAGGACGCGCCCAGGGAGCCCCCGCCGGGTCTGGCCCGCCGGGCCTGGCACAAGCTGCTCTTGAGCGCGCGGGGGCCGGCCGCCTGCCTGGAGCCCCTGGCCCAGCCCCTGGAGCTGGTGCTGGCCCACCAGGAGGGCTTGTTGGCCCAGGCCCTGGATGACCTGCGGCCGGCGGCGGTCATCACCGCCGACGAGCGGCTGTTCAACTGGGAGCTGCCCCTGATCGGCCTGTGCCGGCGGCGGGGCATCCCGGTGATCGTGCCGCCGGTCTCCTTTCTGGCCGACCGGGAGAGCCTCCTGCCCTTTCGCCACGGCCCCCTGCACCAGGCCGGGGACTTCCCGGACCTGGCCCGGCGGCATCCCCAACAGGCGGCCCAAGTCAGCCTGGACCAGGCCCACCAGGCCGGGGTCTTGTTTTACCCCGCACCCATGACCCTGGCCCTGGACCGGCGGGGGCTCTTGCCGGAGCGGCCCTGGCTGCCCGGCGGCGGCGGCGCCGACCTGCTCCTCTTGGACGGCCAGCTGACCCTGGAGCGCTGCCTGGCCGCCGGGGCCAGCCCGGAGAAGCTCCTGGTCAGCGGCCAGCTCAGCCATGACCAGCTCCATGCCCGCTACCTGGAGGGCCGGGCCATCAAGGCCGCCGAGGGGCCGGAGGTGCCCCGCCGCCTGGTGCTCTCCCTGCCCCAGTTGGCCGAGCAGGGCAGCCTGGGCTGGGACGAACACTGGCAAGAGATTCGCTTTTTGGTCCAGGCCCTGGCCGGCCTGCCCTGCCAGAGCCTTCTGTCCCTGCACCCCAAGATGGAGCGCGCCCAGTACCGCTTCTTGGAAGACGACTACGGCCTGGTGCTGGCGGACCGCCCCCTGGCCCAGGTGCTGCCCCAGGCCCACGTCTTCGCGGCCTCCTACTCCTCCACGGTGGCCTGGGCGGCCCTGTGCCGCATACCGGCCCTGGTTTTCGACTTTTACGGCCTGGATTTCCAGATGTATGATGACTGGACCGGCGTGCGCCTGGTCAAGCGGCGCCAGGACCTGGCCCCGGAACTGACGCGCCTGTTGAGCGACCGCGCCTATTACGCCGATCTGGAGGCCCAGCAGGCGCGCTGGGCGGCGCGCCTGGCGCCTTTTGACGGGTTGAGCGGCCAGCGCATCCTGGCGGCCATCCGCCAGCGGGCGGAATTGTAGGCAAGACATGGAGCCCCAAAGCCAAGCCCCCCGGCATGACGGCCAGGTGTTGGCCCTGATCACCGCGCGCGGCGGCTCCAAGGGCCTGCCCCGCAAGAACGTGCTGGACCTGGCCGGGCGGCCCTTGATCGCCTGGAGCATCAAGGCCGCCAGCGAGGCGGCCAGCGCCCCCCGCATCGTGGTCTCCACCGACGACCAGGAGATCGCCCGGGCGGCCCGCGACTGGGGGGCCGAGGTGCCCTTCATGCGGCCGGCGGCGCTGGCCCAGGACGACTCGCCCCACCTGGAGGTCATCCTGCACGCCGTGGCCTGGCTGGAGCAAAACCAAGGCTATCGCCCCCAGTGGGTGCTGCTCTTGCAGCCCACCTCGCCCTTGCGCCTGGCCCGGGACATCGACGACGCCCTGGCCCTGGCCCGCCAAAAGGGCGGCCAGTCGGTGGTGAGCGTTCAGGAGGCCCCCAGCCATCCCTTCCTGCTGCAAACCATCGACGCAGGGGGCCGGCTCAGGGAGTTCATGCCCACGCCGCCGGGCTATCTGCGCCGCCAGGACTTCCCGGCAATTTACGCCCTCAACGGGGCCATCTACCTGGTCAGCCGCCAGATGCTCCTGGCCAAACAGGCCCTGTTGGACCAGGAGACCCTGGCCTTGGTCATGCCGCCGGAGCGCTCCCTGGACGTGGACACGCCCTGGGATTTCCACCTGGCGCGCCTGGTGTTGGAGGATTTGCATGGCCGCCGTTGATCTCGATATCGCCGGGCGCCTGGTGGGGCCGGGCCGTCCCTGCTTCATCATCGCCGAGGCGGGGGTGAACCACGACGGCAGCCTGGATCTGGCGCTCAAGCTGGTGGAGGCCGCCCGGGCCGCCGGGGCCGACGCGGTGAAGTTCCAGAGCTTCCGGGCCGAGGAGGTGGCCACCAGCGACGCCCCCAAGGCCCAGTATCAACTGGCCCACACCGCCGGCGCCGAGAGCCAGTTGGAGATGCTAAGGCGTCTGGAGCTTTCGCCGGCGGCCCACCGGGCCATCCTGGCGCGCTGCCGGGAGCTGGGGATCATGTTCCTCTCTACCGGCTTCGACGCCCAGAGCGTGGACCTCCTGGAGGACCTGGGCCTGCCGGCCTTCAAGGTGCCCTCGGGCGAGATCACCAACCTGCCGCTCCTGGCCCACATCGCCGGCAAGCACAAACCGGTGATCCTCTCCACGGGCATGTCCAGCCTGGCGGAGGTGCGCCGGGCGGTGGAAATCCTGCGCCAAGGCGGCGCGGCGGGCATCGCCCTGCTGCACTGCGTCTCCAACTACCCGGCCCAACCCGAGGACGTCAACCTCAAGGCCATGAACACCATGGCCCGGGAGCTGGGCCTGCCCGTGGGCTACTCCGACCACACCCTGGGCATAGAGGTGCCCTTGGCCGCCGTGGCCCTGGGGGCCTGCATCATCGAGAAGCACTTCACCCTGGACCGCTCCCGCCCCGGCCCGGACCACGCGGCCTCGGCCGAGCCGGAGGAGCTAGCGGCCCTGGCGCGGGGCATCCGGGTGGTGGAGGCGGCCTTGGGGCATGGCCGCAAAGAGCCGGCGGCCAGCGAGGAGGGCACCCGCCAGGTGGCCCGGCGCAGCCTGGTGGCCGCCCAGCACATCCCCGCCGGGGCGCTGATCACCCCGGAGATGCTGGCCCTGAAGCGCCCTGGCACCGGGCTGGCCAGCGAGCGCCTGGGGCGGGTGCTGGGCCGCCGGGCGCGGGCGGCCATCGCCGCCGGCACGCTGATCAGCCTGGAGATGCTGGCATGAGGCGCATCGGCGTGGTCACCACCTCGCGGGCCGACTACGGCATCTACCGCCCGCTGTTGCGCGGCATCCTGCAAGACCCGGGGCTGGAGCTGTCGCTCATCGTGGCCGGCATGCACCTGTGCCCCGCCTTCGGGCTCACGGTGCAGGAGATCGCGGCCGAGGGCCTGCCCATCGCTGCCCGCGTGGAAACCATCCTGGATGACGACACGCCCCTGGGCGTGGCCGGCTCCCTGGGACTGGGGGTGGCCCGCCTGGCCCCGGTCCTGGCCGAGCTGCGCCCGGACCTGCTCCTGGTGCTGGGCGACCGCTTCGAGATGTTCGCCGCGGCCTGCGCGGCCACGCCGCTCAAGATACCCCTGGCCCACCTGCACGGCGGCGAGCTGACCATGGGGGCCATGGATGACGCCTTCCGCCACGCCATGACCAAGCTCAGCCACCTGCACCTGGTGGCCACCGAGCAGTACGCCGCCCGCGTGCGCCAGATGGGCGAGGAGCCCTGGCGGGTGACGGTCTGCGGGGCCTTGGGCCTGGTCAACCTGCGGGACATCCCCCTGCTGGAACCGGCCGCCCTGCAGGACCGCCTGGGCCTGGAGCTGGAGCCGGCGCCGCTTCTGGTGACCTTTCACCCCGCCACCCTGGAGCAAGAGGACGCCCCCAGCCAGGCCCGGGAACTGCTGGCCGCCCTGGAGCCCCTGCGCCTGCCCCTGGTCTTCTCCCTGCCCAACGCCGACGCCGGCGGCCGGGAGCTGGGCCGGCTGTTCCGGGAGTTCGTGGCCGGCCACCCCAAGGCGGTTATCTGCGACAACCTGGGCACCCAGGCCTATTTCAGCCTCATGGCCCGCGCGGCGGCCATGGTGGGCAATTCCAGCAGCGGCATCATCGAGGCCCCGTCCTTCAAGCTACCAGTGGTGAACATTGGCTCCCGCCAGGACGGGCGCCAGCGGGCGGCCAACGTCATCGACGTGGCCTGCCGCCGGGACGACATCGCCCGGGCCATCGCCCGGGCCTGCTCGCCGGCCTTCCGCCAGGGCATCAAGGACCTGGTCAGCCCCTATTATCAGCCCGACCCCGTGGGGGCCATCCTGGAGCGCCTGATGGCCGTGGACCTGGGGCCGGGGCTCATCAACAAACGCTTTACCGACCTGACCAGGTCGGAGGACAGGCCATGACCAGCCAGACCCCCCGTTGTCTAATATTGGGAGGAGGAGGGCACGCCCGCGTGCTAATCGACGGGCTGCTGGAGTCGGGGGCAGCCCTGCCGGTGGCCGTTCTGGACGAGGACCCTGACAAGCAAGGCGGCGACATCTATGGGGTGCCGGTGCTGGGCGGCGACGAGCGGCTCCAGGGTCTGCGGGAGCGAGGGGTAGGCCATTTCCTGGTTGGCCTGGGCAGCATCCGCGACAACCAGCCCCGGCGCCGCCTCTTCGAAATGGCCCTGGCCGCTGGGTTCATACCCCTGACCTTTCAACACCCCAGCGCCGTTCGCTCCCCCCGGGCGGCGCTGGAGCAGGGCTGCCAGCTCTTTCCCCTGTGCGTGGTCAACGCGGGGGCGCGTCTGGGGCAAAACGTCATCGTCAACACCATGGCCGTGGTGGAGCATGACTGCCAGTTGGGCGACCATGTGCATGTGGCCACCGGGGCGCGCCTGTGCAGCACCGTGCGGGTAGGCGACGGGGCGCATGTGGGGGCCGGGGCCACGGTCAAGCAGTTGGTGAGCATCGGCCCGGGGTCCGTGGTGGCAGCCGGCGCCGTGGTGATAAAGGACGTGCCAGCCGGCTCCCTGGTGGCGGGGGTGCCGGCCAGGCCCCTGGGGCAGGGCCGGCCGCCGCGGTCATAGGCCCAGGCCGCCATCGTCCCAGCCCTTGTCTTTTGTTCCTTGACGCGGTAATAACTCTAAATCAATCGGCTACCTGGCCGGCAGCCCCGGCCCCGGCAAGGAGCGACGTTAAGATAATGTCAACGCACGTACTGGTCACCGGCGGCTCGGGCTACCTGGGCTCCATCCTCTGCGAGCACCTTCTGGACGCCGGCTTTCAGGTGACGGTCCTGGACAACCTGCTCTACGCCCAGCGCAGCCTCTTCCACTTCTGCGCCAACCCGGCCTTCAACTTCGTCTTCGGCGACGCCCGCGACAAGGAGTTGCTGAAAGGCCTGCTGAAAGACGTGGACGTGATCATCCCCCTGGCGGCCCTGGTGGGGGCGCCGGCCTGCGCCCGCGACCCCTGGCTGGCCCAGTCGGTCAACCACGAGGCCCTGCTTCTCATCAACAGCCTGCGCACCTCGGGGCAGCTTCTGGTCTACCCCACCACCAACAGCGGCTACGGCACCAAGAGCGGTGAGGTCTACTGCACCGAGGAGACGCCCCTGGAGCCCATCAGCAAATACGGCGTGGACAAGGTGCAGGCCGAGCTGGAGCTGCTGGGCAGCCCCAACGCCATCACCCTGCGCCTGGCCACGGTCTTCGGCTTCTCGCCGCGCATGCGCATGGACCTTCTGGTCAACCACTTCACCTGGTGCGCCTACAACGACGGCTACCTAGTGATCTTCGAAAAGGACTTCAAGCGCAACTACATCCACATCCGCGACGTGGCCGACTGCTTCATCCACTGCGTCAACAACGCCAAAGCCATGGTGGGCCGGCCCTACAACGCCGGGCTGGACGCGGCCAATTTGTCCAAGGAAGAGCTGGCCCTGACCATCAATCAAGAAGTACGTGCCGGGTTTCTACATTCATTTCTCCGAGGTGGACAGCGACCCCGACAAGCGCAACTACATCGTGAGCAACGAGCGTCTGCGCCAGGCCGGCTTCGAGGCCCAGCGCGGCCTGGACCAAGGCATCCAGGAACTGCTGAAGGGCTACGCCATGATGGCCCGCCAGCCCTTCCGCAACGTCTAGGAGCGCGGACGGCGTTTGCTTAATCTGGGCGACATAACCGCCGTGGTGCTGGCCGGGGGCCAGGGCACCCGCCTGCGCGCGGCCCTGCCCCAGGTGCCCAAGGTGCTGGCCCCGGTGGCCGGCCGCCCCTTCCTGGCCCACCTGCTGGAGCAGTTGACGCGGGCGGGGTTGAAACGGGCGGTCTTGTGCACCGGTTATCAGGGCGATCGGGTGCGTGACGCCTTGGGCGAGACCTGGGGCGACATGGCCCTGGCCTACTCCCAGGAGGAGGCCCCCCTGGGCACCGGCGGGGCCTTGCGCCTGTCCCTGCCCCTCTTGGACAGCCCGCTGTGGCTGGTCATGAACGGCGACTCCTATTGCGGGGCCGACCTGGCGGCCTATGCGCGCTGGCACCAGGAGCGGGGGGCGGGCTTGAGCCTGCTCTTGGCCCGGGTGGAGAATTGCGCCCGCTTCGGCCGGGTGAGCCTGCAGGACGGCGGGCAGGTGCTGGGTTTCGCCGAAAAGGACGGCCGGAACGCGCCGGGGCTGATCAACGCCGGCATCTACCTGATGGAGCGCCGCGTCATCGAGGAGCTGCCGCCGGGACGCGAGCTGTCCCTGGAGCGCCAGGTCTTTCCGGACTGGATCGGTCGGGGGCTGGGGGGCCTGATCGCTCCGGGGCCTTTCCTGGACATCGGCACCCCGGAGTCCCACGCCCGGGCCGAGGGCTTTTTCGGCGCCCTGGAGCGCCCATGAGCAACCGGCGCTACGTGCTGCTGGACCGCGACGGCACCCTCATAGAGGAGTGCCACTACCTCTGCGAGCCGGAGAAGGTCAAGCTGGAGCGGGGGGCGGTGGCCGGGCTCAAGGCCCTCACGGACCTGGGCCTGGGGCTGGTGCTGGTGAGCAACCAGTCGGGCCTGGGGCGGGGCTACTTTCAGGAGGCCGACCTGTGGGCGGTGCACGTGCGCCTGCGCCAGCTTTTGGCCGCCGAGGGCCTCAAGCTGGACGGGGCCTATTATTGCCCCCACACCCCCGAGGAGGCCTGCGACTGCCGCAAGCCGGCCCCGGGGCTGATAGAGCAGGCGGCCGACGAGTTGGGCTTCGAGCCCAGCCAGTGCTTCGTCATCGGCGACAAGCGCTGCGACATCGACCTGGGCCGGGCCGTGGGCGCGGTGAGCATCCTGGTGCGCACCGGCCACGGCCTGGAGCAGGAGGCCCTGCCGGACCTGCACCCCCACCACGTGGTGGACGACCTGGAGCAGGCGGCGCTGGTCATCGCCGGCCTGCTGGCGGGCGGCCAGGAATAAAGCCCCACGCCGGACGGCGGCGCCCGGCGGACTTGGGAGAGGATAAGCGTCAGGGTCATCAGCCGGACACCCTTTCGCATCTCCTTCTTCGGCGGCGGCACCGACTACCCGGCCTGGTACCACCGGCACGGGGGACAGGTGCTGGCCGCCTCCATCAACAAGTACTGCTACCTCACCTGCCGCTTCCTGCCGCCCTTTTTCGACCACAAATACCGCGTGGCCTACTCACGCATCGAGAACTGCCTGACCATCGACGAGATCCAGCACCCGGCGGTGCGCGCGGCCTTGAAGCGTCTGGAGATGCGGCGCGGGGTGGAGATTCACCACGACGGCGACCTGCCGGCCCGCAGCGGCATGGGCTCCAGCAGCTCCTTTTGCGTGGGCCTGTTGCACGCCCTCTACGCCTTGCGCGGGCGCATGCCCAGCAAGCGCGAGTTGGCCCTGGAGGGCATCGATCTGGAGCAGAACGACCTCAAGGAGACCGTGGGCTCCCAGGACCAGGTGACGGTGGCCCACGGCGGGCTGAACCACGTGGTCTTTCAGACCAACGGCAACATCACCGTGCGGCCGGTGACGGTCAGCGCCGAGCGCGTGGCCGAGCTGGACTCCCACCTGATGCTCTTCTATACCTGCATCAAGCGCACGGCCAGCGACGTAGCCCAGAGCTACGTGGGCGACCTGGAGAAGCGCAAGCGCCAACTGCGCATCATGCACAACATGGTCGACGAGGCCTTGAGCATCCTCACCGGCAACGACGAGCTCACAGCCTTTGGCGAGCTTTTGCACGAATCCTGGCAGGCCAAGCGCTCGCTTAGCCAGCAGGTATCCAACAGCGAGGTGGACCAGCTCTACCAGGCGGCGCGGGACGCCGGGGCCCTGGGCGGCAAGCTCACCGGGGCCGGCGGCGGCGGCTTCATGCTGCTCTTCGTGCCTCCCTCCCGGCAGGCCCGGGTGATCGAGGCCCTGCCCGGCACCATCCACGTGCCCTTCCGCCTGGAGTTCGACGGCACCCAGATCATCTTCTGCGACCGCCAGGAGGACTTCTCCCAGCAATCGCGCCTGCGCGACCAGCTGCGGCCGGTGGTCTTCCGCGAGCTGAACGCCTGCCAGGACCAGGAGCAAGGATGACGCCCAGCGCCGCCCAAAAACTGGACATGCACCGGCGCATGCGCCGCATACGCCAGTTGCAGTTGGCCATCGAGGCGGTCTATCACCTGGACCAGATGAAGACCCCGGTGCATCTGTGCGTGGGCCAGGAGGCCACCGCCGTGGGGGTCTGCGCCCACCTGACGCCGGCGGACTACATCTCCAGCAACCACCGCGGCCACGCCCACTACCTGGCCAAGGGCGGCGACTTCCAGGCCCTGGTGGCCGACTGCGGCTGGAAGACCGGCGGGGTCACGGCCGAGATCGCGGCCCTGGCCGTGGAGAAGGGCTTCGGCCTGCTCAAGGCCCCGGTGGCCCGGGTGGCCTGCCCGGACCTGCCCACGCCCTCGGGCTTCACCCTGGGGCAGGCCTTCTACCCCGGCCAGGCCGAGATCACCGCCGCCGTGCGCCGGGTGCTCAAGTGAGCGGGCTGGCCTCGCTGCTGGCCGGCCGGGTCTACGTGGCCGGGGCCGACACCCTGATCGGCGGGGCCATCCACCGGCGCTTGGCCGAGCTGGGCTGCGCGGGGCTCTTGGCCGGGCCGGGGCAGGAGCCCGACCTGAACAGCCCTGACGACGTGCGCCGCTTTTTGGCCAGCGAGCGGCCCAGCCACCTCATCGTGGCCGCCGGCCTGTCCGGGGGCATCGAGTTCAACCGCAGCCACCCGGCCGAGCTGATCCTGCACAACCTGCGGGTGGCCATGAACCTCATACCGGCGGCCCACAAACTGGGGGTGGGCAAGCTCCTGTAGCTGGCCAGCTCCTGCACCTATCCCCGCGCCCCTGGCGCCGGGCCAGCTCTGGCAGGATCCCCTGGAGCCCACCAACCAGGCCTACGCCACGGCCAAGCTGGCCGGCCTGGAGCTGTGCCGGGCTTACCGCCAGCAGCACGGCGACCAGTTCATCACCGGCATCCCGGCCAACGCCTTCAAACCCGGCGACGACTTCAGCCTGGAAAACTCCCACGTCATCGCGGCCCTGGTCCGGCGCATGCATCAGGCCAAGATTAACGGCCAGGGCGAGGTGGTGATCTGGGGCTCGGGAAAGCCCCTGCGCGAGTTCATCTACGCCGACGACCTGGCCGACGCGGCGCTCTTCGCCCTGGAGCATTACCACGGCGGCGAGCCCCTGAACCTGGGTGGCGGTCTGGAGTTCACCATCGCCGACCTGGCCCGGCTGATCCAGGAGGTGGTGGGCTACGGCGGTCGGCTGGTCTTCGACACCAGCAAACCCGACGGCATGCCCCGCAAGGTGCTGGACTCCTCGGCCCTCTTGGCCCTGGGCTGGCGTCCGGCCTGGGAGATGGAGGCCGCCCTGGCCGCCACTTATCAATGGTATCTGGAGAACCTGACATGACCGACGCCAAGCCTCCCCGCCGCAAGCTCACCTTCGGCACCATCCAGATACCCGAGCTGAGCAAGCGTCTGATCAACGAGTGCCTGGAGAGCACGCGCATCTCCAGCGGACGCCTGGTGGCCCGCTTCGAGGAAGAGTTCGCCCGCCTGGTGGGGGCCCACGGGGCCGTGGCCCTGAGCAGCGGCACCGACGCCGACATCCTGGCCCTGGCGGTGCTGCACGACCAGGGCGCCCGGCGCGGCGACGAGGTGATCACCCCGGCGCTGTCCTTCGTGGCCACCGGCAACGCCGTGGTGCACGCCGGTCTTCGTGGACATCGAGCGCCACACCCTGAACATCGACCCCGAGCAGATCGAGGCGGCCATCACCCCCCGCACCCGGGCCATCCTGCCGGTGCACCTGATGGGCAAGCCGGCGGAGATGGACACCATCAACGCCATCGCCCAAAAGCACGGCCTGGCCGTCATCGAGGACGCCGCCGAGGCCCACGGCGCCTTCTGCAAGGGCCGGCCGGCCGGAGTGCTGGCCGACATGGCCGCCTTCAGCACCTACGTGGCCCACATCATCACCACCGGCGAGGGCGGCGTGGTGACGGTGAAGAACGAGGAGCAGGCCGAGATCCTGCGCTCCCTGCGCTCCCACGGCCGGGCCTGCAAGTGCCACCAGTGCACCCTCAACCTGGCTGGCGGCTACTGCCAAAAACGCTTCGACGGCGCGCAAGGCGAGGACATCCGCTTCCAATTCGAGCGCATCGGCTACTCCAGCAAGATGAACGAGCTGGAGGCGGCCATCGGCCTGGGCAACCTGGAGCAGTACCAGGCCATCCTGGACAAGCGTCGCGCCAACCTGCTCTACGTGCTTCAGCGCTTCCCGCGCTTCGCGCCCTTCCTGACCACGGTCTACGAAGAGCCCCACGAGCAGATCGGCCCCCACGCCATCCCCATCATCATCGGCGAGGAGGCCTCCTTCAGCCGCGCCCAGCTGACAGAGTATTTAGAGAAACGCGGCGTGGAGACCCGCACGCTGTTCGCCTCCATGCCCAGCCAGTGCCCGGGCTTCGCCTATCTGGGCTACCGCCTGGGGCAGTTCCCCGCCGCCGAGTACGTGGGGCTCAAGGGCCTGCACGTGGGCGTGCACCACGACCTGGAGATCGCGGACATGCAGTACCTGCTGGAGGTGCTGGAGGAGTTCCTGGCCCGACATCAGCGCTAGGGGCCGCCTGGTTTTGGGGAGGCGGCGCCGGGGGTGGGGTCCGCCCCGTCCCCGCTCTGGTCAAGGGGACGCGGCAGGCCAGCCCCCGGACGCCCCGCCGACGGCTATTGGCCGCCCTGGCCGGGGGCCGGTGCCTCGCCGCCCTGGCCGGTCCGGCGGCGCCCGCGCCTGAAGGGCAGCAGACTCACCAGAAAATACTTGAGGAAGTTGCGGCCGTTGAAGTCGCCGCGCCGCAAGAGCGCGTTGAGGGCGCGCCCCACCAGCACCGTCTGCCGGGGCAGGAAGCGACAGACCTTCAGCGAATCGCTGCGGATCATGGAGGCGGCCACCTTTGGGGGGATGGCCGGCAGGATGGTCAGGACCAAGGACACGTCCTTGAAGGAGCTGAGCCTCTCGCGCTGCACGCTGCCCCCGAAGAAATAGTTCTTGGGGATGATGCCGTTGTAGATGTTATCCACGTCCTGGTCGTCCAAAAAGCCGTCGCGGCGGGCGTATTCGATGATCTTGGTGCCCGGATAGTATTGCAGGTAGAAGACGCTGATCCAGGGCGGCCGGAACTGGTTGTAGCGGGCGGCCTGGTCCTTGAGGCGCTGGCGATGCTGGTCCCAGGGATTGATGATGTGGTCCACGCTGACGAACACGCCCAGCTTTTTGAGCAGGCTGACGAACTTGCCCACGTTGTGGATGGATTCGCTGCGGTGGAAGATGTTCTGGCGGATCCAGGGGTCCAGGGACTGCACCCCCACCTCGGTGAAGCACAGGCCGGCATCCACCAACAGGCGCAGTATCTCCTCGTCGAAGAAATTGGGATTGGTCTCGCAGTAAAAGGGCAGATGTATCTCGCGGCGGTAGCGCTCGGCAAAGACGCGCAGGAATTTCTTGTCATAGATGAAGGTGTCGTCATACACCATTATATATTTGGGATTGTAGGTTTTTTTGGCAAAGTGCAGCTCCTTCAGCACGTTGTCCACGCTGCGCCGGCGCATGAAGCGGTGTCCCATCTCGCGGTACTGCCTGCGGATGCTGGAGCTGTTGCAGTAGGAGCAGTTGCTGTAGCAGCCCCGGCCGGTGATCACGGTGTAGATGTTGCTGGCGTGGGGCACCTTGGCGTAGAAGTCGGCCTTGTCGGGGAAGGGCAGGGAGTCCAGGTCCTCCACCAGTCGGCCCAGGCCCGAGCCCCTGATCTGGCCCCCCTCGACCCGGTAGATGCCCTGGGGCAGCTGGGGGCCGGGGTTCTCCAGGTGGGCCAAGAGATCCAGCACCGCGATCTCGCCCTCGCCCCGGCAGACGTAGTCGATGCAGCTATTCTTGAGGACATGGGTGTGGGCGTGGGTGGCGTGCACGCCGCCGAAGCAGATGACTATGGCCGGGTAGCGTTCCTTGACCGCCCGGGCCAGGGCCAGGGCGCGCTGATAAAAATCGCTGTTGACCGAAACCAGCAGCACGTCGGTGGGGTTGTCCCGCAAATGCTCCAGCAGCTTGGCGCTGTCCAACTTGGAGCCGGCCCCCCAGGACCAGGGCTTGAAGCCGTAGTCGTCAAACACCACCTGGGTGGGATGCCCCTGGCGCTTCAAGACCGCCGTCAGATAGCCCACCCCCAGGTTGTCGAACTGGGATTGCTCCACCAGCACGCTGCATCTCTGTTTGGGCATCGCTGTTTTCCCGATTTGTGGTGTGCTGGGTAGGCCAGCCTCTCCTGGGCCTTGTCCAGGGCCTGGTGGCGACGGCCGGGTCGCCCTAGCGGTCCTTGTCGAACAGGGGCATGTCCCGGTGCAGCAATATGGACACCGGGCCGATGTCGGCCTTCTTGCGGTAAAACTCGTTCAGACAATCGTAAAATTGGGGCATCAGGTCACGGTCACTCTTGCCGGCATGCTTGGCGTGTCCGGAGGTCTTGTTGCGCTTGACCACCACGCGCACCGCCTGCCGCTTGAGCCGCTCCAGTATCTCCACCTGGAAGCGCTCGGTGGTGTAGGCCATGGCCGGGGTGCTGAAGCGCAGCAGGTTGGGCCGATCGGCCAGAAAAAAATAGGCCCCGTCCTCGGGCACCACCAGGATGGCCTCGCCCGGCTGGGTGAATTCCTGGAGATAGCCCACCACGCCCACCAGCACCCGCGCGTCCTTTTTGCTGGTCCAGACGCCGCCCGCCTTGGCCAGGGGCAGGGGCACCAGGTTGGGATCATGCCGGTTGAGCAAGGCGTAATCGTCGCGCTTGCTCTTGATGAAGCCCCGTAGATTCGTATAGATCATGTGTTGGGCCGTGAGCAGGTACAGGCAGATGCCCAGGGCCACCAAGGCGCGCCGCGCCAGGGGGCTGGCCGCCGGTTGGGCCTGGCCGGGCGCCGGGGCGCTCCAGCGCCCCTGGTAGAGGCCTTCCAGGATCACCAGGCCCAGGATTATGGCCGGGCCGTAGGAGGCCTGGGACTGCGGCCCGCCGAACTGGCGGAAAGACACCAGATAAAGGGGCAGCCCGTAGGCCACCAGATACATCAGCGCGAAATGCCAGGAGGTCAGGGCCTTGTCGCGCCAGGCCCGCAGGCACAGCCAGGCCGTGGCGGCAAAAGCGCCAAAGGGCAGGTACATCTTGAAATTGAACGACAGGGGCCACATGAGCCAGGCCTGCAACCCCGAGGCGTCCGGTCCCAGGGAGATGAAGCGCCGCTGGCCGAACTTGGCCATGTGATTGAAGGGCACGTCGTAAAAGGCGATGCGCAGGTATTCCTGGAGCGCGCCGTGGGCCAGAAAATAGGCCAGCATGGGCGCCATGGCCAGGGCCCACCCCCCGACCAGGGCCGCCAGTTGGCCCAGGAACTCAGGCCGGGACAGCCCGCGTTGCCAGGACAGGAGCAGGAACAGCAACCCGCTGGCCGCCGTGGCGAAAAGCCCCACCTCTATGCTGGTGAGCAGGGACAGGCCGCACAGCAGGCCCGCCACGAACAGCCACAGCCGGGGGCGGACGCCCTCCAGATAGCGCAGCAGGGCCAAGGCCACCAGCAGGCCCGAGGCGTGGCGCAGGCCGCCCCAGTAGAGGGCCCATTTGGGGCTGAAGACCTCGTAGACCAGCACGAAGGCGGCCAGGTAGCCAAAGAACCTGGTGCGCAGGTATCTGCTGGCCAGCACCCAGGTCAGCAGCACCGTGAGGATGGCTGCAAAAAAGAAATAGGCCCTGAGGGTGAAGATGGTGGGTCCGAAGAGCTTGAGGGCCAGGGCCGGCAGGTAGTCGTTGAGCGGCCCGAACTGCATGAAGATGTCGCGGTAGGGAATTTGGCCCTGAAATATGGCGTAGATGTTGCCCAGATACAGGCCTTCCTCGGCGTGGTTGAAGGGGGCGTCGGCGAAGTGGGGGCGGTACATCAACAGGAACATCCCGGCCAGGATCAGCAATGTCTCCACATGGCCCAGCCCGGACCAGCTGCCCGGGGCCGGCGCGTCGGCGTGCTTGCGGCCGTGCGAACTAGCCAAATGCATATACCCGGTCTCTCTTTCCCTGGGAGTCGAGGCCTTGGGGCGGCGCGCTCCCGGCCTCATGGTCTGGCACCTTAGCCCAACCGCGCCGCTTGGTCAATCTGACCGTCTCCGGCGGCGGCGGACCCCGCCCGCCGCGCAATAGCCCAGGCGGCGGCCCGGCCGGGGCGTCTGGTCGCAAAATAGCGGCGATTATGTTAGTTTTACAGACAATATGAGAGCGCCGCACAGGGCGCCCTGCCCTGTGCGGCATCGGCTTGGCAAAAGTTTGATTTTGCCAAGCCGGCCAACTTGCTCGCCCAAGAGGGCTCGCATTTTGGCCGGCCATCCGTAGCCCGCTTCGGCCGCTGCGTCGATACTGTCCTGTTTCACGCCTTACGCTGTGATAATGTGGACTACTGAGTGTTTAGCCGTGCAGCGGCCTCAATATTTTTTTATCGAGGTCTCATGAAGGTAGCCTTTTTCAACCCCTCCCGCTCCGGCCAGGGAAACATCCCCCTGAACATCCCGCTGCTGATCGCCGTGGCCCGCGCCCACGGCCACCAGGTGCGGCTGTTCGACCTGGGCGACTACGCCTGCTTTGACCGCGAGTCCCAGGCCTATGCCCAGATGTTCTTCAAGGAGGCCAGCCTGGACCAGACGCGCCTGGCCGCCGAGCGACAGGCCTTTTACGGCGCCGCCGGCCTGCCCACCCCCGGCCCGGATCAGCTCAAGACCAGCGACCACGCCGCGGACCTGCGCGCCTTCCTGGCCGACTTCCGGCCCCAGGTGGTGGCGGTCAGCTCCATGACCATCGACTTCGCCTTTGCCTGCGATTTCCTGGCTCCCCTCAAGCGGGAGTTCGGCTTCACGGTGGTGGTGGGCGGCATCCACGCCATCCTCTTGCCCCAGGAGGCCTTCGCCCACCCGGCGGTGGATTTTTTGTGCGTGGGCGAGGGCGAAAACGCCCTGCCCCAGCTTTTGAAGGCCCTGGAGCAGGGGGACTCGCCCGTGGATATCCCCGGCCTGTGGGGCCGCTGGCGGGGGTCCGAGTTCCGGAATCCGCCGGCGCGGCTCAGCGATTTGGGCCAGCTGCCGCTGCCGGATTTCAGCCTCTACGACCCCATCCATTTCTTCCGCCCCTTTGACGGGCGGCGCTACAAGATGATCAACTACGAGCTGAGCCGGGGCTGCCCCTTCAACTGCACCTACTGCGTCAACGGGGTGCTCAAGGCCAAGTATAAGGGCCTGGGCTCCTACCACCGGGTCAAGCCGGTGGCCAGGGGCATCGAGGAGCTGGAGCGCCTGGTGGCCCGCCACGGCTTCGACTTCATCCGCTTCTGGGACGAGGACTTCACGGCCCTGCGCGGCGACTACCTGGAGCAGTACGCCGCCGCCTACAAGGCCCGCGTGGGCCTACCCTTTTTGATCTACGCCCGCGCCGAGAGCATCAGCGAGCCCAAGGTCAAGATACTCAAGGAGATGGGCTGCCGGACCTTCGCCATGGGCATCGAGAGCGGCAATCCGCGCATCCGTAGCGAGGTGATGAACCGCCACATGTCCAACGAGACCCTGATCAAGGCCTTCCACCTGGTGGCCCGCCACGGCATACGCACCTCGGCCTACAACATCATCGGCCTGCCCCGGGAGGACCGCGCCGCCATCTTCGACACCATCGAGCTGAACCGGGCCGCCCGGCCCACGGCCTTCTCGGTGACTCTTCTGGAGCCCTACAAGGGCACGCCCATCCGCCAACTCTGCGAGGAGGAAGGCCTGGACCCGGCCTATGAGGTCAGCAACATCTCCCGGGTGCACTTCACCCCCCGGGGCATGACCCCCTCCCAGTTGCAAGGGCTCTTCCGCGCCTTCCCCCTGTATGTCAAAATGTCCAAGGAACGCTGGCCGGAGATAGAGCGCGCCGAAAGCGACGACGCGGTCTACCAGGGGCTCATGGCCGAATACAGCCGCCTGAAATAGAGCGGCAACGAGGGTTGTAGAGCATGAAAGCCATCCGCAACGTGGCCAGCTATCTCTTCGGCCAGGGCGCCCTGAGCCGGCTGGAGGAGGTGCTGCGCACTGATCCCCGGGTGCCCGCCGGGCCGGTGGTGTACCTGGTGGACCATTTCTTCGCCAGCCACACCGCCCCCCTGGACAAGCTGCCCCAACGGCCCGAGGACCGGCTGATCTTCATCGACACCAGCCATGAGCCCAGCACCGATCAGGTGGATGAGGTGGCCGCCGGCCTGCGCCTGGACCTGGCCGACTGGGACGGACTGCCCGGCTGCATCGTGGGCCTGGGCGGCGGGGCCACCCTGGACATGGCCAAGGCGGTTTCCAACCTCTTGACCAATGGCGGCCGGGCCGCCGACTACCAGGGCTGGGACCTGGTGAGGGTGCCGGGGGTGTACAAGATCGGCGTGCCCACCCTCTCGGGCACCGGCTCGGAGACCAGCCGCACCTGCGTGCTGACCAACTACCAGACCGGCGTCAAGCTGGGCATGAACAGCGACCATAGCGTCTTCGACCAGCTCATCCTAGACCCGGACCTGACCACCACGGTGCCTCGGGATCAGTACTTCTTCACCGGCCTGGATACCTTCTTTCACTGCATGGAGACCCTCAACGGCCGCACCCGCAACGGCATCGTGGACGCCTACTCGCAAAAGGCCCTGGAGCTGTGCCGCCAGGTCTTCCTGGAGGGCGACATGCAGGACCCGGACAGCCGCGAGAAGCTGATGATCGCCAGCCTGATGGGCGGGGCGGCCGCCGGCAACACCGGCCTGGTGCATCCCCTCTCGGCGGGTCTGTCGGTGGTGCTGGGCGTGCACCACGGCCTGGCCAACTGCCTGGCCATGAAACCCCTGGCCCAGTTCTACCCGGCCGAGCACGCCCAGTTCATGGCCATGGCCCGGGCCCAGGGGGTGGGGCTGCCCGCCGGCCTGGGCGCCAGCCTGGGCGATGAACAGGTGGCCAAGCTGTACGCCTCCTGCATCGTGCACGAAAAACCCCTGAGCAACCATCTGGGCGATGACTTCCAGGCCATCCTCACGCCCGCCAAGATGGCCGAGCTGTTCAGGGCCATGTAGCCATGGCAGCCATGCGTCCAGAGCCGGTCTACCGCATACCCTTCAGCGGCCGCGCTCACCGCTACACCCCCGAGGAAGTGGCCCTGGTGGCCCGGGTGATGCAAGAGGCCGATCCCCTCACCCAGGGGCGCCACCTCCAGGAGTTCCAGGCGGCCTTCGCTTCCTACATCGGCGCGCCCCATTGCTTCGCCACCATGAACGCCACCTGCGCCCTGGAGCTGGCCGCCCAGCTCTGCGACCTGAAGCCAGGCGACCAGGTGATCGTGCCGGCGCACACCTTCACCAGTAGCGCCTATCCCTTTGCCAAGCACGGCGGCTCCCTGGTGTGGGCCGACTGCGACCGTGACACCAGGGTGGTCACGCCCCGCATGATCGCCGACAAGCTCACCACCCGCACCAGGGTGGTTGTGGTGCCCCATCTCTACGGCTACGCCGCCGAGATGCCGGAGATCATGGAGTTGGCCCGCGCCCACGATCTCATCGTGGTGGAGGACGTGGCCCAGGCCCTGGGGGCGGTGGTGGCCGGTCAAAAGGCCGGCACCTTCGGCGACCTGGGGGTGTTCTCCTTCCACTCCCACAAGAACGTCACCACCCTGGGCGAGGGCGGCATGCTGGTGGTGCGGGACCCGCAAAAAGCCCCCCTGGTGCCGCTCTTGCGCCACAACGGCCACTGCCCCTGCCCGGCCGAGCGCCCCAACTACTGGACCCCGGCCATGGGAGACGTGGACCTGCCCCGCCCGGGGATGTGGCCCAGCAACTATTGCTTGGGCGAGGTGGAGAGCGCCCTGGGCGTGGCGCTACTGGCGCGCATCGACGCCATGAACGCCGACAAGCGCGCCCGCGCCATGGGCTTCATCGACGGCCTGGCCGACTATCCCGAGTTGGTCTTCCACCGCGTGGATAGCGCCCGCCACACCTATCACCTGCTGGCGGCCTGGTTCGACGAGACCGGCCGGCCGGGACTGCGCGACCAGTTCATGGAGCGCATGGCCTATGACAAGCTGATCAAGTGCGTGGTGCAGTATTGCCCCTTGTACCGCTACCCCCTCTACGCCAAGAACGGCCTGGGTCAGGCCGACTGCCCCGGGGCCGACGACTTCTTCGACCACATGGTGTCGTTCCCCTTTCAGCACTGGCTGAGCGACGAAGACCTGGGCTACATGCTGGCCAGCACCCGCCAGGTGCTGGAAGACCTGCGGCGATGAGCCCGGCCCTCCCCGGCGCCCCCGGCGCGTCCCCGGAAAAGGGGGAGTTCTGCGTCATCATCCCGGCGGTCAAGAAGGAAGGCAGCATCCCGGACCAGTTGGTCAAGAAGCTGGACGGGGTGACGCTGATTCAGCGCGCCCTGAACAAAGCCAAGCGCCTGAGCCCGCCGGAGCATGTCCTGGTGGTCACCGACAGCCAGGAGATCAGCCTCATCGCCCAGCGCAACGGCGTGCCCTTTGTGTACGACGCCAAACTCCGGCTGGACCACAACTGGGTGCTCAAGGACATCGGCCCCCTGATGGCCCGGACCGCCGGGCGTTACGCCTACACCGTGATCTATCGCCCCACGGCGCCCTTGATCAACGACCGGGACATCCGCCGGGGCCTGGACTTGCTGGCCGCGCGGGGGGGCGACATCCTGGTGACCATGCGCCCGGAGGACCGCCATCTCTGGCGCCTGGGCAGCGAGGCCCAGCTGGTATGGCGGGGCGACCGCCAGCCCGACCCCCTCCATGCCGAGTGCAAGGCCTTTTTGATCCTGCGCCAGAGCGCGCTCACCGACGGCCCCCAGGGCAAGAAGGTGGTGCCCTTCGTGCTGGGCGACCAGGCCGTGGAGATCAACTCCTACCAGGACTGGTGGGTCTGCGAGAAGCTCTTGAGGCGCAAGCGGGTGCTGTTTGTCACCCAGGGCAACGCCAGCCTGGGCCTGGGCCACGTGTACCGCTGCCTCTTGCTGGCCCACGAGATCAGCGAGCACCAGGTGATCTTCCTCTGCACCAGCCAGAGCGAGATCGCCTACAGCCGCATCGCCAGCTATGACTATCAGACCTTCATGCAGGACGGTCCCTTGACCCAGCAGGTCATCGCCCTGGCCCCGGACCTGGTGATCAACGACATCCTGGACACCAGCGCCGAATACGTGGCGGCGCTCCAGCAGGCCGGCATCAAGGTGGTGAACTTCGAGGACAGCGGTCCCGGCGCCTTGGCCGCCGATCTGGTCTTCAACGCCCTCTACGAGAACGGCCCCTCCCCACGGGCCAACCTGCGCGCGGGGCATGACTTTTTTTGTCTGCGCGACGAGTTCGAGCACGCCCGCCGCCAGCCCCCGGCGCCACGGGTGCGCCAGGTGCTGATCACCTTTGGCGGCACCGATCCCAACGACTTCACCCGCCAGACCCTGGAGACGCTGCTGCCCCTGACCCGGCCTCGGGGCATGGGGCTCAACATCGTGGCCGGGCCGGGCTACCAGCACAAGGCCGGCCTGCTGGCCCGCCTGGCGGAGTTGGGCGACCAGGGCATCAATTTCACCGACGGCACCCGCGTCATCTCCAGCATGATGGAACGCGCCGACCTGGCCATCAGCTCGGCCGGGCGCACGGTGTTGGAGCTGGCGCACATGCGAAAGCCCTGCATCATCATGTCCCACCACGCCCGCGAGCACAGCCACTCCTTTGCCCGGCCCAAGAACGGCGTGGTCTACCTGGGGGTGATGGCGCCGTTTAAGGCCGCCAAGCTCAGGCGGGTGTTCCTGGCCATGCTGGGCCAGCCCTTGCGGCAAAAATTTTATGAGCGCATGGGGCGCTTTGACTTCACGGCCAACAAGCAGCGGGTCTTAAGCGAAATATGGTCCTTGTTGGAGCCCCACAGGCCCTGGCCCCAGGCCCCGGCCGGAAAGACGGTCCACCCATGAGCGAGTTCCTGCTGGACGGCAAGCCCCTGGGGCCGTTGAGCCCCCCCTATGTCATCGCCGAGATCGGCGTCAACCACGAGGGCGACCTGGAGCTGGCCAAGCGCCTGGTGGACCTGGCCCAGGCCGGCGGGGCCGACGCCGTGAAGTTCCAGTCCTACAAGGCCGGCAGCCTGGCCAGCCGACACAGCCCGGCCTACTGGGACCTCAAGTCCGAGCCCACCACCAGCCAGTTCGCGCTGTTTAAAAAATACGACCGCTTCGGCCCGGCGGAGTACCAGGCCCTGGCGGCGCATTGCCAAGGGCGGGGCATCACCTTCCTCTCCACGCCCTTTGACGAAGAGGCCGTGGACTTCCTGGACCCCTGGATGCCCCTGTTCAAGATCGCCTCGGCCGACATCACCTGTGTGCCGTTGTTGGAGAGGATCGCGGCCAAGCGCAAGCCGGTGCTGCTCAGCACCGGCGCGGCCACCGCCGCCGAGGTGGAGGACGCCTTGGCCATCCTGCACGGCCATGGCGCGCCCAGCGTGCATCTGCTGCACTGCGTGTTGAACTACCCCACCCAGGACATCAACGCCGGCCTGGGGCAGATCAAGGCCCTGGCCCGGCTGTTCCCGGGGCGGCTCATCGGCTACTCGGACCACACCCTGCCCGAGGCCAACATGGACGCGCTCACCTTCGCCTATATCCTGGGGGCGCGCATCATAGAGAAGCACTTCACCCACGACAAGACCCTGCCCGGCAACGACCACTACCACGCCATGGACGCCGATGACCTGCGGCGCTTCCGGGAAAGGGTGGAGCGCCATCGCCTTTTGGCCGGCGATGAGCTAAAGCACTACCTACCCAGCGAGGAGCCGGCCAGGGCCTTCGCCCGGCGTTCCATCGTGGCCCGGCAGGCCATCGCCGCCGGTGAGGTAATCACCGCCCGGGTCGTGACCTGCAAGCGCCCGGGCACCGGCATACCGGCGGCCCACTGGCACGCGGTGCTGGGCAAGAAGGCCCTGCGCGACATCGAGGAAGATCAGGTGCTGGCCTGGGGCGATCTGGCCCCGGCCGGGGACTAGCGCCCTGCCGGCGCGGGAGTCAGAGTCATGAGTCTGGACCGCCCCGCCCTGGAAAGCCTGGCCGATGAGCTATTGGCCGAGCTGTTCCCCATCTGCCGCAGCCTCACCGGCGACGGCGTGCGCCAGAGCCTGGCCATCCTGCAACGGCACGCGCCCTTGGTCATACAGGAGTACCCCAGCGGCACCCCCTGCTTCGACTGGACCATCCCCCGCGAGTGGAATGTCAAGGAGGCCTGGATCAAGGACGCCAGCGGCCGCAAGGTGGTTGACTTTGCCCAAAGCAACCTGCACCTGGTCAGCTACAGCCTGCCGGTCAACGCCACGCTGACCTGGGAGGAGCTGGCCCCCCACCTGCACACCCTGCCGCGCCTGCCCGGAGCCATCCCCTACCGCACCTCCTACTACAAGGAAGACTGGGGCTTCTGCCTGAGCCAGCAGCGGTACGACCGCCTTGATCGCGGCGGGCGCCATGAGGTCTTCATCGACTCGGAGCTGAAGGACGGCTCCTTAAGCCTGGCCGAGGCCCGCCTGCCCGGCGTCTCGGGGCGGGAGTATCTGTTCAGCGCCTACTGCTGCCACCCCTCCCTGGCCAACGACAACCTCTCGGGCACGGTGCTGAACGCCCTGTTGTGCCGGGAGCTGGCCGGCCGCCGCCTGCGCCACGCCTACCGTTTCCTGATCCTGCCCGAGACCATCGGCCCCATCGTCTACCTGGCCCACCACCAGCGGGAGATGCGGCGCCTGGCCGGCGGCTTCGTGGTCACCTGCGTGGGCGGCCCCGGCCCCCTGGGCTACCTGGAGACCTTCCTGGGCGACCACCACATCGACCACGCGGCCCGCCAGGCCTTCCGGGAGCTGGGCATGGTGCCGGTGGCCTATCCCTTCGCGCCCAACGGCAGCGACGAGCGCCAGTATTCCTCGCCGGGATTCCGCATCCCCATGGCCACCATCTGCAAGGACAAGTACTTCGCCTACGACTACTACCACACCTCTCTGGACGACCTGAGCTTCATCAGCGCCAGCGGCATCGTAGACAGCCTGGAGGTGTACCTGAAGGCCGTGGAGATACTGGAGGGGGACGAGGTGCTGATCTCCACCAACCCCCACTGCGAGCCCCAGTTGGGGCGGCGGGGGCTCTATCCCCAGTTGGGGGGCAAGCTGCTGCCGCGGCCGGCCGCGCCGGTTGCCCCGCCGGCACTGGGCGGACCTGGGGTCCAGCCCCCGCCGGAATTGGCCGGACCTGAGGTCCAGCCCCCCCTTCCCTTGGACACCGTGGACGCCCTGTTGTGGATTCTCTTCCTGGCCGACGGCCAGCACAGCCTCCTGGACATGGCCCGGCGCAGCGGCGCGCCCTTTGGTCAATTGCGCGCCCTGGCCGACACGCTGCTCCAGGAAGGCCTGTTGCGCCGGGCCGAGGAGCAAGACGGCCATGCCTAGGCCCCGCACCGTCATTCTGGTCCAGGCCCGCATGGGCTCCAGCCGCCTGCCGGGCAAGATGCTCCTGCCCCTGGCCGGCCGGCCGCTCCTGGCCTGGGTGCTGGCCGGCGCCGGCGCCGCCCGCCTGGCCAACCAGGTGGTGCTGTGCACCTCAGTCAATCCCGAGAACGACGCCCTGGCCGAGCTGGCCGCCGGCCTGGGGGTGGCCGTCTTCCGGGGCAGCGAGGACGACGTGCTGGGGCGCTTCGTGGCCGCCGGGCGCCTGCACCGGGCGGTGTGGGTGGTGCGGGTCTGCGGGGACAACCCCTTTGTCAACGGCGGCGAGATTGACCGTCTCGTAGCCTTCTTTGGCGAGCACGCTTGCGATTACGCCTGCAATCATGTGCCACGCCAGGACAACGGCTACCCCGACGGACTGGGGGCGGAGATCACCACCCTGGCCAGACTGGAAGAGGCCGCCCAGGAGAGCCAGGACCCCCGGGACCGCGAGCACGTCACCCGCTGGCTGGTGGAGCGGCCCGAGCGCTTCAGCCTGGGCCTGCCCCAGGCCCCGCCGGAGATAGCCTTTCCCCAGGTCAAGCTGGACATCGACACCCCGGAGGACCATGAGCGCATGTCGCGCCTGGCCCAGGCCTTGACCCAGCGCGGCCAGGACCCCCAGGATGCCGTGGCCGTGTGCCGCCTGTGGCGGGAGCTGTTAGGCCCGGCGGTCTGAGAGCCCGGCGGCGGCTGCTCTTCCCAAGAATCAAAAGGCCCCTTGTGCATCCCATACTCTTTCAGCTAGGCCCCCTGACCATCCACACCTACGGCGCGCTTCTGGCCCTGGGCGCCGGCCTGGGCATCGTGCTCCTGGTGCGCCTGGCCGGCTCGGCCGGCCTGGACCAGGAGCGGGTGCTGGCCCTGGCCACCTGGGTGCTGGTCATGGCCGTGGCCGGCTCGCGGCTGTTCTACGTGCTCATCGAGCCCGCCCAATTCCTGCGGCGCCCCTGGGAGGTTTTCTATCTGTGGCAGGGCGGCCTGGTCTTTTACGGCGGGCTGCTGGGCGGGCTGGCCACGGCCTGGTGGCTGGCCCGGCGCTGGGGGCTGAGGCTGCTGCCCCTCATGGACTCGTTCGCCCCGGCCCTGGCTCTGGGCCAGGCCATCGGCCGCCTGGGCTGCTTCTCGGCCGGCTGCTGCTACGGCCTGCCCTGGCCCGGCGGCTGGGCGGCCGTGACCTTCAGCGACCCCCTGAGCCTGGCCTCGCCCCTGGGCCTGGAGTTGCACCCCACCCAGATATACACCGCCGCCAGCCTGGCGGCCATCTGCGGCCTGCTCTTGTGGCGCTGGCCCCGGCGGCGCTTCGCGGGGCAGGTTTTCTGCACCTATGGTCTGCTGCACGGCCTGGCGCGGGTTATAATCGAGCAGTTCAGGGGCGACTGGCGGGGCGAGGCCCTGCTGGGCTTTTTGACCCCCACGGCCCTGGCGGCCCTGGGCCTGGCCCTGGCCTCGGCCCTGGGGCTGGTCTTGCTCAGAAAGCAGCCCCAGGCCCCAGCCCCGGAACAGGCACCATAGCATGGAGGCAAACGTGAACATTCCCGACGATCTGCTTTACAGCCCCGATCATTTGTGGGTGCGCGCCGAGGGCGCCTTCGCCTTGGTGGGCATCACCGACTTCGCCCAGGACCAGCTGGGGCGCGTGGTCTACGTGGACCTGCCCAGCGTGGGCCAGGCCCTCAGCGCCGGCCAGGAGATGGGCGCCGTGGAGAGCGCCAAGAGCGTCAGCGACCTGATCGCGCCGCTCTCCGGCGGGGTCAGCGAGGTCAACGAGGCCCTGGCCGACGACCCCGCGCCCCTGAACGACGACCCCTACGCCTCGGGCTGGCTGGCCAAGATCGCCCTGGCCGGCCCCCTGCCCGGCGACCTGTTGGACGCGACGGCCTACAGGAAATTGATCGGCCAGTAGGCGGCGCGCCCGGCGGCGGGGTGATCCGCCAGCATCATTCAACAGGCACGCCCCAGCTGCTTGGCGCGGGCGGGGGCGTTTCATGGCGACGTTGGGCTACGGGGTCGACGCGCCTGACCCCGCGCTGAAACCTAGGGCTTGAGCGCGGCCTGCACGATCTGCCAGAGCTTTTGCAGCCGCTCGGGCAGGGTCAGATACCACCTGGTCTGGGCGATCTCCAGGGCCTTGGTGTCCACCCCCAGCCAGGGCAGGCCAGGCAGTTGCAGGCGATCGGGCAGGGTCAGCACCGGGGGCCGGTCGTCAGCCGGCGCGATTAGTTGCTTTAGTTCATCTATGCGCTCGTTCAGGCGCTGTTCGGCGTTGGCCAGGTCTTGCCTGGTCTTCTCTGCTTCACCGAATACCACAAACTTGAGGGAGGTGGTGTCGTCGGCCAGGGCCTCCACGCCCTTGAACTGCACCGCCGCCTCGCCGTGCGCCTGGTTCATGGCCTGGGCGATAAGAGGCCCGGCGTAGAGGGTCAGATCGCTGAGCGGCAAGCGCAGCATCACCTCGGCCACGGATTCCAGCCAGGTGTACTTCTTCTCGAACTCACCGGGGGCGAAGTCGATGCGTTTACCGCTCTGGATGATGTGTGTACAAGTTACGCCTTCAATTTCCCAGCCTGAAAGGTTGGCCTCGTCCAGACGTACACCAGAAAGATCGGCAGTGGAAAGGTTAGCCATACGAAAGTTGGTTGCCCAAAGGCTCGCACCACTTAGATTCGCTAGCCTGAGGTTAGCCCAGCCAAGGTCAGTTTCGGCAAGGCTTGCCTCGCTAAGATCAGCCATGACCATGGTTGACATGCGTAAGTTAGCAAATGCGAGGTTTGTATTGGTTAGATTAGCTTCGGGGAGGCTAGCCATGCGGCAATTCGCCTCGCTAAGATCGGCGGAATGTAGGTCTGCACAACTGAGGTCTACGGCACTCCATTCCTCTCCAGTTTTTCTGATACTGCCGAACTCAACGCCTTTGAGGTCTCTCCCGCAAAGATCAGCACCGGATAGGTCAAGCCTCATCTCCGGATAATCTTTCCTCCAATTATTCCACGTCTCCACGCCCTGTTCCAAGATCGCCAGGTGCTTTGGGTTGGCCATGCTCCCCCCTTTCCTTGCTGCCTTGCCCTTGCCCCACCAAGGCTAACCCAGGCAGCGCGGGTGTGGCAAGGCCTGGGCCACCACTTCCTAATCCAGCGAAGCTGTCATTGCGAACGAAGTGAAGCAATCTCTTGCTACTGATTAAAGAGATTGCTTCGTCGCTTCGCTCCTCGCAATGACGGGGTAGGGTGGATTGCCGCGTCGCATCTCTACCGAGATGCTCCTCGCAATGACAGCTTCTCTGTAACCCCCGCACCCCGACCATCTCCCCCGGTGGGGGAGGGGGGGTAAATCACGCCAGGCCGCTGTTTTACTGCCCGATTGATAATGCTCCCCTAAAAAGGCAGCCCCCGCTGGATTGCTCCAGCGGGGGCGCTATATGATGACGCCTGGCTTACAGGGCAGGCGGTAAACCCTGATGCGGTAGCCTAACTACTACTTCTTGATCTCGTCGGTGAGGGCCGGCACCACCTCGAACAGGTCGCCCACCACGCAGAAGTCGGCCTTGGTGTGGATGGGGGCGTCGGGGTCCTTGTTGATGCTGACGATGACCTTGGAGCTGCCCATGCCGGCCAGGTGCTGGATGGCGCCGGAGATGCCGCAGGCCACGTACAGGTTGGGGGTGACGACCTTGCCGGTCTGTCCCACCTGGTCGGTGTGGTGACGCCAGCCGGCGTCCACGGCCGAGCGCGAAGCGCCCACGGTGCCGCCGAGCTGGGCGGCCAGGGCCTCCAGGATGGCGAAGTTGGCGGCCTCCTTGAGGCCACGGCCGCCGGAGACGATGATCATGGCCTCGGTCAGGTCGATCTTGCCGCCCTCTTCGGCCAGCACTTCCACCTGCTGCACGCGGATGGCTCCCACGGCCGGGGAGACCTTCTCCACCGCCGCGCTGCCGCCGGTCTCGACCACGTCGAAGACGTTGGGGCGCAGGGTGATGATCTGGGGCGCGGCATTGATGGCCAACTGGGCGTAGACCTTGCCGGCGTAGATGGGCCGGGTGATGGCCAGCTTGCCGCCTTCCACGGCCAAGGCGGTGCAGTCCACGGCCGCCGAGGTGTCCAGCTTGGCGGCCAGACGGCCGGCCAGGTCCTTGCCCTGCATGGAGGCGCCGAAGATGATGGCATCGGGCGCGCCGGTCTTGGCCAGGTCGGCCACCGCAGCGGCGTAGCCCTCGGTGGAGTAGACGGTCAGCTCAGCGCTGTCGGCATAGAGGACCTTGGCGGCGCCGTACTTGCCCAGATCGGCGCACAGGGGCTCCAGGCCGGCGCCCAGCACCACCGCCGAGACGTCGGTGCCCAGGCCGTCGGCCACCTTTTTGGCGGCGCTGATGGCCTCGAAGGTTATTTTACGAAAGGCTCCGTCGCGATGTTCCGCGATTACCCAAACACCTGCCATTTGCGTGCTCTCCTTTCGCGCCGGGGTAAACCGCGCCCGGCGGAAGGGCCATGAAGGGCCCTGGGGTTAGTCGTGCATTGGATGCGGGCCAAGGACGGCCCGCCCGAAATTACGCCAACTGCCCAGGTGGCGTAATTTCGTGAACTTGCCAAAATTTACTTTTGGCAAGTTCCAAAAGGAAAAAGCCATGGATGGCTTTTTCCGACCCACGTTAGATAACCTTGGCCTCTTCGCGCAGGGCCTTGGCCAGGTTGGCGGCCAGCTCCTGGGGAGTCTCGCCGCCGATGGCCTTGCCGGCGGCGCGGGCCGGGGGCGGGGTCAGGGCGGTGACTTCGGCCTTGCCGGTCTTGTCCAGGCCCAGGTCGGCCAGGGTCTTGACCTCCAGGGGCTTCTTCTTGGCCTTCATGATGCCCGGCAGGCTGGCGTAGCGGGGCTCGTTGAGGCCCTTCTGGGCGGTGACCACCACCGGCGGGGGGGCCTCCAGCACCAGGGTCTGGCCTTCCACGGGGCGCTGGGCCTTGGCCTTGCCGTCGGCGATCTCCAGCTTGGTCACCACCGACAGGTTGGGCATGTCCAGGTACTCGGCCAGGGCCGAGCCCACCAGGCCGGCGTCGTCGTCCACGGCGCGCATGCCCAGGAACACGATGTCAGCCTCCAGGGGCTTGACCACGGCGGCCAGGATCTTGGCCACGGCCAGGGGATCGGCGCCATAGAGGCCGTCGTCCTCCACCAGCACGGCCTTGTCGGCGCCCATGGCCAGGGCGGTGCGCAGGCTCTCGGTCACCCGCTTGGGACCAGCGCCCACCACCGTCACCGTGGTGCCGCCCTGGGCCTTCTGGATGCGTAGGGCCTCTTCCACGCCGAACTCGTCATAGGGATTCATAACCCACTTGATGTCGTCGGTGGCGATGGATTTGCCGTCACCGGCGATCTTGATCTGGGTCTCGGTATCCGGCACCTGCTTGATGCACACTACAATATTCACTGCCAAACCCCTCCTTTCGTCTGCACTGGGAGTATTGGGTATAAGGGCTGTCGTTACCTACTTCTTTAGTCGCCGCCCTCGCCGTCGTCCTGGCGCGCCAGCATGCCCTGCAAGAAGAAGCGGCTGATCTCCTGGGCGGCGGCGGTGATGGAGTACTTGCGGGCCGTGGAAAGCACCCAATAGCGGCTCATCTCGTCCAGCGCGCCGAAAAAGGCGCGCTTGGCCACCCCGGGCTGGATGTCGGGGCGGAAGACGCCCAGGGCCTGGCCTTCCTTGATGATGCCGCTGATGATGTTGAGGTACTGCTGGAACTTGATGTTGTGATAACCGCGCATGAACTTGGAGGACTGGCGCACCTCCACCTGTATGATCTCGGCCATCTCCAGGTTTTGTTCCACCAGGTTGAGGTGGGCCAAGGCGAAGCACTCCAGTTTCTTGGAGGGATCGCTTTCTCTCGCCACGGCCTCGGTCACGCTGTCCAGCACCTGCTGCATCTCCTCCTCGAACAAGGAGATGAGGATATCGTCCTTGTTCTGGAAGTAGAGATAGATGGTGCCATCGGCCACTCCGGCGGCCCGGGCGATCTCGCTCACCTTGGAGTTGTAGAAGCCGTTCTTGGCGAAGACCTTGAGGGCGGCCTCTATGATGCGGCGATGCTTGTCGCTGGATTTTTTCTTGTCGCTGGTCACGGTTACGGTATCCCCGCCCACGGGTGAGCGCTGTTCTTCCAATGAATGATGCTTCATTCAAGGTTCGTAACATGTGCCCGGCGGCCTGTCAACGATTTTTTCCTGCGGGAAAAGCAATATAACAGCCCGTCCTGACCTGGGCAAGGGGCAATGCGCACCCCTCTTGGGGGAATAAAGCTATATTATAGCCATGCGATAGAAAGTCAAGCGACATTGACAACGGCGGGGCGGGTGCCGGCACGGGCATGCCAGATACCTTGGCCCCGTTAGGCTGGCGACGCCTCCCAGACCTCCACGGGCTGGGCCACGTTCTTCAGCTCGCGCGGCCCCAGGGCCTTCAGCGCGAAGCCCTCGCCCAGGCGGGAGGCCGTCTCCGGCCCCAGCAGCACCTGCCCCTCCCGCGCCAGGCCGCCCAGACGGGCCGCCAGGTTGGTCACCGGGCCAGAGGCCGTGAAGGTCCAGCGGTCGCCGGCCAGGCCCGCGAAGCGCGAGGAGCCCACCAGGGCCTGGCCGGAATTGATGCCCTGGTTGACCAGCACCGGCCGCCCCTCCTGGGCCTGGTTGATCTCCCGCACCCGCCGGCCGATGGCCAGGGCGCAACGCACCGCCGCGCGAGCGTGCTCCCGGGGCTCCTGGTGCTGGAAAATGATCATCAGCCCGTCGCCGGCCGTCTCGTTGATGTCGCCGTGGTTCTGGTAGATGTCGTCCAGGAAGCTGGAGAAATAGCGTTCCACCAGGCGGTTGACCTCCTGGGCCTCCACCTGCTCGCTCAGGCTGGTGTAGCCGGCGATGTCCAGAAACAACACCGAGACGTCGCGGGGGCGCTTGTCCAGGTCCGGGGCCTCGGGGTCCTGGTCTATGATCTCGGCCACCGAGCGCGGCACGAACTTGCCCAGGTTGGCGCGGATGTGCTCCAGCATCTCCACCTTATGCAGCGTGGCCTGAAGCTCCGCGTTCTTGCGCTCCAGATCGGCCACCAGCCCCTGCAAGCGAAACTCGCGCCCCTCCACCTGCACGATCATCATGCCAAAGGCCTCGGCCAACTCCGCCACCAGAGGCTCCTGGGTGGAGGTGTCGGTCAGGCGGAACACCTCCTCCACCCTGTCATAACGCCCCTGGCTGACATCGCGGGTCAAGGCGATGAGGTGCCTGAGGGCCTGATCCACCCGCATGGGGCTCATGGCCTCGCCTCCTAGCTCCGAGATTTCCCTACTTTATTTATATGTCCAAACCCCCCACCAACGCCAGCCGCTTTGCTGGGGCGGCGGGCCCGCCGCCAGGGCGCCGGGTGCCCCCGGCTGGGCTCATACGGGTCGAGTAAGGTAGTGCCTGTAGCCAACGCCAAAGGCTCCCGTTGCAAGGCCCTCGCGCAAAAAGACAGAAGGGCTGGCCGTCCGCCTCCTGCATCAACATTATGGGGCCAAGCACGCCCGGCTTTCTTCTTCCACCCAAACCCCGTGCCCTGCCTAAAGCCCGGCCATTCTTAATCGCCGGCAGGGGGCGACGTCAATATGCCCCACCTGGCCCGGCGAGGCGGCAACCCCGGCCCGAGAACATCAGACCAGGACGCCGCGATGAGGCCCCCGCACCGCCGGGGCGCGGTATGGCCGGGCGGCTGGGCAGGGCACAAAAAAGAACCGCCGGGATTTGTGGCGTACCCGCCACGGGGCTTATGCGGGTCGGTTGACCCTGCGCCTCTGGCCAGCGCTGGCGGCTCCCGCCCCGAGTAGCGGCGGGCAGGGCGGGGCCATCCCGGATAAAATCCTGCCACGCAACGGTTTTTCGCGTAACGGCCGTGTGCGCTCCGGTCTGGAACTTTTACCAAGCCCGCTTGGCAAAAGTTCTAGACTCTGGGGGCATTTCGGCGGCCCCCGGCTTGTTATGTTTGGTACCTAGCTGATTTGGCCGGCATTATTCTTTTGACCTCACTTGGCACGACCCCTGCTTATAGAAAGGGCAAAAACAGACGGCCAGTGTGGCGCGGGGATGCGGGAGTCGGGGCCACAGGCAGTCGGGCACCTAAAGAAAAGGCGGTAGGACCATGAGCGAAGTGAAGAACAAGGGCTGGACCGTGACCCTGGCCGGGCTGGGCATCAACCTGGCTCTGGGCATTCTCTACACCTACAGCATCTTCAAGGAGGCCATCGGCGCCTCCATCAAGGCGCATGACGGCCGCTTCACCTGGGACCTGGCCAACCTCAACGACCCCTACGCGGTCTGCTGCCTGATGTTCGCCTTTGCCATGATCTTCGCCGGCCGCCTGCAGGACAAGCTGGGTCCCCGGCTGACCGCGGTGATCGGCGGCATCCTCACCGGCCTGGGCCTGATGTGGGTGTCCCTGTCCTACTCGCTCCTGACCTGGGTGCTGGGCTTCGGCGTGCTCATGGGCATGGGCCTGGGCTTCGGCTACGCCTCGGCCACCCCGCCGGCCATCAAGTGGTTCGCCCCCTCCAAGACCGGCATGATCGCCGGCATCGTGGTGGCCGGCTTCGGCCTGGCCTCGGTCTACATCGCCCCGCTGGCCCAGTTCCTCATCGGCCGCTTCGGGCTCAGCACCTCCATGATGGTCTTCGGCGGCGGCTTCCTGGTGGTGGTCTGCGTGCTGGCCCAGTTCCTGGTCAACCCGCCGGCCGACTACAAGCCCGAGGGCATGCCCGCCCCGGTCAAGGTTGACCCCTCGGCCACCGCCTACGTGGTCGACTTCCAGCCCGCCGAGGTGATGCGCACGGGCGCCTTCTACAAGCTGTGGATCATGTTCGCCATCGGCTCCGGGGCCGGCCTGATGATCATCGGCAACGTGGCCGGCATGGCCAAGCAGTCCCTGGGCGCCATGGCCTGGATCGTGGTGGCCCTGATGGCCGTGGGCAACGCCGGCGGCCGCGTGGTGGCCGGCATGCTCTCCGACAAGATCGGCCGCATGCGCACCGTGACCATCATGATGACCGCCCAATCGGCGATCATGGTGGCCCTGCTGATGCTGGGTTCGGCCAACGCCCTCTTCATGGTCTTCTCGGCCACCTTCGTGGGCTTCAACTACGGCACCAACCTGTCCCTGTTCCCCACCTCCACCAAGGACTTCTTCGGCATGAAGAACTTCGGCGCCAACTACGGCCTGGTCTTCACGGCCTGGGGCGTGGGCGGCTTCATCCTGCCCAAGGTCTCCCAGATGGTCGTGGCCGCCACCGGCACCTTCAACGCCGCCTACATCACCGCCGCGGCCCTCTTGGCCGTCAGCGCGGGTCTGAGCCTGTTCACCAAGGCCCCGCAGAAGGAGCTGGTGCCGCTGAAGGCCCAGTTCGCCCCGGCGGGCACCCAGGCCGGCGTCACCGGTCCCTTCTTCACCCACATGCTCAAGCAAGAGGCCGGCAAGGACGGCAAGTAGCCTATAGTTGGGGGGGATAGCGCGGGCCCGGCCGGGATCACCGGCCGGGCCTCATTTTATGGGCCAGCGCTAGCCAGCCAGCAGCACCGGCAGGCACAAGGCCTGGCGCAGGCAGCGCGCCCAGCCCCAGGAGGGCTGGTAATACTCGTGGGAGACAGGGTCCACCCGGGGCTGGATGCCCGCCGGCCCCAGCTCCAGCAATAGCAATTGGTGGCTCACCTTGCCCCCCCGCTCGTCCACCCGCCACAGGCGCACGTCTTCGAACCACAGCACCGCCACCCGGCGGGTCCACTGCTCCTCCTCCAGCAAGAGGCGCAGGCCCGGGTGCCGCCCTCCCGGCAACTCATAGGTGTACTCGGCCAGGGAGAACTCCTGAAAGCCCAGGAAGCGCTCCAGTTCCTCCAGGATGAAGTCGTATTTGTTGCGGTCGGTCAGGCCCACGCCCTCCAGGCTGGCCGCGATCGCCCGGGCCAGCAGCCGGGCCTGGGCCAGGATCAGGGCCACCTGGCCGGGCAGGGAGGCCCCCGGCCAGGGCGGCGTCGGCAAGGCGGGCTGGTCGGCCAACCAGACCTCCAGGCGCTCCTGCCAGGCCGCGAACTGGGTAGGATTCACGGCCGGCCCTGGTGACGGGGCGTGGCGGGCTGGCGGGGGCTGGACGGCATGGCCTCCTCCTGGGGGTGATGTCTGGGATTGTAGCCCAGGCGGGGGGACAGGGCCAACGCCGGAACTGGCCGCTGGAAGCTGGATGAAAGATAAATCCCGGCGGTTCTTTTTTGTGCCCTGCCCAGCCGCCCGGCCATACCGCGCCCCGGCGGTGCGGGGGCATGGCCCATTTGTGCCTGAACAATCGCCAAGGCTAGCGAGATCGTCTTGCCTGGCTTAAGTGGGCGCTCATCTCTGGGCCGTGCGGCGGCGATCTAAGAATGGCCTGGCTTTAGGCAGGGCACGGGGTCTGGGTGGGAGATAAGGCAAAGGCCGCTGGCCCCAGGATGGTGTTGGTGGGAGGCGGCAGGGCCAGTTACCCGGTTTGGCGCGAGGGCCTCCCCACGGGAGCCGCCGGCGTTGGCCAGCGGAGCATGGCCAACCGACCCGTATAAGCCCCGTGGGGGGCACCCCACTAGGTGCGGTTGCCGTGCAGGAAGGCGTGCAGTTGGCGTTGGCGGGCGGCCACGGCGCCGATATAGGCCATGGAGCCGTTGTAGCGTTTGAGGACCTTGTCGGTGTCCACGTGGGCGGGGTGTGTGCCGCTGGCCGGCTGGTAGGACTCCTGCATGAGCTCGCGCAGGTGGAAGGCGGCCATGTAGGTGGCCATGGTCAGGTGGCGTTCCAGGTGCAGGCCTTGGGGCGGCCCCACGAAGCGGTTGCGCTCCATGGAGGTGATGATCAGCTTGCGGGTGGGCTCGAAGATCTGGAAGGGGCTGGCCGAGCGGTTGGAGTCGCCCAGCACGTTGGCGAAGGTGGTCTCCTGGTGGGCGATCATCAGCATCAGGGAGACCGGCACGTCGAACTTCTTGGCCGCGCAGAAGATGTCGAACGCTAAATTCTTGGCGTAGAGCTTGAGGTCGCCGGTGAAGGTGACGCCGCCGCCCTTGAGGTAATACTCCAGGCGGGTCTCCATGTAGGGAGTGATGCGGCCCATGAACTCGGTGAGGGTGAGGGTCTCCAGGCTGGCCAGGGGCTGCACCTGTCCCAGGAAGAGCCCTGGTGAGCGCCAGTTGCTCTTGAGCCCCTGGAGGGCGCGCTCGTTGGCCGCCAGGGCGCCCAGGGCCTCCTCGGGCGCGAAGCCCAGGGCGCGGTACTCGCGGTAGAGGCGGTCCAGGAACAGGTGCTGGGCCTTGTCCGGGGCCTCCTGCATCTTGGCCAGGTCCTGGACCTGCTTGGGCAGGCCCTTCTGGGACAGCTCGGCGAAGATGGCCGGGTGGCGCTGGGCCAGGCTGCGGGCGGCGTCGGCCAGCTCGTTAAGCGCCTGGGGCTCCACCACCTCGCGGTCGGCGAAGGCCGCCCGCGCGCTGGTCAGGAGCACCTGGGGCGATAGCCCCGAGCGCCGGGCCAGGACCGCCACCTCCTCGCGCACGCCGGCGGGCAGGTCCTGGCTCTGCTTGCGCAGGGGCAGCAGGTTCAGTTCCAACTCGGCCTGGGCCGGGGGCTTGAGGTGCAGGCTGGCCTGGGCGGGGATGTCGAAGGTGGGGCCGTAGGCCAGTCCCTGCTTGAGCTGCTGGACCTCCTGACGCGGCGGCAGCACGGGCGAGACCCGGTTGGTGGCCTTGCTGGGGGTGTTGGGGGCCACGGTGACCAGGCCGGCGGTGAGGGCGGCGATGAGCGCCCAGTGGCCGATGGTGGAGCGTCCCAGCTTCTTGATGCGATCGCGCACCGCCGAGAGGCGGTCCAGCACGCGGTCCATCTGGGCGGGGGTGAAGCTGGTGACGCGCACCCGCGCCGACGCGGCGGGGCCGTCGGCGGGGCGGTTGTACAGGGCCACCATCAGGGACAGGCGGTCCAGTTGGGCCTTCAAGTGCTGGGCCTGGGCCGACAGCTCGCCCACCTGGGAGCGCAGGCGGCCGACTTCTTCCTGGTGGGCCTGGCCGCTCAGGGCCAGGGCCTGGGCCAGGTCTCCGGCCAGGGCGGCCCAGCGGCCGGCCTCGCTCTGGGTGGCGGTCAGCTCCACGGCCATGGTCTGGCCCTGCAGGAGGTCCAGGGCCTGGCGGGCGCGGGCGGCCTGCTCGCTGGCCAGGCGGGCGCGGGACTCGTCGCGTTCGGCCCCCACAGCCATGAGTTGGCCTTTGGCGCGGCTGAGTTCCTGGCGGGCCTGCTGCAACTCCTGGCGCAGGCGGGCCGACTCCTGGTCCAGGGCCTGGGCCTGGTTCTGCCAGTAGGGCAGGGGCGCCAGGGCGATACGGGCCTTTTGCAGCAGGCGGTGACGCTCCAGGGCCTTGTCCTTGAGGGCCATGGACAGGCGCTGGCTCTGGGCGAGGCGCTGACGCAGGCTGTTGATGTCCACGCCGGCCGCTTCCAGCTGGGAAACCAGGTCCACGGCGGCGGCCTGACCCTGGCGGGCCAGGCTGAGCTGGTTTTCCAAGGTCTGGATTTGGCCCTTGAGGCGGTGGTTGCGGGCCTGGTTGCGGCTCAGGTAGTGGCGGGCGGTCTCCAGGTCCTGGCGGTCGGCCTGGGCCTGCTGGTTCAGCTCCGCCAGTTGGTGGCGGGCCTGGCGCAGCTGGCGGGCCAGGCTTAAGGCCGCGGCCTCGCGGCGGGCCAGGCGCTGGCGGGTCTGCTCCAGGCTCTGGCGAGTCTGCTGAGCCTGTTGGCGCTCGCGGCCCAGGTCGCGTCCCATGGCCGCGATCTGTTGATCGGCCAGGGCCTCCTGCTCGGCCATCCGCTGGTTGAGGTCCCACACCTGGGCCTGGCGCTGCTCTTCCAGGGCTTGCAGCCGGGCCTGGCCCTGCTCCTGCAGGGCGCGGACTTGGGACTGGCGCTCTTGCTCCAGGGCCTGGAGCTGGGCTTGCCGTTGCGCCAGCAGCTCAGCCTGGCTGGCCGCCTGGTCCTGGCTCTGGGCCAGGTCCTGGCGCAGTTGCCCGGCGGCCTGGGTCTGGGCCCGCAGGCCGGCCTTCAGCTCCAGAATCTCCTGGCGGGCCTGCTGGCGCTCGCTGGCCAGGTCGGCCAGGGCCTCTCGGAGCCCGGCCTCCAGGCGGGCCACCAGGGCGGCCTGGCCGGCGGCCAGTTCCTGACTGCGGGCCAGGTCTTCCTCGCTGAGGGAGCGGGCCTGGCGCTCGTTCTCCAGGTCCTGGCGCAGTTGGGCCAGCTTGGCCGCCACGCGATCGCGGTCGGCCTGCAATTGCTGGCCCCGGGCGGTGGCCAGGCCCAGGCTGCCGCAGAGGCTCTTGGCCACCTGCTCGGCCTGGCGGCGGGCCTGGGCCAACAACGGCGAGGCCAGAAGCGTGCGCCAGCCCTTGGCCGCGCGCAGCATGCTGGTCAGCCGCTCCAGTTCCACCTTTTGACCCGACAGGCGCCGAGCCAGGGCGGAGTGCTCCTTGAGCACCGCCGGCGGTTTGGACAGGCTGGCCACCGAGGGCGGCCCCAGGCCCTGGGCCAGCTCACGGGCCTGGCCCTCCAGGTGGCGGGCCAGCTCCCGGTGGGCCAGCACCCCCTGGGCCACGGCGGCCAGGCTGGGCCGCAGGTCCAAAAAGGCCATGCCGCCCAGGGCGCCGGCCAGGGGCTCCACCTGGCCACGCAGTTCCTGGGCCATCATTTCCTGGGCCTGGGCCGACTGGCGCGTCTCCTCCAGGAGGGCCAAGGCCTGTTGCAGGTGGGCGCGCTCGGCCTTGCCGGCCTGGCGCCAGGCCTCCAGCCAGGTCTTGCAGCGCCCCAGCCCCAGGTCCAGGCGTTGGCGGGTGCGAGCCAGTTGGTCTTGGGCCCGGCGGGCCTGGGGGGCCAGCTCCTCCAGGCGGGCCAGCAGGGTGGAGAGCTTGGCCGTGGCCCCGGCGCGGGCCGGGGGCGTGGCGGTGTCGCGGCTGGTCAGGGGGGCCAGGAGGGCGGGTAGGCCGTCCTCCAGGCGCTTGAGTTCGCGGTTGATCTCGCGGACCTGGGCCTGTATCTCCTGGGCCTGGCCGCCCCACAGTCGCAGGCGGCCCTCCTGCTCCTGGATCAGGCGCGCCAGGCGCCGGGCCTGCCGGCCGGTGCGAGCCGCGCCGGCGATCTCGTCCTGGGCGGCGGCCAGGGGGTCGGAGGCCGGGGCCGCCGGCAAGAGGGCCGGCCGCAGCAGGCCCGCGGCCAGGGCCAGGGCTTGGCCGTGGAGGCGGCTCAACTCCCGGGAGCGGGCCAGGTCGGCGCGGGCCTGGGCCAGGTCATGCTCCAGGGACTCCAGGTCGGCGCGGGCCTGGGCCATCTGGGGCGCGCGCAGGCTCAAATTATGGTGCAGGCCGGCGTGGGCCTGGCTGGCCAGGTCCTTTTCCTGCTCGGCCTGGCGGGTCTCCTGGCGGGCGTCCAGCAGGGCCTCCTGGCGCTGGCCGGCCTGGGAGCGGGCCACGCGCAGGGCCTGGGTCAGCTCCCGCAGGCGGCCGGTGTATTCCACCATCAACTCGTGGCCGAAGCCCCGCCCCTGGGCGTCGCGGAAGCGGTTGAGGCCCTGGGGCTCCACCCCTTGCAGCCATTGCCCCAGATTGCGGCACTGCACGGCCAGGGCCTCGGCCCGGTCCTGGGCCTGTCGCCAGGCCTGTTGCCGGTCGTCCTCGGTGGCGCGGGCCTGCTCCAGGGCCTGGCGCGTCCGGGCCAGGCGTTCCTGGGCCGAGCGGGCTTGGGAGCCCATGAGGGCCTGGGCCTGGTCCAGGACCTGGCGCCGGCGCTCGCTCTCCAGGGCCAGGCGGTCGCGGTCTTGCAGCCTGACCCGTTCCAGGTGGCCCAAAAGCTCCTGGTTGAGCGGTTGATCCTGGCCGACCAGGGCCGGCCACAGCTCGGCCAGGGCCTGGTCCAGGGGCTGCTGGCCCAGACGGCGGGTGGAAAGCTCGGGCAGGGGGTCCAGCCAGGGGCGATCTTGGGGATGAGACGCCAACAGGGAGCGCAACTTCTCGACCAGCGGGACCAGTTGGGCTATGCTGGGAGAAGTTGGCGTCATGAACAGCCTCGCGGGGCATACGGAGGCCCCTAGAAAAGGTCATTAAATCATGGCATTTATCGAAACGAGTGTCAACAGGCTTAAACCGGGGGCTGTGATTTTATTTGCCCTGGCCCTGGCATGGCCCCTGGCCACGGCCCGGGCCGAGGAACCCTACCTGGTCGGTCCCGTGCGCCAGGGGCAGGACCTGCGTCTGCTGCCCGCCAGCGCCTGGCACCCCGCCGACGCCGACCAGAACGAGATGCTCTTGAAATTGTCCTACCTGCGGGGCATTTTGGACGCCCTGCAATACGTGCAGGTGGCCCCCAAGAGCTCCGGCCAGGCCCTCAAGCAGCTACAGGGCCAGGGTCTGGCCGAGTTGGTGGCGGCCATTGACCAGTATTACCTGGACGACCCCCGCCGCAAGGAGTTGCCGCCCATCTCGGTTCTCTTGCGCATCCTGCCCCAGGCCGCCCGGGCCACCGCCGCCCCGCCGGCAGAGCAACCGGCAGAGCAGCCGACCGCGCCGCCGGTGCCGCCGGCCCCCGCCCCGGTGGCCCAGCCTCCGGCGGCGCCGGCTCCGCCGCGCTAGGCCAGCCAAGGCGCCACGCGTTCACGCCGGCATTGTCCCCCAAAGTCAAGGAGAGGCACATGGCCAGAGCATTTCGGGTTTCACGGGTCATCATGTTGATCATGCTGGCCATCATGGCCAATCTGGCCACTCTGGCCACGGCCCCACGGCCGGGGCCGGAGAGGTTCAGCCGGGCCTGAGCGTCAACGGGCGGGCCAGCCAGGAATTCACCCCCGACCAGGGCCGCCTGGTGGTGGGGGTGATAACCCTGGCCACCACCTCGGCCGAGGCCGCCCGGCAAAACGCTCTGCTCATGGACAAGGTCGGCGCCGCGGTCAAGGCCAAGCTCACGGAGAAGGACCACCTCCGGAGCGTGGGCTACCGCCTCTACCCCCAGACCCAGTGGGACCAGGCCACCCGCCGCTCCCGCCGAGTGGGCTATGAGGCCAGCAACCGCCTGGAGATCACCTCCGGCGATCCCCAGGCCCTGGGGGCCATTCTGGACGCCGCCGTGGCCGCCGGGGCCAACAGCGTCTCCGGCCCGGCCTGGTCCCTGGCCGACCCGGCGGCCGCCCGCCGCCAGGTGCAGGTGCTGGCCCTGGCCGACGCCCGCGCCCAGGCCGAGGCCCTGGCCCAGGCCGCCGGGCTGCGCCTGGGGGGCATCCTGGCCCTGGAGGTGGACGGCGCCACGGCCCCCCGCCTGGCCCCGGCCCCGGCCATGGCCAGGGCCGGCGCGGGCGCGCCTCCGCCCCCGGAGACCAGCCTGGAGCCCGGGATGATCATGGTGCAGGCCAGCGTGCGCTGCCTGTTCGCCTTAAGCCCCCAGCCCTAGGCCCGGCTGGGGCTGGCGTTGGAGACCCTGGCGCTGCACCTGGGGGCCTTGGGCGACTTCGTGCTCTCCTGGCCGGCCCTGGGGCTGTTGGCCGCTGGCCCGCCGGCCTCGGGTCTGACCCTGGTGGGTAACCCGGCCTGGGGGCGGCTCCTGCTGCCGCCGGAGCGGGTCTGGGACCGCGAGTCCGCCCGCCTGGCCGGTCTCTACGCATCGCCGCTGCCCCCCGCCCTGGGCGACTGGCTGGCCGGTTTCGACCGCGCCGTGCTCTTCGCCCGCCGCGCCGACCCCGTTCTGCTGACCAATCTGCGCGCCGGGGTGGCCCAGGTCTGGGTGGTGCCCACCCGCCCGGAACCAGGCCAGGGCCGCCACGCCGGCCAGGCCCAGGTGGCGGCCCTGCGCGACCGGGGGCTTGAGGGGCCGGCCCGGCCCCTGCCGGTCATCTTGGACCTCCCGGCCGGGCAGGCGCGCGCGCTGCTGGCGCCGGGCTCCGGCGGGCGGGACAAACGCCTGCACCCGGAGCTGACCCGTGGCCTGGCCCAGGCCCTGGCCCAGCGCTGGGGGCCGCCGACCGTGTTGCTGGGGCCGGCCGAGGAGCCGTCCTATCGCTTGGAGTTGCGGCGGGTTTTGGGCGCTATGGCCGGGGGCTGGCTGGCCGACCCCAGCCTGCCAGAGTTGGCGGCGGCGCTAGCGGTAGCGCCAGCCTACGTGGGGGCCGACTCGGGGGTCAGCCACCTGGCGGCGGCCCTGGGCGCGCCCTGCCTGGCGATCTTCCAGGCCAGCGACCCCCTGGCCTGGGCGCCCCGAGGGGCGCGGGCGCGGGCCTGCGGCCTGGCGGAGGTGGAGGCGGCCCTGGCCGGGGAGGGCGGTCTGGCGGAGTTGCTGCCCTGAGAAGCGCTCGGGCCTGGGGAAAGCGCTGGGCATGATCTTTCAACTATCGAGATCATTGCGCGACCGACGCCTGTTTCACGGGCTTATCGTTTGATTTTGCGGATGATATCTCAGTTTAACCATGCAATGGCCTCCTATCGGTAAATCGTGTCATTGCGAGCGCAGCGAAGCAATCCACCCTACTTTTACTTATTGCTGCTTATTGCTCGCCGCCACGGGCATCCAGGCAATATATGGTGGATTGCCGCGTCGCATCCCTTTCGGGGATGCTCCTCGCAATGACATAAAATTGCAGATTATTTGGGTAAAACGGGATATCGTCTCAGCAGCCCAGCCGCACCACCGCCGCCAGGGCCAGGCTGGCCGTCTCGGCGCGCAGCACCACCGGCCCCAGGCCGCAGGGCAAAAAGCCGGCGTCCCGGGCCTGGGCCACCTCCTCGGGGGCCAGGCCGCCCTCGGGACCCACCAGGCCCCAGACCTCCGCGGCCCCGGGGTGGGCGGCCAGGGCCTGGGCCAGACTGCGCTGCCGCTCGTCCTCGTAAAGCATGATCTTGAGAGCCGCCGCCGGGGCCGACGCCAGCACCTCGGCCAGGGGCGCGGGGCTGGTAAAGCCGGGGGCCTGGCCCGCGCCGCACTGCTTGAGGGCCTGCTCGGCCAGGCGTTGCCAACGCTCATGTTTGGCCGCGCCCTCCGCCAGCCGGGGCACCGTGCGCGACCCCACATAGGGTCGCACCTGGTCCACGCCCAGCTCGCAGAGCTTCACCGCCAAGAGGTCCATAGCCGGGGTCTTCAAGAGCCCCGGACAGAGCACCAGGCGTGGTAAAGGCCGCGGTATTTCGCTGAGTTCTTGCACCAGGCAGGTCACGCCGGATTTGTCGGAGCGCTGGATGAGCGCCCGAGCCTTCCTACCCCGGCCGTCCAGGAGCCAGACCTGGTCGCCGGGCTTCAGGCGCAGCACCTGGCGGGCGTGGGCCGCCTCGGCGGGCTCCAGTTCCACCAACTCCCGGGCCAAATCGCCCGGCGGCACCAAAAAGCGCCGTTGGCTCAACCCATCACCAGGCTGGCCCAGCCGGCCAGGGAGTCCTGCTCCAACAGGGCCAGGCCCTGGGCCTCCAGGGCGGCGCGCACGGCCGCTATCTGCATCACCAATAGCCCCGAGACGATCAGCTCGCCGCCGGGCGACAGGCGGGCCGCCAGGGCCGGGGCCAACTCTTGCAAATCCTTGGCCGTGAGGTTGGCCACCACCAGGGGAAAGCGCTCCTCCACGGCCTCCAGGGGTGTGTCGGCCACCTCCAGGCGCTCGTGCAGGCCGTTGAGCCGGGCGTTGTGCCGGGTGGCGGACAGGGCCTCGGGGTCCAGGTCGATGGCATAAGCGCTCATCCCGCCGAAGAGCAGAAAGGCCAGGGCCAGGATGCCGGTGCCGCAGCCCACGTCCAACAGGCGGGCGGGCAACAGGTCGCGCTGGGCCAGGCGCTCCAGGCGGGCCAGGCACAGGGTGGTGGATTCGTGCTGGCCGGTGCCGAAGGCCTGGCCGGGGTCGATGATCACCACCCGCTGCTCGGGGCCGGGCTCGGCGGGCTCCCAGGGCGGGGCCACCACCAGGCCCCGGGTCACCGCCCGGGGTTTGAAGTGCTTCTTCCAGTTCTGGCCCCAGTCCTCGTCGGCCAGGTCCTGGAAGCTGACCAGCACCTCCTGGCCGGCCTCCTGGCCCAGCTCCTGGGCGTAGCGGGTGAGCAGGGCCTTCTGGGCCGCCAGGTCGCCGCCGGCCGGCAGAAAGCCCTTGACCCGCACGGGGCCGGGCGGCTGGGCGAAGTCGTCCACCTCCACCCCCAGGCCGGTGAGGGTGACCAGAAAATCGGCCGCCGCCTCGGCCTGGGCCTCGGGGGCCAGAATGACGACCTCGATCCAGGCGGGCGTGGCGGGGGGGCTGGGTGTCTCGGGCATGGCTCTCTCTCGGGGTTTGCGCCTGGCCGGCGGCCAGGATAGAATATCTGGTCAACTATAGGTTAAACTGCAAGAAAGGACAAGGGTTAGGGTGACTAGCGACGCGTTGAAGAAGCTTCTCGACGAGGTGGCCGCCGGCCAGGTCCAACCCGACCAGGCCCTGACGCGCCTCAAATCCCTGCCCTTCGAGGACCTGGGTTTCGCCCGCGTGGACCACCACCGGGCCTTGCGCCAGGGCTTTCCCGAGGTGATCTTCGGCCAGGGCAAGACGCCCGAGCAGATACTCTCCATCGCCCGGGCCATTCACGCCCAGGGCGCGGCGGTGCTGGTGACCAGGGCCGACGAGGAAAAGGCCCAGGCCGTGCGCCGACAGTTCCCCGACCTGGAGTATCACCCCCTGGCCCGGGTGCTGACCCTGCCGGCCCGGACCGCCGCCCGCCCCGGCCGGGGGCTCATCGCCGTGGTGGCCGCCGGCACCTCGGATCTGCCGGTGGCCGAGGAGGCGGTGCTCACCGCCCGGCTCATGGGCTCCACGGTGGAGACGGTCTACGACGTGGGCGTCAGCGGCCTGCACCGCCTGTTGGCCTCGCGCTCGGTCTTGGAGCGCGCCAGTTGCTTCGTGGTGGTGGCCGGCATGGAGGGCGCCCTGCCCTCGGTGGTGGCCGGCATGGTGGACAAACCGGTGATCGCCGTGCCCACCAGCGTGGGCTACGGCACGGCCTTCGGCGGCCTGGCGGCCCTGTTGGGCATGCTCAACTCCTGCGCCCCGGGGCTCAGCGTGGTCAACATCGACAACGGCTTCGGCGCCGGCTACTTGGCGGGCATGATCGACCACCTGGAGTAACCCATGCGCGCCGTGGTGCAGAGGGTGTCCTCGGCCCGGGTGGAGGTGGCGGGCCGGGTGGTGGGCGCCATCGGAGCGGGGCTCTTGGTGCTCCTGGGCGTGGGCCAGGCCGACACCCCGGCCCAGGCCGTCTGGCTGGCCGAGAAGATCGCCGGCCTGCGGGTCTTTTCAGACGCCGACGACAAGCTTAATCTATCGCTGTTGGAGACCGGCGGGGCCTGCCTGGTGGTGAGCCAGTTCACCCTGTGGGGCGACTGCGCCAAGGGCCGGCGGCCTTCCTTTGCCCGCGCCGCCAAGGGCGAGCAGGCCCGGCCCCTGTACGAGGCCTTCGCGGAGCGCCTGCGCGGCCTGGGTCTGGCCGTGGCCACGGGCAGCTTCGGGGCCATGATGGACGTCCACTTGGTCAACCAGGGGCCGGTGACCTTGCTCATCAACAGCGACAAGTGCTTTTAGGCCGCCACCGCCCCCCGGCCCCTGGCCCGCGACCGCCAACCCCGTCTTGACCAGGCCCCGGCCCGGGGGCTAACGTCTATCGTTGGGGGGCGTCCTGCCCCCCCAACGATGTTCGGCTTGGCAAAAGTGTGGTTTTGCCAAGCCTCCCGAAGCACTCGCCATATAACGGCTCGTGCTTCGGCGGGCCATCCCTGGCCCGCGGCCGCCAACCCCGTCTTGACCAGGCCCCGGCCCGGGGCTATTGTTTTTCTGGCCATAGACCGTCCCCATACACCCTAGCGCAGGAGGCCCCGCCATGCCCCCCCAAGGACCTTGGAACACCCAGCGGATTCAAGCCACGGCCAGCGCCTACTGGGAGTCCTGCGCCCTGCACGCCGCCGTGCGCACCGGGCTCACGGCCGCCCTGGCCCAGGCCCCGGCCAAGGCCGCCGAGCTGAGCGCCCGCCTGGAGTTGGACCCGCGCGGCCTTTTCGTCCTGCTGCGGGCCTTGCTTGGGCTGGGCCTGCTGCGCCAGGAGGGCGAGCTATATGCCCTGGACCCCGAGGCCGCGCCCTGCCTCACCCCCGGCCAGCCCACGGACATGAGCAACTCCATCCTGCACATGGCCGATATGGTGGGTGATTGGGCTAAATTGGCCGAATGCGTGCGCCAGGGCCGACCGGTGGAGCACCCCGAACACCACGGTCCCGGCCCCAACCCCCAGCGCGAGCACTTCTACCGGGCCATGCGCGACATCGCCCGCCAGCAGGCCAAGGGCCTGGCCGCGCGCCTGGGGCTCAAAGCCGGCCAGCGCCTCTTGGACATGGGCGGCGGCCCCGGGGTCTACGCCCTGACCTTCAGCCAGGAGGTGCCGGGGCTAGAGGCCACTGTCTACGACCTGCCCGGCGCGGAGCCCTTTTTCCGCGAGGAAGCGGCCAACCACCCCGGCGCGCGGGTGGCCTTTTTCCAGGGCGATTACCTGCAAGACCCCGTGCTGGGCGGTGGCCCCTACCAGGTGGCCTGGCTCAGCCAGATACTGCACGGCGAGGGGCCCCAGCAGTGCCTGGCCATGCTGCGAAAGGCGACGGCCGCCCTGGCCCCCGGTGGCGAGCTGTGGGTGCAGGAGTTCGTGGCGCAGGTGGCCGGCCATCCCTTTGCCGGCCTCTTCGGCCTCAACATGCTGGTCAACACCCAGGAAGGCCAGGCCTACAGCCGCCAGGAGCTGCTGGACATGCTGACCCAAGCCGGCCTGGAGCGGGCCGAGTACCTGGGCGCCACCAAGGAGGGCGGCCCGGCCGGATTGGTGCGGGGCCGCAAGCCGGCATAGCCTCCGGCGATACCATAATACTTAATTTATAGATATTATGGATGAATCAGGGCGCGCCGGCTGGACCGGGAGGAAATCCGGCCGGCGCGGGGCTAGACGGTGATGACCTTGCTGGCCACCTGCAGGCTGGTGACGATGTCCAGCATGTTGGTGGTCTCGCCGATCTCTTTCTGCTCCAACAGCCCGAAGTGGTTCAGGCAGGTGCCGCAGACCAGGATGCTGGTGCCCGCCGCCGCCAGTTCCTGGAGGACCGGCAGGGACTGGGAGCCCTGGGTGCAGAGCTTCACCCCGCCGTTGACAAAGACCAGGCGCCACAGGTCCGGGCCGATCTCCTTGAGGGTGAGCAGTAAGTTCTTCATCAGGCCGGCGCCCAGGGCGTCGTCGCCGCGCCCCAGGGTGTCGGAGCGCACCATCACCAGCATGCGCTCCGGGCCGGCGCAGGACATGGCCGCCGGGTCCGGGGGCGGCTGCACGGCCAGGCTGGCGTCGCGTTGGGCGCTGATCAGGAAGTCGGCGCCCCGGGGCTGCACCGTGGACCGATAGCCCTGGCTACCCAGGAAGCGGCTGACGTTCTGGCTGGCGGCCTGGTTGTCCACCAGCACCTCCAGGTCCTGGGGGGCCTGGGACTCCAGCAGCTCCTTGGCCTTGATCACCGGCTGCGGACAGGCCAATCCTCTACAATCCAGCATGATTACCTCCCGTGGGGTTACTTGGGGCAGTTTATACCAAAAGGCGGTCGCCGGGGACATCGGGACAACGGACGTTAAAAAATTATTGACTAAATACCCGCAACTTATAGTATGGTAATAAAACTGGGGATAGCGATGATTTTTAGCCCCGGCGGGAGAAGCTGGCCGTGCGCAAAATACTATTGGTTACCGCGGCGTTGGCCGCGTGGGGTTGCTTGGCCATGCCGGCCTGGGGCCTGGGCTACCTACCCCCGCAGGACCCCCTGCTGCCTAGCGAGCACCTGCCCGAGGGTCTGGTCCTGGCCTTCCACCAAGATAGCCCCCGCTGGCAGCCGGAAGGCGTATTGCCCTCGGGCATGCCCCAGTCCTTCTTGGAGGTGACCCGCGTCGACGGCGGCCAGGCTAGCCCGGCCAAGAATCTGGCGGCCGCCAAGCCCCCCAGCCTGGCCGAGGCCCAGCACGAGGCCGAAGCGGCCTCGGCCCTCTTGGGCCGTAGCGACCTCAACGCCAGCGTGCCCCTGGCCGATCCGGCCTTTGAGTTCAAGGCCGGCCCCTCCCCGGTGCCGGCGCCTCTGCCTGCCACCGCCTCCTTGCTGGACACCCAAGGACACCGCCGCACCGCCACTCTGACGAGCGGTGACAGCGAACTGCCCCTGGCCTTTTCGGCCAGCGCCCTGAGCGCCGAGACTCCCGCCCGCCCCACCGGCGGCCGGGCCACCAGCGTGGGCATCTCCGACGGCGGCCCGGTCTTGCAGTCCAGCGCGCCCCTGTTCGGATCCGACGGCCGCATCCAGGAAGAGGACGGCCGTGGCGGCTTCCTGGCCCTCAGGTGGAACCCCGGCTCCGCCCTGGGGCTGACCGTGGGCGGCGGCTTGCAGCGCTCCCAGGCCGTCGTGGGCGGCGAGTCCTCCTCCTGGCAGGTGGCCAACGCCCCCACCCCCTCCATGTCCCTGCGCGACAACAACAGCGGCTACGCCAACACCGGGCGCTACAGCCGCTGGGCCGCCTACGTGGCCGTGCCCTACCAGCTCAGCGACAACCTGGGTCTGCAACCCGAACTCAGCTACTACTACACCGACATGCCCGACCTGGGCGCCGTGGCCGGCAACGAATGGGTCATGGGCCTGCAATTCACCTTCGGGTTCTAGGCCGCCAACCCCCGCGACAACCAACGGCCCTCCCGGCAACGGGGGGGCCGAAATTTTTTGGCCCGGCGGTGGGGTGCCCCCCACGGGGCTTATACGGGTCGAGAGACGCCCTGGCCCAACCTGCGCCACGGGCTCCCGTGTAAAGGCTGTCGAAGGCCAGATGGGGGGGCTGGGCAGCGCGCGTGGCGGCCCGGACTCCCGCTACTCCCCTGGAGCCCCTCCGTCCCGCACGGAGGGCAGCAGGGCCACTTCCTGGCGGGGGTAGGCCAGGGACACCCGAGGCTCCTGGTCGAAGCGCTTCTTGACCAACTCCAGCATGTCGCAGCGGGCCTTCCAGTACTTCAGGTTGGCCACCCAGCAGCGCCCGCCCAGATGCACGCCGTGCTCGCCCAGCTTGAGCACGAAGACCGTGGGCGCCGGCTTGTCCAGCACCCGCTCGTCGCCCTGCATGATCTCCACCATCACCTGACGGGCGCGATCCAGATCGTCCTCGTAGCGCACGGTCACGTCCAGGTCCACCCGGCGGTAGGGGGTGGTGTGGTAGTTGATGAGGGTGTCCTTGAGTATCTTGCCGTTGGGCACGAAGACCACCTTGCCGTCAAAGGTGCGCAGGCGGGTATGCAGAAAGGAGATGGCCTCCACCTTGCCGTAGATATTGGCGGCCAGGATGATCTCGCCGATGCGGAAAGGCAGGGTGGGCACAAAGGGGCGCAGGACCATGTACAGGGCCGAGATGATAAGCACCAGCACCAACAGGCCCCGAGCCAGGGAGCGGTAGTGCAGGCCCAGGTGGTGCAAGGCGGCCATCACCCCGGCCAGGAGCACCAGGAAATAGGCCAGGCGCGCGGCCAGGATCAAGGGCTTGGGCTGGTTGTGCAGGCGCAGGTGGTTCACCAGGCGCATCAAGAAGGCGGCGCCCAGCAAGCCCGCCGCCAGGAACAGGCCGGAGCGAAAGAACTCATCCTTGACGGCCTGGCTCATGGCGTTGAGGCTCTCTATCCAGTCGGGCAACTCGCTGACGTCGAGCATGGGCTATCCCCTCCCCGGGCCGCTTATTGGCCCCCAGACGTATTCCGGCGCCGCCACTGGCCGCCGGTGGATTCTCGCTTGCCGGAGTGCTTGGGCAAAGGGCTGCCTCGGCCCCCCACATCCATGCTCTCTGGTGTGATCCAACCACCTCCACCGGGAGCCGCCGGCGTCTGCCTGACGATAGCGCCGACCGACCCGCATATGCCCAGCCGGGGGCACCCGGCCGGGAGCCGGCGGCGTCTGCCTGACGATAGCGCCGACCGACCCGTATATGCCCGGTCCGGGGCACCGGACGCTCAGCCGGGGGCACCCGGCCTAGGAGAGGGCGGGGTGGCCGGCCTGGATGGCGTAGGAGGAGAGGAAGGCGTGGTCCTGGCGTTGGCGGGCCTGGGCCAGCTCCTCGAACTCGTCGGCCATCTGGCGCATGGCCACGGAGAGCTCGCCGGCCCGGCCTTCCATGTCTTGCAGACAGCGTTGCAGTTCGTGGCAGGCGTCATCGACGGTGATGCCCCGGCTGCGGCCCTGGCACAGGAGGCTGTGGCGGCGGCGGAAGGCCCGCACCAGGCAGCCGCCCATGAAGGCCGAGAGCAGGGGCTCGGCGGCGGCCTGCTCGGCCAGGGCCACGAAGAGATGGTCGGCGGAGGTCAAGAGGGCGGCGGCCTGCTGACCCTGGCCGCAGGGGAAATCCACCAGGGGGGCGGCGGCCCTCTGCCACAGGCGGGTGGCCCCGCCGGCGGCATGGCGCAGGCCCCGGGCCACCTCGGCCAGTTCCACGGCCGTCAGCCAGGCCTCCTGTTCCAGGCCGGCGGCCCTGAGCGGCTGGCCCGGGCCGCCCAACATGGGCAGCACCTCATCCAGGTCGACCTGGCGGGTGCCGGGCAGGCCCAGGCCCCGGCGGGAGGTGTTGATGGCGCGGATGCCGCAGCGGGCCAGTACCCGGCCCAGGCTGTTGGCCCCCGCGGCTTGCTCCAGGCTGGTGCGCACGGCCTGGCCGTCGCTGCCCGGCAGGCACAACTCGCCTCCCTCCTGGCTCAGGTCGGCCCCCACCAGGATCAGGGGCTGGCAACCGGCCAGGGCCGCCACCTCGGCCAGGCGGGACAGGCAGTGGTGCTGGGGGGTGAAGGCCGGGGCCAGGAGGCTGAACAGGCCGGGCAGGGTGACGCGGGGACCCAGACACAGAAAGCGCGGACCGGGATGGGCCTTGATGGTGGAGGCGTGGGCCACCTCCTCGGCCACCAGGGGGGTGGAGGCCAGCCAGGGGTGCCGGTAGCCCCACAACGGCCCCTGGCCGGGGTTGGTGACCGCCGCCGCCGTGGGCAGGATGCCGGCCCCCAACAGGGCGGGCAAGGCGTTCTCGGTGCAGAACAGGGCCGCGTCCCCCAGGTGCCCCGCCAGTAGTTCCAGGGCCGCCGGCAGGGAGGGACCCTGTTCCACCAGCACCGCCGGCCGGCCCGACAAGGCCCCGATCATCTCCAGGCCGTGGCCCATGAAGGCCAGGTGGGAGAGGTTGCGCACCAGGTTGGCCCCGGCCGGCCCTTCCCAGTTCAGCGCCATGTCGCGGGCCTTGACCGCCTGGCCCAGCACCCGGTAGAGGCGGCCACGGGCGGCCTCGCCAAGGGTGTGGCCTTGGGGCGAGGGGATGGTGATCATCTCCAAGTGTTCGGCCAGGGCCAGTTGGGGGTGCCGGTGCAGGGCCTCCTCCAGGGCGGCCTCGCTGGGGGCCAGGAGCACCAGGTCGCCCTCGGCCAGGAAGGTGTCCACCTGGTGACGGCCCAGACCCAGGGCCAGCACCTCGGCGCGGGGCTCCAGCATGAAGACTTGGTGGCCGGGGGGCATGCTCTGCATCAACGCCCAGACCTCGTCCAAGAGCCCGCCGCCCACCACCACGGTGATGCCGCCCACTTGGGGTCCGCAGGCAAGCAGTGGATTTTCCTGGGTAGACGTGGGCTGGATGGCGGCGGCGCGCTGGGGGCTGGTGGCGAAATCAGCCTCGGCCTCCAGCCAACAGGCCACCTCCGGCGCCACCGCGGCCAGCGCGGCGAAGTTTTGCCTCAGGCGATCCAGGGAGAAGGGCTTGCCAGCCAAGGGCCGCGTCCTTTTTCATGGGTCCCGCCGTTTTGACCGAGCGCGGCGATAGGGCCCATGGCGCCCGGAGGGGCGCGCCGGTTTTTTCATGTCCGGCAGTGTGTTAGCATCAGGGGTCGGGGAATATTACCGTGCGGATGGATAGCTTTCAACCGCGCAGGCCTGGCGTGGCGGCGGAGGCTCCAGGCGGCCGCCCTTGAAACGCAGCAGTACGGGCCGGCCGGCCTGGTCGCGGTAGACCAAATGCTCCTCGTCGCGAAAGAGATTTACCATGTAGGAGCGCCAGGGCCGCCCCCAGGCCAACTCCACCAGCCAGGGGGAGTCGCCGATTTCGATGCACCCGGCCAGCAGGCGCCGGCGCAAGGATGGCCCCAAGGGCGCGCCGGCCAGGCGGGCCAGGCGCGGGGCCTGGCGGTCGGGCGGGCCGGGCAGCACCGCCGCGGCCCAGGCCGGCAGCCAGGCCGGCTGGCCCTGCTCCAGGCGCACCCAGACGCGCTGGGCCTCTTGGCCGAGCAACTCCAGGGCCTGACCCGGCCTGGCCTGCCCCAGATCGGCCCCGGCCTGGTCGCTGAGCTGGGCCTGCTCCAATACCACCACCGTGCCCGGCGGCGTCTGGGATTCCGCGGCGGCGGCCGGGGCGGGCCAGGCCAGGGCCGACAGCCAGGCCATGCTCAGGGCCGCGATCCAGCCGGCGGCCACCGCCAAGGAGCGGGGCCACAAATGGCGCGGGCGGGGCATCACCCCGCCCGCTGGGCCTATCGATCCGCTGCTGAACTCGGCCGCCATGCTAATCCAGGTTGGAGGACCAGCGGCGCTTGCGCCGGCTGAAGGCGGCGCCCAGTATCCAGCCCAGGAGCAACACCCCGCCCCCGGCCAGGAACCACTTGATATTGGTGCCGAAACGCAGTGATTCGTTCTCGGTGGTCAACTCGTCCAGGGCCGCGGCCTTCTGCTGGCAATCCTCCAGGAGGCGGGTGTGCTCCTCGCGCAGCTTGATCACCTCGGCGCATTCGCCTTGCAGCTTGGCCAGGCTGGAGCCGGATTCCTGGGCCCGCCCCTCGGCCTGGGCCAGGGTTTTTTTGGACTCGGCCAGCTCCCGCCGCAGGTCTTCCATGCGCTGGGCCACGGTCTTGTCCTGGGGGGCCATTTCCTTCAGGAGCACCGCCGCCGGCTTGTCCGCCACCATGTGGCGCTTGAGCACCCAGCCTTCCTTGCCGGAGTGGGTGCGCACCTTGAGCCACCCCTCGTTGTTGTCCTCCAGGACGCTGGCCTGCTCGCCGGAGGCGATCATCTCGATCACCCGAGCGTCCCCGGTGGGTTCGGAGCGCACGGTGATCTGCATGCGATCGCTGACGTACATGACGCGCTCGGCCCCGGCGGCCCCGGCCAGGACCAGCCAGGCCAAAAGACACAGGCACATGACATTGAGGAGTTTCATGTCTCCGACTCCCGGCTGGTAATTGCTGGCTACCATTGCTAACGTATCAGCCTGACGTACAAATGTCAACGAAGCCCCGCGCGGGCGCCCCATGGGGCGGGGGCCTGGACCATGCCTGGGCAATTGACCTTTGGGGGCAAGGGTGCTATTAACATTCTTATGTGGATTAATATGTCGTGAGCCCCGCGGCGGGAAGGCGAGAGCAGGCGCCCATGATCAAGGGCCATGTCTTGATCGTTGACGACGAGCCCACCAACCTCATGCTGATGGAAGAACTATTCCATCAACAGGGGGCGCGCACGTCCTCGGCCCGTGATGGGCGGACCGCCCTGGACCTGGCCCGGGAGCACAAGCCCGACATAATCCTGCTGGACGTGATGATGCCGGGCATGAACGGCTACGAGGTCTGCCGCCGGCTCAAGGAAGACGAGGCCACCCGGCGCATCCCGGTGGTGATGATCACCGGCCTGGGCGCCCTGGACGACAAGATCCGCGGCCTGGAGGCCGGGGCCGACGACTTCCTGTCCAAGCCGGTCAACGCCGCCGAGTTGTTGACCCGCTCGCGCTCCCTGCTCAAGGTCAAGGAGCTGGGCGACGAGCTGGAGAGCGCCTACCACCGCCTGGCCGAGATCGCCTCCTACACCAACACCCTGCTCAGGCAGTTCGACCCCTACAATTTCGAGTTGGACGCCTCCCTGCGCGGGCTGATGGAGTTTCTGCTCAGCCCGGCCAGCAGTGACAAGGCCCGCCCCCAGCGGGTGCTCCTGCTGGGCGCCGACGAGGACGGCAACTGGAGCGGCTGGGCCTATTTACTCGACCAGGGGCGGCTGACCTTCCGCCTCCTGCCCGGCCAGCTAAGGCCCAGCCAACTGGCGCCCATCTTCGAGGGACGCGGCCTGGTCTACGCCAATCGTGGCGACGAGCCCTTTGCCGCCGTGGCGTCCCTGCCCCTGTGGGAGGGCCTCAAGGAGGCCGCCCCCCAGCAGAACCTGGTGGCCTACCGTTCCGACTCGGTGGCGGTGCTGGCCCTGGACTACGGCAAGCAGGTCAGCGCCTACGAGGCCCAGGTGCTCTCGGCCCTGGTGGCCACCATCCACTTCTTCCTCAAGACCATCAGCTCCCAAATACAAGAAGTGGAGCGGGCCTTTCTCTACACCATCGGGGCCCTGGCCCGGGCGGCCGAAAGCCACGACGAGGACACCGGCAACCACATCATCCGCGTCAACCGCTACGCCCAGTCGGTGGCCAACGCCCTGGCCTGCGAGGACAACTTCGTAAATATCCTGGGTTATTCGGCCCAGATGCACGACGTGGGCAAGCTGCACATCCACCCCGACATCCTGCGCAAGCCCGGCCGCCTGAGCCCCGAGCAGTGGGAAGAGGTCAAGAAGCACACCATCTACGGCGTGCGCATCCTGGGCGATGACCCCCGCCTGGCCATGGCCCGCGAGGTGGCCTTGTCCCATCACGAGCATTGGGACGGCTCGGGCTATCCCCAGGGACTCAGGGGCGAGGAGATTCCCCTGACCGGGCGCATAACCATGCTGGCCGATGTCTACGACGCCCTGCGCAGTCAGCGCCCCTACAAGCCGGCCTTCAGCCACCAGCGGGCGGTGGAGATAATCCTCAAGGGCGACGATCGCCTGCGGCCGGATTACTTCGACCCGCGCATCTTGGAGGTCTTCGGAGACCTGCACCACGAGATGGAGAAGATCTTCGCCGAGTACCCTGGCTAGCCAAGGGCCCGGGGCGCGGCGGCCAAGCAACCAACACACCTGTTGACAGCCCACGACAGGTATTACTGGGAGCGGCAAGGAACTCGCACCCGCGACCAGTAATGCCCCGCGAAGCGGGGACGGGCGCGCAAGCGTCCGGGAGGCCGGGCAAAAACATCCTTTTGCCCGGTCGATGCGAAAAGCGCATGTCATGTGCTTTTCGCCCTGGGATTGGACGGCGGGAGGCCTGTGATAGGAAGGCGCTCCCTTAACTCAAACACGCGGATCGGTCCTATTAGGCAAGGAGGAGACTATCATGAGCGAAATTAAAACCATTGGCGTGGTGGGTGCCGGCACCATGGGCAACGGCATCGCCCAGTTGGCGGCCCAGATGGGCGCCAACGTCATCATGCGCGATATCAAGGATGACTTCGTGCAGCGCGGCCTCAAGGCCATCGACAAGTTTCTGAGCAAGGGCGTGGAGCGCGGCAAGGTCACCCCGGAGCAGAAGTCCTCGGTGCTGGGCCGCATCATCGGCACCACCGACATGGGCGAGCTGGCCAAGTGCGACTTCGTCATCGAGGCGGTCATCGAGGACCTGGACCTGAAAAAACAGGTCTTCTCCGAGTTGGACCAGATCTGCCCCGCCCACACCATCCTGGGCACCAACACCAGCTCCATGTCCATCACCCTCATCGCCGCGGCCACCAAGCGCCCCGACAGGGTGGTGGGCATGCACTTCTTCAACCCCGTGCCCCTGATGAAGCTCGTCGAGATCATCCGCGGCTTCGGCACCAGCGACGAGACCGTGGCCATCACCTCCGCTCTGGCCCAGAAGATGGGCAAGGAGACGGTGGAGGTGAAGGTGGACAGCCCCGGCTTCATCGTCAACCGCCTGATGATCCCGCACATGATCGAGGCGGTCAAGCTCCTGGAAGAAGGCGTGGCCACCCGCGAGGACATCGACAAGGCCCTCAAGCTGGGCCTGAACTACCCCATGGGTCCCTTCGAGCTGATGGACTTCACGGGCATCGACATCTGCAAGTTCGTGGCCGACTATTTCTACCTGGAGCTGAACAAGGAACAGAAGTGGGCCGTGCCCACCACCATGAAGAACCAGGTGCGCTCGGGCCTCCTGGGCCGCAAGTCCGGTAAGGGCTGGTACGACTACAGCAAATGATGATACGCCGCGTTTAGGCTGATGCCACGGGCCGGGGAGCTTTCCCCGGCCCGTTTTTGCTCATCAACCCCTCGGAGGTAGCAGCCCATGCAGCCCGACCAGGTGCGCCAGTTGTCCCTGGCTATTGACGATCTGCCCCGCCTGACCGAAACTTGGCTGGTCCTCTACGAGACCCTGACCGACGTGCTCAACTGCGCCCAAAGCCAGGACCTGGGGCACCCCGAGCGCGTGGCCTTCATCAAGAACCTGGCCGCCACGGCCCTGGCCAGCGTGGAGCGGGATTAGGGCTCGGCCTCAGGCCAGAAGCTCCTGGGTGCTCATCACGCTCAAGACCGGCCGCAGGGGGCTCTTGCGGTAGATGTCCAGGCAGCCCCGCTGCTGCGCGTCGCTAAACGAGGCGCAGGCGTCCTCCACGATCACGGCCTGGAAATCCAGGCTCACGGCGTCCAGGGCGGTCATCAATACGCAGTAGGGGGTCATCAGGCCGCAGACCGCCACCCGCTCCACCCGCCACAGGCGCAGGGTTTGATCCAGATCAGTCTTGAAGAAGGAACTGAGCCGCCGCTTGGGCAGCCAGACGTCCTGGGGCTGGCGCTCCAGAAGGCTCGACACCTCGGCCCCGGCGGTGCCGCGCAGGGAATGCTCGGACATGCGCCCCCGGAAGATGGCGTCGCCGGGCAGAAAGCTGTCGGTGGCATAGACCACCGGCCAGCCTTTTTGCCTGGCGCCCTCGGCCAGGGCGTTGACCTGGTCCACGATGGCCAGGCAGCGGCGGGCCAGATGGTCGTGGGTGGAAAGCTCCAGGTTGTCCTTGACCATGTCCACCACGATCAATGCCGTGTGCATCATTTACCCCCCAATGCTTGAGTCCCGGGTGGGCAAGCGGCGTAGCGGCCCAGGCGCAAGCTGGCGCCGAGCAGCGCCCGCCAGCGGCCATGCTCGCTCAGCGCCGCGCAGAGCTGGCGCCAGGCCGCCGGCGAAAGGCTCTCGGCCTGATTGATCAGCAGGCTGGCCGGCGGGGCGGCGGGCGGATCAGGCTGGCCGCGCAGGGGGCCATGCGCCCCGCCCAGGGCCAGGGCCAGGGCCAAGGGCGTCACCGCCTGGCCCGGCGCCAGGCCGCTGGCCCGCGCGAACTCTTGGGGCCGGTGCACCCAGCGCGCCTCCAGGGGCCGGCCCAGGCCGCTGGCCCCGGCCACCACGATCACCCCCGCCTCCAGGCCGGTGAGGGCCGGCTCGTGAGCGGCCCAGCCCTTCAAGGGCCGGCCGGCGGCGCCGTCGGCCTCACAGAGCACCCACAGGCCCGGCACCTCCAGCAGCGTGGCCATCTGCCCCGGCGACAGGCCCTGGAGCTTGCCGTCGGCTCGGCGGCCGGCGGCCAGGCATAGGGGCCGGCCGGGCAGCAGCCGGGCCGCCACCTGCTCAAGGCCGGGAGACTCCTGGCCCCAGAGCCAGGGGCCGTCGGCCTGGCCGGCGGCGGGGGGATGGATGTGGGTGGTGGTGGTGACGGCCAGGCAATGGCCCCGCGCCGCCAACTCGGCCGCCAGGGTGTAAAGCAGGCTGGTCTTGCCGCCGCTGCCCACGATGCTCCACAGGCCGGGCCGGGTCGGGTCCAGGCTCAGGCTGGCGGCCAGGCCCCGCAGCCCCGGCCGGGGCTGTTGAGCTTGCAGCGGCGCGGCGGCCCGGGCCAGGTCAAGGGGGCGGTCCACGTCCAGCAGGCTCTCGGCCGGCACCGGCAGCAGGGCCAGGCCTTGGCCCAGGCGCTCCAACGCCGTGCACCTCGCCCCCTTGATCGCCGAATGGCAGGGAACCGGAACACCGGTACTGCTG
>JAZDIQ010000018.1:0-64507 GCA_043804825.1 Pseudomonadota bacterium
CCTTCCTGGTCTGGCTGAACAACAAGCCCAAGTCCACCAGCGCGGGTTTCCGCTACTTCCTGTTTCACACCATGGGCGGCCTCTTCCTGCTTGCCGGCCTGCTGCTCCGCTACGGCGCCCTGGAGACCTTCGCCTTCCTGCCCGTTGATCCGACCGGGGCGGCCTACTATGATTACCTGATCCTCATCGGCTTCTGCGTCAACGCCGCGGTTGTGCCCCTGCACGCCTGGCTGCCCGACGCCTACCCCGAGGCCACGGTCACCGGCGCGGTGTTCATGAGCGCCTTCACCACCAAGACGGCGGTGTACGTGCTGCTGCGCGGCTTCTCGGGCTTTGAGATCCTGGCCATCATGGGCACCCTGATGACCCTCTATGGTGTCTTCTACGCCACCATCGAAAACAACGCGCGGCGCATCCTGGCCTACCACATCGTCTCCCAGGTGGGTTACATGGTCGCCGGCGTGGGCATCGGCACGGCCATGACCATCGACGGCGCCTGCGCCCACGCCTACGCCCACATCCTCTACAAGGGCCTGTTGTTCATGGGCGCTGGCACCCTGCTCTACGCCGCCGGCACGGCCAAGCTCAACGAGTTGGGCGGCCTGTTCAAGCGCCTGCCCTGGGCCTTCTTCTGGTACATGATCGCGGCCGTGAGCATCTCCGGCTTCCCGCTCTTCTCCGGCTTTGTCAGCAAGACCATGACCATCACCGGCGCGGCCGAGGCTCACCACACCTGGCTGGCGGTGGGCATGGAGATCGCGGCCGTGGGTACCTTCCTTTCGGTGGGCATCAAGCTGCCCTACTTCGCCTGGTTCAGCAAGCCCGACCCCGGCATGCCGCTTAAACCCATTCCACGCAACATGTACCTGGCCATGGCCATGGGTGGGTTCCTGTGCTTCTTCGTGGGTATCCGGCCCCAGTTCCTCTATGAACTGCTGCCTTTCCCGGTGGAATACGTGCCCTACACCGCCTGGCATGTGCTGCAGTCGCTCCTGCTCCTGGGCTTCACCGGCCTGGGCTTCTATCTGCTGCGCCACAAGCTAAAGCCCGAGGCCAAGCTCAACTTGGACTTCGACTACTTCTACCGCCTGGTGGGCCGGGGCTTCATGGTCATCTGCCGCGGCCTTCTGGAGAAGATCGACAACTATTGGACCGAGTTCTACAACCGCGCCGGCTTGCAAGGCATGTTGAAGATCGCCGGCGGCAGCGCTTGGTTCGACAAGGCGGCCATTGACGGAGTGGTGGACGGCACCGCCATCAACGTGCGGCGGGTTGGCCAGAGCGCGACTTTAGCCCAGACCGGACGCCTGCAGGACTACCTGGCCGTGGCGGTCATCCTGGGGCTTTTGATCTTCGGCTTGGTCTGGTTCCTGAGATAGGCGCTAACGGACAGCAACCGCTAGTCATGACGGAGACACGATGAGTCAGAGCACTTGGCCCATATTATCATTCCTGGTCTTCTTTCCGGTGGCCGGCTGTCTGGTCCTGCCCTTCCTCAAGGACGAGAAGATCATCCGGATCTTCACCCTGGTGGTGGGACTGGTGGAGGCGGCCCTGGCACTGCCCCTGTTCAACTTCGACCTGACCCAAAAGGGCTATCAGTTCGTGGAGCGGGCGGAGTGGGTCAAGGATTGGGGTTTGTCCTACTACCTGGGCGTGGACGGCATCAGTCTTCTGATGGTGCTTCTTACCGTGCTCTTGCTGCCCTTGTGCGTGCTTTGCTCCTGGTCCTACATCAGCAAGCGGGTCAAGGAGTTCCATTTCAGCCTTTTGATGATGACCTCGGCCTGTATCGGCGTCTTCCTGGCCCTGGACTTCGTGCTCTTCTACATCTTCTGGGAGGCCATGCTGGTCCCCATGTTCCTCTTGATCGCGGTGTGGGGCGGTCCCGACCGGCGCTACGCCTCCCTGAAGTTCTTCCTGTACACCCTGGCCGGCTCCACGCTCCTCTTGGTGGCCATGGTGGCCTTCTATCAGGTGGGCGGCACCTTCAGCATCCCCGAGCTTTCCGCCAAGACCTACTCCTTCAAGTTTCAGTACTGGGCCTTCCTGGCCATGGCCCTGGCCTTTGCCATCAAGGTGCCCATGTTCCCCTTCCACACCTGGTTGCCGGCCGCCCACGTGGAGGCGCCCACGGCCGGGTCGGTGTTGCTGGCCTCGGTGCTGCTCAAGATGGGCGCCTACGGTTTCCTGCGCTTCTGTCTGCCCCTGACCCCGGAGGCCAGCCACTACTTCGCGCCCATGATGATCGCCATCTCCGTGGCCTCCATCCTCTACGGCGGTTTCGTGGCCCTGGGCCAGCGCGACATGAAGAAGCTGATCGCCTACTCCTCGGTGGCCCACATGGGCTTCGTGACCCTGGGCATCTTCGTCTTCTCCCTGCGCGGCTTCGAGGGCGCCTTGATGGTGATGCTCAACCACGGCATCACCACCGGCGGTCTGTTCATGCTGGTGGGCGCCATCTACGAGCGCAGCCACAGCCGCGAGATCAGCGAAAACCTGGGCCTGGGCAAGTACCTGCCGGCCTACATGTTCTTCTTCGGTCTGTTTGCCCTGTCCTCCCTGGGCTTCCCCGGCACCAACAGCTTCGTGGGTGAGCTTCTGGTGCTGATCGGCACCTTCAAGGCCAATCCCTGGGTGGGCGCGGCCATCATCCCCGGCGTGATGCTGGGCGCGGCCTACATGCTGCGCCTGGGCCAGAAGTTGGCCTGGGGCGAGCCGGCCAAGGCCAAGGAGTGGAAGGACCTGAACGTCAGGGAGTGGGCCTATTTCGTGCCCCTGGCCATCCTGGTTCTCTATCTGGGCCTGGCCCCCGGTCTCACCTTGAGGGCCATGGACCCCACCCTGGAACGGGTTCTGGCGGAGTTCCACACCCGTAACGGCGTGGCGCTGAGTGAAGCCGCGCCCCAGACCCCGCTGAGCCTGGCCCTGGAGACCGGTGTCGCCATGCCGGCCGCGGGCCACGCCAACCCGTTGCCCCGTTGAGCTGGTAGAGGAGAAATCCTGTGAATTTCAATAGCGCGCTATTCATCCCGGAGTTCTTGCAACTGGCCATTGTCGCGGTCTTGTTCCTGCAAAGCATGGCCAAGCCGCGAGAGGACCAGGACGGCGCCGTCGCGGGCGCTCAGATCGGCTGGGTGCCGTTGGCGGCCCTGGCGGGCGTGGTGGCCGCGGCCTTGAGCCTGAGCTGCAACGGTACCATGTTCTGGGATGCCTACAAAATCGACGGCTTGTCCCAGTTTTTCAAGTTCGCCGTGGCCGTGGGTTTTGCCATCGCCTCCTTGAACGCCTCTTCCCAGCCCACCCTGGAGCCTGGCAAGCGGGCCGACTACTTCCTGCTGTTGGCCCTAAGCGCCTGGGGCCTGATGCTCCTGGCCAGTTCGGTGGAGTTGATCACCATCTACCTGGCGCTGGAAATCTCCTCCTACAGCCTCTACGGCCTGATCCCCCTGCGGGGCAAGGACGCCCGGGCCTCCGAGGCGGGTATCAAGTACATCCTCTTCGGGGCGGCGGCCACGGCCATCTCCCTGTTCGGACTGTCCTACATCCTGGCCGCCCAGCACTCCAGCTACCTGTCGGTGCTGGTGGCCAAGTCCTGGTCCTGGGCCGAGGCGCCCCTGGGTCTGGCGGGTCTGAGCCTGTTCATGGTGGGCTTCTTCTTCAAGCTGGCCCTGTTCCCCTTCCACTTCTGGTGCCCGGACGTGTACGACGGCACCAGCAACGAGACGGCGGCCTACGCCGCCACCCTGCCCAAGCTGGGCGCGGTGGTTGTCCTCATCCGCCTGGCGGCCCTGCTCAAGCCGGGCCTGGAGGTCACCACGGTGTTGGCGGTGCTGGGTGCGCTATCCATGACCTTCGGCAACCTGGCCGCCTTGACCCAGCAGGACATCAAGCGCATTCTGGGCTACTCCAGCGTGGCCCACGCCGGATACGTGATGGTGGGCCTGGTGGCCGCGTCCTCGCGGGGCCTGGCGGCGGCCGGCTTCTACAGCCTGGTCTACCTGCTGATGAACCTGACCTGCTTCTGGGTGATCTGCCGGCTTTCCACCGACGGCCGCAACCTGCAATTGAACGACCTCAACGGTCTGTACAAGCGCGCCCCCTTCCTGGCCTTCGTGCTGGCGGTGGCGGCCTTTGCCCTGGTGGGCCTGCCGCCCACGGCCGGGTTCATGGGCAAGCTCTTCTTGCTCACGGCGGCCTGGCACCGGGGTTATGACTGGCTGGTGATAGTGGCCGCCTTGAACACGGCCATTTCCATCTACTACTACCTCAACCTGGTGCGGCATGCCTACACCAGCGAGGCCGAAGAAGGCGACGTGTTCGTGAAGCCCCGGGCGGACAGCGCCCTGTGGGGCGGAGTGCTGGCGGCCATCCTGCTCATCCTGGGGGCCATACCCGCCCCCGTGTTCCGGTGGGCCGAGGCCGCGGGCCGGCAGTTGATGCCCTAAGGTTTTTGGAGTTATGCCACAGAGTCCGGCACAAGCTGGGGAGGAAATAATGTCCCGTAAGGTCGTCTACAGCGTCTGCGGCATGTGTTCAGTACGCTGCCCGATTCAGGTGGATGTGGAGAACGGCGCCTGCCAGTTCATCCAGGGCAACCGGCAGGCCGCCGGCATCAGAGGCGCGCTTTGCGCCCGTGGGGCGTCGGGCATCGCCATGCTGCGCGACGACGAGCGGCCTCAGTTCCCCATGATCCGCAAGGGTGAGCGCGGAGAGGGCAAGTGGCAGCGGGCCACCTGGGACGAGGCCTTGGACTTTGCCGCCAAGAAGCTGGAGGCCGCGCGCGCCGACCACGGCGGACGCGGCATCATGGTCTCCGACCGGGGCGGTCCCTTCAGCGACCTGGTCCAGGCCCTGACTCGCGGCCTGGGCTCGCCCAACTACTTCGGCAACGACGCCACCTGCTCGGTCAACGTGGACCACGCGGCCTTGTCGCTCTTTGGCTTCGGCGCCGACCGCCTGGCCTATGACTACAAGAACGCCAAGCACGTGGTGTTGCAGACCCGCAACGTCTTCGAGTCCATCGACGTGCGTGAGTGCAACGAGGTGATGGACGCCTTGCAGTCGGGCTGCAAGCTGTCGGTCATCGACGTGCGCGCCACGGTCACGGCGGGCAAGGCCGACCGTTTCCTGCAGATTCGGCCGGGCACCGATTACGCGTTGAACCTGGCCATCATGCACGTGTTGATCAAGCGGGAGCTTTACAACAAGAGCTTCGCGCAGGACTGGGTACATGGCCTGGATGAGTTGCAGAACCTGGTGGAGCCCTGCACCCCGGAGTGGGCCGAGGCCGAGACCGGCATCCCGGCCGCGGAGATCGTGGCCCTGGCCGAGGATTTGGCCCAGGCCGCGCCGGCGGTGATCTGGCATCCGGGCTGGATGACCTCGCGCTACAACGACTCCTTCTACCTCAGCCGCTCGGCCTATCTGATCAACGCCCTCTTGGGTTCCATAGGCGCCAAGGGCGGCCTGACCCTGGCGCCCACGCCCGAGGACCTGGGGCGCAAGGGCCTGAACAAGCTGACCGAGCTGTTCCTGGCCGTGGAAGAGAAGCGCGCCGACGGCGTGGGCTCCAAGTATCCCCAGTTCGAAGGGGGCCCGGGCCTGCTTCACCTGGCCTTCAAGGCCCTGGAAACCGGGGAGCCCTATCCCCTCAAGGCCTACATCGCCTGGCAGCACGATCCCCTGGGCTCCCATCCCGAGCCCGAAAAGCTGACCAGGCTGTTCGACAGCCTGGACGTGCTGATCTGCGTCACCTCCGGTTGGTCGGCCACGGCCTGGCAGGCCGACGTGGTGCTGCCCTTGTCCAGCTATCTGGAGCGCGAGAGCATCGTGGCCCTGCACGAGGGTCTCAAGCCCAGCTTTTTCCTGCGCCGGCGCTGCCAGGAGCCGCGTTTCGACACCAAGGCGGACTGGGAGATCGTGGCCGGACTGGCCGGGCGCCTGGGGCTCAAGCCCCTGGCCTTCGAGACCCCGGAGGAAATCTGGAATTACCAGTTGGAGGGCACCGGCTACCGCTACGACTCTCTGGACACCAAGGGTTTCGTGGAGTTGACCAACCAGGCCTCCTATCCGGGCATGGAGGGCCTCAAGCTGGACACGCCCTCGGGCAAGATCGAGGTGGCCAACGAGAAGTGGCGCCGCGAGGGCATCCCCTCCATGGGCCCCTACGCCGCCAAGGCCTTGCCGCCCAACGGCTTCTTCCGGTTGACCGTGGGACGTTGCGGCCTGCACAGCCAGGGACACACCGTCAACAACCCCCGGCTGCACGCCCAGATGCCCGAAAACGTCTTGTGGCTCAACCAGGCCGTGGCCTCGCGCATGGGCATCGAGGATGGCGACCGCGTGGTGATCGCCTCCGGCGAGGCTTCGGGCAAGATCAAGGTCATGCTCACCGAGTTCATCCACCCCGAGGCGGTGTTCATGGTCCATGGCTTTGGCCGCCAGCTGCCGGTGGAGTCTCGGGCCAAGGGCCGGGGCATGTCAGACACCCTGCTCATGGAGGGCGGGCTGGAAAAGTGGGACCGCGCCGGCGGCGGTTTGGCCTTGCAGGAGCAATTCGTGGAAGTGCGCAAGGTCTAGGCTGGCGATCAGAAAAACGCCCGGCCGGGTCGGAGCCGCGATCACGCGATAATTGGGCTCCGCCGGGCCGGTGCCGACCCTAAGACGCGCTGTTGGAGATACTGCCAAGACCGGCCTTCTTGAGCCGCGGGAAATGCCATGAGCAAATACCTGATTAAGCTCGATCCGCAAAGATGCATCAGTTGCAAGGCCTGCGAGGTGCAGTGCCAGACCAAGAACCAGTTGCCCGCCGGGGCCAAGCTGGGCGTGCTGATCAGCGCCGGGCCGATCATGGCCTCGGGCAAACCACAGATCGTCTCGGCCTTCATGCCCTGCTTCCACTGCGAGGAGCCCTGGTGCGTGGCCGCCTGTCCCAACGGCGCCATGATCAAGCGGGCCGAGGATGGCCTGGTCTACGTGGACAAGGACCTTTGCGTGGGCTGCCGGGCCTGCATACAGGCCTGCCCCTGGAACGTGCCTCACTTCGACGAGTCCACGGGCAAGGTCATCAAGTGTGATTTCTGCCGCGACCGCGTGGAGGCGGGACAGTTGCCCGCCTGCGTGGCCGGTTGCACCACCCATGCCCTGAGCTTTTCCAAGCCCAACGAGAACGTGCGCAAGGCCAGGAACGTCTACGCCATTTCCTTGCTGGCCGGTTCCCAGGGAAGGTAGGGCGCCCAGCAGAGCCATATCCAAATCGCGGCAAAATCCTAAGCCATGCACAAAACCAGGGGGAGGGCTTGAAAACCTGGCCTGGGGTGGTGCATGCTGTAAACAGATACGAGGTGCGGAGACATCACCCGCGCTAGCCTTGGAGGGACCACCTCCTCCCGTGGTTCACCTCACCCTCCCCGGCATCAACTTGGCCATCGCCTCCCATCTTGTGCTCCGGCCCTGGCGGCCGGGTGTCTTTGGCTGCTAAGTACTTATAATCTGCAAACAAACCCTTTTGGCCTGCGCAGAGGTTGCGGTTACCTGTCGGGAGTAGGGCTATGTTGCCCGGCCAAGGTACCGGGCCGGGATCGGCGTTGCAGACCATTCAGACCGAACGCTGTCAATAGGAAGGAGGGAACCAGTATGGGCAATCAGGAATTCTTCCAGCGGTTTCTGTATGCGTTGGCTGACATCCACGGGTCTCTCGACCAGAAGATCACCGAGGAGGCGGTGGTGCGCAACGCCACCAATCTCTTCGGCGCCCGCGGGGCCAACCTGATGCTGTTCGATCCCAGCGAAGAAACCCTCATGATATCGGCGAGTTTCGGCCTGAGTGACATCTACCGCGCCAAGGGTGCCATCAGCCCCAAGAAAAGCTTGGGCGAGACCATCCACCGTGCGCCGGTGGTGGTGCGCGACATCAGCCTGGATTCCAACGTACAATACCGCGAGGCTGCGGTGCAGGAAGGCATCAAGAGCATCGTCGGCGTGCCCTTGTCGGCTGGCTACGTGCTGGTGGGAGCCTTGCGCCTGTATTTCGCCGAGACCAAGGACCTCGCCCCTGAGGAGATGGACTACCTGAAGGCCTTCGCCGTGCAGGCCGGCCTGGCGTTGAAGAAGGCCTTCTACTTCGCCTCCATGAAGTCCTCCTCCACCGAGATTCACCGCGTACCTTCCTTGAACTTCAAGGAAGCCCTGCAAGCCCTGGTCAAGACCGCCGCCCAGTATGGCCACGCCCTGGGCTGCGCCCTGCTTTTGGCCGACCGCGACAGGCAGACCCTGGGCAGCGTAACCAGTTGGGGCCTGAGCGAGGGCTACCTCAAGAAGGGGCCGGTTTCGGTGGGCCTGAGCCTGGGCGAGATCAACACCGGCCAGCCGGTGGTCATCTCTAGCGTGGCCAACGACCCCCGCGTGCAGTACAAGAAGGAAGCCAGCGAGGAAAACGTGCGGGCCATCATCGGCCTGCCGGTGTGGGTGGGCGAGAACCTGGCCGGGGCCTTGCGGCTTTACTATAATTTCGAGTTCGAGCCCGATCAGGATGACATGCTGTGGATGGAGTTCATCTCCCACCAGGCTGGCATGGCCCTGGAGAAGAACCAGTTGCTCAGCCAACTCAAGGACAAGAAGGAGTGGTACAAGAACGTGCTGAGCGACTTTGACCGCTAGTCAACTTCTTGGCTAGACGAAGCTTGGGGCTGAAGCCGAGGGGCGGGGGCAACCCCGCTCCTTGGCTTTCCTGGCGCCGGCAGCCGGTGAGGGCGGCGGCTGCGGAGCAGCCTCGCTTGCCTTGGGCCAGGCCGAGAAGGGCGGATCACCAGTTTTTGGGGCGCACCAGGGCCTGGTAGGGCAGCTCGAAGCGTTCGGAGAGGACCTCCACCGCCAAGGCCAGTTGCCGGCTTTCCAGAACGCAGGAGACGCTGGAGATGGAGGTGCTGATGGCCAGGGGACAGACCCCGGCCGAGGCCAGGGAGGTGAACATGATGCCGGGGATCTTGGGCTTTTCGCGCAGGTGGGGGCCGAATAGGCTGAGCACGGCCACCTCGGGCAGATAGGTGACGCCCTTGGCCTCCACCTGATCCTTGACCCCCTCCAGGACCACCAGGGCGTGCTCCAGGTCCTTCTGGGCCACCACCAGGGTGAAGTTGGCGGCCTCCTCCTGGTCCATGGCCTGCACCAGCAGCTCCAGATTGATGCCGGCGGCGGCCAGGGCCGCCAGGATGATGCCCGGCGCGTCCATGGGGTTGGGCGCCGACAAGACCCGCAACAGCGCCCGTCCGTCGCTCTGCATCAGTCCGCCGACCTTGATCTTCTCCATGGGCTCTCCGGGCGGGGGCTAGTCCCAGTCCCTGCGGTCCACTATCTTGCCGTGGAAGTCGGGGATGGTGCCCGGCGGCACCAACTCCACCTCGCCCCTGATACCCAGGAAATCGCGCAGTTCCTGCTCCAGTTCCCGCTGATGGCGGGGCTCCCGGACGACTCCTTCGCGCAGTTCCACCAGCACGGCCAGCAGGTCCTGGTCCTGGCGGCGGCTGACCGTGGCCTGGTACTTGAACACCTGGGGGCGGGTGGCGAAGATTTCGTCGATCTGCCAGGGGTGCACGAAGGTGCCGCGCACCTTGACGGCCTGGTCGATGCGCCCCAGGATGCGTTGCAGGCGCGGACCGGTGCGGCCGCAGGGGCAATCGCCCGTGGCCCACATGGACAGATCGCCGGTGGCCAGGCGCAGCATGGGGTAGTCGGGGTCCAGGCAACTGGCCACCACCTCCCCGGCCCTTCCCGGCGCCTGGGCCTGGCCGGTCTGGGGGTCCACCACCTCCACCAGGGCGCCCTCGGGCACGTGCAGCCCCTTGGCCTCCCGGCATTCATAACCCAGGCAGCCCAGGTACACCGTGCCGTAGGCCTGGCGCACGCTGATGTCCAGCATCTGCCCCAAGCGGGTGCGCAGGGATTCGGGCAACATCTCCGCCCCCACCACCGCCGCCTCCAGGGGCAGGTCCCGGGCCGGATCCAGGCCCATGGCCTCGGCGCGCTGGGCCAGGGTCATCAAAAAGCTGGGGGTGCCCAGGTAGGCCTTGATGCCCAGCCGGCGCATGATGCGCACCTGCATGAAGGCGTTGCCCCCGCCGCTTGGCACCACCTGGGCGCCGAGCATGTGGGCCGATTCGTCCAGCAGGTGGGCGTAGGGCCACAGGTGATAGCTGAAGGTGTTGAGCACCCGGTCGCCGGCCAGCAGGCCGCCGCCGGCCAGGGCCTGGGCCCAGGAGGTGTCTTGCAGGGGCGTGCGGCCGGGCTGCCAGATGAAGCCGGGGTTGACGTAGATGCGATTGAATTCCTCGGCGGGCCTGGTCTCGAAGCCGCCGAAGGGCGGGTCTTGTTTCTGGCGGCGCAGCAGGTCGTCCAGACGCAGGATGGGCAGGCGCGCCAAGTCCTCCAGGCCTCGGATGGCCAGGGGATCAACCCCGGCCTGGGCATGGACTTCCTGGTAGGCCCGCGAGCGGGCAGCCTGGCGAAGGGTATCCAGGAAACGCCGCTCCAGGCCTTGCCGCCGCGCGTCGGCCGTGGCGGTCTCCGCCTTCTGGTCGAAGAAACGCCCGCGTTGCTCCTGGCTGGCCATGCCGGCTCCCGTTGTGTGTTGTCTGGTCTGGACTCTAACAATAGCGCACCACTGGGGTTTGGGGCAAGCCGGGGTTCTTTTCCGAACATGGGCACAAACCGGCTTGACAAGGCCGAGCGGGTTTGGAGATAATCCTTATGAAATGAATCTACCATTGATATAACCGGTCAACGGGTAATATCCGCACATGGCTAAAATCAAGTTGACCGCTTGCGATCGTCTCCACCGGGCCAGGCTGCCTGGCGGTCCGCGCCTGCGGGCGTCAATGAATATCCGCAAGTCAAGTCCGTCTCCCGCCGCGCACGGCGGTCCTCCTGGGGGCCAGGGTTGCTGAGGTGCGCCGCTGGCGGACCGTTCCCTCGTTGCTTGGCTGTCAACCGATTCTTTCAAGGCAAAAGCCGCCCAGCCTCAAGGCCGGCGGTCACGGGCGTCCGAGACTTAGGGGGTGGACATGGGCCTTAGCGAGAAATTGCAGGCAGGCGAGTTCGCCGTCCTGGCCGAACTGGAGCCGCCCAAGGGGGTGGATGTGGCGGCGTTTGTGGCCCAGGCCCAGCGCGTCAAGGGCCTGGTGGACGCCGTGGTGGTGCCGGAGATGGCCAACGCGGTGATGAAGCTCAGCTCCCTGGGCGGCTGCATGCTGCTGGCGGGCAAGGGTCTGGAGACGGTGTTGCAGGTCTGCTGCCGCGACCGCAACCGCCTGGCCTTGCAAGCCGACCTGCTGGCCGCCTGCGCCCTGGGCATCACCAACGTCATGGCCGTGGAGGGCGAGGCCCCCAGCTTCGGCGACCACCACAAGGCCCGCCCGGTCTATGACCTGGAGCAGGTGGAACTGCTGGAGGTGATCCAGAAGCTGCAAGCCGGGCGGGACATGTCCGGCGTGGAGCTGGAGGGCGCGCCCGGCTTCTGCGTGGGCTCCACCCTCAACACCGGTGCGCTGGGGACCGTGTCCCAGGAGCTGGCCGACCTGGACAAGAAAGTCCAGGCCGGGGCCGGGTTCTTCGTCACCCCTCCGGTCTTCGACCTGGCCCAACTGGCCGGCTTCGTCAAGCACCTGGGCGAGCGCCGCCTAAAGATCATCCCCAACGTCCTGTTGCTCAAATCGGTGGGCATGGCCCGGGCCATAGACATGCACCTAAAACACGTGCACATGCCCGGCCAGATCATCGAACGCCTGAAGAGCGCGCCGGACCGCGTGCGCGAGTGCGTGGCCATCGCGGTGGAGTTGATCCAGGGCATCAAGGCCCAAGGCCACGCGGGGGTGATGGTTTCGCCCCTGGGCTGGGAGGGCCGGTTGCCTCAGATTCTGGAGGCCGTGCAATGAGCCCTGCCTGACATGTCTGACAGGGCGCCGCGTTACGAAAACCTCTGGGCACAAGGATGAAGGTCATGGCAGGCAGCAATCCGGTGGGCAAGGTGATGATCGTGGGCGGCGGCATCGCGGGCATGCAGGCGGCCCTGGACCTGGCCAACTCGGGGTACTACGTCTACCTCCTGGAGCGCGACCCGGCCATCGGCGGCCTGATGTCCCAGTTGGACAAGACCTTCCCCACCAACGACTGCGCCATGTGAATCATCTCCCCCAAGCTGGTCGAGGTCGGCCGGCACCTTAACATCGAGCTTTTGACCAACGCCGAGCTGCTTCAGTTGGACGGCGAGGCGGGCGACTTCACGGCCCAGGTGTTGCAGCACCCGCGCTTCGTGGACATCAGCAAATGCACCGCCTGCGGCGAGTGCGCCAAGGTCTGCCCCATAGGCCTGGCCAGCGAGTACGACGCCGGCCTGGCCCGGCGCCGGGCCGCTTACAAGCGCTACGCCCAGGCCATCCCCGGAGCCTACAGCATCAGCAAGCTGGGGCAGAGTCCCTGCAAGGTGGCCTGTCCGGCGGGCATCAGCGTGCAGGGCTATGTAAACCTCATCGCCGCCGGGCGTTACCGCGAGGCCCTGGCGGTGATCCGCCAGGAGAACCCCCTGCCGGCGGTCTGCGGACGGGTCTGCACCCACCCCTGCGAGGCGGCCTGCGCGCGCGGCACCTATGACGAGCCCATCGCCATCCGCGACTTGAAGCGCTTCGTGGCCGAGTGGGAGATAGCCCAGGGCCAGATGGACCTGCCGGCATGCAAGCCGGCCCGCGCCGAGAAGGTGGCCATCATCGGTTCCGGCCCGGCCGGCCTGTCGGCGGCCTACTACCTGGCCTTGGAGGGCTTCGGCGTCACCATCTTCGAGGCCCTGGCCGTCACCGGCGGCATGCTGCGCGTGGGCATCCCCGACTACCGCCTGCCCCCGGCGGTGCTGGACTACGAGATAGACTACATCAAGGCCCTGGGCGTGGAGATTCTGACCAACCAACGCCTGGGGGTGGATTTCACGGTGCCCGAACTGGAGGAGCGCGGCTACCGGGCCGTGATCATGGCCGTGGGCGCTCACCATTGCCTGAGCCTGGGGGTGCCCGGCGAGGAGGCCTTGGGCGTGCAGCCTGGCGTGGAGTTTCTACGCCAGGCCAATCTGGGACAGGCCTCGTCTCCGGGCGAGTGCGTGGTGGTGGTGGGCGGCGGCAACGTGGCCATGGACTCGGCGCGCACGGCCTTGCGCCTGGGCAGCCAAGAGGTGACGGTGCTTTATCGCCGCACCCGCCAGGAGATGCCCGCCGACCCCGAGGAGATAGAGGAGGCCCTGGAGGAAGGCATCCGCTTCGAGTACCTGGCCGCGCCCAAGCGCTTCATTGCAGAGCACGCCAAACTGGTGGGCGTGGAGGTGATCCGCATGGAGCTGGGGCCGCCCGACGCCTCGGGCCGGCCCAGGCCCCGGGAGATACCCGGCTCGGAGTACGTCATCGCGATAGACGGGGCCTTGTCCGCCATCGGCCAGGAGCCGGACCTGGAGTGCCTGGACGACACCTGCCGCCTGGAGGTTTCTGGCAAGAACTGCCTGAGCGTGGACCCCCTGACCTTGCAAACCAGCCTGCCCCAGGTCTTTGCCGGCGGCGACGCCGTGCTGGGGCCGGCCACGGTGATCAAGGCCGTGGCTCAGGGCAAGGAGGCGGCCCTTTCGGCCATGCGCCTGCTGGAAGGGCGCGACCTGGCCGAGGGGCGGCAGAAGGACTGGCTGGCCGTGGAGCCGCCCAAGGTTACGGTGCCGGTGACCCCGCGCCAGAAGCCGCCCCACGCCGATCCCGCGCGGCGGGCTCAATCCTTCGGCGAGGTGGTGGGCCCCTTGAGCGAGGAGGCCGCCCGCGCCGAGGCCAGCCGTTGCCTGGCCTGCGCCGGCTGCGCCGAGTGCATGCTCTGCGTTCAGGCCTGCCTGGCCGGTGCCGTGGATCACGGCCAGAAGCCCCGCGAGTTGAACCTCAACGTGGGCTCGGTGATCCTGGCCAGCGGCGCGCGGCCCTATGAGCCCCAACCCCTGGGCCTGGACTATGGCTATCGCCAGAACCCCGACGTGGTGACCAGTCTGGAGTTCGAGCGCTTCCTGAGCCCCTCCGGCCCCACCCAGGGGCATTTGCTGCGCCCCTCGGACCAGCGCGAACCTAAGAAGATAGCCTGGCTGCAATGCGTGGGCTCGCGCGACACCAACCGCTGCGGCAACGGCTACTGCTCCTCGGTGTGCTGCATGTACGCCATCAAGCAGGCCCTGGTGGCCAAGGAGCACGCCCACCGCGACCTGGAATGCACCATCTTCAACATGGACCTGCGCACCTTTGGCAAGGACTACGAACGCTACTACCTGCGCGCCCGCGACGAGCAGGGCGTGCGCTTTGTCAAGTCGCGCATCCACACCGTCAACGACGACCCCAGCGGTGGGCTGCGCATCGAGTACGCCACGGCCGATGGCCAGGCCCGGGAGGAACTTTTCGATTTAGTGGTGCTCTCGGTGGGCCTGGAGGTGCCCCGGAGTAGCGCCGAGTTGGCCCAGCGCCTGGAAGTGGCCACTGACAAGTACCGCTTCGCCGCCACCCAGCCCATGACCCCGGTGGCCACCTCGCGGCCCGGGGTGCTGGTCTGCGGCTCCTTCCAGGGACCCAAGGACATCCCCAGTTCCGTTACCGAGGCCAGTGCCGCCGCCTGCGCCGCCGCCAGCCAGTTGGCGCCGGCCCGCTGGAGCGCCACCCGCGGCCTGGAGCTGCCGGCCCAGATCGACGTCAGCGGCCAGGAGCCACGCATCGGGGTCTTTGTCTGCAAGTGCGGCATCAACATCGCGGGCGTGGTGGATGTGCCGGATGTCACGGCCTACGCCGCCACCTTGCCCCACGTGGTGCACGCCGACAACGGCCTTTTCGTCTGCTCCCAGGACGTGCAGGAGCAGATGAAGGAGAAGATCAAGGAGCATCGCCTCAACCGCGTGGTGGTGGCCTCGTGCAGCCCCAAGACCCACGAGCCCATCTTCATGGACACCCTGCAGGCCTGCGGGCTCAACAAGTACCTCTTCGAGATGGCCAACATCCGCAACCACGATTCCTGGGTGCACGGCCAGACGCCGGAGGCGGCCACGGCCAAGGCCAAGGACCTGGTGCGCATGGCCGTGGCCCGGGCCGGCACCCTGCGCGCCTTGGTGGAGACCAAGGTCAAGGTCAACCCGCGCGCCGTGGTGGTGGGCGGCGGCGTGGCCGGGCTGACCGCCGCCCTGGGCGTGGCCGAGCAGGGCTTCGAGGTGGTGCTGGTGGAGAAAGACGCAGAGCTGGGCGGCTTTGGCCGCCGCCTGACCCAGACCATCGAGGGCGTGGACATCAACGCCCATCTGGACCGGCTCATCGAACGGGCCAGCAGCCATCCCCTCATCCAGGTGCTCACCCAGAGCCTGGTGGTCAAGTTCAGCGGCTATCGCGGCAACTTCACCACCGAGCTGATCGTGGGGCCGGGCATGTACGAGCGCAAGGTCAATCACGGCGCCCTGATCCTGGCCACCGGCGCGGGAGAGTATCAGCCCACGGAATATTTCCACGGGCAAGACCCCCGGGTGCTGACCCAGGTGGAGCTGGCAAGACGCCTGGAGGACCAGGGCGCGGCGGACATCAAGACCGTGGCCATGATCCAGTGCGTGGGCTCGCGCAATGCCCAGCACGTCAATTGCTCGCGCATCTGCTGCCAGAGCGCGGTGAAGAACGCCCTGCACATCAAGGAGCAAAACCCCGAGGCCCTGGTCTGCGTGCTCTACCGCGACATCCGCACCTACGGCCTTCTGGAGGACTACTACACCCTGGCGCGCCAGAAGGGCGTGCTCTTCTTCCGCTTTGATCAGGACGACCCACCGGTGGTGGAGCCGGCCGAGGACGGCCTGCGCGTCAGCTTCATTGATCACGTGCTGGGCCGGCCGGTGAGCCTCAAGGCCGACCTGTTGGCCTTGAGCGCTGGCATGCGCCCGGCCGACACCGACGAGCTGGCCTCCATCATGAAGCTGGCGCGCAACGGCGACGGCTACCTGTTGGAGGCCCACGTAAAGCTCAGGCCAGTGGACATGGCGGCTGACGGCGTCTTTGTCTGCGGCTCGGCCCACGGTCCCAAGCTGATCACCGAGAGCATAGCCCAGGCCTGGGCCGCCGCCGGTCGGGCCGCCACCCTTTTGGCCCAGTCAGAGCTGGCCCTGTCGCCGGTGACCGCCAAGGTTGTTTCCGAGATGTGCGCCGCCTGCCTGGTCTGCGTATATTCCTGCCCCTACGGGGTGCCGCGCATCAACGCCGAGGGTGTCAGCGAGATCGACGTGGCCATGTGCCGGGGCTGCGGTATCTGCGCCGCCGAGTGTCCGGCCAAGGCCATTCAGCTCAACTGGTACGAGGACGACCAAATCTTGAGCCAGGTGGAAGGCCTGCTGGAGGGGGTGATGTGATGGACGGCTTCGAACCCATTATCGTGGCTTTTTGCTGCAACGCTTGAGGCTACTCGGCAGCGGACCTGGCAGGTTCGATGCGCTTAAATTACCCGGCGTACGTGCGCGTCATCCGCGTGCCCTGCACCGGCAAGGTGGACCTTGTTCACATCCTGAGGGCCTTTGAGAAGGGCGCCGACGGCGTCTATCTGGTGGGCTGCCTGGAGGGCAGTTGCTACTTCGAGCAGGGCAACTTCCGGGCGCGCAAAAGGGTGGAGCAGGCCCAGCGCATCCTGGAGGCCGTGGGCAGCGGTGGCCAACGGGTGCGCATGTTCAACCTTAGCTCCGGCGAGGCGCCCTTGTTCGCCCAGTACGCCCGCGAGATGAGCGAGAGCATCCAGGCCCTGGGACCCAACCCGGCCAAGCTGGCCAAGCCCGCCAGCCAGGACAAGGCGGCCTAGCCCGCATGCTAGAGGGGAGTGGCACAAGATGATCGTAGCGAAGGCAAAGCCCCTGGAGGAGATCATCGCGGCGGTCAAGGACCGCCAGAGCATCCTGGTGGCCGGCTGCAACGAGTGCGTCACGGTCTGCGAGGCCGGCGGCTCCAAGGAGGTGGGCATCCTGGCGGCGGCCCTGCGCCTGTACTTTCTCAACCAGGGGCAGAACGTCCAGGTGGGCGAGATGACCCTGCAACGGCAGTGCGACCGCGAGTACCTGATTCAGGCCCGCGAGGCGGTGGAGCCCTACAAAATGGTCGTCTCCCTGGCTTGTGGCGTGGGCTGCCAGTTCATGGCCGAGGAGTTCGCCAGCCTGCCGGTGCAGCCTGGAGTAAACACCCTGTTCATGGGCGGGGCACTGGAGCGCGGGGTGTGGAGCGAGCGCTGCCAGGGCTGCGGCAGGTGCCTCCTGGCCAACACCGGCGGCATCTGCCCGGTGGCCCGCTGCGCCAAGCGAGTGCTAAACGGTCCCTGCGGCGGCTCCAGCAACGGCAAGTGCGAGATCAGCAAGGACGTGGACTGCGCCTGGCAATTGATCATCAACCGCCTGAAGGCCCTGGGACGCCTGGAGGACTACGAGAAGATCATCCCGCTAAAGGATTGGTCCAGCGATCGGGCAGGCGGCCCGCGCAAGGTGGTCAAGAAGGAGGTGCGGCCATGACCGGCATGACCACCAAGACTCCCAGCAAGCTGGAGAAGGTGCTGAGCGCCGGGCACCAGGCCGTGACCTCCGAGTGTGGCCCTCCCCGGGGCAGCGACGCCGGAGCCATCCTGGAAAAGGCCCGCCTGATCAAGGACCACGTGGACGCCATCAACATCACCGACAACCAGACCTCGGTGACCAGGCTGTGCTCCCTGGCCAGTTGCATCCATCTCAAGCTGGCCGGACTGGAACCCATCCTGCAAATGGTCACCCGCGACCGCAACCGCATCGCCATGCAGAGCGACATCCTGGGGGCCGCCTCCTTCGATATCCACAACATGCTCTGCCTGAGCGGCGATCACCAGAGCTTCGGCGACTGCGCCCAGGGCCAGAACGTGCACGACCTGGACTCCATGCAGCTCATCCAGGCCGTGCGCCACATGCGCGACGAGGGCAAGTTCCTCAACGGCGACGAGATCAAGCGGCCGCCCAGGATGTTTGTGGGCGCGGCGGCCAATCCCTTTGCCGACCCCTTCGAGATCAGGGTGCCGCGTCTGGCCAAGAAGGTGGCCGCCGGCGTGGAGTTCATCCAGACCCAGTGCATCTTCAACCTGGACAAGTTCGAGCTGTGGTTGAAGCTGGCCGGCGAGCGCGGCCTTCTTGACCAGGTCTACATCCTGGCCGGGCTGACGCCCCTGAAATCCGCCGGCATGGCCAAGTACATGAAGAACCGCGTGCCGGGCATGGACGTGCCCGACGAGGTGGTGGGGCGCATCGCCGGGGTGCCCAAGGAGGCGCAGGCCGAGGAGGGCATCAAGATTTGCGTGGAGTCCATCCAGCGGCTTAAGCAGGTGCCCGGGGTCAAGGGCTTTCACATCATGGCCATCGAGTGGGAAGAGATGGTGCCCCGGATCGTGGAGCAGGCCGGGCTCTATCCGCGGCCTCCTATAGATTAAGCCATTCCAGCACTGGACCGTTGACAGGCCAGCACCCGCCGGAGGGTCTCTCTCCGGCGGGTGCTAGTTTTTAGGACAGCGGCAGCAGCACCGTGAAGGTGCTGCCCTGGCCCTTCTGGCTTTGTACGCTGATGTCGCCGCCCAGGGATTCCACCACGCTCTTGACGATGGGCAGGCCCAGGCCGGTGCCGGTGACGAAGCGGGTCTTTTCGTTTTTCACCCGGTAGAACTTGTCGAAGATCAGGGGCAGCTTTTCCTCCTCGATGCCAAAGCCCTGGTCGTTCACCTGCACGCGCAGCCGGTCGCCCTCCTGTCGGGCCGTCACCACTATGCGCCCGCCATCGTCGGAATAGTTGATGGCGTTGGCCACCAGGTTGTTGAACACGCTCTCCAGGCCCACGGGATCGGCCTTGAGCGGCGGCAGAGGCTCCTCGGGCAGGTCCAGCAGGAGTTGATGCCCGCGGGCCTCGGCCTGGGTGGAGAAGGAATCCATCACCGTGCGCAACAGCTCCTCCAGACGCACCTGGCGGGGCTCCTGGCGGCCGGCGCCGGCCTCCAGGCGCGAGAGGTCCAAGAGATCGCGCACAAAGCTGATGAGCCCCTGGGTGCGTTCGCGGGCGCGCACCAATAGGTGGCGTTGACCCTCGGGCTGGGGGGTGGCTCCCTCGCCCAGGAGCAGGGTCAGTTGCAGCAGGATGGTGGACAAGGGCGAGCGCAGTTCGTGGCTGACCTTGGCCACGAACTCCGAGCGCAACTGATCCAGCACCTTGAAGGCCGACACATCCACCAGGACCAGGACGGCCCCCAGCCCCTCGCCCTCCTCGCCCAGGATGCGCGTGGCCTGGGCCAGGAGGTGGCGTTCGCCAGGCGCGGAGAACTCCAGGGAGGCAGCCTCCTGATCGGGATCGTCCTGGCCGGCGGAGACCAGGCGCAGCATCTGGCGGGCCGCTGGGTCGGGCAGGTAGTGCTCCAGCCCCTGGCCGGGGCCGGTGTCGGCCTCCAGGCCGATCATCTGGCAAAAGGCCGGATTGACCAGCACCACCTGGCCGTCGCCGCGAGTCACCAAGAGCCCTTGGGGCAGGGCGCTGATGATGGTGCGCAGGCGGCTTTTTTCGGTGTGCAGGTCGCTCAGGGTGCGCCGGCGCTCCTGCTCCAGGCGCGTCGCCTCCTGGCTTAGCCGCAGGCGCTCGATGGCGCGGCCCACGGTCAGGCGCAACTGGTCGGGCTGGAAAGGCTTGGGGATGAAGTCGTAGGCCCCCAGCTTCATGGCCTCGATGGCCGTCTCCACGGTGGCGAAGCCGGTGATGACGATCACCAGCACCTGGGGCTGGCTGCGCTTGATGTGTTGCAGGACCTCCAGGCCGTCCATGCCCGGCATCTTGAGGTCCAGGAGCACGATATCCGCCGGCTGGCGCGCCAGGGTCTCCAGCCCGCCGCGTCCGTCCGGGGCCTTGGCCACCTGGCAGCCCATGCGCGAGAGGATGCGCTCGCAGCCGTCGCGGATGTCGCGCTCGTCATCGATGATCAGGACCGGCACGGCCGGCACGCTTGAGTTCACGCTAAAGCCTCCTCCGCGCCGTCAAGGGGCAGCTCGATGGTGAAGCGGGTCCCCTGGTCTGGTTTGCTTTGGGCCGCGATTTTGCCGTTGTGGTTCTCGATGATGCCGAAGGCCACGCTGAGCCCCAAGCCGGTGCCCTTACCCTCGTCCTTGGTGGTGTAAAAGGGCTCGAAGATATGGGGCAGCACCTCGGGCGGAATGCCCGGACCGGTGTCGGCGATCTCGATCACCGCCCAACGGCCGTCGGCGGAACGGCCAGTGGATACCTCGATGCGGCCTTGCCCTTCCATGGCCTCGGCGGCGTTGAGCACGATGTTCATGAACACGTGATTGAGCTGTTGGATGTCGGCGGGCAGGGGCGGGAGGCCGGGGTCCAGGTGGCGCTTGATCTGGATGTTCTGAAACAGCGCTTGGTTCTCCAGCAGAAACAGGGTGCGCGACAGGGCCTCGTTGATGTTGGCCGGCCGAATCTCCTGGCGGGTCTGGCGGGCGAACTGCAATAGCTCCTTGATGGTGTCGCGGCTGCGTTCGGCGTTGTCCAGGATGCGTTGCAGGTCCTGGCGGGCCGCTTCCGACAGTTCGTATTCCTCGGCCAGGATGTTGGCGTAGAGGGTGATGCCGGCCAGGGGGTTGTTGAGCTGGTGGGCCACGCCAGCGGCCAGCTTGCCGATGGAGGCCATCTTTTCGGCCTGCAAAAGCTGTATGCGGGTCTTGTCCAGCTCGCCTTCCATGCGCCGTTTTTCGCGCAGGTCGTAAAAGAAACCCACGGTGCCCACCTCGACGCCGCCTTCCATCACCACCGAGGCCGAGAGGCTGATGGGCACCTGGGAGCCGTCCTTGCACAGCATCTGGGCCTCGTGGGATTCTAGCTTGCCCTTGCCACCGTGGCCGTCGCTGCGCAACAGGGCCATGATTTCGCGGGCCCCGTCGCCGGGATAGATGCCGCGTATGTCCAACTCGCCCAGGGCCTCGCTTTCGCTGTAGCCGCTGATCCGGCCAGCGGCCTCGTTGAAGATAAGTATCCTGCCGGTCATGTCGGCGGCGATGACCGCATCCAGCGAACTCATTATCAGGTTGCGCAAAAAGGCGTTGGAGCGGCTCAGCTCGCGGTTGGCCTCCAGGTAGCGCTCCAGGGCCTCCTTGCGCTTGGTGATGTCGCGGTGCACGTGGACGATGCGCTCCACCCGGCCCTGTTGGTCCAGCACCGGCAGGGTGTTGCATTCGATGTGGCGTTTTTGCCCGTCGGGGGTGGTCAGGGTGTGCTCGGACAGGGCGGGCTTGCCTTGGTAGAGGGTCCACAGGGCATGGCAGTCGCCGCCTCCCTGGTGGCAGGGCTGTTGACGCTGGCGGGTGATCTGGTAACAGGGGCGGCCGATGACCTGTTCACGGCTCAGGCCCAGCTGGCGCAGAAAGACCTGGTTGCAGTCCACCACCGTGAAGTCGCCGGGTGAGACGGCGTAGACCGCGTCGCGCAGGCTTTTCAGCACCGTGTCGCTGAACTCGTGCTCGCGGCGGTGTTGGCGCTCGGCCTGCTGGAGACTTTGGGCCAGGGCTTGGGCCTCGGCCAGGCGCAGCCGCGTCTGGGCCAGCTCGGCCTCGAGTTCCGCAATGCGGGCACTGTCCCGGTCCATGGCGTGTCTCCCTGGCGTGGCAGGGGGTGGGGCCTGGGCGGCCGGCCCGCGGCGGGGCGCGGGGTGGGGCCGTAACCACCCATGCTGATCAACCTACCATATTACTGGGAGTATCCACAATCCCGCTCTACGACAAGGCGCGTAATAAATGGATGGCCGAGGCGCTAGGGAGTCGGCGAGCTTTATTGACAGTTGACCTATGAGATTGCTATGCTCAAACACAAAGGCACAATAACCAGTTCACAGAGCTAGGAGGGGGTTGGCATGGCGGGCAAACGCATCCTCATTATCGATGACGATCCCGATCTGGTGGAAGCCGTTAGCATGCTGTTGGAAGGGGAGGGCATGGAGCCCCTGGCCGCCTATGGGGGCGTGGAGGGTCTGGAGATGGCCCGCGCCCAGCACCCCGACCTCATCATCTTGGACGTGATGATGGAGGGCAAGGACGGCTTCGCCGTGGCCAAGGATGTGGCCAAGGACGAGAGCCTGAGCGGTATCCCGGTGATCATGCTCACGGCCGTGGCCGAGCATGCCACCGACACCAGCTACGCCCCCCAGGCCGCCATCAAATCCCTGGAGGCTGACGAGTGGTTCGACAAGCCGGTGGATCCGGCGGCCCTGGTCAAGCGCATCAAGGAACTGGTCCGCTAAAAAGTTTTTGACCAGCGCTGGCCCGGGCTGGAGCGTATCCTTCGCCCGGGCCGGCGCTGGTCAAGCCAATCGCGCAGGCCGGCCAAGGCGTGCCGTTTTTTCTGGCCCCAGCGCTCAGGCCGCCCCCGCCGCGGCGAAGGCCGCCGCCACCATGGCCTGGGCCTCCTCCTGGATGCGCTCCAGGTGCTGACGGCCCAGGAAGCTCTCGGCGTATATCTTGTATATTTCCTCGGTGCCCGAGGGCCGGGCCGCGAACCAGCCATTTTCAGTCATCACCTTCAGTCCGCCGATGGCCGCGCCGTTGCCCGGCGCCTGGGTCAGCTTGGCCTTGATGGCCTCGCCGGCCAATTCGTTGGCCGTTACCATCTGCGGGGTCAGGCGCTTGAAGGCCTCTTTCTGGGCGCGGCTGGCCGGGGCGTCCAGGCGCTCATACACGGGCTGGCCAAAGCGCTCGGTCAGCCCGGCGTATATCTGGGCCGGGTCCTGGCCCAGGCGGGCGGTCATCTCGGCGGCCAAGAGGTCCATGATGATGCCGTCCTTGTCGGTGGTCCACACCGTGCCGTCCAGGCGCAGGAAAGAGGCGCCGGCGCTCTCCTCGCCGCCGAAGCCCAGCGAGCCGTCGATAAGTCCCTCCACGAACCACTTGAAGCCCACGGGCACCTCGCATAAATCACGGCCCAGGTGGGCGGCCACCCGGTCGATCATGGAGCTGCTGACCACGGTCTTGCCCACCTTGGCCTCCGGGGACCAGCCGGGGCGGTTCTGGAAGAGGTACCACACCGCCGCTGCCAGGTAGTGGTTGGGGTTCAAGAGCCCGGCCTGGCGGGTGACGATGCCGTGGCGGTCGTAGTCGGGGTCGTTGCCAAAGGCGATGTCAAAATTATCCTTGTGGGCGATCAGGCCGGCCATGGCATAGGGCGAGGAGCAGTCCATGCGTATCTTGCCGTCCTTGTCCACGGTCATGAAGGCGAAGGTGGGGTCCACGCGGCGGTTGACCACCTCCAGGTTTAGCCCGTAGCGCTGGGCCATGGGGTCCCACAGGGCCAGGCCCGAGCCGCCCAGGGGGTCCACGCCGATCTTGAGCCCCGCGCCAGCGATGGCCTGCATGTCAACCACCTTGGCCAGATCGGCCACGTAGGGCTCCACGTAGTCGTATTCACGGGTGGTCTCGGCCTTCATGGCCTTGGCCAGGGGCAGGCGCTGGACCTCGCGGCAGTCGCCGGCCAGGATTTGATTGGCCCGTTTCTCGATGGCCGCCGTGGTGGCGGTGTCGGCCGGGCCGCCGCTGGGGGGGTCGTACTTGATGCCGCCGTCGGCCGGCGGGTTGTGGGAGGGGGTGATCACCAGGCCGTCGGCCAGGTGCTCACGACGTCCCCGGTTGTGGGTGAGGATGGCGTGGGAGATCACCGGCGTGGGGGTGTAGCCCCGGCCGGCCTGGATCATGGTCAGCACGCCGTGGGCGGCCAGCACCTCCAGAGCGCTGTACAGGGCCGGCTCGGACAGGGCATGGGTGTCCATGCCCAAATACAGCGGCCCATCGATGCCCTGGGCGCGGCGCAGCTCGCACACGGCCTGGGTGATGGCCAGGATGTGGGCCTCGTTGAAGCTGCCCTCCAGGGAGGAACCGCGGTGGCCGCTGGTGCCGAAAGCCACCCGCTGGGCCGGGTCGTCCAGGTCGGGGCGCAGGGTGTAGTAGGCACTGACCAGGCGCGGGACGTTGATCAGCATCTCTAGGGGGGCGGGCTTGCCCGCCAGCTGGTGCACGGCCATGGGGTTCTCCTTGCGCACGGGTGAGAGGTCCAGCGGGGGCGCGATCCGGCCCCATAGCCCTTCAGCATAACAAAGCCGCCCGTCCAGGGCCAGGCCCCCAAAACCCCTGGCCAGCACCAGGCCGGAGATGCCGCGCCAAACTGGGCGGGATAAACCGGGCTTGCCAGGTTGGGCCGCATTGTGTCACCATCACCATGCAATAGCGCTGTTTGGCCATTAGGATGCAGGGGGAGCCATGGATCTCAGCGTGGGCATCGTGCGCGACCCGGTCTATCTGGAGCACAAGACCGGTCTGAGCCACCCCGAGGACCCCGGACGCCTCACCAGCGTTTACGCCATGCTGGACCAGCGCTTCAGCGGCCGCTTTCTCAACCTGGAGCCCACGCCGGCCAGCCTGGAACAGATCGAGATGGTGCACTCGCCGGCCTATGTGCAGCTGGTGCTCTCCACGGCTCGGCGGGCCTTCACCAACCTCACCTCCGACACCCCCGTCAGCGCCCGCTCCTGCCACACCGCCTGGCTGGCCGCCGGGGGGGTGCTGCGGGGCCTGGAAGCCCTCATGACCGGTCAGTGCGCCATGTGCTTTGCCCTGGTGCGCCCGCCGGGGCACCACGCCTTGCCTGGACAGGCCGGCGGCTTCTGCATCTTCAACAACCTCTCCATCGCCGCCCGCTGGGCCAGGCGGGCCTTTGGCCTCAAGCGCATCCTCATCGTGGACTGGGACGTGCACCACGGCAACGGCATTCAGGACGTCTTCTACCGCGAGCGGGAGGTCTTCTACATGTCCTCCCATTACTTTCAGGCCTACCCCCACACCGGCGACTGGGAGGACGTGGGCCTGGGCGCCGGCGCGGGCTATACCCTCAACCTGTGCCTGCCTGGCGACGCCACCGACGACGACGTGCTGCACCTCTACCGCGAGATATTGCCCCAGGTGGTGGAGGGCTTTGACCCCCAGTTGATCATGGTGGCCGCCGGCTACGACGCCCACAAGGACGACCCCCTGGGCAATACCCACCTGACGGAGATGGCCTTCGCCGGCCTGGGGGCCTTGGTGCGCCGCCTGGGACCGGAGCGGGGCATTCCCCTGCTGCTGGCCCTGGAGGGCGGCTACAGCCACGAGGCGCTGACCGCCTCCCTGGCCCAGACCCTCCTGGCCCTGTTGGACCCGGCCCAGGGCCAGGAGATTCTGGCCCTGGCCGACAGCTTCAGGGGCCGGGCCTTGGCCAACAAGGCTCGCCAGGTGCACGGCCCCTATGGCGTGTGGATGGGAGGCATGATGTGATACGCACGCGCATCAGGGCCGACGAGGATCGCCCCTCGCGCATGGGGTCCTACGAGGAGGCCTACTTCAATTTCCGTTGGGAGAAATTCCACCAGGAATTCACCTGGCAGCAGAGCGGCCAGTACAACCTGGTGCAGGAGGCCATCGACCGCTGGGCCGAGCCCGGCCAGATGCCCGAGCAGACGGCACTGGTCTATGAGAAGGGCGGCGAGGTGAGCACCTTCAGCTTCGCCCAGATCAGGGACCTGTCCTGCCAGTGGGCCAACATGCTGGCCGGTCTGGGACTGGAGACCGGCGATCGTCTGGTGGTGCTCATGCCTCCCCGGCCCGAGATGCATTTGGCGGTGCTGGCCGCCGCCCGCCTGGGAGCCATCTTCTGCGCCCTGCCGCCGGACCTCACCCCCCACGAGCTTTACCGCCTCATGGCCCGCGTGGACCCCAAAATCATGGTCACCACGCCCCACCTGGCCCGCAGGCTACCGGCCGAGGCCCTGCCCAGCGAGGCGGTGCTGCTCTTGACCGAGGGCAACCGCCCCGGCCTGCACCCCCGCGAGGAGTTGGTGCCCCAGCTCTTGCCGGCCCAATCATCGCGGATCGCCACCCGCTGGGTGGAGCCCAACCACCCCCTGTACCTGGTCTTCACCTCCGGCGGCGACGGCCCGCCCCGGGGCGCCGTGCACGTGCACGGCGGCATGGTGGGCCTGTTGATGACCGCCCGCTACGTGCTGGATTTGGGTCCGGGCAGCCTGTGCTGGACCGACGGCCTGCCGGGCTGGGTCACTTCCACGGTCTACGGCGGCTTGGCCCCCTGGCTGTGCGGCTCGGCGGTGCTCTTGATCGGCGACGAGTTCAGCCCCTCGTCCTGGTACCGGGCCTTGGAGCGCCACAAGCCCAGCACCTGGTACACCCGCCCCGGGGTCATCGATCTGCTCAAGCAGGCCGGCGACGACCTGCCCAAACGCTACGACTTGGCCGGCTTGGGGCACGTGGCCACCGTGGGCCGCTCCCTGCCGCCCCAAAATTTCTTCTGGTTCCGCAACAACTTCAACCGCCACATCCACGACACCTGGTGGAGCGCCGAGATGGGCATGATCGCCCTGGCCCATTTCCCGGGCACGGATATCAAGCTGGGCTCGGCCGGGCTGCCGGTGCCGGGGGTGCAGGCGGCGGTGGTGGACGATCAGGGGCAGAGCCAGCCCCTCTTGACCCTGGGGGAGCTGGCCTTCCAACCCGGCTGGCCGGCCATGTTCTCCGGCCTGTGGGGCGAGGCTGGCCGCGAGGAGGGCTTTTTCCGCCAGGGCTGGTACCTGAGCGGCGACCTGGCCACCACCGACGAGGACGGCTATTACTACCTGCACGGCCGCAAGGACGACATCTTAAGGGTGCGCGGCCGCCTGGTGGGTCCCTATGAGGTGGAGCGCGCCCTGGAGCGCCACCCGGCGGTGGCCGAATGCGCCGTGATCCTGCCGGCCACCGAGGGCGCCCCTTGGTTCAAGGCCCTGGTGGTGCTGCGCCACGGCCACAAGGCCGTGTGGGAACTGCGCGAGGTGCTCAGGGCCTTGGCTCGGGCCGAGATATCGCCGGACCTGCCCCTGCGCGAGGTGGAGTTCCTGCCGGCCCTGCCGCGCAACGCCAAGCGGCGGCTTCTTCGCCGGGTGCTCAAGGCCCGTGAGCTGGGCCTGCCCACGGGCGACCCCGAGGCCCTCAAGGACGACTGGGCCACCAGCCTGCCGGGGCCTGGTTAGAACTCCACCTGGATGCCCAGCTCCAGCACGTCCTCCGGGGGGATGCTGTAGAAGACCACCGGGCTGACCGCGTTGCGGTACATGAACAGGAACAGGAAGCGCTGCCAGCGGGGCATGGTGGGCTTCTGGGCCGGGATCAGGGCCATGCGCCCGATGTAATACTTCACCCGCGCCAGGTCCACCTTGAGCCCCCGAGCCTTGGCCTGGGCCAGTATCCAGGGCGCCGTGGGCGTCTCCATGAAGCCGAAATGGGCCTTGAGACGATAGACCCCCTTGCCCAGATAGCGCATCTCCAGTTGTTGCTCCTCGGCCACCTCGGCCACCTGCTCGGTGAGGATCGATAGGATCACCACCTGCTCGTGCAGGGCCTTGGTGTGGTTGAGCTGGTAGAGCAGCATGGGGGGTATCTCGCGCCGGAAGGTGGACAAAAACACCCCCGTGCCCTTGGAGCGCACCGGCTTTTCCCACACGATGCGTCCGATGAAGCGGTCCAGGGGCAGGCGCATCTTGAATACCTTGGCCGCCAGCATTTTCCAGCCGTCCCACCAGGTGGCCATGATCAGCATGAAGCACAGGCCCACCAACACCGGGAACCAGCCGCCCTGCAACAGCTTGGCCAGGCAGGAGCCGAACAGGGAGGCGTCCACCATCCAGAAGAGCAGGGTGGGCGCCAGGGCTTTGGCCAGGGGCCAGGTCCACACCCGCCGGGCGATCAGGAAGAACATCATGGAGGTGATGAACATGTCGGCGGTGACAGCGATGCCGTAGGCGCCCGCCAGCTCCTCCGACTCCCGGAAGACCAGGGTCAGTGCCAGGGCCGCGATGAGCATCATGGCGTTGATCTCGGGGATGTATACCTGACCCTCGGCCATGGCCGAGGTGTGGATGATGCGCATGCGCGGCATGAAGCCCAGTTGGATGGCCTGGCGGGTCAGCGAGAAGACCCCGGAGATGATGGCCTGGGAGGCGATTATGGTGGCCGCCGTGGCCAGGGCCACCATGGGATACAACAGGGCCGGCGGCACCAGGCCGTAGAAGGGGTCGGCCACGGCGCGCGGATCGGCCAGGATCAGGGCGCCCTGGCCGAAGTAGTTGCACAACAGGGCTGGCAGGGCCAGGCCATACCAGGAGATGCGTATGGGATTCTTGCCAAAATGCCCCATGTCGGCGTAGAGGGCCTCGCAGCCGGTGACGCACAGCACCACCGCGCCCAGGACCAGGAAGCCGTGCAGGCCGTTGTGCAGGAAGAATCCCATGGCGTGGACCGGGTTGACCGCCTGGAGCACCTGGGGGCGCGCCAGGATGGCCGGCAGTCCCAGGGCTATCAGGGCCGCGAACCACACCACGATGATGGGGCCGAACAGCCGGCCCATGCGGCCGGTGCCGTGGCTTTGCACCAAAAAAAGCCCGGTCAGCACGGCGCAGGTCAGGGGCAGCACTAGGGGCTTGGCCGCCGCCGTGGCCACCTCAAGGCCCTCCAGGGCCGACAGCACCGAGATGACCGGGGTGATAAGCCCGTCGCCGTAGAGCAGGGCCGAGCCGAACAGCCCCAGCAGGGTCAGACGCCGCCCCAGGCGTGGACGCCCCTGCTTGTGCAGCAGGGCCAGCATGGCGAAGATGCCCCCCTGGCCATGGTCGTCGGCCCGCATGATGAACAGCGCGTATTTGACGCTGATGACCAGTATCAGCGCCCAGAAGATCAGCGACAACAGACCCAGGACGTTTTCCGGGCCGGGGGCCAGGCCGAATTTGTCGGAGAAGCAGACCCGCAGGGTGTACAGGGGGCTGGTGCCGATATCACCGAAGACCACCCCCAGGGCGCTGAGGACCAACACGCGCGTTTTGGTGTCGGAGTGTTGGCCCAAGGTTTTCTCTGCCCCTGACTGGGTGACGTCGTCGGCCCGGCGCAACAAAACGCTAACAGAAAACCAGGTCAAAGCATATCACTCCCGGCGGACGGCGCCAGGGCACCTAACTCTTGGCCTGCCACCCCGGATTGATTATGATGGAGATCATCCCCGCCAGACCCCGCTCCGCGGTTCCCCGCCCCGGACCCGGCGGTTCAGCGAAGGACACGTATTCATCAAGGGTTGCATCCCCAAGGAGTGGTTAATGGCGGCCTCGGATATGCTGACGGCGGACGAGCTTCGGGCCTGTCTGGACCTGGGCAAGGCCCTCACCTCCCAACTGGAGCCGCCGCGTCTGCTGCCGGCCCTGCTGGAGCGGGTCTCGGCCCTGCTGCCGGCCGACAACTGGTCGCTGTTGCTATTGGACGAGGCCAGCGGTCAACTGCGCTTCGCGGTGACCGTGGGGCTGGACCTGGAGTTGGTCAAGGACCTGCGCCTGGAACCGGGCCAGGGCATCGCTGGCCAGGCCGTGCTGCAACGCCGCGCCTTGGTGGTGGATGACGTCGCCGCCTGCCAACACTTTTTTCCCGAGGTCGATCAACTGGCCGGGTTTTCCACCAGGTCCATCATGTGCGCCCCCCTGATCTTCGCCGGCCGTCCCCTGGGGGCCATCGAGGTGATAAACCCCCGCCGCATGGACGCCCCGGTCCTGGAGGTGTTGGCCATTGTGGCCGATTTCGTGGCCATCGCCGCCGAGAACGCGCGGCGTTTTCAGCGCATCCACGATCTGTCCATCCACGACGACCTCACCGGGCTCTTTAACACCCGCCACCTGTACCAGTCTCTGGCCGATCTGATCGCCCAGGGGGAGCCCTTTGCCCTGGTATTTATGGATATAGACGACTTCAAGCACGTGGTGGACACCCACGGGCACCTGTTGGGCAGCCAGGTCTTGCAGGAGGTGGCCCAGACCATCCGGGCCTGCCTGCCCCAGGCGGCCTATGGCGTCAGCTATGGCGGCGATGAGTTCGTGGTGGTGCTGCCAGGGGCCGGCAAGGAGCAGGCCCTGGACCGGGCCCGCCAGATCAAGCAAGGCCTCCAGGATGCCATCTATCTGGCCGGGCAAGGATTGGCCGTGCGCCTGGCGGCCAGCCTGGGCGTGGCGGCCTATCCCCAAGACGCCCAGGACCTCAAGGGCCTGCTGGCCCTGGCCGATCAGGCCATGTTCAATATCAAGCGCCACGGCAAAAACGCCGTCGGGCCGAGTGCCTCGGCTCCCATAAACGGGTCGAGTGGCCCCGTGGCGGGAACCTAGGCTGTCGGCTCCCGGCGCGGGGTGCCTCCGGCTAGGCTTGGGGCTGCGCTTGTGGCTGTCGCCGCCCCTAATCCGCCATGCCCGGGAAGTTGACGCCGTATTTGACCAGGATGGCTTGGTAAGCATCGGTTTTTTTGAATTGGCTCAGGGCTTGGGAAAACTCCCGGCAGAGCCCCTGCAGGCGCTTGGCCTTGGCAAAGCCCACATACAGCTTGCGGGTATGTATGGGTGGCTCCAGAAAGCGCAACTCGTCCCGCACGCCCATGCGCAGGGCCACCCCGCTGACCACCGCCTGGTTTTCGGCGGCCAAGTCGTTTCTGCCCGACAAAACCTTTCTTATCAGCATCTCGGCGTCGCGCACCTCTTCCTTGCGCAGATAGCCGGCCTTGTCGAAGGCCTCGCCATAGCTGAACCCGGCGATGACCCCGATGGTGTAGCCCCGGAGCTGCCCGTAAGAGCCGTCAAAGGCAATCTGCTTGTCCACGGCGGTGAAAAAGGTGGTTTTCGAAAGGCTGATGTGTTCTTGGGGGTATAGGGCGTATTCTTGTCTTTCCGGGGTCTTGAGCAGCGAAACCAGGGCGTCGGCCTGGCCGTGGCGCAGGGCGGCCAGGCAGCGCTTCCAGGGGTAGGAGGTGAATTCGGCCTCCAGCCCCATGTCCTTCAGGACAGCCTGGAGGATATCGATCTCAAACCCCGCGGCCCGGCCGTTTTCCTGGAAGGTGTAGGGCAGCCACTCGGTGAACACCACTCGCAGCCGGGGGTTGGCAGCCCCGGCGGGGCAGGCCCAGAGCATGATCAACGTCACCAGCAGGGCGTGGCCGAGAACCCGGCAACCCCATACCCTGGCCAGCGTGCGCGCCGCGATCATGTTGCACCCCAGGCGCCCGCCACCGCCGGCCCCATATACTGTCCCTCCCCGCGGCCCAGCCCCCCTCCACGGACAGGGCCACGCTTCTGTCCCCCTCGCTGGCCCCGCCGGACATGACCGGCGGGGCCAGCGGGGGCTTGGTCCTACATGACCGCCTGCACGCTGGTCACGCGCGGTAAGGTTTCCTTCAGGGATTTTTCGATAACATCGTGCAGGGTGGCCCCGGCGCTCTTGCAGCCCGAGCAGGCCCCGGTCAGCCGCACCAGCACCACGCCTTGCTCGTTGACCCCCAGAAGCTGCACATTGCCGCCATGCTTGATCAACTCGCCCCGGCACTTATCCAGGGCGGCCTCCACTTCCAGGCGGGTGGGCGCGGCCATCACTTCTCCTCCGGGGTTTGCAGGTCCAGCCGGGCCGCCACCTGGCGGGCCAGCTCCTGATAGGCCTGGCCCGAGGCGGCCGTGGACTCCACGATGGGCGTGCCGGCATCCATGGCCTCGCGCACGGCCTTGTCCAGGGGTATCTCGCCCAGGAAGGGCACGCCCAGACGCGCGGCCAGGGGGGCCACCGAGCCGTGGCCGAAGATCTCATGCCGGCTGTGGCAGTCAGGGCAGATGAAGTAGCTCATGTTCTCCACGATGCCCAGCACCGGGGCATTGGTGTGGTTGAACATGTCCACGGCCTTGATGGCGTCCACCAGGGCCACGTCTTGGGGAGTGGTCACCACCAAGGCCCCGGCGATGGGCACTTCCTGGGTCATGGTGATCTGGATGTCGCCGGTGCCGGGAGGCAGGTCCAGCACCAGTATATCCAGGGGAGCCCAGGCCACCTCGTGCAGGAGCTGCTTGACGGCCTTCATCAGGATGGGGCCGCGCCAGATCAAGGCCCGCTCGGCCCCCACCAGGAAGCCGATGGAGAGCACCTTGATGCCGTGGGCCTCCACCGGGGCGATCATGTTGCCGGGGGCGTCGCCGGGCTGGGCGCCCTGCAACCCCAGCATCAGGGGGACGGAGGGGCCGTAAAGGTCCAGGTCCAGCAGGCCCACCTTCAGGCCCAGCTTGGCCAGGCCAAGGGCCAGGTTGACGGCCACGGTGGATTTGCCCACCCCGCCCTTGCCCGAGGCCACGGGCAACACGGCCTTGACCCCCGGCAGGGCCCGGGGACCGCTGGGCTTCTTGGGCTGGGGCGGCTCGGGTATGTCCAGCTCCAACTCGGTCACGCCGGCCAGGCTGGAGACCACGCCGGCGATCTCGTTTTCCAATTGCTCGCGCACCTCCGGCGGGGCGGCCAGGGGCCTGAGGCGCACCACGGCCCGGCCGCCTTCCATGCGGGCTTCCAGAACTACGTCCATGGTTATGATGTCAGTATCAAAGCCGGGGAACTTCACGTTGCGCAGAGCTTCGGCGAAAACCGGCGGGATGGCGGGTTTGTCTTGTTGCTGTGTCATGTTCATTCCTTGGGGATCGTGGTGATACAACAGCCTAACTATAATCATCCCCCGCTGGATTGCCACCCTTTTGCCGGGACTAGGTACCTGTCGGAGTAACACCTAGGCAGGCACCCAGGGCGGGCCAGGACGGCCCGCTCGAAATAATGCCCGATGGCAAATTGGCATTATTAATCATGGGTAAGCCCCCGGATATGCCGGGGGATACTTACTTCGTGGAATTGCCAAATTTACTTTTGGCAATTCCCAAGAGGAGAAAGCCATGGGAGGCTTTCTCCGACACACATCTAGCCGAGCACCTCCAGGAAGGCCTCCAGGCGCAGGCGCGTGCGGGCGTCCAGGGGGCCCACGCGGTCGCCCTCCAGGGTCAGAATAGGCAGCGAAAGGCCCTGGCGCAGGGCCAGGTCCTGCATCTGGCGGAAACAGAAGGTCTGGGTGTAGTGGATCAGCCCGTCCAGGCCGCGCAGCTCGGCCTGGCGCCGTACGTCGGCCAGGCGGTGGAACACGTCGTAGGGATAGGTGTAGCGCAGGTACTGGGCCGTCAGGTCGGGGTCGTCGCCTTGCTCCGGCGGGAGCATGGCGAACTGGCGGGGCACCTCGTTGTAGACCACCGCCGCGCCCATCTCCTGGAGGGCCTGGTGCAGGCCGCTCATGATGGGCGGCACCCCCAGGAGCCCCAGGCGGGGCCGGCGGTCCCGCCGGGGGCGGGCCTGGGCCTCTTGCAGAAAGGCCTGGAGCCGCCCGTGGAAGGCCTCCGGGTGGCCGTCGAAGTCGCTGGCGCTGACCAGCCACAGGTGGTTCTCCCCGCCGTCGACCTGGCCCGTGCGCCAGGTCAACTCGTCCAGGCGGGCCAGGTCGCGCCTCATGGGCAAGAGCCCCCGGCGGACCTCCTCGGCGGCCGCCAGACCGCCGCCCAGGCCCTGGGCCAGCTCGGCCATTTGGCGGGCCAGGTCCCGGGGTTGGCGCTGATGGGGATATTCAAAGGCCAGCACCCGGCGGCCGGCCAGGCCGAGCAGTTCCATGAGGGCGTGGGTGTTGGAGCAGTCGCCCTGGGTGACGCCCACGATGGCCGCCACCTCGGGATGGCCCAGGCACCAGGCGTACATGCCCTTGATCCAGGCGCAGAGGGTGGGGGGCAGCCCCAGTTCCTCGGCGCGGGCCACCAGGCCGGCGGGGTCGGGGTCGGTTATGAAGCGGTTGTTCAGGTCCACGGGCTGGTAGCCGGCGGCCAGGGCCACCTCCACGGGGATGGTGGTGGTGATGCCCAGCAGGGGCAAGGGGGGGCGGGGCTCTGGCCTGGCGGGGGCCTGATCGGGCATGGGATGCTCCAAGTTGCTTACAGACCCCGGCGGGGCCTGCCGTCCCGGCGTATGCGCCAGAAATGATACATGGTCAGCACCAGGGTCAGGGCCGGCAGGGCCAGACAATGCAGCACGTAGAAGCGCAACAGGCTGGGCGGTCCCAGCTCGTCGCCGCCCAAGAGCAGGCGCTTTGTCAGGCCGCCCAGGACCGGCACCTGGCCGGCCAGGGAGCCCACCACGGTGGCCGCCGCCTGGGTGGGGGCATCCCAGCGCAACACGTAGCCCGAGAGGTCCAGCACCAGGGTCAGCACCAGGAGCGTGAGCCCCACCAGCCAGTTGCCGGCCCGCGGCGGCAGAAAAGCGCCCGTGGCCAGCACGCGCAGCATGTGCAGCAAGAGGGCCAGCACCATGGCCTGGCCGGCCAGGTAGTGCAGGCGGCGGAAAAACCAGGCAAAGGGCAGGTCGCCGGCCTCCAGGGCGAAGAAAGCGGCCGCGCCCTGGGGCGTGGGCACGTAATGGAACATCAGGGCCGCCCCCGACAGACCCAGCACCACGAAGAGCACCAGGGCCAGGCCCCCCAAGCAGAAGGTGTGCCGCACCTGGATGCGCTCCGGGCCAAGCAGCGGCGGGTGCAGATGCTCCAAAAAGCCGGGCCGCCGCATCAGGCTCCCCTTTTCCGCAGGCGTTCTTGATCCGCCACCGGACGGCGAGGGTCCACGCGCAGGCGGCCCTGGGCATCCTGGGTCACGGCCAGGTGGGCCAGCCCCCGGGGGGTCGGCCCGGCCAGGCGGCCGCCGTCCCGGGCAAAGGACGATCCGTGGCAGGGGCACAGAAAGCGCCCCGTGGCCGGCTGCCAGGCCGGGCGGCAGCCCAGGTGGGGACAGACCAGGGACAAGGCATATATCCCGCCCTCATCCACCATGAGTGCCACGCCCTCCTGTTCCAGCACCTGGCCCGGCGCCAAGCGCTCTGGCGGCACCAGCACCACCGGCGGGGCCGGCCCGCCCGACCGGGAGCCCCCGGCCAGGCGCAGCAAGGCCCCCAGGCCCAGGCCCAGGGCCGCCACCAGGGCCGCCCAGGTGAGCAGGCCCAGACCCTTGACGATATCCCTCCGCGAGGGCTGGCTTGGCGTTTGGCTTTCCATGCTCCCCTAACCTTACCCGGCCCAGGCCCCGGCCCGCAAGGCGGCCTTGTGAAGCGGCGCAGGCATGATTAAACTTTATAAATGGACAGTCAACCCACAACCCTGCAACGGATGCTGTTGCGCGAAGGCCTGGCCGGCCTGTTGTTTCTGGGGGGGGTGGTGCTGGCGGCGGTGTACTGGCCGCTAGCGCCGGTCGACCTGGGACCCCAGGAGGGCGGGGCGGCCGCGCCCTGGCTCTTCCTGGGCTTGCAGGAGTTGTTGCGCCATCTGCCGCCGATGCTGGCGGGGGTGGTGCTGCCCGGTCTGGGGCTGGCCTGGCTGGCGGCCTTGCCCTGGTTGGCCGGAGGGCGGGGGCCGGAGTCGCCCACCTGGCGCCGCCCCTGGGCCAAGGTGGAGTACGTCGCCTGGTTGCTCCTGGCCGCTGGAACGGCCCTCACCCTGGCCGGCTGGCTGGCGGGCTGAGCCCGCCAGCCACGTTGTGACCCAGACAGTGCTGATCGCTTCATCAAGGGAGGTAAGAAGACATGGTAAGTAAACGGCATATGAGCAGGGCACTGGCGGTACTGCTGGCCGCCTCCCTGCTGGCGGGGTGTTCCTTGTGGCGCTCGGCCAGCCCCGAGGCCAAGGGCGGCACCGTGGGCGGGGCCACCGGCGCGGTGGCCGGGGCCTTGATCAGCGGCTGGCGGGGCGGCATCATCGGCGGCGTGCTGGGCGTGGTGGCCGGAGCCACCATAAGCCATATCGCCACGCGGGCCTCCCGCGAGGCGGCCCATAATCAAAAGCCCGTGGCCTACAGCGACGACGCTGGCACCCACCGGGTGGAGGCCTATCCCGTGGCCAGCCGGGGCCGCTGCCGCACCGTGGTGCAGAAGTTCTACGAGCACGGCCAGATGGTCAGGGAGACCCAGGAGGAGGTCTGCGACTAGCTGCTCGGGGACTGGCTGGGCGCATCCACCGGGCCGGGCCATTCCTCCTCCAGGGCCTGCAAGAGCCAGCGCCGGTATTGCTTGCCCGGCCGCAGCAGGCGCTCCAGGAGGGGGGCGGAGTAGAAGCGCGCGCCGGGCACCAGCAGCGTCTGGCGCGGCTGGCCGTCCTTAGCCAGGACGTTCAACCAATCCTCGTCCATATCCAGCCCCTCCGCCCGGGGACGCCAAATACTCGGCGCCAGGCGGGGGGGCTCTTTTTCCGCGCCGGCTTGCAGGAAGGTCAGGCCCAGGCCCCAGACCCGGGCCGCGCCGTGGCAGGCCGCGCAACCCGGCGTGGCTCTCTGGACGCTGTGCGCGTGCCAGGGAGTGAGCCCCAGGCCCATGAGCCCCTGGGCGGTGCGCGGCGGGCGCGAGCTCTCCAGCACCCGCCCCTCCTGGTCCAGGCTGGTCAGCACATACTGGAAACGCGGGGCCAACAGATAGCTCTTGCCGTCCGGACCCTGGCCATATAGCCGCCACTCGAAGCGCCGGAACCAGGGGGCCACCAGCCACAGCCCGGGCCGGGTCTCGCCGTTTAGCCAGTCGCGGCTCTGGGGCGGCCGGCGCCGCTCCTCGGGCAGGGCCAGTTGCCCGTTGATCTCGCTTAAAACCTGGGGATCGCCCTGGGCGGCCTGGGGCGCCCACTGCTGGTAGCGGGGCCGGGTCTCCAGGAGCACCTGCCAGCCCCAGTCCGCCGGGTTGAGGGCGTTGTGGCAGGCATGGCAGGCCACGCGCCCGTGCTGGGGCACCCGGTGGGCCACCGGCGTCAAGGCCCCGCCCCCCAGCATGGGTATGGCCCGGGCGCGGCCATCCAGCTTGGCCGTTAGCAGCCAGCCCCCGCCTTCCAGGGGGCGGATGTTGTTCAGGGGTTGTTCCATGGTGGTGAGCACCTGGCGGGGCGGCTGGCCGGGGGTGCCGTGACAGGTGGCGCAGCGCAGGCCCACGTGCAAGAGCCCGGCGGCCCGCAGCCCGCCGTCGCCCATGATCTCGCTCTGCACGTGGCAGTCGATGCAGGCCAGGCCGGCCTGGTGGTGCAGGTCGGGGGTCATGGGCCGCCAGGCCCGCCCCTGCCACAGCCGGGGGCGTTGGGGGTCGGTCTCCAGAAAGCGGGCCGCGGGGTCGTCATCGCGGGGCACCAGGCCCACGTAGGCGCCGCCCGCCCCGCAGCCGGCATGGCAGGTCAGACACTGGCTCACCGGCACCTTGCGGGTTAGGCCGTGGCCCTGGGGGAGGTGGCCCTGGGCGTCCCTGGGGCGGTGGCAGGCGGCGCAGCCCGCCGAGCGCCGGGCGCCCTCCATATCGGCGCCGGGCACCCCCAGGTGGCAGCGCAGGCAGCGCCGGCGCAGCAGGTCGTCCACGGCCTGGCCGCTCTGGGCGGGGTGGGGCAGCATCTCCAGGCCGGCCCCGGCCCGCGCACCGTAGCGGGGCTCCAGGCTCTCCTGGGCGCCCCACAGATAGCGGGTCTGGTTGATCAGCCCCATGTTGGTGGCCATGGGCGAGGCCGCCACCTTCTGGGGCCAGCCGGGGTGGCAGGCCCCGCAGGCCTTGGGGGCTTGGTCCAGGGCCGAGGGATTGGCGATGAGCCCGGCGTGGCCCTGGTCCTGCTCGGCTGACTGGCCCCGGCCCTGATGGCAGGCCGTGCAGGCCAGCGGGTCGCCGTGGCCGGCCGGGGGCATGGGCGAGGCCATGCGGGAGTGGCAGCCACGGCAGCCGGCATCGCCGCCCGGGGCCGGTTCCGGGGACGACGCGGCCCCCAGCGCCAGGGCCAGGATAAGGGCCAGGGTGGCGATGACGGCCAACCTTGTCATCGCAGAGCCCTTTCCACCTGGGCCTGGTGCTTGAGGTAATGATCGCCCCCCGGCGCGATGCGGGCATAGGCTTGCCGCGGATCCTTGAGCACCGGGTCCGCCGGCTGGCGGTGGCAGGGCAGGCAGCGGGCAAAGCGTAGCACTCGGGCGATCTCCCGGCGGTCCAGGGGGCGGGCGCCCTGGTGGGTGCTGCCCATGAGAGGCTGGGCCTGGCCGTCACTCAGGGCCGACCAGTCGGCCGGCCAGCCGGCCTGGGCCAGGTCGGCCAGGGGTTGGGGCGCCAGACGCCGCAGCAGACGCGGCCCGTCGCCCAGTCCCAGGGCCTGGGGGTTCATGTGGCAATCCTCGCAGGGGCGCACCTCGCGCCGGGTGGTGTGGGGCGAGATGGGCGTGGAGACGATGCCGTTGCCCACGGCCCCGCCACGCGCGATCTGGCGCTGGCGGTCGGGCAGGGGCTGGCCGTCCTCTCCTTGCTCGCTGAGTAGCACCTGGCAGCCCGGCGCGAAGGGGCGGATCATGCCCTGGCTGTCCACGCCCAAGACTGGCGTCAAGAAGCGGTAGAGGTCGCGGGTCTCGCGCCAGGTGCCGGGCGTCTGGCCCTGGGCGGCGTAGTCCCACATGCCGCCCAGGGCGCCGCGCTGGTCGTGACAGCCGAAGCACTGGGGGGTCCAGCGGCTGTGGCAGGCCTGACAGGACAGGCGGCGGTGGCCGGGCAGGTTGTGGCGGGGGTCCGAGGCTATGGAGGGGCTGAGGTGCTCCTGGCCCGGCCGGGAGCGGGCCAACAGGGTGAGGCCTTTTGCGCCTTGGCGCAGATTGGCCAGGGGGCGGCCCTTGGCCGATAGCGCCAGGCGCGCCCCCGGCTCCAGGGGCGGGGCCTGCTTCAGGGGGCCGGAGGCGACCTCGAAGCGGGTTTCGGCATCGGCCGGGCCCAGGGACGGCGGACCATCGGCCCCGCCGTGGCAGGTCTGGCAGCGCACCTCGGTCTGCTGGCGCATGCGCCCGTACAGGCGGCCGTCGCCCATGATCTCGCGGGCGCTGTGGCAGTCGATGCAGGACAGGCCCTTTTCGGCGTGCACGTCGGGCAACAACCGGCGCAGGGAGCGGCCGCCGCTCAGGTCCTCACGGGGCTGGGCCTGGGCCCAGGGCACCCGGCCGCCCTCGTCTTCCATGCCGCCCTGGTAATTGAGACCGATGCGCCCGGAGCGGTTGTGGCAGGCCCGGCAGTTGTCCTCGGGCGGGCTGCTCCAGAGCTGGTGTACACGGGCGTGGCCGGGCTCCTGGCGAGGGATGGCCGCGTCCTGGCCCTGGTAGCGGCCGTCGGGGGCGCGCTGGCCGTGGCAGGCGGCGCAGCCCTGGCCGTGGGCGCTATGGCCCTGATCGCGCTGGGCGCGTAAATGGCAGCGGGCGCAGAACTTACGCCAGTGCTCCTCGGCCAGGGCTGCCGGGCCATTGCCCCGGGGCGGTTCGTCGGGCAGGGCGGCCAGCTGGGCCAAGGTGCCGGGCGGCGGAGGAGTGGGGCGCTGGGGGTCCTGCGCGGCGGCCGTGGCCAAGCGGGCCAGGAAGTCGTCCTGGGCGCCCCAGGCCAGGCGCAGGCTGGTGATGACCCCGGTCATGGTGGCCATGATGGTGCGTTCCACCCGCGTCACCAGGTTGGCGTGTTCCTCCTCCCGCTGGCCGTGGCAGCGCTGGGCGGCCTGGCCAGCGCCGCCGCAGGATTCCCGCGCCTGGCCCAGGTCGCTGGGGTTGCGTCCCCTTAGGCCCTGATGGGCCTGGGACTTGGACAGGCCCAGACCCTGGCCGCCGTGGCAGACCACGCAGCCCACGGCCTCCACGGGATGAGAGGGGCTGATGGCTTCGATGCCCTGGTGGCAGGTGAGGCAGCGCTCGGGCTGGCCAAAGGCCTGGGGGGTGATCTCGATGATGGACGGCGGCGCCGCGGCCTCGGCCGCGCCGGCGGCCCGGGCCTGGGACGGGTCCAGGCCGGCGGCGATCAGCCGCTGAGTCAAGAGTCGCCCTCGGGTCTGGTTGATGGCCCGCACCTCGGTCTGCCAGGGGCGGTGAGACTCCTGCCACCAGGCCAGCCCCAGGGACAGGGCCAGCAGCAGGGCGGCGCCGGCATAGGCCCAGGCCCAATGCAGGCGGGCCGCTGGCGCGGAGGGCTTTGACTTGGCCGGCGTCATGGGCTAGCCTGGCAGGCATAACCCGCGCGGGAGAGAGCCGTGAACGACAAGCTGCAAGCCCTGGCCCAGGAAATGCGCGACGCCCTGGCCGAGATACCCAAGCCCCTGCGCCAGGAGGAGGTTGCCCGCCAGGTGATCATCGGCCTCTTGGCGAGAGCGGTGACCGGCATGGGGCTGATCGCAGTGCCGGCCTGGAAGCCGCCGCGCTCCACCCGCGACCGCATTGATCTGGTGGGCGTGTAGCGCGACAGCGATCCGCCCCGGGTGCTCATGGCTTTTGCCGTGCAGCCCCTGGTGGAGTTGGCCCAACTGCGCGCCCTGGAATGGGTGGACTGCCCGGACAAGGTCTTTGTCACCTTTTCGGAGCGGGCCGACAAGGTCAAGCAGTCCACGTTCTTCCTCAGCCCCGGCTATCTGCACCTTAATCTTTACGACTAGGCGCTGGTCGGAGTAACACCCCCGCAGGCTCCTAAAAAACGCGAGGACCGGCCCCCACGGCCGGCCCTGGCGGAGGGACCAAGGGGAGCCCGGGGCTAGCCCTTCTTTAGGAAGAAGGAGATGTAGCCATCGTGCTGCTCCTCGCCCAGGAACTCGTCGCCGGAGCGGCTGGTGAAGGCTGGCAGGTCATTGCGGGTGCCGGGGTCGGTGCCCTGGATCTCCAGGATCTGGCCGGGCTTCATCTCCTTGAGCATCTTTTTGGTCTTGAGGATGGGCATGGGGCAGCTCAAGCCCTTGGCATCCAACACCTGATCCGACTTCCACTCGGCCATGTTTCATCTCCTTGCCAATTTGATTATTAGACCAAGGTCAGCTTATCGGTTTCCTCGTTCCAGGCCGCCAGGGTCCACCAGGCGATCATGACCGCGCAGGTGATGACGATGGCCCAGAAATAGCCTGTGGTCTGGGGCAGGAACAGGGGCTTGCCCCAACTGGCGGCCACCTGGTTGGTGAAGACGTGGGCCTTGAACAGGCTGTTGCTCACGGCGAACATAATCACCGCCAGAATAAGTTTAACCTGCCCCTCTCCGGCCCGCCATACCGAACCAGAGCCGCAGCCACCGGTGAGCAGCATGCCAAATCCAAAGATCAGGCCGCCCAATAGGCCGCCCAGCCAGTGGTGATACACGTAGGAACTCTCGGGCAGCGCGCCGGTCCACTTGAGCAACAGGATGCCCAAAAGGCAGATCATGGTGCTGATGGCCACGGCCTTGGTGGCCACGGCCTCGCCGGTCATGAAGGGATCACGGAAGGCGCGCACGAAACAGAAGCGGCAGCGCTGGATCACCAGGCCGATGCTCGCGGAGATGACCAGGAGCAGGCCGGTGCTGGTGTAGGCCCCGAAGGACAGCCCGTAGGCCACCAGGATCAGAGCCAGGAAGAACACCCCACCCAGCCAGGGCTGGATTTTGTTCCAGTCCAGGCCGCCGGCGGTCTTGTCGCGTGACTTGACTGCTTTGCTGGGGATGTGCTCGATCTCCCAGAGCAGATACTTGAGCCCCAGGATGGCCCCGGCGATCAGTCCCAGCAGCATGGCGAAGCCGCTGACCGAGGAGGCGGCCAAGGCGCTGTAAAAGCCGCCCACGTTGCAGCCGCCGGCCAGGCCCGAACCGATACCCAGGAGCACGCCGCCCACCAGGCCCTTGCCCAGTTCCCAGGGCGGGGCCATGGTCCAGGCCACCTGGTGGGACAACAGGGCCGAGCCGAAGGCCCCCAACAAGAGCCCCCAGGTCAGCACCGAGGCGTCGCTGAGGAACAGATGGGAAGCCGGGTGTGCGGCCAGCCCCACGCCGTAGAGCAGCCAGTCGCCCCATACCCTCAGCCCTCCGGCCACGCCCCAGGGGCGGCCGGTGGCCGCGGCCAGGATGCCCAGGAGGGCTATGAGCACCGCCCCCACCCACAGGGGCCAGTTGCGTTCGAACAGGGCGCTGTAGCCCTCCTTGAATTTTGCCGCCAGAACACTTTCGGACATAGATCATTACCTCGGGAAACCTGCGGGGTTAAAAATAGTAATATTAATTTAGGCGACCAAGTGCCCCAGGTCAAGACGGAGGGCGAGATTTACTATATTTAGGAGTCACCCGCAAAAAAAACCGGCGTGGCCCCGGGGGATGTATCCCCGTGGGTCACGCCGGTTTGCTCTTGCGGTCTGGCCGGCGGAGCTAATGCCCCCGCGGCTTGGCCGGCCGGGCGCGCACCCGCGCGTCCACGGCCAGGGCGCCGCCGGGACCCACCAGCAGGGGATTGATGTCCAGTTCCTCCAGCTGGGGCAGGCGGTTTATCAGGTCGGAGACCAAGGTAACCGCGCCGATCAGGGCCGGGCGGCTGACGGCCGGCCGGCCCCGGAAACCTTTGAGCAGGGCCGCGCCCTTTAGCCCGTCCAGCATGGCCCCGGCCTCGCCGCCGGTCAGGGGGGCCAGGCCCAGGCGCACATCCTTGAGCACCTCGGCGGTGACGCCGCCCAGGCCCAGGAGCACCAGGGGGCCGAAGGCGGGGTCTCGCTTGGCCCCCACGATCACCTCCTGCCCGCCGCTGATCATGCTCATCACCACCAGGCGCTTGGCCCCTAGGCGTTCCAGCATGTCGGTGGCGGCCGTCTCCACGCTGGGGCCGTCTTGCAGGTTCAGGACCACGCCGCCCTGGTCGCTCTTGTGGCTCAGGTGGCTGCCCACGGCCTTGAGCACCACCGGGTAGCCCAGGGATTGGGCGGCGTCCGCGGCCTCGGCCGCATCGCCGGCCACCAGGAAGGGGGCCACCGGCACCCCGGCGGCGGCCACCAGGTGCAGGGCCTCGGGCAGCTCCAGGCCGCCGTCGGCGTCGGCGGTGCCCAGCACGCGCTCGGCCCGGGCCACGTCCAGGGGGCTGCCGCAGCCCAGGGGCTGGATCGGGCGCTTGCCGCCGGCGCGCTGGGAGGCCGACAGGGCCATGACCGCGTCCTCGGTGGCCTCGAACAAGGGCAGGCCGGAGATCCGGCGGGCCTCCACCATCTCGTCGGGCGTGACCAGGAGCACCATGGCCACCGGCTTGTCGTATTGGCGCGACAACTCGCCGGCCTGGCTGACGAACTGGCGGCTGGGCTCCACCTCGGGGCCGCGATAGCCCAGCACCACCACCACCGCGTCCACGTTGTCCTGCTGCAAGGCGCCGCGCAGAATCTCGCGGTAAATCTCGAAGTGGAACAGGTCGCCCAGGTCCAGGGGGTTTTGCAGCTTGATCACCGAGGCCCTAAAGGCCTGCTGGATGGGCTCCAGGTAGGATTCCGGCAGGGCGGGCAGCTCCATGCCCTCGCGGAAGGCGGCGTCGGCGGCCACCACCGCGTGTCCGCCCGAGCGCGAGATCACCGCCAGGCGCCGGCCTTTGGGCCGGGGCATGCTCACGCCCTTGAGGAAGCTCAGACCCTGGGTCAGGGTGTGGGCGCGCAGGGCGCCGGCCTGGGCCAGGGCTTCTTCCACCACCAAGTCGTCGTTGGCCAGGGCCGCCGTGTGGCTGTGGGCGATGCTGTTGCTCAGGGGCGCGATGTTGGACTTGTGCACCACCACCGGTTTGTCGGTGGAACGGATCAGCTCGCACAGGCGCCGGCCGTCCACGATGGACTCCAGATAGAGCAGGATCACCTTGGTGTCCGGGTCCTCGATGCAATAGGCCAGCAGATCTTCCTCGTTGACGTTGGCCTTGTTGCCCACGGATGCGAAATTGCAGATCCCCAGGCCCTCCATGGAGGCGCGGTGCAGGTAGGTCAGGCCGATGCCGCCGCTCTGGCAGATCAGGGACACCCCTCCCCGGGGCGCCTTTTGCCCCAAAAGGGGGAAGGGCACGGCCAGGCCGCTGTGGGTGCAGATGACGCCGATGCAGTTGGGGCCGATGAAGCGCATGTCGTAGCGCTGGGCGGTGTCCTTGAGGCGGGCCTCCAGGTCGGCGTGACCGGCCAACTCCGAGAAGCCGCCGGTCTCGATGACCACCCGCTTGATGCCCTTCTGGCCGCAGGACTCCAGGATGTCGGGCACCGTGGCCGCCGGGGTGAGGATCACGGCCAGCTCCGGGGTCTGGGGCAGGTGGGCCACGTCGGTGTGGATGGTCTGCCCGTGGAACTCGCCCCCGCGCGGGGAGACGTAGTAGATGGGTCCGGGGAAGCCGTATTCCTCCAAATTGGCCACTATGCTGCGGCCCATGTTGCCTGGGCGCGGCGAGACGCCGATCACGGCCACGGATTGGGGATGGAAAAAGCCTCGCATCTATAAACCTCGCTTCCACTTGCTTGCCTTGGTCAGGCGCGCAGAGCTACGGGGATGGGGTGGTGGCGGTGGCTGACAGCCCAGGTCTCTAGGTCGTCACGTGGATGAATTCCCTCTCAGGCAGTTTGAGGCAGGTCAGCCGCAGGCCAAAGCCGGCGCCGGTGTCGATGCCGATGAGCCCGGGCTTCACCAGGGGCTCGGCAAAGGGCGTGTGTCCGAAGACCACCGTCTTGCCGAAATCCCATTGACCGTGGATGAACTCGTCGCGAATCCACAGCAGGTCTCTTTCCTGTTGATCGGCCAGGGGCAGCCCCGGCTTCAGGCCCGCGTGCACGAAGATGTATTGCTCCTCCTCGTGAAACAGGGGCAGCCCGCGCAAGAAGCTCAGGAGGGCCGCCGGTATCTGGTGCAGGGTCTGCATGGTCAGGCCAAAGGAGCGCAGGGTCTCCTGGCCGCCGTTGGCCAGGAAAAGCTCCACCTGGCGCCCCTCCAGGGCCTCCAAAAGCATGCGCTCGTGGTTGCCCATCAGGAGCACCGTCTCCGGCCGCAGTGCCTGGTAGGCCATCAGGGCCTCCAGGATCACCCGCGAATCAGGGCCGCGGTCGATGTAGTCGCCCAAAAAAATCAGGCGAGTGCCGGCGGGCAGGCCGGGCAGCACCTGGCTGAAGATTTTGCGCAAGAGGTCGTAGCGGCCATGCAGGTCGCCCACGGCCAGGATGTGGGGCAGTATAGCCATGTCGTAACTATTTCACCGCTGGCCCCTGCTGTCAAGATGAGCAATGAATCACAATTCATGGCGCGTAAGGGGGATCGCCACGCCCCGGCACGGGGCCGGCCGGCGCTACAGCCCCAGGTAGGCCTTGCACACGTGGGGGTCGGCCAATATCTCGGCGCTGGGACCGGAGAGGGGCACCGCGCCGTCCTCCAGCACGTAGGCCCGCTGGGAGATGCCCAGGGCGTGGAAAACGTTCTGCTCGATGACCAACAGCGAGGTGCCCTGCTGGCTGATCTTCTGGATGATCTCGAAGATGGTCTCCACCAACAGCGGCGAGAGCCCCAGGGAGGGCTCGTCAAGCATCATCAGGCTGGGCAGGGACATCAGGCCCCGGCCGATGGCCAGCATCTGCTGTTCGCCGCCGGAAAGCGTGCCGGCCTTCTGCGCCAGGCGCTCCTTGAGGCGGGGGAAGTAGGCGAATACCTGCTCCATGGTCTGGCCGGCCTGGCGGATGGGTCCGGGGAACTGGGCGCCCATCTCCAGGTTCTCCAGCACGGTGAGCGTGGGGAAGACCTGGCGCCCCTCGGGTACGTGGCTGATGCCCATCTCCACGATGGCCGAGGGCGCCAGCCGGGTGATGTCTTGGCCCTGGAAGCGGATGGAGCCCTGCCGGGGGTGCAGCAGGCCGGAGATGGCCTTCAGGGTGGTGGACTTGCCCATGCCGTTACTGCCGATCACCGAGACCACCTCGCCTTGGCCCACGCTCAGGCTCACGCCGCGCAGGGCCTGGAGGTCGCCGTAATACACGTCGATGCCCTGTATCTCAAGCATGCTTGATCCCCCGGCCCAGGTAGGCCTCGATGACATCCTGGTTGCACACCACCTCCGCCGGCGTGCCCTGGGCGATCAGTTGGCCGTAGTTGATGACCAAGACCCGCTGGGCCAGGGCCATCACCCCGCGCATCACGTGCTCGATCAAGAGGATGCTCACCCCCTGGGCGTTGATGCGGCGGATGAAGGCGATCAATTCGTCCACCTCGGTGGGGTTGAGACCGGCCATGACCTCGTCCAAGAGGAGCACCCGGGGCTGGGTGGCCAGGGCCTTGGCCAGCTCCAGGCGCTTGCGCAGGGGCAGCGGCAGGCCGCCGGCCGGAGCCTGGGCCAGGTGCCCCAGGCCCACGAAGCCCAGCACATCCAGGGCCGCCGCGCGGGCCTTGGCCACGGATTTCTGGCGCAGCAGCGCGCCCACCATGACGTTGTCCAGCACCGAGATATTGAGGAAGGGGCGCACGATCTGGAAGGTGCGCGCCAGGCCCATCCGGCAGATGCGTTGGGGGGCAAGCCCCACGATGGGTTCACCGGCCAGGAGCACCCGGCCCTCCTCGGGGCGCAGAAAGCCGCTCAAGCAGCCGAAGACCGTGGTCTTGCCGGCGCCGTTGGGGCCGATCAGGCCTAGTATCTCGTCTTGCCCGAGCTGGAAGGAAAGCCCGTCCACGGCGGTTAGCCCACCGAAGTTCTTGCGCAGGTCCTGCACGGCCAACAGCGCCACGGGTTTCACTCTTCCAGCTTGAGCCAGGGGCGCAAGGCCCGCTGGATGTAGACCAGGATGCCCTGGCGCATGAACAGCACCACCAGGATGGCCAGCACCCCGTAGAGCACCAGGTGCAGGCCCTCCAGGCCGCCCTTGGCGAAGTAGGTGCGCGATATCTCGGAGAGCGGGGTGAGCACGAAGGAGCCCACGATGGGCCCCAGCACGCTGCCCAGGCCGCCGATGATGGGGCGCAGGATCAGGTCGATGGACAGGCCCATGCCGAACATGGAGTTGGGGCTGAGGTAGTAAACATAGTTGGCGTAGAAGGTGCCGGCCAGGCTGGTCATGAAGGCGCTGACCGCGATTGCGATCATGCTGTACTTGAAGGAATCCACCCCCAGGGCCAGGGCGGCCTGCTCGTCCTCGCGCACGGCCACCATCAGCCGGCCGGTGCGCGAGCGGGCCAGCAGGTGCACCGCCAGGGAGCCCAGCACCATGAAGCCCAGGCTGATGTAGTAGTAGGGCACATTGCCCCGGAACTGGAAATTGGCGAACCCGGGCTTGAAGTCCAGGAAGATGCCCGAGAAGGAGCCCACGGCGTCGATGTGGCTGACCACCAGCCGGGCGATCTCGGCGCAGGAGATGGTCAGGATGACGAAGTAGACCCCGCGCAGGCCGAAGCGAAAGCCCAGGAAGCCCAGGCCCAGAGCCACCACCGCTGCCAGCATCCCGCCGGCCAGCATGCCCAGCCAGGGGGTGAGCCCGAATTTCTGGGCCAGGAAGGTGGAGACATAGGCCCCTATGCCCACGTACAGGGCGTGACCCAGGGAGATGTGGCCGGTGTAGCCGGTGAGCACGTTCCAGGATTGACCCAGGTAGGCGTAGTAGAAGATCATCACGAAGATGCCCAGCAGGTACTTGTCCAGCACCAGGGGCAGCAGGAGCAGCACGGCCAGCAGAAGGCCCAGGAGGATGTAGAGGCGCTTCATCGCCGGCCCCCGAAGAGGCCCTGGGGCTTGTAGAGCATGATGATCACCAAGAGGCCGAAGCTCACCACCTGCTTCAAGGTGGCTGGCAGCACCAGGGTGGCCAGGGACTCGGTGACGCCCAGGATCAATCCGCCCACCAGGGCGCCCAGGAGGTTGCCCATGCCCCCCAGGATCACCACCACGAAGGCCGTGGTGGTGAAGTCATGGCCCAGGTAGGGCGAGACGGGCATCAGGGGCAGCATCAGGGCCCCGGCGGCGCCGGTGGTGGCCGCGCCCAGGCCGAAGGCGATGTTGTTGATGCGGTCCACCTTGATGCCCACCAACTGGGCGCCCAGGCGGTTGTCGGCCGCGGCCCGGATGCGCTTGCCGATGGCGCTCTTTTTTAGGAACAACACCAGGAACACCGTGAAGGCGATGGCCAGCAGGAAGGCGATCAGCCGCGACACGTCCACCGTGGCCGAGCCCAGGCGAAAGGTGGCCAGGCTGAGCGCCGTGGAGGGGCTGCGGGGGTCGGGACCCCACCACAACAGGGCCAGGTTCTCCAGGACCAGGCCCAGGGCCACCAGGGGCACCACCTGCATGGCCTCGGGAAAATCCAGGATGCGGTTGACCACCGTGGCTTGCAGGACATAGCCCAGCACGAAGACGGCCGCCGCGGCCAGGGGCAGGGAGAGATAGGGGTCCAGGCCCAGCAGCACCAGGATCCAATAGGAGATGTACATGCCCAGGACCATCATCTGACCGTGGGCGAAGTTGATGACCCCCATGACCCCGAAAATCAGGGAGAGACCCACGGCCGTCAAGCCGTAGATCCCTCCCAGCAGAATTCCCTGGATCAAAAGCTGGAACGAGAGGTCCAGGTCCATCAACCTCTGTCCCAGAGCTGCGGCGCGGGGAAGGTGAAGTCAGCCTGGGCGAACTTTTTGGGCAGCACCACCTTGACTCTTTTCAACGGGTCGGGGTCGGGCAGCACCTGCACCATGGCCGTGGTGGCGTTCTTGTTGTCGCCGTTGGGCGCGAACTGCACGGCGTCGCCCACCATGGGGTGGTCCTTGAAGTCGGTGGCCTTTAGCGCGGCCACGATCTTGTCGGGGTCGGTGGAGGCGGCGCGCTCGCACGCGTCGGCGATGACCAGCACGCCGGTGTAGGCCCAGCCGGTGTTGGTGTCCAGGTAGGCCTTGTATTTCTGCTCAAAGAGCTTGTTGGCCTCCTGGTAGATGGGACTGGCCGGGTTGATCCAGGGCACGTTGTCCATCACGTAGTAGGCCAGCTTGTCCAGGTCGCGCACCACCTGGGGCTCGTACCAGCCCGGCGAGCCGGGGCTGATGATGCCCATCAGCTCCACGCGCTGCTTGTACAGCTCGCGGGTGAGGATCATGCTGTCGCCGGGGCGGCAGATGGGGAAGAGCAGATCAGGCTTGGCGGCCTTGATCTTGGCGGCCTCGCCGGAGAGATCGGGTATACCCAGGGGATAGGTGATCTCCTCCACCAGTTCGATGCCGGTGTTGGCGGCCTTGAAGTGCTTGATGAAGAAGCCGCCCTGGGTCTTGCCGAAGGCGTCGCCCACATAGGTGACCACGGCCCGCTTGGGCGATAGCTTTTTCTCGGCGATGATCTCCTTGATGAAATCCACGCCGCGCTGGGCAAAGGCCGTGGAGGTGGGGAAGATGCGGAAGGTGTACTTGTAGCCCTTCTGGGTGATGTCGTCCAGGGTGGCCACGTCCACCAGGAAGGGCAACCCGCGCTGCTCGGCCAGGGTGGCCACGGCCATGCCGGTGCCGCTCTCAAAGGCCCCCACCAGCACCGAGGCGCCCTCCTTGATCAGGCGGTCGGCCTCCGAGCGGCCCACCTCGGATTTGGTCTCGCTGTCGCCCAGGAGCAACTCCAGCTTGGCCCCGCCCATGGACTTGATGCCGCCCTTGGCGTTGATGAAGTCCACGGCCATCTGGTTGCCCCGGCGCTGTCCCTGGCCGATGACCGCCAAGGGGCCGGTGGCCGGCTGGATGGAGCCGATCTTGATGGGTTTGGGCTCGGCCCGCAGCAAAGTGGGCACCCCGAAGCTCAGGGCCATTACGCCCAGGCCGGCGCTGCCGCAGGTCTTGAGGAAGGCGCGCCGACTGACTTCACCATTGCCGGATTTATCTCGCCCCATGGCCATCTCCCTTGCTGAAGCGGGTTAAGGCGGCCGACCCTCTGGGCCTGGCCCGGAATGCTCGACTTGTATACAATGCCAACCGGGTCTGAGTATAGCCAACCCGTACGCCCAGGGTCAACGAAAAGGCTAGCAATCGTCTAGAGGTTGGCGCTCAGACCGCGCTGCTTCCGGAACCCCACAGGAGCTCGTTGGCCTGGCGCCTGGCCGGGGGCGATGCCTCTAGGACCACGCGCCGCAGCTCATCGGCGGACATGGGCAGCACCCCAACGGCGGCCGCCCCGGCCAACAGGGCCAGGTTGGCGCCCTTGGCCGCGCCGGCCGAGCGGGCCAGGCCGGCGGCGTCGATGCAGATCAGGCGCGCGCCGTGGGCCGCCAGGGCCTCTTGGGCCTGGGCGGAGAGGAAGCCGGCGTCGGGGGCGTTGACCACCGCCGCGCCGCCGGGGCGCAGGAAGCCCAGGTTGCGCAGGCCCTCGCCGGGGTCCAGGGACAACAAGAGGTCGGCCTGGCCCATGGCCACCAGGGGGCCGGCGAAGTCGCCGACCTTGAGATGGCTGATCACCGAGCCGCCCCGCTGGGCCATGCCGTGCACCTCGCTGATCAATATGCGCCCGCCCACGGCCTGGGCGCCCAGGGCCAGCATGCGGGTAACGAAGAGCACGCCCTGTCCGCCCACCCCGGCCACCACCGCCTGCCAACGCAGGTTTTTGTTGCTCGCTGCCTTCATGACTGGCGGCTCCTTGTGTCAGGCTGATCGGCTGGGGGCGCCTCCTGGAGGGGCACGATGGCCCCCTGCTGGCAGACATGCAGGCACAGGCCGCAGTCCACGCACCAGGCGCGGTCGATGCTCACCGCCCCGGCGGCGTCCCGGGCCAGGGCCGGGCAGGCGAACCAGGTGGAGCACAGGCCGCAGGCGGTGCAGCCCCGGGCAGGCTCCAGAATCATGGTGCCCGTGGGGCAGACCGCGGCGCACAGCCGGCAGGAGGTGCATTTTTTCTTGTCCACCTTGACGCGGGCCTTGCCGGTGCGCCGCAAAGCCCCGGTCGGGCAGATGGCCACGCAGCGGCCGCAGTCGGCGCAGGCCGCCACCTGGGGGGAGAAAACCGGCGGCGCGGGCTTGGCAGGGGCCAGCACCTCCACGGGCACCTGTTGGGGTATGGCCAGGCCCCGGTTCTGGGCCACGCAGGCGTGGCGGGCGATGACCACCGCCACCCCGCCCTCGGGCTTGGCGGCATGGCGCTTGGCCCGGCGCAGCACCTTGAAGAAGCCGGGCAGGTCGTAGGGGTCGGCCTCCTCGATTTGAGTCACCCCGCAGCCCTTGACCAACTCCACCAGGTCCACGCGGTGGCCGGGGTGACCGTCGGCGGTCAGCCCGGTCTCGGGGGTGGGCTGCATGCCGGTCATGCTGGTGGTCTCGTTGTCCAGGATCAGGAGCACGAAGCGGGCGCCGTTGTACACGGCGTTTATCAGACCGGTGGTGCCGGAGTGGTAAAAGGTGGAGTCGCCGATGGTGGCCACCACGGGTTGCTGGCGGCCCTCCATCTGGTGCACCCGGCTTAAGCTGGCCGCGAAGGTGACGCTGGCGCCCATGTCGTGGCAGGTGTCCACGGCGCCCTGGTTCATGCCCAGAGTGTAGCAGCCGATGTCGCCGGGGTAGATGCCGGTGGGCATGACCCGGCGCATGGCGAAGAAGGCGGCGCGGTGGGCGCAGCCGGCGCAGAGGTTAGGCCGGCGCGGCGGGGCCTGGTCGGGCACGGCCAGCAGCCGGCCCCGGGGCCGGGGGGCCTTGACCTTGGCCTGCTTGAGGGCGTCCTCCAGCACCTGGCCCAAAACGTCGGGGGTCAGCTCGCCGGCTGAGGGTACATGTCCGCTGTAACGGCCCCACAGGCGGTCGCGCCCGGGAGATAATAGCTCCAGCAGGGGCTCGGTCTCCTCCAGCACCAGCACCCGGGAGCAGGAGTCCAAGAGGCGCCGCACCGGCGCCAGGGGCAGGGGATAGGGCACGGCGGTCTGCAGGAAGGGGATGGGGCCGTCCTGCACGTCCAGGCCCAGCTCGGCCAAGAGGTCGCGGGCCAGGGCGGCGGCCACGCCCGAGGCCAGGATGCCCAGGCGGGCCTTCTTGGCCAGGGGCTCTCCATGCCAGGTGTTGAGCGCCGGATCGGCGCCCACCTCGTCGGCGATGGCCGCCAGCTTGGCGTTGAGCTTTTGGTGCAGGGCCAGGCGCATCTTGGGGATGGCCGCCCAGCGGAAGGGGTCGCGCTGGAACTGGGCCGGCCGCTTGAGGACCAGGGGCTTTTTGAGCGCGATATCCTGGCGGGCGTGGCAGACCCTCAGGGTGGGGCGCAGCATCACCGGTATCTGGTACTTCTCGCTGAGCGCGAAGGCCGGGGCCACCAGGTCGCGGGCCTGCGCCGGGCTGTCGGGGTCAAAGACCGGCAGCTTGGCGAAATGCGCCAAGAGCCGGCTGTCCTGCTCGGTCTGGGAGGAGTGGGGGCCGGGGTCGTCGGCGCTGATGATGATGAAGCCGCCGATCACGCCGATGTAGGCCGCGCTCATCACCGGGTCCAGCGAAACATTGAGCCCCACCTGCTTCATGGCGCAAGCCGCGCGCTTGCCGGTGTAGGCGGCGGCCAGGGCCGTCTCCAGGGCCACCTTCTCGTTCACCGACCACTCGCAGTAGGGCGGCTGGTTAAGCTCCGCCCCGAAACGCACCACCGCCGGCAGTATCTCGCTGGAGGGGGTGCCCGGGTAGGCGGTCATGAAGTGCAGGCCGGACTCGATCAGCCCGCGGCCGATGGCCTCGTTGCCCAGCAGGATGGTTGCTTGTTTTTTCATGTGCCTACAGGTTGCTTAGAGTGGAAAGTATGCTATCCAGGGCTTGCTCGACGCCGTGGGCCTGGGATCTGGCGGTCTTGTAGAGTTCCTTGAGTTGATCCGAGGAGTTGAGCTTGCCGGTTTCGGTCAATAATTCCTTGGCGCTGATGGTGTCCATGGGCTTGCCGTCCTTATCGCAGACCGCCATATAGGTGTCGCCGTTGTTGGCCAGACCCAGGCGCACCACATAATCGGCAAAGGCGCATTGCACCCCATAGTCGATGGGCGTGACTTTCCAGGTGAGGGCGTTGTTGTTGGTCAACTCGTGCAGCCGCGCGATAAGCTCGTGCCTCTTGGCGACAACCTGATTGTCCATCCTTCATTCTCCATTGCAAGGGTGAGTTCAAGTGGTGAACCTTGTAACTCAGCAATTTGGCAGGCAATAGATTTTGACGCTCCAAGATGTACGACTGGTTGGTCGGCTTGCTTTCGGGGCAGCGATTCCGCACGGTCGGCAGGGCTTTTGGCAAGAGGCCTGATCAAATCGCCAGGCCCGGGCGGCACCCCGCCGATAACACAATACAATAATCCGTTTAGCAACGCCAGCGGGTCATGGGCGGGGTGGCCCTCAGGCCAGGGTCTTCTGCATCCACACCACGTCGAAGTCCTGACCGTGCTTGCGCCCCACCCTGAGGAAGCGCCCGGCCTCTTTGAAACCCTGGCGCCGGTGGAAGCGCTGGCTGCCGTGGTTGTGGGAGCTGATGCTGGCCAGGATGGTGTCGATGCCCATGCCCCGGGCGCCCTCTTCCAGGCGCTGAAGCAGGGCGGTGCCCAGGCCCTGGCCGGTATGCCCTGGCAATATGAAATAGGCTATCTCCGCCGCCCGGCGGAAGGTGGGCAGGTGGTGCATGGGGCGCAAAAAGGCAAAGCCCACCACCTGGCCCTGGGGGGCAATGACCACCGCCGCGGGGTAACCCTGGATCATCTCCAAGAGACGCGCCAGCCCCGGCAGGGCGACCTCCTCCTCGGCATAGGCGGCCATGCTGTGCCGGATGTAGTGGTTGAATATCTCCAGCACGGCCTGATGATGGCTCTCGGCCAGGGGCTCGAAACTGTAAGGCATGGGCTACCCCCTGGCAATCACGCTAAAAAAACAGGAAAAAGCCGTTGAAGAAATATATCAGGCCATAGGCGCCCACGGCCAGGCCCAGGAACCACAGGGGCTTTTTCTTGAGCAGGGCGGAGATCGAGGAGAGCAGGATGCCTATCTGCAAGAAGATCAAGGCCATGCCAAAGGCCTGCGAGTGCTGTTGCGCCAGGTCGCGCACGCTTTCCAGGCGCTTGGCCTCTTGGGTTATGGCCGCCTTGTCCTGCTCGTATTGTTTTAGCTTTTGGCCATAGGCGGCGATTCGGTCTTGAAAAGACAGGCGCAGCTCGGGGGGCAGGTTGTCGCCCTGCTTCTTCAGGTCCGCCTCCAGGGCCTCCTTCTGGCCTTCGTAGATATAACCCTTGATGCTCTTGGCCTGGTAGTAGGACCACTGGTTGGAGGCCTGGGACTGGCTCATCACCGAGCGCGTGGAGAATTGGCCGCCCTTGAAGGTGGAGAGCGTGGCGCACACCGCCAGGGCCACCGTGGTCAAGGCCACGAAGTTAATCCATTTTTCCTTCTTTTCCTCGGCCATGCTGTGGGGGTCCTCTCCTTGGGTCGGCGATGGTTGGGTCCGCGCGGGGTGCGGGAATTATAGCGTTTTGCGCCGGGAAGGAAAGGGCGACGATAGGTGGGCCGACTGCTCCAGGGCCAACTCCAGGCTGGGCAGGTCGTGCCCCACCACGTGGCGCCAGAAATCACCCAGAAAGGCCAGGGCCGGCCGCAACAGGGCCGGCGACAGGCGTAGGTTTCCCAGGGCCGTCGGTGCCAGGGCCAGGGCTGATTGCAGGGACTTGATCAGCCCCGGCGGCACCTGGCGATCGCGGGGACTGGGCGGGCAGGCGGCGCAGGCCAGGCCCCCGGCCAGGCTCAGGCGGGGGCGGGCGATGGCCTCCAGGGGCCGGCCGCAGTGCAGGCAGGTATCCAGGCCCAGGCCGTATCCCTGCTCCCCCAGCAGGCGCGTTAGGAAGATCACCAGGGCCGAGGCCATCTCCTGCGGCTCGCTGGCCCGCTCCAGGCGCGCCAGGGTCAGGAGGGCCAGATCCAGGGCGCCGGGGTGGGGGTCGTGGGGGGCGGTGGCCCGCAGCAAGAGTTCCAGCACCGGGCCGGCCAGCAGCAGGCGGCGATAGTCCTGGCGCAGCCCCAAATGATGCCGTAACAGCCGCGCGCTTTCCATGAGCCACAGGCCGCCCTGTTTTCCCGGCACCAGGTCCACCTCCAGGTGGTGGGCGGCCAGGAGCAGCCCGAAGAAGCGCTTTTGGGAGCGCTTGCCGCCCTTGGCCAGGGCCGACAGGCGCCCCATTTCGCGGCTGAACAGGTCCACCATCAGGTCGCTCTCGCCCAGGGGTCGCAGGCGCAGCACCAGGGCGGCCAGGCGGCGGGGTTGGCTGGGGGGCACTGAGGGCATGGCCTAGCTAATCCCCGCCGGGCCCAAAGGCGGCGCGGCCGGGGCGGCCAGGGGGGACCGGCGGCTCAAGGCTTGGACCCCAGGAATTCCTCCACCCGCTGGGCCAGCTCCGCCGGGGCCAGGTAGGGCACCATGTGCCCGCCGGGCAGGCGCTCCCGGGTCTGGCCGGGAGGCAGGGACTCCCACAGGCGCCCAGTCTGCCAGGGCGGGGTCACGGGGTCCCCCAGGCCCTCCAGGAGCAGCACCGGGGCCTGCAAGTTGTCCAGTTGGCCGGCCAGGGGCAGGGAGAGCACCCCCCGGGCGGCGCGGATCAAGGCCCGCTCGCGCCGGGGGCGGTCCGGGCCAGCCCACTGGGCTTGTAGCCGCGTCACGAATTCCTGGAAGCCGGGCCATCTGGAGCGGCCCCAGGGAGCCTCCTGGAAGATATAGGCCGCGCTCAGCCGCAGCAGCCAGGGATGGAACCAGCGCAGGCGGTCGCCCCGGCTAAGAAGGCCGTGCAGACGCTCCTGGGGCCGGGAAAGGGCTGGCTGACCGCCGGCCGGGCACAGGGCCACCACCCGACGGGTGAGGCCGGGGTGCTGCCTGGCCAGCCAGAGCACGATCTGTCCGCCCATGGAATGCCCCAACCAAGAGGCGCCATCCAACCCCAAGGTCTGGGCCACCTGGACCAGCCTGTCCGCGAACCAGGGTACGCTGTAGGGGGCGTCGGGTTTGTGGGATAGCCCGAAGCCCGGCAGGTCGGGCAGGAGGCAGGTGAAGCGCGGGGCCAAGAGGGGAGCCAGGTCGTAGAAATCCTCGGCACCGCCGCCCAGGCCGTGCACCAGCACCAGGGCCGGACCCTGGCCGCCGGCCACCAGGCGCAGCCATCCACTGGGCAACTCAAGCCAGTATGGGGCGAAGCCCGCTGGCAACGATCGGGGGTATGGGGATGGATGCTCCATGATTTCGCCCTTTTCCCTTGCCGCCCACTGGCCGGCCTTGTATGCTCTAAGTCAGGCCCCTTATTAGGTGGGCTGGTTGTTTTGTTGGGGTATATTCTATAAAAATACCACGCTGGTTGCTAACCCGGCTTTTCATGGTGCCCCGTCTGGCGGGAAGGACCACCGACCACAGCCCATGCCCAAGCGTTCCGCCAATGATATCGGAATGTCCCGAGATCAGGACCTCCCCTTGGCCGACCCCGAGGTCTTGGACCCCGATTCCTCTCCCGACGAGGAGGAATACGAGGGCGTCGGCGACCTGGAGGTGGACGAGGACTCCCCGGAGTTGGAGGAAGACCAGGCCCCGCCGGAGAGCCAGCCCCACCCACCGGCGCCGGTGGACGCCCTGCAACGCTACCTGTGGGAGGTGCGCCAATATCCCCTGCTCACCCGCGAGCAGGAGGAAACGCTCTCCAAGCGCTACGCCGATACCGGCGACCCCGAGGCCGCGGCCCAACTGGTGACCGCCAACCTCAGGCTGGTGATCAAGATCGCCATGGAGCATCAGCGCTATTGGATGCGCAACCTCCTGGACCTGGTGCAGGAGGGCAACATGGGGCTGTTGCAGGCCGTGAAAAAATTCGACCCCTTCCGGGGCATAAAGTTTTCCTATTACGCCTCGTTCTGGATCAAGGCCTATATCCTCAAGTTCATCATGGACAACTGGCGCCTGGTGCGCCTGGGCACCACCCAGGCCCAGCGCAAGCTGTTCTACAACCTGCGCCGCGAAAAGGAAAAACTGCGCTCCCAGGGCATCGTGCCCGGGGCCAGGCTCCTGAGCGACCGCCTGGGGGTGAGCGAGCAGGAGGTGGTGGACATGGAGCAGCGCCTGGACTCCTGGGAGTTGTCCCTGGACGCCCCGGTGCGCGAGAACTCCGAGGAGGCCCACCAGAACTTCATGCCCGATCAAAGCCCTGGGGTCGACGAGGTGCTTTCGGGGCAGGAGTTGCGCCGGCTTTTCCACGACCAACTCATGTCCTTCCGCGAAACCCTGGACGACAAGGAGCGCGACATACTGGATCGCCGGCTGTTGTCCGAGGAGCCCATAACCTTGAGCGAGCTGGGCGCGGCCCATAATATAAGCCGCGAGCGCATCCGCCAGATTCAGGAGCGGCTGCTGGGCAAGCTGCACAAGTACCTGCGCGAGCAGATTCACGACTTTGACGAGCAATTCGCTGGTCTTAGCGACAGCGACTAGGCCCAGGCGACCTTGGGCAAGGCGGGCGAATTTTGGCCATAGCGATAACAAAGGTCCGTGGTGTGCTACGCGGCGCGCGGCTGTTGCTGGCGCTGATTCCCCTGGCCCTGGCCTTGGGCTGCGCCTCCGGGACCTCCTCCCCGCCCCCTCCGCCGCCACCACCGGGCGTGGCCTCGATCGCGCTCCCCTCCGGGGGGGAGGGAATGGCCCTGTTCGCCATCGCCGAGCGCATGCTGCGCGACGGCGACGCCGAGGGCGCCTTGAAGCTCCTGGAACAAGCCGTGGAAAAGGACCCCCAGAGCGGCTTTTTGCATCTGGAGTTGGCGCGGGTGCACGTGAGCCAGGGCAACCTGGAAAAGGCCTTGGCCGAGGCCGAGACGGCTAGCAAGTTGAGCCCCGAGCTGGTGGACGCCTGGGTGTTGTTGGGTGGCATACACGCCAACCGCAAGGACCTGCCGCGGGCCATCGCCGCCTACGAAAAGGTCCTCAAGCTGGACCCCGAGCAGGACGAGGCCCAGCTTTTCCTGGGATCGCTCTACCTGGAGGACGGTCGCCAGAAGGAGGCCAGCCAGATATTGGAGGGCCTGGCCCGGCGGCGGCCCGAACTGGCCCTGGCCCGTTACTACTACGGCCAGGCCCTGGCCAGCCAGAAACGCTACAAGGCCGCCGAGCAGCAGTACCGCGCGGCCGCCGACAGCTCGCCGCAATTCCTGGCCGCCCTGTTCGAGTTGGCCAAGCTCTACGAGTTGCAGCGCCTGTTCGACCGGGCCGAGTCCACCTACCTGGAGATACTGCGCAAGAACCCCGATTCCAGCGCCGCCCACGACCTGTTGGGGCGTTTGTTTCTGCGGACCGGCCGCTACCAGGAGGCCCTGCACGAATTCGCCATCGTCAAGGGTCTGAGCCAGGACGACAGCGAGGTGCGCATCAAGATCGGCCTGGTGTACTTTGAGCAGGGGCGTTACGGCCAGGCCGCCGATGAGTTCAGGGCCATACTCAAGCAGGAGCCGGATAACCAGCGGGCCCGCTATTACCTGGGCGTTTCCCTGCAAGAGGATGGCAAGGACCAGGAGGCCCTGAGCGAGTTGGAGTCCGTCACGCCCGAGGCGGAGTTCTTCGTGGACGCCCGCCTGCACCAGGCCGAAATATTGGACAAGCAGGCGCGCCGGCCCCAGGCGGTGCAGCTATTACAGGACACCAGGAAAATCAAGCCCAAGGAGGTGGACCTGCTGGTGGCCCTGGCCGCCCTGATGGAGGCCAGCAACCAATATAAAGAGGCCGAGACCCTGCTGCGCGAAGCCCTGCAAAATGAGCCCAACAACGCCGAGACCCATTTCCGCCTGGGGGTGGTGCTGGACAAACGCGGCGAAAACAAGCAGGCCATGGCCCAGATGCGCAAGGCCATCGATCTCAACGACCGCCACGCCAAGGCGCTCAATTACCTGGGCTACACCATGGCCGAACAGGGCGGCGACCTGGGCGAGGCCGAACGCCTGGTGCGCCGCGCCCTGGCTGTGGAGCCCTTCAGCAGCTACATCCTGGACAGCCTGGGTTGGGTCTATTACAAAAAAGGCCAGTTCGAGCAGGCCTATACCTATCTGTCGCGGGCGGTGGCCACCGGCGACCACGACCCGGTGATCTACGAGCACCTGGGTGATGCCGCCATGGCCGTCAAGCGCTACGACGAGGCGCTCAAGGTCTATGAGCAGGCTCTCAAGCGCCTCACCGGACCCAACGCCGGCAACTCCCTGCGCGCCAAGATCGCCGAGGCCCGCGGCCATCTGAGGACCAAGTGAGCCCGTGTCCAGACGCCCCTCTCCCCATTTAGCGGCGTTGGTGCTTTTGCTGGCCGCCTGCGCGTGGTTGATGGGCGCCTGCACCACGCTGCCCGGCGGCCCGGTGGCCGGCCAGCCCCCCAGCGGCAGCCAAGTGCTGGAGCGCTTGGAGGCTCGCCGTCAGGCGGCGCGGACCTTCAGCATGCAGGGCGAGATACAGGGACAGAACCGCGCCGGCGAGCTCAACGGCGAGCAGCGCATCATGGGGCGCTATCCCGACCGCCTGCGGGCCGAGGTGATGGGTCCCTTCGGCCGGCCGGCCCTGCTGTTGGTCTGCGACGGGGTGCGCATGGCCGTCCTGGCCTATGGCGAGAACAAGGCCTACCGAGGACCGGCCTCGCGGGCCAACGTGGCCCGTTTTCTGGGGCTGGCGCTCACTCCGGCCGAGATTTACAGCCTGCTCACCGGCTCGGTGCCCCTGCTCAGCGGCGGGCAGGGCACGGTGCAGGCCTCCTCCCAGCCGGGGCGGGCGGTGCTGCAACTGAAAGACGGCGCCGGCCTGGAGCAGGGGGTCATCTTCAGCCTGGACGATTACACCGTCTTCGAGGCCTGGGTCAGCGACCGGGGCCGGGGCGGCTCCCTGCACGCCCAGTTCGAGGCCCTGACCAGCCAGGCCCAGGGGCGCTTTCCCAAGCGCATTAGGTTGGACGACCAGGAGGGCCGCTCGCTCACCCTGGACAGCGACCAGCTCCAGATCAACTCACCCTTGGATGACCAACTCTTCGAGCCCAGCCTGCCCCCGGGCATGGAGGTCCAGGAGTTGCCATGAGCCCCGGCCTTGGCCCCGCGCCGGTGCTGCTCACGGAGCGCATGCTGGGGCGCCTGGCCACCTGGCTGAGGATACTGGGCTACGACGCCCCGCAAATTCAGCGCCCGCCGGCCATGACGCCGCCGGGCGCCGTGCTTTTGACCCGGCGCCGGCGCCTGGCCGGCCGGCCGGGGGTGCTTTTGGTGGAGCATGACCGGCTGGAAGGCCAGCTTCGCCAGGTGCTGGGAGAGCTGGGCCTGCGCCCGGACCAGGCCCGCTTTTTCAGGCGCTGCCTGCGTTGCAATACCCTGGTGGAGCCCCTGGAGCGGGGTCAGGCCTGGGGTCTGGTGCCGGAGCACACCTTGGCCACTGCCGAGGGCTTCACCCGTTGCCCGGTCTGCGGTCGGGTCTACTGGCCGGGCAGCCACGGGGCGCGCGCCATGGAGAGGATCAAGGCCCTGCTGGCTGGCCTGCCTGAACAAGCGCCGACCACGGGCAGCGGGCCCTAGCCGGTCCGCAGGTCCATGAGGCCTCGCGCCGCGTAAACCAGCCCCACCAGGAAAAAGATGGCCGCCGCCCCCAGGCTCACCGCCCGCTCGGGCAGGCGTTTGCCCAGGTGCTGGCCCAGCCAGATGGCCAGGCCGTCAGAGGCCACCATGCCCAGGCTGGAGCCCAGCCACACCCCCAGGGCCGGGTGGCCGGCGGCCAGGGTCACGGTGCCCAGCATGGTCTTGTCGCCCAGCTCGGCCAAAAAGAACGTGACAAAGACGATGAGAAAGGGCGAGGCCAGGCGGCGGGACGGGGCGTCGTCATCGCCAAGGCTGTCGCCGCGCAGGGTCCAGGCCCCGAAGCCGATAAAGGCCAGTCCCGAGAGCAACTCCACCCAGCCCAGTGGCAAAAAATGCGCCGAGAGCCCACCCAGGGCCACCGAGAGCAGGTGCACCAACAGGGTGGCCACCAGCACCGCCCAGAGCACCAGCCAGGCCTTGAAGCGCGTGGCCAGGGTCAGCGCCACCAGTTGGGTCTTGTCGCCCAGTTCGGCCAAAAAGATCAGCCCGAAGGAGAGCCAGAAACCATCCATAATTACGCCTCCTAAAATGCATATCGGTGGATGGTGGCGGCAGGGGAAAAAAAAAGACCAATGCACCACCATGGGTGCAAAGGTCTCGCTAAGCCAAGGTATCGCTGGCCGGGCAAAATCACGATTTTGCCCGGCCAATAGCCCGCAAATCCAGGGAAGGATTTGCGGGCCTGTAGCGATAGTGGCCGGTAAAGCCAGGCCCAGGGGGCCAGTGTGTTGACTTTACCTAGCTAGCTACTCCCCTCTGCGGAGAAACGTATTCTAGGCCATGATCCAGGGCCTGGCAAGGGCCAAGCGCCCCCAGACCCGGCCTCCTGCCCCTGCCTAGCCGCCGGCCATGTTCAAGGACGGCTCCAGCAGGTTGGCCGGGTCGATGGAGCGTTGGCCGGCCTCGATCTCCTTGACCAGGCCCACCAAGGCCAGGTTGACCGGCGTGGGCACGCCCAGGTCACGGCCTTTTTGGCAGATGTAGCCGTTGAGGAAGTCAATCTCCGTGGGGCGGCCGCGCTCCAGGGATTGCAGGCTGGAGGATTTGAGGCGGCGGTACTTGTGGCCGATGGCCCGGATGGTCAGGTCGCGGCGCCAGCGGGAAAGCCAGCCGTCGCCCTTCAGGAAGTGGTAATAGTCCAGCTTGCCGCCGCCGCCGGGCTCCACCTTGAGCCCCCTGGCCGCGGCCACGGCCATGGCCTCGCGCATCACCGCCGTGAACAGGCCCCTGGCCCGGGGGGTCGCCAGCATCTGCCCCAAATACAGGCCGCTGATGGCCCCCAGGGTGTTGATGCAGGAGTTGACGATCAGCTTGGCATACAGCTCGCCCATGATGTTGGCGCTGATGCGCGTGGGCACCACCACCCCCAAGAGGTCGCGCAGAAATTCCAGATGGGGGCGCATCCGGCCGTCCAGGTCGCCGAGCACGAATTCGCCCGTGCTGGTCATCTCCAAATCCGCCGGGCCGTGCATGGTGGCCCCCCAGCCCACCACGCAGCCCACCACCCGCGAGCGCCCCAGCACCTGGCTAAGTGACTCCTCGCAGATGCCGTTTTGCAAGGACACCACCAGGGACTCGCCGTGCAGATAGGGCAACAGCGCCATGGCCGCGTCCAAAGCCTCGGTAGCCTTGGTGGCCAGGAGCACCACGTCCTGGGCGCCGGGCAGGTTCTCGATGCGGGGTACGGTGCGCACCGGCTGCACCAACTCGCCCCCCACGCCGGTGACGCGCAGGCCGGGGTCGGCGGCCAGGCGGGCGGTCTCCTGGTGCTTGGTGACCAGCAGGGGGTCGTGGCCCTGACGGCCCAGAAAGGCGGCCACGATGCCGCCGATGGCTCCGGCGCCGATGATGGCCAGGCGGGGGTTGTTGTCCAGCATGAGATGGTCCCCGTGAGATGATGAGCGCGGGCCGGCGGGGCCGGGCGGTGGTCAGGGGCGAGGCCCGGGCGCTAGGGATACACCCCACGCAGCACCTGGGCCTTGGCCACGCGTTCGATGCCCAGCATCAGGGCGGCGGTGCGCATGGGCAGCTTTTTTTGCTGGCTGATGGCCAGCACCTCGGCAAAGGCCTGGCGCATGATGGCCCCCAGGCGGTTGTCGATTTCGTCCTCGTCCCACAACAGGTTTTGCAGGTTCTGCACCCACTCGAAGTAGCTGACGGTCACGCCGCCGGCGTTGGCCAGGATGTCGGGCACCATGAAGACCCCGGCGTCGAAAAGCACCTCGTCGGCCTCGGGGGTGGTGGGGCCGTTGGCGCCCTCCACGATGATGCGCGCCCGCACCTTGGGGGCGTTGTCCCGGGTGATGACGCACTCCAGGGCCGCCGGGATGAGGATGTCGCAGTCCAGCTCCAGCAACTCGGCGTTGCTGATATCCGAAGCTTCCACGCGGTCGCTGATGAAGCACTGGTACTGGTTCTTGCAGGACAGCACCCGCTCCACGTCCAGGCCCCCCGGGTTGTACACCCCGCCGTGGGAGTCGGAGAGCGCGATCACCTTGGCGCCGGCGCGGGTGAACATGCGCGCCGCCACGCCACCCACATTGCCCGCGCCCTGGATGACCACCCGAGCGCCTTCCATGTTCAGACCCAGATGGCCGGCCGCTTCGGAGGCGGTGATGAACACCCCCCGGCCGGTGGCCTCGAAGCGCCCTAGGGAGCCCCCCAGTTCCAGGGGCTTGCCCGTGACCACGCCGGGCACGGTGTGGCCGTGCATGATGCTGTAGGTGTCCATGATCCAGGCCATGACCTGGGGGTTGGTGTAGACGTCGGGAGCGGGGATGTCCTTGTCCGGCCCCAGGAGCGGGATCAGCTCCCAGGTGAAGCGCCGGGTCAGGCGCTCCAGCTCTTGGCTGCTCATCTCCTTGGGGTTGCACTGCACGCCGCCCTTGGCCCCGCCAAAGGGGATGTGCACCACGGCGGCCTTCCAGGTCATCCACATGGCCAGGGCGCGCACCTCGTCCAGGTCGGTGTCGGGGTGGTAGCGGATGCCGCCCTTGAAGGGGCCCCGGGTGTCGTTGTGCTGCACGCGGTAACCGGTGTACATGCGCAAGCTACCGTCGTCCATGTGCACCGGGAAGTGCACGGTCAGTTCGCGCTTGGTGGCGGTGATCTTTTGCAGCACGCCCGGGTCGATGTCCAGTTGCCTCGCGGCCAGCTCCACCTGCTGGCGGGCCATGAAGGCGGGGTTGAGCTTGGCCGGGGTGGGAGTGTCGCTCATGGCTGGTCTCCGGTTGAGGGTCTGGACTTCATCATAGACGCATGGGGGGCGGCATGGCAATTGCCCAGGCGGACAGAGGCCTGAGAGCAAGTCGGCCTGGCCCGGCCCTTGGGGCGTCGGGCCAGGCCGGGGTTTTTCTAGCCGCCAGGGGTCATCAAGCCAGGGTGGACCCCAGGTGGCGGATCAGGGCCAGGGCCTCGGGGGGGGGCTGGCGCTCCACCCGCCAGTATTGGCGGCAATCAACCGTACGCCCAAGCAGGCCCAGGTCGCACATGAAGCGGCGCAGCAGGGCGTTGTCGCCGAAGATGTGCCAGCCCTCCAGCATCTGCTTGATCTCTTTTTCGCTGAAGCGTTGCCGGGGCGGCAGCTTGGACCAGATGACCCACAGGCAGGCCACGCGCTGGCTCAGCTTGCCCGGCCAGCGCAGCAGGCGCCCCTGGGCGTCGAAGAAGCGCGCCAGGCGCTTGAGCTTGACGTAATCCACGGGCGCGGGCTCGGCGACCGGCGGAGGGCTCTGCAACTGTTCACGTGCACAGGTCTGGGCGCGCAAGTGCTGGAAGTTGCGGAATCCGTTGGCCCGCGCCAGCATGTTGAGCATTTCCAGGTGGCTGGGCGGTTCTTGGCAGGTGGCGAGCTGGCCGCGCAGGGAGCGGGCCAGCGCGGAGATATCCTCCGCGTGCAAAGGCAAGACGTCTCTAGGCATGACTTATCCCCTGACGTGCCAATCCCCGGGGGGATTACCGGTGGTCGCCGACTTCCGGCTCGGCACGGGATAAGGTGTCGAGCTGATAAAGCATCTGGCAGGTTTAGCTCCCCCGAAGGGGCGGCGACGCCTGGGTGAACTGCCGACCGGGGGGAAATATAGCGGAGGGGCAGGGGGATTGCAAGGCTGTGTCGGGCCGGCGCCGTCAGCTCCGGGACTGGAAGCCCAGGTGGAATACCACCTCCCCGGCGGGATT